>JAXMAM010000026.1:0-39821 GCA_046350455.1 Phycisphaerales bacterium | reverse complement strand
TCCAGCTCGCGCAGCACGCCGCTGACAAACTCCTGGCTCAGGAACCGGCGGCGTCCGATGAAGAGCGCCAGCATGGCGCTCACCATCACCTGGCCCACGAACGCCTTGGTGCTGGCCACGCCGATCTCTGGCCCCACGCGCAGGTAGATGCCCGCGTCGGTCTCGCGTGCGATGCTCGAGCCCACCACATTGATCACGCCCAGCGCCAGCGCGCCGCGCTGCTTGGCTTCCTGCAGCGCAGCCAGTGTGTCGGCTGTCTCGCCGCTCTGGCTGACGGCCACCACCACGCTGCCCTCGGTGACGATGGGATTGCGGTACCGGAACTCGCTGGCAAAGTCCCAGTCGGCTGGGATCTTGGCCATCTCCTCCATGAGGTAGCTGCCCACCATGCCGGCGTGCAGCGCAGTGCCCTGTCCCACAAACGTGATGCGCCGCGCTGACGCCAGCGCGCGCGCGTGATCCTGAATGCCGCCCAGCACAATCTGCCCAGCGCGATGATCCACGCGCCCCTGCAGCGTGCGCGTCAGCGCAGCGGGCTGCTCAAAAATCTCCTTGAGCATGTAGTGCTCAAAGTCGCCCAGCTCGATCTCGCTCAGGTCGCCCTCAAGCGCCAGGATCTTGGCGTCCACAGTCACGTCGTCCACCGTGCTGGTGCGGAACGACTCACGCGTCAGCTTGGCCACGCGATAGTCGTCCAGCGTGAAGGCCTGGTTGGTGTGCGCCACGATCGCGCTCTGATCGCTGGCCACCACGTATTCGTCCGCGCCCACGCCCACCATCAGCGGGCTGCCCTTGCGCGCCACCACCAGCACGCCAGGCTCCTTCTCGCAGATGCATGCGATGGCGTACGCGCCGGTCACTTCGCGCAGCGCGGCCTGCACGGCCTTCTCCAGGTCGCCCTGGTACAGCTCGCCGATCAGGTGCACCAGCACCTCGGTGTCGGTCTCGCTCTTGAACGTGTGGCCGCGCTCCAGCAGGTACTTCTTGATGGATGCGTAGTTCTCGATGATGCCGTTGTGCACCAGCGCGATGCCGTGGCCCTTCACCAGGTCGTCCAGGTGCGGGTGTGCGTTGGCCTCCGTCACGCCGCCGTGCGTGGCCCAGCGGGTGTGCGCCAGACCCACGGTGCCGTCGAATCCGCGCTTGGTCTCCACCAGCTCTTCCAGCACGCGCACGCGGCCCACGCTCCTGGCCATGCAGATGCGCCCCTGGCCGTCCAGCACCGCCATGCCAGCTGAGTCGTAGCCGCGATACTCCAGCCGCTTCAGTCCTTCCAGCAGCAGCGGGGCCGCTGCCTTCTTACCGATGTAAGCCACGATTCCGCACATGCAGGTGCTCCTCTTCAACCGCCACGATGCCCCTGCCGCGCAGGGGGCCTTGGGCCGCACCTCCCAGATACGACGGCCCTTCCTTTCGGATCGGACATTGTCGGGGGTTTGGCTGACCCAAGGTTGGCATTTGGAAGCCATTCGGACGAAGATGCAGCCATGCCAGCCGGCGAAATTCCAGCGCTCCCACCAGCACCTGGCCCAGATCAGCCCAAATCCGCCTTCCGGGCGTGGGCCCGGGCCCGTTTGCGCGCGCCAGAGGCAGATCCGTCTACGGCCGCCGGAGCAGCTGCCAGCCAGGCTGCGTGCCAAGCCGCGTGGCCGCTCCTTGGCGTCCGTCCTGCTGGCATCCTGCTGGCATATGTGCCGATCCGCGGCGAACTCAACCCCATCTACCTGGCATCTGCTGCCATCCAGGCAGGCTGGAGCATCGCCCTGCCCCGTTGCGACAGCCGAACGAGCGCACCGCTCCTGTACGCCATGCCAGCCAGCGCCCTGCTGCCCGGCCCGTCCGCCCCTGCGTGGGACCCCGCGGCGCTGGAACCTGATGCCTGGGACGTGCCAGCCCCCAAGGCCCGCACCCCTGTGCTTGCCTCCGCCATCAGCGCGGTGGTGGTGCCCGGCTTGGCCTTTGACCCTACGGGCGCGCGGCTCGGCCGCGGCGCTGGCATCTACGACCGCCTGCTGGCAGCGCTGCCTCCCACGGCGTACCGCATCGGGCTGATCACCGATGACCGCGTGGTGCGAGCCCTTCCGCACGAACCGCACGATGTGAAGATGCACGCAATCGCCACCCCACAAAGTGGCGTGATTTTGCGACACTAACCGATGTAGCAAGGTGCGCGGCACGGACGCTCGCGCGCACCGCCTTCAACCCGCCCGAGGTCAAGGATGACCCTGCCAAGCCAGTCGCCCCGTCCCAACCCGTTCGCCTCTGCCAGCGCGCCCCGCACGCAGCACTCACCCCTGGGGGGCACACGCAGCTTGTTCCTCGCTGTGGCCATCCTGGGCCTAGGTGGTGCCACTGCCGGCTGGCTGCTCACGCATCGCAGCGACGCCCCCGCCGCCAACGCCACGCCTGCTGAAGGCATGGTGGTGGATCCGCTGGCGGCGAACACCACGTCGGGCGCAACCTCGCCCGATGGCGCCGTGATCACTGTGGGCACCACGCCAGCGCCAGCGCTGGGCGCGCCCGCCCCGTCTCCCACCGTGGGTGGCGCGAACAGCGCGCCAACTGCAGGCGTTGCAGGAACTTCAGGCGCCGCGCCAACTGGCGTGACCGCGCCTGGCACCGCTGCGCCCACCACGGTGGCGCTGGGCACTGCAGGCCAGCGCGTGCAGCAAGCTGTGTCCATGATCGAGATGGACCCGCTCCGCGCGCGCGTGGAGCTCACGCGCCTCTTGGACAGCAACCAGCTGAGCGCCACCGAGCGCGTGGCTGCATATCAGGGCATCAACACGCTGGCAGAACGCCTGTTCTTCAGCGCCAAGATCGTTCCTGGCGACACCATCAGCCAGAGCTACATGGTGAAGAAGGGCGACAGCCTGGCGCGCATCGCCAAGAACGAGAAGCTGGGCCTGGACTGGCGCTTCATCCAGCGCATCAACGGCCTGGCCAATGAACGCGCGCTGCACCCGGACATGCGGCTCAAGCTGCCTGTTGGTCCCTTCGACGCAGAAGTGGTGAAGGCGGACTTCCGCCTGAACATCTACTCCGGCACCGGCGACCAGCGCGTGATGGTGGCCAGCTTCCCCTGCGGCCTGGGAGCAGACGACAGCACGCCCGTGGGCACGTTCAAGGTGCGCACCAACAGCAAGCTGATTGACCCGGAGTGGCGCAACCCACGCACGGGCGAGCGCTTTGCCAGCAACGACCCGCGCAATCCCATCGGCGAGCGGTGGATTGGCCTGCAGGGCGCGGATGCATCCAGCGCCAAGTTCACGCAGTATGGCATCCACGGCACGGTGGAGCCGCAGAGCATCGGCAAGCAGATGAGCATGGGCTGCGTGCGTCTGGGCAACGCCGAAGTGCAGGTGGTGTATGAGCTGATCACCGAAGCCAGCACCGTGGTCATTCGCTGACCGCGCGCTGGTCTGCGTCCAGATTCGGAGCAGGACCCGCATGAAGATTCGACTCCTCCCAACCGCCGTCGCCCTCTGCGCGACGGCGGTTGTGTCATCGGGCTGCGCGGTGGTGGGGCCGGCGTCCATCGCCAACGGCCGCGCGGCGTACACCGACGTCATCACGCGCACCAACGACCAGCAGCTGCTGAACATGGTGGTGCGCATGCGGTACGCGGAGCCAAGCACGCTGCTGCAGGTCACCAGCATCACCGCGCAGAGCGAAGTGAACGTGGGCGCCACCGGCCAGGTGGGCGTGGGACCTTCGTCCAACTATGCGGGCAATCTGGTGCCGTTTTCAGTGTCTGGCGGCTATCGCGAGACGCCCACCATCAGCTACACGCCCATCACGGGCGAGCGGTACTTCAAGGAGCTGCTGACGCCCATTGAGCTGGATCTGTACGTGCTGATGATCCGCGCGGCGGTGGACACGCGGTGGATGATCGAGATTCTGACTGACGCCGTAGGGCCGCTTGACTCGCCCGTCTACAGGCCTGTTCCGTGGGCGGAGTCCATGCGTCGCGCGGTGGATCTCATGGCGGTGTTGAAGGACGAGGGTGTGCTGTCGTTCAACTTCCAGGTGACGGACAAGGGGCAGATCTCCGGCATGAACATGCTGCTGTGCAGCACCACGCCCGAGCAGGCAAAGCAGGTGCAGGAGCTCTTGCAGCTGCTGAACAAGCCCAACGCGACCAAGACAGACAGCGGCATCTGCCTGAGCATTCAGATCGGCGCGGAGGCCGACGGTGCCAACGTCATCCGCCTGCAGCCGCGCAGCACCATGGGGCTGCTGCAGCTGGCCACGCTGGGCGTGGAGTTGCCAGCGGAGCATGTGTCGGAGGGCATCGCGGCGCGAATCCCGGACAACACTGCAAAGCCATTCATCCACGTGAAGTGCGGCAAGGAGCCGCCGCCAGATCCCATGGTGGCTGTGCAGTACCGCGGCTACTGGTTCTGGGTGGACTCAACCGACATCACGAGCAAACAGGGATTCAACCTGCTCCAGATGCTGCTGCTGCGCTGCCTGCAAGACCACAATCAGCCCGCGCCGCTGCTCACGCTGCCCATCGGCTGAAATTAGTGCCAGGCACTCCTGTCCCGGGTTTCCGCGCGCCTCACACTCCCGCCCCGAAAGTAGGGACACCCGTGCCAGGCACCAATTTCAGGGCCAGGGCGATGGCGGCGCGCATGCTGCCGTCGCTCGCGCGGTTCTGGCCGGCAATGTCGAACGCCGTGCCGTGATCCGGGCTGGTCCGCACGATCGGCAGGCCCACGGTCACGTTCACGGCCTTGTCCCAGCCCAGCAGCTTCACGGGGATCAGGCCTTGGTCGTGGTACATGGCCACCACCAGGTCCCACTCGCCAGCCGCAGCTGCAATGAACACCGTGTCGCCCGGGAACGGCCCGTGCGCGTCCACGCCAGCTCGCCGCGCCGCATCAATGGCGGGGCGGATCACGCGCTCCTCCTCGTCGCCAAACAGACCGCCCTCGCCTGCATGCGGATTCAGCCCGCACACGGCAATGCGCGGCTTCTCCACGCCCAGCTGCTGGCAGAACTGATTGCCCAGGTCAATGGGATCGAACACGCGGCCAATGGTCAGCACGTTGCGCACATCCATGAGCGGCAAGTGCGCCGTGGCCAGCGCCACCCGCAGCCGCGGACTGCTGAACATCATGGTGTGCCGCTTGGCCTTGGTGCGGAACGCCAGCAGCTCTGTGTGCCCCGGCCACTTGAACCCGGCCAGGCTCCAGCTCTCCTTGCTGATGGGGCCGGTGACAATGGCATCCAGCCGGCGCGGATCCCCCTGCGGCCGCAGCGCGTCGGTGATGGCGTCTTCCACAAAGCTCTTGCTGAGCACGCCGCCCAGGCGCGACGGCCCGTGCCGGTCCTGCGGCAGCGAGCCTTCACGCGCATAGTCCAGCACCAGCGGCTGCAGCACGCTGCCAGCCTGTGCGCGCGCGCTGGCGGCCTCCACGCGGAACCAGTCGGTGGACACCTTGGCCTTCTCTGCCGCCTCCAGCAGCACGTCGTTGCAGCCGTACACCACGAACCTGGCCTTGGGCCGCAGCGCTGCGTCGGAGAGCGCCTTCACCACCACCTCTGGACCAATGCCCAGGGGGTCGCCCATGGTTAGTCCGATGGTTGGGAGGCTCTCGGTGGCCATGCGCTAGTGCCGCTTGGCTGGATCAATCAGCCAGAGCCAGTCGTCAAAGAGGTACTCGAACCGCGCAGCGAGCAGCGCGATGCGTCCCATGACTGTGAAGCCAAAGCTGGCGCCGAACGTGATCATCAGATACCAGATGCCCACGCGCGCAGTCTTGCCGATGCCGCCGCGATGCTCCAGCGAGAAGAAGAAATACACCAGCACGGACAGCACGCCCAGCAGCACCAGCGTGGTACTGATGCAGTACCCCACTGTGGCGGCCCAGTCGGTTTCCGTGACGCCGTTCACCACATGCTCCTGCGTCCGCCACAGCGGCTCGAACATGGTGGCCGTCTGCGCCAGCAGGTCAGACTCCACAAACTGCACGAACTTCAGGCCCGCGAACAGCCCCACGATGAACGCGATGGGGAACACGCCCAGCCATGACGCCTTCTGGTTGAGGCGGCACAGCAGGAGCACGCTCAGCGCGGCAGGAATGACCGCAACCCAGAAGGCCACGTCCGCTGGTTGCGCTGCAGAGCCCAGCATGTTTGACATCCAGCCAAAGCCGCCAGGCGCTTCATTGATGGAGAACTGCGGCGCCACATAGGCGCGCACCAGCGCTGGGCTGAGCGCGCCAAAGAGCTTGGGAACCAGCGTCTCCCAGAACGCGGAGGTCATCCAGTACGCGGCGCTCACGCCCACCACCACGGACTCGGTGAACTTGTATGCCGGGTTGTCGCCCACCAGGAAGCTGAGCGCGGCCAGCGTGAAGAACGCGGCGATCCAGATTCCAAACGTGCGCGGCAGGCTGATCTGCGGACCGCCTGCAGCCAGCTGCGCGGGAGTCAAGGGCTGCGCGTTGGCTGTGGACTGAGGGGTGGCGGTCACCGGCTTCTGCGCTGCGGCCCACTCGGTGGCGGACGACTCAACCCACTGCGTGAACTCCACCACTGGGGCGTCCGCGTTCTTCCCGGTGGCAGGCGTGCCGGCCTTCCCCACCTCTTCCCACTTGGCAGGCGCGTCCTTGGTGGCGGGCTTCACCTCCACCATGCGATGCGTGTCCGGCTTCACGTAGTACAGGCCGAACGCATGCGTGCGCATGGTGGCGGCGGGTGATCCGTCCGCCCTCGGGTCGCCCACGTCGCCCAGGGTGGTGCCCATCAGCGCGCGCGCGCCCAGCAGCACCGCCAGCACTGCAAGCACCAGCACCCATGCGGTGCGCTGGCGGCGCCTGGCCTGCGCGGCGACCTCGTGCACTTCCAGGTCTGCGCTGCTCATGCGTGCGCTCCCCGCGCGCGGCCAGGCCGCGTGGTGAAGTAGATGATGTTGCCCAAGATGATCAGGCAGACCATGAGCACATGCGCCACCAGCTGCGGGGCCATGCGGCGCTGCGCGTCCAGCAGCGATGGCGGCACCGGCTTGCCGGGATTGGCCTCGGCCACCAGCTTGTTCACCTCCACCTCGTACTCCGCCGCCCCCTTGATGGCGCCCAGCACGCCCGCCATCTGCACGGGGTAGTACGGCATGACCTGCGGCGTCTGCACGCCCGTGCACCCAGCCACGAACTTCAGCGGCTTGGTGCTGGTCAGCGTGCCGCTCACGGCGTACTGCACCCATTCCTTGGCGCCGGGATAGCCAGCGCTGATGGAGATGAGCAGATCAAAGTCTCCCACCCTGGAGATGGCCTGCATCATCTCGATCTGCCCGGTGGGCGTGCCCTTCACGTCCTTGGGGAAGGCCAGGAGGAAGTTGGAGGTGGCGTTCTTCATCACGCCTTCGTTGCCAGCCTGATAGCCCAGGTTCACCAGGTTCTTGCCGTACTCGTACTTGCCCTTGTGATAGCGCCCGATGACATCTGTGATGGTCTGCTCGATGAGCGGCGTGCCTGGCGCCCACAGCGTGATGCAGTAGAGCTTGTGCCCTTTGATCGCGCAGTGATTGATGAACGCCGTGGCCATGGGCTGGAGCTCGCCAGCGGAGGCGGGGTCGAAGTCAAAGCTGATGAGCACCTTGCTGCCTGCGGGCAGATCGTCAATGGCGTGGAACGCGCCCTTGACGGGGCGCGTGGCCTTCTCTGGCAGCGTGCTGCCGGTGACGCCCACCCACAGGATGGGGCCAGCCACCGCCAGCGCCATGGCCAGGAAGATCCACCGGCGGTCAATGCCGTTGAGCCGCATCCAGAAGGAGGGGCGCACAGGTCCGCGGTGCACCGAACCAGGCTGCGTGGGAGGTGCGGTGCTCATGTCAGCCCTCGCCTCCCAGGTAGCTGCGGTCCAGGCCAGTCATGATCTTCAGGCTGGTGGCGGCCACGCCAATGGCGATGCCGATGATCATGGCGCGCGTGCCGGCGGTGTTGAACACGTTCATGATCACGCTGCTCAGATTCTCAAACCGCAGCCAGCTGATCCATTCGTTGTCCTCTGGAATCCAGTCGGTGAGCACCACGCCCGCGTACACGCGGCCCAGCAGCACGATGAACGCCGTGACCAGCAGCAGGATGGCTTCTGTGTTCTTGGCCCGGAACGCGCGGAATGCAGCGCTGGCCACGTAGAACGCCAGCATGGCAAAGAGCGTGCTGGTGATGGGGCTCATGACGAACTCGTACATCCACCAGAACGCGCTGCCCTGATCCTGGAAGCCGCCGCTCATGGGCAGATTGGGCGACGACGCATTCGGCGTGCCTCCAACCTTGACCAGGCCCACTTCCAGCGTGAACACGAAGACCGCCAGCGTGACCGCCGCGTAGCCCCAGCCCTTCTCGCGCGAGCTGATCTTGGCCAAGTTCATCTTGGCCAGGTTCACGCCGCCCAGCACGAACGCCACGCCAGCCAGGATGTTGAACCAGTCCACCACCGTCTCGCTGATGGGTGCGATGGGGCGCACGAAGTACGCCACCACCATGCCCACGCCGGCAACGCCAGCCAGGATGGCAGCGAACATCCTGCTCATCCGTTGCCGCCTCCCATGACTTCTCGCAGCCAGTTGATGCCTGATAGCATCGTCTGGCTATGGGTGGCTGCCGCCAGCGTGGCCCAGCCAGCGCCTGCCGCGATCAGGATCCATACCGCGGCCTTCACCATGTCCTGGCCCACGATGGTGCCGATCTGGTCCGGCTCGCCGCTCAGGTACGCGCCAGCCGCGAAGAACTCCTCGCCGATCAGCGTGTAGTCGCACGCTGCCACAAAGAACGGCAGCTGCGATGTCTCTGCGGTGCCCGCGATCTGGATGGCGCCCACCGAGTTGCCGCTCTCAGCCAGAATGAGGCTCTCTGCAAAGAAGCAGCCGAAGTACAGGCACGCGGCCGGGCGCTCGCGCACCATGTAGCCATTGGCGTACGCCACAAAGCCAAACTGCTCGTCGGTGATGTACCGGATGCGGTCCTGGTTGTACGAGTCTGAGCGGCCAGCCGCCATGTACGCGGCCTGCACAGCCTCGCGCGCGCTGGTCATCACCAGGCTGCGGGAGGTGGGAACGTCCAGCGTGGCGTCGTACTCCGCCACGGTGCGCGCCACGCGGCCCAGGATGGAGATGCCTGCCACAGTCTGGATGTTGTCCAGGTCCTGGATGCCGGGCACGTAGAGAATGGGGCGGCCCATCTCTGTGGCGCGGCCCACGGCTTCATCCACAGCGGCCAGGCCAGCGATGCGGCGAACGCGCATCCGCACGCCGGTCCTTGCGATGAAGATGCAGCCCAGCACGCACACGCTGATGATCAGCAGTGCCAGGAAGAGCGGGGTCTTCCCAAGGACAAGAAAGCCAGACGGTTCAACCACGGATGGAAAGCGTAGCGCAGAGCTACAGCCTTCGGCGCCGCGATCCCACCAGGCCCAGCACCGCCACCGCCAACGTTCCCGGTGCTGGCAGCGCTACAAAGCCCGTGCCCGATCCGGTGACACCTGTGACGGTGGCCATGGTCGTAAACGCGCCAGTGGTCAGGTCGTAGCTTCCCAAGCGCAATGTGTTGCCGGCAGACTCAGGCCGCAGTGCGCCATACAGCGTTCCGTTGAAGAACTCCATGCCATTGTTGGTGAAGGAGAATCCCACGGGACCAACAGGAGTGCCAGTCCCGCCTGGTCCCCAGGACATCAGACGGTTGTTGGTGGCATCCGAGATCAGGAACCGATTGTTGACATCGTCCCAGGCAAGGCCGCCGCTGCCGCCGGCTGAAATGCCGGTGTTCCACGTCTGCGAGATGGACCAGTTGCTGGAATCAAGCTGGTAGACGCGGACCGGGTTCAGGGAGTCTTCGACGCCATAGATGTTTCCGTTGGCCAGCACCATGGAACCGATGCCCACGCTGGTGGAGCCGATCTGCGTGAGGGTGGCGGCGCCAAAGGGGTCATTCAGGCGATAGATCGCGTACTGGCCTGCTGTCGCAGTGGCTGCGCAGGCCAGGATGTCCCCGGCTGCAAGGCCTGCGATGTTGTAGCCCGCAGGAACCACCGTCAGGGACTGGATGGCCGCGGACAACACAGCGCCTTGGAAGACGGCGCCAGTCGAGTCGGCCCTGAACAGCTTGGTGCCGTCTGTGGCGAGAAACTGCACCACGTCTGCAGTCGCAGAGAGTGCAACCGATGCCGCCACAACCGAAGCAACGACAGGAACGCGGAAACGAATGACAGCAGTGTCCGCCGAACGGCTGGAAGAATGAGCGGTACGCACAGTGATGACTCCTCAGGAAAAGGGATCCAGGGGAACAGGCAGGAACAGGGCTGGGGCGGAGGGAGCCACCAGCACCGGGAGGCGAGGATACAAAACCGTGGCTACTTCCAAAACCCAGGACGCGGATCGAATATCCGCGATTGTGCGGGCCCTGGGGTGTCAGACATTGCAGGGAGCAGCGTTTCAGACAGCGCAGAAGCCGTGCAGAGGCGCGCACCAGCCAGAGGGAGGACGGCCCTGCCTGCCCTACTCCTCGATCAATTCCACATTGGCGCGCGGCACGGTCACCACCTGGCCGTTGATCAGCGCCACGTCCAGCACGCGCGCTTTGCTGCCGCTGCCCAGCACCGCGGGCTGTTCAGGCAGCGCCTTCACAGTGCCCAGCATGCCGAAGTACGGGTCGCGGATGACGCGCACCTGCGTACCGATCTCCAGCACGCCAGCCACAGCGCCGCCAGCCACAGAGGTGTCTGCGGGGCCAGCGCCGCTTGCGGGGCCAGCGCCGCTTGCGGAACCAGCGCCACTTGCGGAACCCTCCAGCGGAATGACGATCTCCGGCCGCATCACGCCAGCGCGGATCTGCGTGGCGCCGTTGACGCTGGCCATGCGGCCGTGGTGGGACTTCAGCAGGTCAAACGTGCGCTGCGCCATGGAGATGTCGCCGAAGCCCTCGGTGATGATGAGCGTGATGCCTAGCTTCTCGCTGCCGGTCACAGCCACGCCGATGTCGTAGCCCAGGAAGTCGCGCAGGTCGCGGTCGTCAATGCCGCCGCTCACCACGGCCACCGCGCCCACTTCGCGCGCGCGGCGGATGGCGCCTGCAGTCATGCGGCCGCCGCCCACCACGATGAGCCCACGGTGGTGCGAGCCAACGTGGCGCTCGTCCAGCGGCTCGTCCGGCTTCTCGCACACCACCTGGATCATGCCGTGGGTCTCGCCGCCCACGCCGAAAATGCCTTGGATCAGGGCAACCTGGCTCTGCACCACCACGCCTTCGCGCGGCAGCACCTCCACCACGTCGCCCGCGATGTACGCGCGCACCGCCACCGGCTGCTTGGGCCCGCGGATGATCACCATGCCAGTGGAGTCGCTCACGCTTTCGATGGTGCCTGCCGCCGTGGAGCGGATCTCCGTGCGCATCATGCCAAAGATGCCCTTGCTGCGCGCCAGCGGCTCGTCCTTGGCGATGGTCTCGCCCACCTGCTTCAGCATGAGCGAGGGCAGATCCTTGGGGTTGGCGCTCAGCATGTTGGCGGCGCGCATGGGGAACACGTCGCCCTCCATGAAGGTCTGCGCCACCACAGCGTCTGCGCCCACGCGGTCGCCCAGCTTGACTTCCACTTCGCCGCTGATGGGCAGCAGCCGCCGCGCGCGGTAGGTGGTGCGTGGCGTGACCTTGAGTCCGGGTGTGAATGCTTTGGCCATGGGTGGATCCGAAATTGGTGCCTGGCACGGGTGTCCCTCCTTTCGCAGCCCGCCGGCGCTGCGCCGCGCCCGCCGCGCAGAAAGGAGGGACAGGAGGGCCTGGCACGGATTTATTCGTACACGTGCAGCTCCTTGGTCCAGCGAGTGATGGCCGCGCGGCGGTCGGCCTCTGCCTCGGGCACCGCGATCGGGCGGCCGCGCGCATCCAGGATCAGGCCCACCGTGCCGCCGCGCACCGTGCGCGAGACCGGCTTGCCGGGGCCGCCACCTACGTCGAATCCGCGCTCGGGCTCCACCTCCAGCGTGCACTGCTGGTCATGCGCCAGGCGGATGAGCTTCATGTCGCCAACATTCAGCGCGCCAGAGTCGCTCACTGCGCCGCTCAGCCGGTAGCGCATGCAGGGCTTGCCGGGCTTGCCTTCGCCCTTGGGGCACACGCAGGTGCCCAGGTAGATCAGGCAGTCCTTCTCGAACACCTCCATGGCCGCGGAGGGGTGCACGCTGGCCAGCACGCCCAGATGCGGCATCATGAAGATGCTGTCCTTGGCAAGTTCCGTGAAGCCCTCTGGCTCGAAGCTGTCAATGAGCATCAGCGCAGTCTGCTCCATGCGCGGCGCGTGGCTCAGCACGCCGCCGCTGGCCACCAGCAGGTCCAGCTTCATGTTGTTGACGATGCTGCCGCCGCCCGACTGCTGGCTGAAGGCGTCGCCCACCGTGCGCTGCTGCTGCACGCCCTTCAGCGAGGTGGCGAACTCCTTGTGCTGGACGTAGCTCAGGCGCAGCGCCTCGCGCGCCACAGCCTGCTCGAACACCAGCGCCTCCATGGTCTGCGGGATGGTGGTCGGCCGGATCATCTTGTTCTTCACGCGGTTGCGCAGCTCGCGCTCGTCCATGGGCAGGTGCACCCAGCGCAGGATGGAGGGCATGGTGGCCTCCGCGCACACGTTGCTGATGCTGTAGCTCATGCCCAGGTTTGCGCTCACCGTGCGGTTGAAGACGCCGTCGAACACGCTGAACACGTCCGTGGTGGCGCCGCCGATGTCCACGCCCACCGCGTTGATGCCGCGGCCCTTGGCGATGGTCTGCAGGATGTCGCCCACCGCGCCAGGCGTGGGCATGATGGGCGCGTTGGCCCAGCCGATGAGTTTGTCGTAGCCGGGCGCGTGCGCCATGACGTGCTCGAGGAACACGTCGTGGATGCGGTCGCGTGCGGGGCCCAGGTTTTCCTGCTCCAGCGTGGGCCGCAGGTTCTCCACCACGCTCAGGTCGAAGCCGCTGGCGAACACCTTGCGCACCGCCGGTGCGGCATCGCGATTGCCAGCGAAGATCACCGGCATCTGGTACTCGCCGCCAAAGCGCGGGCGCGGCTTGGCGGGCGCGATGAGCTCGGCAAGCTCCACCACCTTTTTCTGGTCGCCGCCGTCGGTGCCGCCGGAAAGCAGCACCATGTCAGGGCGCAGCTCGCGGATGCGCTGGATCTGCTCGTGCGGCTTGCGCTGATCGTTGCTGGCGATGGTGTCCATCACAATGGCGCCCGCGCCCAGCGCCGCACGCTTGGCGCTCTCGGCGGTCATCTGGCGGACCACGCCGGCCACCATCATCTGCAGGCCGCCGCCCGCGCTGCTGGTGCTGATGTAGATGTCGCAGCCCACTGGGTCGGTCGGGCTGGTGCGACGGATGATCGTGCCATCGTCTGCGATCAGTCGGCGGCCGGAGAGTTCCTGCAGTTCGGTGACGGCGTTCGCCACGCCCAGGGTCACGTCGGCAAAGGGCTCCTCCACGGTGGTGGGAGCTTCGCCGCGGTATGTCTGGCGGAAGTGGCCCTCCACCTCCTCGATCATGATGGCCTTGGTGGTGGTGCTGCCGCAGTCGGTGGCAACGATCACCTTGATGCGCGCGGGGTCCAGCGGTGTGTGGTGCGGTGCAGCGTGCGTCACGGGCCCCAGATCCTACGGAAATTGGTGCCTGGCACGGGTGTCCCTATTTATTGCGGCGCGGGAAATTGGTGCCTGGCACTGGTGTCCCGGGTTTTTGTGGCGCAGGGTGCGGGGGAGAAGCAAGTGCGAAGGGCGGAAGCAGCGCGGCGGCGCGGCGCGGTGCGTCGCGGTGCGTGCGGCGCGGGCGACGCGGCTCAGCGCAAGCCCTGGATTGGGATGCGCGGCTGCCCATTCGCGTGCGCCCGCGCCACCCGTGAAAGGTAGGGACACCAGTGCCAGGCACCACTTTCACGCTCCTTTGTGGGTGAGGATGGGGCGCAGCACGCGCTGCACGCTGACCAGTTCGCGCTGCGCCTTCATGACATCGCGGATGTCCTTGTACGCCGAGGGCGCCTCCTCGCGCAGGCCGCCCAGGACGCGCGGATCCACGAACACATCGCGCAGCTCGCGCGCCAGGCGGTCGCGCGTGACGCGGCTGCGCGCTTCCGTGCGGCTCATGGTCCGGCCCGCGCCGTGCGCACTGGAGCACAGCGCCTCCTCCACGCCGCGCCCGCGGACGTGGAAGCTGGCCGCTGCCATCGAGCCCGGCACCAGCGCTGTCACGCCCTGCCCCGCTGGCACCGCGCCCTTGCGATGCACCAGCAGTGTGCCGCCCAGCAACTGCTCCGGATTCACGTGGTTGTGGTCGCAGTCCACCATCGTGCGTTCCAGCAGCTGCCATCCAAAAAGCTCCTGCACGGCGCGGCCGGTGGCCAGCAGCATGGCCCTGCGGCTGGCTGCAGCAAAGCGGCGCGCCCACTGCATGTCCTGCAGGTAGGCGCGCCCGCCCTCGGCAGCGCAGTCCAGATGCGCCAGTCCGCTGTCTGTGCGCTGCGCCCCACGCAGATGGTGCGCACGAATGGCCTGCCCCAGGCCGCGCGAACCGCTGTGCACCATGAGCCACAGCTGGCCGTCGTCCTCCTGCTGCAGTTCCAGGAAGTGGTTGCCGCGCCCCAGCGTGCCAAGCTGATACGCGCCCTCATCTGCAGCCAGCTTCTGCAGCGCCGGGTGGCTGAGCCCGCTCGGCGGCGGCACGCTGCTGGCCACCATCTCCGCTGTCTCATGGCGGTGCCGAGCGATGGGCACGGCGCCACGCAGCGCCTGCATCAGGCGCATCGCGTCCTGTTGACGTGCGCGGGCCGTGCCGCTGACGATGGCCGGCTCACCCGCCGCCACCGACAGCGCCACCGCCGCCATGCCGCAGCCAATGTCGCCGCCCACTGCGTCGGGGTACACCAGCTGGCGCGTGCCGAACGCTGTGCCCACGCAGATGTCGCCCGACTCATGGACATCTGGCATGACCGCCACGTGACGCACATCATCCGCACGCGCCAGGCGGTCCAGCGCGCGGCGCACGCCAGCGTCCAGTCGCTCGGACACCCAGAGGTGGATGGGCGCGGGCTGCCCCGCGGCTTGCGCCATGGGATGCTCGGCGCTCATGGCTCGTCCTCCCCGCGCAGCTGCAGCTGGAGGACGATCTCTGGCGTGCGTTTCCGGTGGATGCACTGCGCCGCCTCTGCGCGGAGCATGCCAGACCACCGCGGAAAGCAGGCCCGCACGGCCGGCGCCAGCGCCCCCTGGTCTTCTGGGAGCGACACCACCACCAGCAGCCGGCGCGCATCCGGCGCAGGTTGCACAGACTCCACGCGCAACGCTCCGCCGCCCGGCACCTCGTGCGCGGGCAGGGCGTGGTACAGCGCGCGCAGGACTTGCGCGCACAGCTGCAGCGCCTTGCGATCCACATGCGCGGCGGCAGCGTCCTCATCACGGTTCGGGCCCTTGCGGATCTTCCGCTGGTCAGGGCCATCATCGCCAAACAGGTCAGCGCATGGCGCGTGCTCTGTGGCACGGCTGCGCGAATGCGATCGTTTCATGCAAGCTCCAGGTCGAAATCAGGAGCGCCCTGCAGCAGATGCCCGCGCGGTGGGAAAGCCACACCGCGTGCGGAAGCACATTGCTGCCCGGCGCAGAACAAGCAGGCTGGCCCACGCGGGCCTGCCAGCAGTCAGGTCACATCAGGTTGTTGTGGCAGTCAGGAGTGGGCCCACAGGCACGCAAGGAGGCACACACTGACGCTGGATGTTGCACGAGCACGCATGAGTAGCCTCCTTCTGCCCCTTGACTGGAGCGGCGCGCATCATACCAGACTTGCCTGGAAATGCCAAGAAATGGGCTCCGCCAGCGCCGCACCGCACCGCCCCAGAAAGGAGGGACACCCGTGCCAGGCACCAATTTCCTCATGCTTGCAGTTCGCGGACGATCCACTCGATCGAGCCGCGGCGCTCCAGGTACTTGGCCAGCGCCTGGTAGCGCACGGGGTCAAGCACTGCGGTGGCAAAGGGCTGCATGAAGTGCATCGTCTGCGCGCCCACGCTGTTCAGCGGGCGCACGCTTTCCAGAAAGAGCACGGCCGGGCCCACCATGCCGCGGCGGCGGATCTCGCGGATGAGCGGTTCCAGCGCTGCCAGCTCCTCTGGCGTGGGCACTGCAGGCCCAGGAGGATCGACTGCAAACGCGTGCCGAAGCCCAGCGCGCAGACGCTCGCGCCAGCTGGGCTGATGGGTCACAGCTGGCCTCCTGCCTCCGCGCCGCCCGCGCGCGTGCCGCTGCGCGACCCCACGCGCACGCGCTCTGCAAGCCATGCGCCGCGCTGCGGGCAGTCCAGCATCACCGTCACGCCGCGGCGCGCGGTGCTCAGGAGCGCGCCGTCTGCCTCTGTGGCCACGGTGCGCACGTCGCGCCACTGCACGCGGCGTGAGCTGAGCGCTCCATGGATGGACAGGCCAGTTTCATCCGCGATGTACCGCGTGGGCACAAACGCATCCAGCGTCACCACCACCAGCGCGCAGCCAGAGAGCGCGCCCCAGAGCCAGTCGCGCATGATGAGGCCGATGAGCCCCGCCATGCACACGATGGCCACCGCTGCCCACACAGTGGTGGAGCGGCGTGAGCGCCATGGCGAGGCGCTCCACGTGGGAGAGCCGTCGAACCGTGGCGGGCTGGCGGTTGGCGCAGTCATGCGGACCACAGGGTACGCTTGGCCCGCACGTGCCAGCGCGGCTTCACACACCCACAGTGGCCTGGCAGGATGGCGCGCTGTGGTCGCTGGACCACGCCGATGCCTACGCCAGCGTGAACGGCGCGCGTCAGGAGCGCGAGCATGTCTTCCTGCGCGGGCACGGCTTTGCAGCGGAGGATGACGCGGCGCCCGGGCGCTGGGCGGAGCGTGCGGGGCAGGCCTCTGCATACTCGCCCACGTGGACCTTTGGCGAACTTGGCTTTGGCGCGGGCATCGCGTTCCTAGTGACCTGGGCGGCCTTCCGCGCGCATGCGGCGCGCGCGCATCCTGGCGCGCAGATGGACTGGGTGAGCGTGGAGGGCGCGCCGCTGGATCGCGAGACGCTGCTCCGCGCCGCGCTGGCAGATCCGGCCATGCGCGGACTGGAGCCGCTGGCGCAGCAGCTTGCGGCAGCGTGGCCAGAGCGGATTCCGGGTGTGCATCGCTTGTCTTTGGATGGAGGCTCGGTGCGCGTCACGCTTCTGCTGGGCGGCCCCATGGACTGGCTGCCGCGCGTTCCGTTCGCTGCGGATGCGTGGAACTTGGATGGCTTTGCACCTGCGCGCAATCCTGAGATGTGGACGCCGGAGCTCATGGCGCAGGTGGCGGCGCATGCGCGCGCAGGCACCACGGTGGCCACGTACAGCGCGGCGTCCAGCGTGCGGCAGACGCTGGAGGGCGCGGGATTCACGGTGCGCACGCAGGCCGGCGGCGCCGGAAAGCGTGAGATGACCGCTGGCGAATGGCGCGGCGGGGCCAGCAACGCGGGCGCCGCGCCAGCCTCCACCGGTGGCGCTCGCGCTGCGCTGCCAGCGTGGTTCGCGCAGCCCGCACCGCGGCACGCGCGGAAAGTGGTGGTGATCGGCGCTGGCCTGGCGGGCGCCGCCGCAGCGCGCGCGCTGGCGGAGCGCGGGCTGGACGTGCACATCCTGGACGCCAGCCTGCACGCCAGCGGGGCCAGCGCGTGTCCGCGCGCGGTGCTGGCGCCGCACATCGCCAGCTGGGCTGGGCCGCAGGCGCGCATCGTGGCGCAGGCATTCGTGCATGCTGTGAGCGCCATGAAGCGCATCGGGGCGCCGTTCGATCCATGCGGCCTGCTGCAGCCGTTGCCAGAGGACGACGTGTGGGGCTTCGAACAGGCGCTGCTGGAGTGGGGCTGGCCGCAGCACCTCCTGGGCGTCGTGCCGCCCGCAGAGGCAGAGCGAATCGCAGGCGTGCCGCTGGTGGCGCAGCAGTCTGGCGAGGGCCGGTCCGCCGTGTGGGTCCCCAGCGCTGGCGTCACGCAGCCAGCGCGGACGGTGCGCGCGCTGCTGGACCATCCGCGCATCACGCTGCATGAGCGCGTGCTGGTGGAGACGCTGCGTCAGACGCCGCACGGCTGGGAGATCCGCGCGCCCGTGCGGATGGAAGCGGAACTGGTGGTGCTGGCCACCGCAGGCGCGTGGACGCCCATGGAGCTTCCGGAGGGCGGATTCCTCATCGAGCGAACCTCTCCGCTGGCTGTGGGCGCGCTGCCGGATGTGCCGTTCGACGGCACGCGCGGCCAGGTGACCATGCTGGCTGCGCACGCAGGTGTGCACGCAGTGCCGCGCGCGGTGGTCAGTGCGCACGGCTACGTGCTGCCGCCGCACGATGGCTCGCTGTGCGTGGGCGCCACGCACGAGCGCGGCAACGACGACCTCACCGCCACCACACAGGACGACGCTGAGAATCTGGAGACGCTCGACCGCCTGCTTCCCGCACTCCGCGACCCAGAGGCTGTGCCGCAGCGCACGGGTCGCTGGGTGGGCCTGCGCGCCACCGTGCACGACCACTGCCCCGTGGTGGGCGCGGTGCCAGATTCCACCGCCTTTCGTTCCGCGTTTGCAGACCTGCGGCACGGGCCGTTCGCAGCCCGGTGGCAGCCTGCCCCGCTCCTGCCAGGCCTCTACGCCACGCTGGCGCATGGCAGCCGCGGCACCAGCACAGCGTTCCTGGCCGCAGAGCTGCTGGCGGACATCATCATGGGCACGCCGCGCTGCGTGGCTGACGACCTGCTCCCCGCGCTCCTTCCGCAGCGTTTCCTGGTGCGCGCGCTTCGGCGCGGCGGGGATGCAGAGGTACCCTGAAGGCATGAGCACCGCACACGGCTCGTCCACATCTGCTCGCACTGCTGCGTCTGCGCCGGCGTCTGGGGCAGCGGCCACGTCGGCTACGCCCGCCTCCACACCCATGCCCATGGCGTCGTCCGGATGCTGCGGGCCTTCGTGCGGGTGTCACGCTGCTGCGGCCGCTGAGCCGCGCAAGCAGATCAAGCTGAACGAGTTCGGCGACCCAACCGGCCTGAATGTGGACGGCACCGTGGCAGTGCCGGTGAACCTGGCGGAGTGGATCGCGCAGAACCGCCATCTGATGAAGCCGCCTGTGGGCAACAAGTACCTGTACAGCGGTCAGGACTTCTTTGTGATGATCATTGCGGGCCCCAACGCGCGCAACGACTTCCACATGACCAACAGCGAGGAGTTCTTCATCCAGCTGAAGGGCGACATCGTGGTGCGCATCCGCGACACCGATGGCATCAAGGACGTGCCCGTGCGCGAGGGCGAGACGTTCTTTATTCCGCCCAACGTGCCGCACAGCCCGCAGCGCGGCCCCAACACGCTGGGCCTGGTGGTGGAGCGCCGCAGGCCAGAGACCGAGCCGGAGCACCTGATGTTCTTCTGCGCCAACTGCCACGCGCTGGTCTACGACAAGGAGTTCATCTGCAAGGACATCGTGCAGCACTTCTCCCGCGCGATGGAAGAATTCTGGGCCGACCCCGTGCTGAGCACCTGCAAGAAGTGCGGCACCCGCGTCCCCCATCCGTAAGGAAATTCGTGCCTGGCACGGGTGTCCCTACTTTCGAAAAACTCGTGCCTGGCACGCCTGTCCCTACTTTCTGAGATCCGGCTGGTGCGGGGCGTGCTGGCCGGGCGGGGTGACCTGCGCCGCTGCGCGCGCGAACGTGCGCCTCCGCGCCTCCGCGCCTCCGCGCCGCCGCGCGGCTGCGCCCGCACCTCCACGCGCTGCGCACCAGGGGCTCACGGTGAAAAAGTAGGGACACCCGTGCCAGGCACCACTTTCTGCATCAGCACGGCGGGCTTGAAGGGCCAGAGCAGGAACGAGCCAGCGCGCGAGAGGCCGTCCAGGTCCTGCGCGCGCACCACGCGGCCGCGGCGGATGTCGTCCTCGGAGAGCAGCACCAGACCGTCCGGGTGCGCGGCGATCCACGCCGGCACATCCTCGGAAGTCTCGCTCCAGTCGGTCCACGCGCCAGCGTAGAAGTCCACGGTGAGGTCGCGCACGCCCACCACCAGCATCGGGCGCGCGCCGGCCTGCATGGCCGCCGCCACGCCGCGCGCGTTCATGGCATCCAGCGCGTGGTTCTCCACCATCTGCACGCCCAGCCACATGAACACCATGCCGGCAAACGCGCACCCCAGGCCCAGCCCGCGGCGCACGCGATCCCACCACATGTGACCGCACGTGGCCCAGCCAAGGGCCAGCGGCAGAAACACCAGGCTCCACCACACCAGCGTCCAGCCAGGTGCCCACGCTGGCGCGCGGTCCTCGCGCACCAGCCACACTGCAGCGGCCGGTGCGCCCAGCGCCATCACGCCCGCCGCGGCCATGCAGGTCCACCGCACGTCCGGCAGGCGCAGGCCGTCCGCATCCGCTGCACGCGGCTGCAGCCAGCGCATCAGCATGTGCGTGACCAGCACTGCCAGCGGTGGCGCCAGCGGCAGGATGTACGTGGGCTGCTTGCCAGACAGCAGGCTGAACCCGATGAACGGCAGCACCACCGCCAGCAGCATGAGCGCGCGCAGATCGCCGCCAGTGAACGCGCTCCACGCACGCCGCGCGGACACGTTGAGCCACGGCAGCATGAGCATGGCGCTGGCAGGGAAAAAGCCGCCCAGGAAGAGCGGCACGAACATCCACACCGGATCGTTGTGCCCGCCGCCGCCGGTGATGCGCTCCACAAACTCAAAGTTCCAGATGCGCGCGGTGCGCTCCGGATTGGCCTGCCAATACAGGTACGCCACCACGCCCAGCGGCACCAGCGCCAGCGGCAGCCCCAGCCACGCGTGGGTGCGCCATGCGTCGCGCCATCGGCCCGTCAGCACCAGCCATGCGCAGATCAGCACCAGCGGCGCCAGAATCAGCGGCCCCTTGGTGAGCCCCAGGAGCGCCGTGGCTCCCCAGAACGCAGCCAGCCAGCCAAGGTGCGGGCGTGCGCGCGGCGCGCCACCGCGCGCGGGTGCGGTGTTCGGCGCGTCAGTGAGCGGCGCACTTCCCCCCGGCGCTGCGAAAGCCAGGTAGCCAAAGCACAGCGCCAGCCACCACCATGCGTTGAGCAGCGAATCCGTGGACCCCAGCCGCTCCACAATCAGCGGCAGCGGCATCACCGCATACAGACCTACGGCCACCGTGGCCGCGGCGCTGCCCATGGTGCGGCGCACGAACCAGAACATCGAGAGCAGCACGATGCTTGCCGCCACCGCGCCCGGCAGCCGCACAGCGATCTCCGCCCGCCCGAACGCCAGCACCCCCACCGCCTGCGCCCAGTACGTGAGCGGCGGCTTGGTCACGTGCACGTCGCTGCGCAGCTGCGGCTGCAGCCAGTTGCCGTGCTCGGCCATCCACGCGCTCACGCTGCCGTAGCGGCCCTCGTCTGGCGGATACAGCGGGTGATCCCACAGCGAATGCCACACCAGGAAGAGCGACGCCAGCAGCACCACCACCTGCACCCATCGCGGTGCGGCGATGCCGCTGCACGGCGTGCCTGCTGGCTGAGGCTGGCTGTTCACGCTGGCATTAGAACAGGTGAGCAGGGTGAGTGCACCGCACGCTCCGCGCCGCGACCGCACCGCCCCCACCGCGCCGCCGCGCACCCCCTGCCGTACGCTGCGCGGCGTGATCGACCTGCACACCCACATCCTCCCCGAGCGCTGGCCCGACCTGTGCCAGAAGTACGGGTATCCCGGGTGGGTCAGCATCGAGCATTGCGGTGCGTGCAAGGCCCGCCTGTGGCGCGACGGCGTCATGTTCCGCGAGATCCAGTCCAACTGCTGGGACCCCGCCGCGCGCCTGCGCGAGTGCGACGCCTCCGGCGTGCGCCTACAGGTGCTGAGCACGGTGCCCGTGATGTTCAGCTACTGGGCCAAGGCGGCCGACGCGCTGGACCTCTCGCGGCACCTGAATGACCACATCGCGGGCGTGGTGAGCGCGTATCCCGACCGCTTTGCCGGCCTGGGCACCATCCCCATGCAGGATCCCGCGCTGGCCATCCGCGAACTGGAGCGCTGCGTGCGCGAGCTGCGGCTGCCTGGCGTGCAGATCGGAACGCACGTGAACGGCCGCAATCTGGATGACCCCGCGGTGATGGACGTGCTGCGCGCCGCGGAGGCGCTGGGGGCATGCGTGTTCGTGCATCCGTGGGACATGCTGGCGCCAGAGCGCATGCCGCGGCACTGGTTTCCGTGGCTGGTGGGCATGCCCGCAGAGACAGCGCTGGCGGTGGGCAGCGTGTGCTTTGGCGGCGTGATGGAGCAGCTGCCGCGCCTGCGCATCTGCTTTGCGCATGGCGGCGGCGCAGCGCCCATGACGCTGGGCCGCTGGGAGCACGGCTTCACCGAGCGGCCGGATCTGTGCCAGACGGCCACGCGCGTCTCGCCGCGGCTGAGCATCCGGGAGGTGTGGTTCGACTCGCTGGTGCACTGCGCCGACGCGCTGCGCCTCCTGCGCGCGGTGGCCGGGCCCGACAAGGTGGCGCTGGGCACGGACTACCCGTTCCCGCTGGGCGAACTGCAGCCCGGCCAGCTGATCCGCAGCATGCCCGACCTCTCGGTAGCCGACCGCGAGAGCCTGCTGCACACCGCCGCCGCCGCGTTCCTGAAATTGGTGCCTGGCACTCCTGGCCCGGGTTTCTAAAGGGCCTGCACCCGTCCGCACCGGCACGCATGTCCCCCGCTGCCGCACCACCGCGCTGCCAGCGGGCACCCGCTCGAAAGTAGGGACACCCGTGCCAGGCACCAATTTCCTCATACGATGGCGGAATGGACGTGACGGCAGCCAGCTTCCAGGCCACGCGCGAGCATGCACAGCAGCTGGACGCACAGGACGCGCTGCGCGAGTTCCGCACGCGCTTTGAGATCCCGGCTGGCCCGGACGGCCGCCCGGCCACGTACATGTGCGGCAACTCGCTGGGCCTCATGCCCCGCGCGGCGCGCACGCTGCTGCAGGAAGAGCTGGACGACTGGTCCCGCCTTGCTGTGGAAGCGCACCACAAGGGCCACCGCCCGTGGGTGGACTACCACGAGCAGTTCCGCGAGATCGGCGCACGCCTGGTGGGCGCCACACCCGGCGAAGTGGTGATGATGAACTCGTTGACCGTGAACCTGCACCTGATGATGGTCAGCTTCTACAGGCCAGCCGCCACGCGCACCCGCGTCATCATGGAGCGCGGCGCGTTCCCCAGCGACACCTACGCCATCCGCTCGCACGTGGCCACGCGCGGCCTGGATCCCGCGCAGCACGTCATCGAGATCGGCCCGCGCCCAGGCGAGGCCCTCCTGCGCACCGAGGACATCCTGGACGCCATCGCGCGCACGGGCGACGAACTGGCGCTGGTCCTTCTGGGCGGCGTGAACTACGCCACCGGCCAGGCGCTGGACATTCCCACCATCACAGCTGCTGCGCACAAGGCCGGCGCCACCTGCGGCTGGGATCTTGCGCACTGGGCTGGCAACCTGCCCGCGCAGCTGCACGCGTGGAATGTGGACTTCGCCTGCTGGTGCTCGTACAAGTACTTGAACTCCGGCCCGGGCGCTGTGGCCGGCTGCTTTGTGCATGAACGCCACGGCAGCAATTTCTCGCTGCCGCGCTACGCCGGCTGGTGGGGCAACGACCCCGCCACCCGCTTCCGCATGGGGCCAGACTTTGTCCCGCGCGCGGGCGCGGACGGCTGGCAGTGCTCCAACCCGCCCATCATGGCCATGGCTCCGCTGCTGGCCAGCCTGCGCATCTTTGACGAAGCCGGCATGGACGCCCTGCGCGCCAAGAGCCGCGCGCTGACCGGCTACCTGTGGTTCCTGCTGCGCGACTGGCTCCCGCACGGCGCCACCATCCTGACGCCCGCGGATCCCGGCGCGCGCGGATGCCAGCTCAGCATCGCATTCGACCGCAACGCCCGCGAGCGCCACGCACAGCTGGGCGCTGCTGGCGTGATGTGCGATTTCCGCGAGCCCAACATCATCCGCCTGGCGCCCGTGCCCCTCTACAACTCGTTTGAGAATGTGTTCGACGCCGCCACCGCGCTGTGCGTCACACCCGTGGCCGATCGTCCCGCGTGACTAGACGCGCCAGCAGCACTGCGGGGTAGAGCACGCCGATCAACCCCTCGATCATGGCCAGGCTGCGCGCCATGCCGTTGCCGGGCACGTAGTCGCCAAAGCCGATGGTGGCCAGCGTGACAAAGCTGAAGTAAATGCACGAATTCCAGTTCAGCTGGTGCCCGCCCAGGTTGTCCGAGATGTTTGGCACGATGGCCTGCGGGTCCATGGCGATCATCTGGCGATAGAAGATGGCGCACAGGATGCCGAACATCAGGAACACCGCCACGCCGCCATACACGCGGTCGCGCACCTCGCCGCGGCCCAGGAACACCGCGCGCACCAGCGCCACGATGACCAGCGCGTAGTACAGCACCAGCAGCTTGCCGGGCCAGCTCATCATGCCCTCTTCGCCAGCCAGCGCTGGGCTCACAAAGAGCGCTGCATTGCTGGCCACCAGCAGCATGAACGCACCGATCGCCCAGGTGCGATTGGTGATCAGGAGCACGCCCAGGAGCGGCACCGCCGCATAGAGCGTGATCACCCACGGGCGCACCGGCTGCCCCGGCTGGTCCAGCGCCCAGGAAAATCCAAGCAGCAGGAACATGGCCACCATGAGCGGAATACAGCTGACCCGCACGCGCGCAATGGTGCGGCGCCCATGCTCTGTCAGCGCCGCGCGCAGCAGCCTGCTGAAACCGTTGTGGTGCGAGTGCGAGTGCGAGTGCGCGTGCCCGTGCCCGTGCTCATGCGACCCATGCGCCGCACCTGGCTCACCTGCACGCCCTGCAGTGGGGCGGTCATCCTGGTGCTGCGGCTCGTTCATCTTCAGCCAGTCTAGGTCGCAGGGCGGGACGCCGCCGCCGTCGCCGCCATCGCCGCCGTCGCCGCCACGACCGTCGCTTCCTTCACACTGCCGACACTGCGTCGGTGATCTGCGCAGGCACCTCGCCCTGCCTATCCTGCGCAGCACATGGCTCGCACGGCTGTCATCGTTGGCGCAGGCCTGGGGGGAAGCCTGCTTGCGCACTACCTGGGCCGCGCTGGCTGGACGGTGGATCTCTACGAACGCCGCGGCGACCCTCGCGCGCGCGACTTTGTGGGCGGCCGCTCCATCAACCTGGCCATCAGCGCGCGCGGGCTGCACGCGCTGGAGCGCGGCGGTCTGGCGCAGGAAATTCGCACCCACGGCATCCGAATGCCTGGCCGCATGCTGCACGGCGTGGACGGCAGCACCGCGTTCGTGCCCTACTCGGCTGATCCTTCGCGCGCCATCATGAGCTTCAGCCGCAGCGCGCTCAACCTCATGCTGCTGCGCGCCGCGGCCGAGCACAGCACGGTGCGCATGCACTTCGAGCACCGCTGCGTGGGCCTGGACGAGCAGCGCGGCGCCGCCCTCTTTGAGCGCGCCGACGGCACGCGCGTGGAGGCGCAGGCCGATCTCATCGTGGGCGCAGACGGCGCGTACAGCGCGGTGCGCAGCCACATGGAGAAGCGCGAGGGGTTCGACTACAGCCAGTCCTGGCTGGAGCATGGCTACAAGGAGCTGTGCATCCCGCCCGTTGACAGCGGTCCGCACGCGCCGTTCGCCATGGAGCCGCATGCGCTGCACATCTGGCCGCGCGGCGCGCACATGATGATCGCGCTGCCAAATCCAGACGGCAGCTTCACCTGCACGCTGTTCTGGCCGCACGCACCTGAGGGCGGCGCGCACGCTGCGCATCACGAAGCCACCGTGGGCAGCGCGGCATCCACCGCCAGCTTCTCCACAGTGCGCACTGGCGTGCAGGCCGCCGCGTTCTTCGCGCGCGCCTACCCCGACGCAGTGCCGCTCATGCCCACGCTGCAGGAGGACTTCGACCGCAACCCAGTGGGCAGCCTGGTCACCGTGCGCTGCTATCCGTGGGTGCTGGCCGGCCGGTTCGCGCTGCTGGGCGACGCCGCCCACGCGGTGGTCCCCTTCTACGGCCAGGGCGCCAACGCCAGCTTTGAGGATTGCGAGTCGCTCCTGGACTGCCTGGAGCGCGCCAACAATGATGTGCCCGCCGCACTGGACATGTACCAGCGCGATCGCAAGGCCAACGCCGACGCCATCGCGGACATGGCGCTGGACAACTTTGTGGAGATGCGCGATCGCACCGCGCACCTGAGCTTCAAGCTGCGCAAGAAGCTGGACCACGCGCTGAACCGCCTGCTGCCGCGCACCTGGGTTCCGCTGTACGACCTGGTCAGCTTCAGCACCGTGCCCTATGCGCAGGCGCGCGCCCGCGCCCGGGCGCAGGATCGCCTGCTGCGGCGCGCAGCCATGACAGCAGCGGTGCTGCTGGGCTTGGTGGGCGTTGCGCTAGTGATGCTGGCGCTACGGGGCGCGTAGCACCGCGCGCACTGGGCTGGCATCCGCGCCCTCCAGCCGCAGCGGCAGCGCGATGAGCTCGTAGCGGCCCTCTGGCACGCCGCGCAGCACCAGGCCCTCCAGGATGGCCATGTCGTGCGCAAAGAACGCAGCGTGCGCAGGGAGATCCTTGCTGTCGGCCGTGTCCACGCTGGGCGTGTCCACACCCACCAGGCGCACGCCGCGCGCGTCCAGCCACGCCACCAGCTCGGGCTCCACGCCAGCAAAATCGCTGTTCCACTGCTCTGGGTCGGGATACGAATCTGTGGCCAGCAGCACCCGCTGCGTGCCAAACGGCACGCGGCCCGCCACGTCGGCCACCGTCACGCGGCGCCCGCGAGTGCCAGGCGCGCGCACCACCAGGCACGGCCCCAGGTACAGCTCCAGCGGCTGCTCCTCCATGGTGCGGCCGCCCCTGCCATAGTGCACCGGCGCGTCCACATGGCTGCCCACATGCACGGTGCTGGCCACAGACGACAGCGTGATGTGGTGTCCCTGGTCCACATGCATCAGCACGGTGCGTGAAAACGCCGTGTCCTGTGGGAACACGGCGATGCGTGGCGAGAGAACGGGAGAGATGTCGTACAGGTGCGGCATGCGTGGCCGCAGCGGTTAGTTGCGGTTGGCCAGAGCGTACGCCAGCTGGTTGCGCAGCTGGGCGGTGGTGAGCGAGGTGTCGCCCAGCTCCACAGCGCGGCTGGCCACGCGGAAGGCCAGCTGCGGGTCATTGACCACGCAGTAGCCCACGGCCGCCACGAACGCAGCGTCCGCATTGGGCTGCGACCACAGCTTCTCCGACTGGCTGCGCACGTGCTCAGCCAGCGCGGTGCTGACCGGCAGCGCGTTCATGGCGCCAGCGTCCGAACCGATGGCCAGACGGAAGCACGCGGTGGCCTGCGCTGTGTTGCCCTGCAGCATCTGCACCAGACCCTGGCCCATCAGCGCGCGACCATCGGTGGGGTCTGCTGCCAGAATGCCTTGGAAGGCGTCCGACGCGCGGTCCAGGTCACCTGCGTTCAGAGAGCTCCACGCGGCCATGCCCTGCGAGGTGGGCACGGCGTAGCCAGCAGGCGTGCTGTCTGCCGCTGTGGGCGCTGCCAGTGCGTAGGGCACAGCCGGTGCAGCGGGCTCTGCAGCCGCCACCACAGCGTTGCTGGCCAAGTAGTCCACTGGCTGCTCGGTGACCAGCGCTGGGCCGTAGCCAACCGTGGCCACGGTGTAGGCGGGTGTGTAGACGGAGTACGCAGGCACCACCACCGTGGGCACGTACACGGGCGTGTAGTACACAGGCGCGTACCAGGCCGGCGCATACCACGCTGGGCCATACCAGGCCGGGGTGGCGCAGTACGAACCCCAGCCGCCCCAGCAGCCAGAGCTGAAGCCCACGCTGAAGCCCCATCCACCGCAGCTGCTGTAGCCAAACGAGAGCCCCCAGCCGCTTCCCCAGTAGGGGCCGCACCAGTTGTTCCAGCCGCAGCTGTTCCAGCCACAGTTGTTCCAACCGCAGTTGTTCCAGTTGCAGTTGCCGTACCAGTTGTTGTTGCAGTTGTTCCAGTTGTTGCCGTGGCAGCCGTTCCCGTTCCAGCTGCCGTTGCCATAGAAGTTGTTGCCGCCGCGACCGCCGTAGTAGTTGTTCACCACCGTGGTGCCACCGCCATTGGACTGGCCAGCGCCGTGACGGCCGCCACCGGGCTGGCCAGCATTCGACTGGCCGCCGCTTGACGGACCACCGCGCCCGCCGCGCGCGACACCGGGAGTGATGCCCGGGCCACTGGCGTCCACGGCGCTGTTCTGGCCGCCTGCGTTGTTCCTGCCGCCCATGCTGCCAGCGCCGCTGCTGGCGCCGCTCACGCCGCTGTTGCCAGCGCCGCCGCTGCCAACGCTCGCGCCGCGCTGCGGCCCACCAGCGTTCGCGCTGCTCAGGTAGCCGCCCTGCATGGGCGACTTGCCAGTGCGGTTCCAGCCGGGTGCCACGCTGGCGCTGTCTGCAGGTGCCGGTGGCGTGCGTGTGGCGCCCGCGCTGCCTGCGTTGCCTGCTGTGCCTCCCTTGCCTGCGGTGCCTGTGCTGCCACCACCCATGCTTGGCACGCTGCTCTTGGGGCCGGTCACGCCGGGGATCGCGCTCTTGCCGGGAAGCGTTCCAGCGCTGGATGCGCCACCCTTGCCGGTTGCGCTGCTCCGCACACCAGGCGAACGCACGCTGCTTCCAACGCCAGGCAACGATGGACGCTGCGCTGCGGCACCACGGCTGGGCACGCTGCCCACGCCCGGTGCACTGGCTGCGCCACCTGCAGCGCCTGACCCGCGCGAAGGTGATGTCAATGCTGGACCACGGCTTGGCGATGTGCGTGGCGCAGTGCTCAGGCCAGGCGCGCTGCCGACACCAGGCGTGGTGCGCGTGCCAGCTCCAGCAGCGCCGCCACCCAACGTGGGCATGCCGCCGCGGCCAGCCGGACTTGCGCCCACTGGCGCGCCACCGCGGCCAGCCGGACTTGCGCTCACCGGCGCGCCACTACGGCCAGCCGGACTCGCGCTCACCGGCCCGCCACCGCGGCCAGCCGGACTTGCGCTCACCGGCCCACCTACGCGGCCGCCCGAACCCACACCTGCTGGCATGCCGCCGCCGCTGCGTGGACCGCCGCCACCTGCGTGGCCGCCACCACCACCGCCGCCCGCTGGTCCGCCACCCTTGCCAGCCGCAAAGCCTGTGTCAGGCATGGCCAGAGAAAGGGCGGACACAAACACAGCCAACGAGCCCATGCGGATGAGCTGGTGGCGTGCCGAGGTCGCGGTAACGCGTGGCATCTTGTCTTCCCGTGGAAGGGGAACCGGCATCATGGCTTTCGCGCCGTGTGTGCCGTCTGTATGGACGCTGATTTCACCACCCCGGTTCCATGCGCGGAATGCCTTCTGATGCGATTTTCCACGGACTTCCGCACCCTGCCGGCCGAGAATGTGTCAGCGGGGGCTGCCAGAGCCTTGGTTCTGGGTCCCATGCGGGGCGTACACCACCGCCTTCACTTCCACCGCAATGGGGGTGGGCAGCGCGGTGATGCCCAGCGTGGTGCGGGTGGGATTGGGGTTGCCCGGTCCTGCAAAGTGCTCTGCGTACACACGGTTGTATGCGGCAAAGTCTCGCGCCATGTCGGTGAGATAGACCGTGACGTCCACCACCTGATCCCAGCGCGCGCCAGCGTCCTCGACCACTGCGCGCGTGTTCTCAAAGCAGCTGCGGCACTGCGTCTCGATGCAGTAGCTGGCCACGGTTCCATCTGGCCCCAGCGTGACGCCTGGAATCTCCTTGCTGCCACGCTTGCGCGGGCCAACGCCACTGAGAAAGATGAAGTCGCCAGCGCGCCGTGCGTGCGGATAGGGTCCAACAGGCTCTGGTGCGCGGGCGCTGATGTGTGCGTGCGACTCCATGGGGGCATGCTCCTGTGGGTGCGGCAGCGGCTGCGCTGCGCCGCGTCCGTTCTGGCACGTGAAGGTATCCAACTTCGCCCTGCCGCCGCTGCACACGCTGCGCCCAGTCACCCAACCAGATGACGAACTGCCGCCAGGGAGAAGAAATCAAGCAATTTCGTCAGATAGTGTATTGACTTCGGTACTGTAGACCGTACAGTACCGTATCAGCATGGGTAGCGATCTCGCAGACAAGCTCCACCGCGACCTGAGCGTCGGCACTGCCTGGCTGGTGGTGCTGGCGGCCATCGCGCGGAGCGAGGAGCCTCTGCACGGGTACGAGATCGCCCGGCGCCTCACGGACGAGGCGCCGGAAGGCCTGACCTTCAAGCAGGGAACGCTCTACCCCATGCTGCGCACCATGGAGTCCGAAGGCCTGGTGCGCAGCGCGCTGGTGCAGTCCAACGAAGGCCCTGCCCGCAAGTGCTTCACGCTGACGACCGAAGGCCGTCGCGTGCTTACCGCGTGGACCGACACCTGGCGCCGCACTGGCCGCTGGGTGAACCGCGTGCTTGGAGGCGTCGATGGGCTCCGGTGACATGCCGCAACTTCCCGCACCCGACCCCATCCAGCTGTACCTGGCGCAGCTGGAGCTGGCGCTGTCCGGCCGCAATCCAGCGCTGGTGCACGACGCGCTGGTGGACGCAGAGAGCCATCTGCGCGCAGCGGTGGCCTCGGGTGCAAGCCCACAACGGGCGGTGGATGAGTTTGGACCACCAGAGGACATCGCCGCCGCCTACGTGCTTGCAGACAGCACCGGCGCTGCGTGGCATTCAAGCGCGGCGGCTGTCAGCGCAGCTGGAGGCGCGGCCGAAACTGCCGCAAGTTCAGCCGCTGACTCTGGCGCTGCGGTACCCCCGCCTGCAGAGGGCGCCCCTGGCCCTGGCGCTGTCATCCGGCCCGCTGAGAGCTTTGCGCAGCGTGCGCGCCGCGTGCCAGTGCTGGGCATCTGGTTCCACCCGCACGCGTGGGGCTCGCTGGCCTACTTCACCACCGTGGGCTTTGCGTTCGGGCTGGCGGCGTTCATCTGGGTCACCGTGCTGGGCTCGGTGAGCCTGGGCCTCCTGCCAATCATCATCGGGCTGGTGCTGCTGGTGCTGCTCCTTGGAAGCGTGCGCGGCATCTGCCTGCTGGGCGGCAGCCTGTGCGAGTTCTTCCTGGGCGTGCGCATGCCGCGCCGCACGCAGCCGGTCTACACCACCACGGGCATCTCGCTCTGGCAGCGCCTGGGCTGCTGGCTGAAGGACGTGCGCAGCTGGCTAAGCCTGGCATACCTGGTGGGCAACTTTCCCGTGGCGCTGGCGCTCTTTGCGCTCTTCATCAGCCTGACCGCGGTGAGCGCCTCCCTGATTGCCGCGCCCTTGGGCGCGCTGGTGGGCGAGCCCTACCTGCACTTTGAGCCCGACTCCGACGTCCACGTCAATCTGTGGGGCCGCGAACTGGTTCCGGACGCCAATGGCAACATTCACATGCCCTTTGGCTACGGACTGCTGACGTTCCTGGCTGGCGTGGTGTGCGCCACCTTTACACTGTGGCTGGCCCGTGGCGTGGGCTGGGTGTACGGCCACGTGGTGCAAGCCATCCAGGTGGCACGGCCGCGCGCTGTGCTGGTACGACCCGTCGAACGGCCCACACCCTGAACCGCTTGTGGAGACAACCATGCGCCTTCCATCCCGCTTCTCGATCGCTCTGTCTGCTGCGCTCACCTCGCTCACTGTGGCAGCTGCTGGCTGCGCCTCTGGATGCGTGTATGTGGGCATGGCGCAGCAGACCGCCACCGTCAACCGCAGCCAGAGCGTGGAGGCCGCCAAGAGCCTGACGGTGGAGAGCCGCAACGGTGCCATCACCGTCATCAAGGATCCCGCCGCCACCACCATGCAGGTGACGGCCAAGATCCGCTGCGGCGGAGAGACGCAGGCGGAGGCGGACTCGCGCGCTGCAGCCGCCGCGCTGGTGGTGGACAAGAACGCCGAGGGCGGCGTGCGCGTCACTGTGACCTATCCGCCTCGCGCCGATGGCAAGGAGCACTACGGCAACGACGGCGCCACCATCGAAGTGCGCGCCGCCAGCCTGGACGGCATCAACCTGCAGACTGGCAACGGGCAGATCAAGTGCGATGGCTTCACCGGCACGCTCTCGGCGCGCACCAGCAACGGCGGCGTGCGCGTGACCAACCACGCTGGCTCGGTGAACGTTGACACAAGCAACGGCGCCATCGTGGCCACGGACATCGGCGGCAGCGCAGAGCTGGAGACCTCCAACGGCGCGATCGATGCCAGCCTGGCGGACGGGGCCAGCGGCAACGTGAACGTGCGCACCAGCAACGGCTCGGTGAAGCTCACGCTGCCGGGTTCGTGGAACGGCAGCATGAGCGCCAAGACCAGCAACGGGCGCGTGACGATCAACGCAGCAGACGGCCGCGCCACCAACATCTCCGCGGGCCGCAGCGACGGCAGCGCCACCATCGGCAAGGGCACGGCCACTGCCACGGTGCGCACCAGCAACGGCAGCGTGGAGGTCAACGTGCAGGCCGCAGCGGCCGCCACCAAGAACTGAGCACGCCACACCCGCCCGCCTGGAGGCCCGCATGCTTGTCATCCGCGACCTGGTGAAGATCTACCCCGGCCCGGTGGCCGCGCTGAAGGGCGTGAGCCTGGACATCCCGATTGGACTGTTTGGCCTGCTGGGTCCCAACGGCGCTGGGAAGAGCACGTTCATGAACATCCTGGCCGGGCTCCTGGAGCCAACCGGTGGCACCGTGCACATGGATGGACGCGACGCCATCACGGACCCGCGCGTGGTGTGGCAGGCGCTGGGATACCTGCCGCAGGACTTTGGCTTCTACCCGTCGCTGACAGGCCAGCAGACGCTGGACTTCCTGCTGCGCATGAAGGGCGTGTCCAGCCCGCGTGGACGCAAGGCCCTGGTGGAGGAGCTGCTGGAGAAGGTGAACCTGACCTTTGCAGCCAAGCGCAAGGTGCGCACCTACAGCGGCGGCATGCGGCAACGTCTGGGCATCGCGCAGGCCATCGCTGGCAATCCGCGCCTGGTGATCGTGGATGAGCCCACCGCAGGCCTGGACCCGGAAGAGCGCCAGCGCTTCTACCGCCTGCTGGCAGAGCTGGGGCGCGATCGCTACGTAGTGCTGAGCACGCACATCGTGGAGGACGTGGCCACGCTGTGTCCGCGCTTTGCCATCATCCGCAGCGGCCGCTGCGTGGCCAGCGGTGGGACCGCAGACGCGCGCCGCGCGCTGCAAGGCCGCGTGTTCGAGGGCGTGGTGGCGCCCGACGCCCTGCCCGCGCTGCGCCGCACGCACCGCGTGACCCAGGCTGTCATGCAGGAAGGCAGCAGCTTCCGCACCCGCGTGCACGCAGACTCAGGCACGCAGCCGGACGGATTTGTGGGCGTGCCAGCCACGCTGGAAGACGTGTACTTCGGGGTGATGGAAGACACACGGCCCGAACGCGCGGACGCTGCGCTCACCGCCGCCTGAGGACCAACCATGCCGCTCAGAATCTGGGCTCTTGTCCAGCTGGAACTCCGCTCCGCGCTGCGCCGCCCCATGTGGTGGGTGCTGGCCGCGGTGCTGCTGCTGCTGACGTGGGGGCTGTCGTCCGGCTCGGTGCGCATTGGCGCTGGCGCCAGCAGCGCCACCGCGCAGCAGACGTGGCTGAACAGCCAGTTCAACCTGGCGTGGGGCGACGTGATTGTCTTCACGCTGCTGTACGCGTTCTTCATCAGCGTGGCGTTTGGCAACGCCATTCTGGACGATGAAGAGCACCGCGTGGGACCTGTGCTGCACTCCACGCAGCTGACCACCGCGGAGTACGTGCTGGGACGGTTCATGGGCGTGGCGGCTGTGGCGCTGTGCGTGATGGCGCTGCACCTGACGCTGCAGGTGCTCTTCTACCAGCTGTACCCGGTGGCCAGCCCAGAGAAGGTGCGTGGGCCATTTGAGCTGTGGAACTTCGTGCGGCCGTTCCTGTGGTTTGTCACGGTGCCGTCGCTGTGCCTGGGTGCGCTGACTTTTGCAGTGGGCGCGGTGAGCCGCCAGGCCATCCTGGTGTTTCTGGTGCCGGTGGCGCTCCTGGCCATCAGCATCTTCTTCCTGTGGGATTGGAGCCCAGAGTGGCTGTCTGCAGGCATGAACCACGCGCTGTGCGTGGTGGACGCCACAGGCTTCCGCTGGCTGAACGAGACCTGGCTGAAGGCTGACCGCGGCGCAGACTTCTACAACCACACGGCCATTCCGCTGGATGCGTTCTTCATCCTGAACCGCACGTGGATGGTGCTGCTGGCTGGCGCATGCCTGGCGGCCACCTGCGTGGTGGAGCGCCGCCGGACGCGGCACCCCTTCCGCATGGACGCAGCAGAGGCCGCGCGCGTGGTGGCCGCTGCAGACGCCACGCCTCTGGTGGCCACGCCGGCCCTGGCAGAGCCCGGCCTGGGAGCGCTGCAGATGGAGCAGCACCACCCGCGCTGGATGACCACCCTGCGCGCGCAGGTGGCCAGCGAGGCGCGCGAGCTGCGCCGCAGCCCGGGGCTGTGGATCTTCGTGCCCATCATCACGCTTGAGGTGGTGGGCGGCGCGATCTTCCGCCCGGGACCTTTCGACACCCCCATGCTGATCACGCCAGGCCTGATGGCCGCGTACAGCTACAACACAGTCACGCTGCTCAGCCTGCTGCTGGTGCTCTTCTACGCCACCGAGAGCCTGGCGCGCGACGACCGCCGCCGCATGGCTGCGCTGGTGAACACCACGCCTGCGCACACCAGCGCCATCCTGCTGGGCAAGCTGGCCAGCAACGTGGTGGTGGTGCTGGCCGCAGTGCTCACGGCCATCTTTGCGGCGCTCCTGCTGTGTCTGACCATCCAGGGAGTGACCAGCGGCGTGTGGATCGCGCCGTCGCTCACGCCGCTGCTGCAGGCGTGGGGCCTGTGCCTGCTGCCCACGGTCATCGTGTGGCTGAGCTTCATCTCGCTGGTGTGGGCGCTCACGCGCAACCGCTATGCGGTGTACGGCGCTGGGCTGGGCCTGCTGATTGTGACTGGCTGGCTGCTGATGCGCGGCTGGCTGAACTGGGTGGGCAACTGGCACTTCTGGAGCGGCGTGCGCTGGACAGACTTTGGCGCCTTTGAACTGGACTGGAACGCGCTGGCGCTCAACCGCATCTTCTGGCTGCTGGTGGCTGCGCTCCTGTTCCACCTGTCGTTCCTGGCCACGCGGCGGCGCATGCCAGATGCCAGCGGCATCGCCAGCCGCCTGCGCCCGCTGCGCGCGCTGAAGACGGCGCTGCGCGTGCTGCCAGAGGCGGCTGCGGCAGCGGTGGCCGGCATCGCGCTGGCGCTGCTGGTGCGCTCGGGTGGTGAAGGCGGCCCGGCAGAACGCCTGGCCAAGGACTACTTCCGCCGCAACGAGTCCACGTGGCATGGCGCCAAGGACCCGGTGATCACCAGCATGGAACTGGACGTGGCGCTGGATCCAGCTGCGGGCACCTTTGTGACCAAGGGCTCGTACACGCTGGCCAATCCGTGGGACCAGCCCATGGACCGCTTTGCGCTCACGCCCGGCGAGCACTTTGAGGATCTGGTCTTCACCTTCCAGGGCCAGGAGTACAAGCCCGCCGACCGCGAGGAGGCGCAGCGCCACAACTGGGGCCAGCTGCCCTGCGAGAACAGCGCAGGCCTGTGGGTGTTCCGCCCAGCCAAGCCGCTGGCCAAGGGCGAGACGGCCACTGTGCAGTTCAGCTACCACGGCCAGTACCCCAAGGGCGTGGGCCGCAACACGCGCGGCGCTGATGAGTTCATCCTGCCGCTGGGCGTGGTGCTCAATTCCTTCAGCACCTCCTTCCTGCCGCGCGTGGGCTACCTGGAGGGCGTGGGTTTGGAGCCAGAGATTTCTCCAGAGCCGCTGCGCCCAGAGCCAGAGGACTGGAAGAAGCTGACCAAGGCTGGGTTTGGCACGGGCGCCGCGTCCAACGTGGTGGCTCGCGTGACCGTGCCAGAGGCATACCGCGCCAACTGCCCCGGCGTGCTGGTGGATGAACAGGTTCAGGACGGCAAGCGCATCATGACCTGGAAGACAGATCAGCCAGTGCGCTTCTTCAACGTGGTGGCCGGCCAGTGGGAGGAGACCAAGGGTCAGCACACCAGCATCTTCCATCTGCCTGCGCACCAGCGCAACGTGGAGGCCATGGTGGAGGCGCTCGATGGCGCGCGCACCTGGTACAGCACTTGGTTCTACCCGTATCCGTGGAAGGATCTGCGCTTGTCTGAGTTCGCTGGGCTGGCCAGCTACGCGCAGGGCTTTGGCACCAACATCGTGTTCAGCGAGAGCATTGGCTTCCTGGCCAAGCCCACGCGGGAGCAGGACGCGCCCTTCCTGATCGTGGCGCACGAGGCCGCGCACCAGTGGTGGGGCAACATCCTGATGCCAGGCGACGGCCCAGGCGGCAACATCCTGAGCGAAGGCCTGGCGCACTACAGCACCGCGCGCCTCATGGAGCAGATGCGCGGCGACTGCGCGCGGCAGGCGTTCATGCGCGGCATCGAGAAGAGCTATGTGGAGTCGCGCGAGGTGGAGGAGGAGCGCCCCATGCCCTACGTGGACGGCATGCGCAGCGGCGACACCACCGTGACGTACGACAAGGGCGGCTGGGTGTTCTGGATGCTGAAGGACCTGATGGGGCAGGACGCGTCCGATGCCGGCATGCAGGACTTCATTCGCCGCTTCAAGGATGGCCCGGACTATCCGCTGCTGCAGGACTTCCTTGTGGTGATGCGCGAGCACGCGCCAGACAAGGAGGCGTTCGACGCCTTTGCCAAGCAGTGGTTCTGGGATGTGGTGCTGCCGGAGTTCACCATCGCGCAGGCCGAGACGCAGCAGGCCGATGGCCGCTGGTCCACGCAGGTGACGCTGACCAACAAGGGCACCGGCACCATGCCTGTGACCGTGGCGGTGACCAACGGCAAGAGCCGCTGGGGCGCTGAGCAGGACGCCCGCGCCAAGCAGTGCACTGCCAACCCTGAGTACGCCGACGCGCGCACGGTTGCCACGGTTGGCCCAGGCCAGACTGTGACCGTGCACGTGGCCAGCGACTGGGAGCCCGCCAGGGTTGTGGTTGATCCGGACGTGCGCGTGCTTCAGCGCGGCCGCAAGGACGCAGAGGCCGACGTGACGCGTGGCAGCAGCGCAGCCAGCGCTACCGCTGCTTCTGCTGCGCCGCCAACGCCTGCGTCCGCTGCCACTGGCGGGTGAGGCTGGCCAGCGCAGCGCCACCCAGCGCTGGCACAGCAGCCAGCAGAGCAGCCCACTCGTGCGGCGCCTTCTCGTCCGGGTGGCTCCACCACGGCACGCGCACATACAGGTGCCACAGCGAGACCATCAGGAACAGCGTGCCCGCCACGCTCAGCCAGCGTGTGGGCACAAACCAGGTGATCATGAAGGCCACGCCCAGGAGCGCGAACGCGCAAGGCCACACGCTCTCCATGGTGAGCACATCCACGCCACCGATGATGCCGCCGGCGATCACAGACAGCACCACGCCGATCATGATGGGATGCTTCTGGCGGTACGGCTTGCCCATGCGATGCAGGCTACCGGCCAGCATCGGGCCAGGTCACGGACTTTGGCTCGGTGAAGAAGCGGAGGGCCTCCTCGCCACCTTCGCGGCCAAGGCCGCTCTCCTTGGTGCCGCCAAAGGGCACGCGCAAGTCACGCACCAGCCAGCAGTTCACCCACACGATGCCGCACTCCAGCGCGGCCGCCACGCGCATGCCAGCCGCGTGGTCGCGCGTCCACACGCTGGCGGCCAGCCCGTACCGGCTGTGGTTGGCCAGCTGGATGGCCTCCTCTGGCGTGCTGAACGGATGCACCGTGACCACAGGGCCAAAGATCTCCTCCTGGCAGGTGGCAGCGCTCATTGGCAGGCCTTCGATCACCGTGGGCTGGTGGAAGAACCCGCCCTGGCAGCGCTCTGGAAGATCCTGGCGCGGCACACGGCTGCCACCACACAGGATGCGCCCGCCCTCCTGCCGAGCCTGCGCCACTGCAGCCTCCACCTTGGCCAGGTGCGCTGCTGAGACCAGCGCGCCCTGGTCTGTGGCTGGGTCCAGCGGATCGCCCACGCGCAGCGCGCGCACGCGCTGCACAAAGCGCTCCAGGAACTCCGCGTACAGCGCCTTGGCCACCAGCACCCGGCTGCCGCACAGGCAGATCTGCCCCTGGTTGGTGAACGCGCTGCGAACCGTGCCAGCCACGGCGGTCTCCAGGTCCGCGTCGGCCAGCACGATGGCTGGGTTCTTGCCACCCAGCTCCAGCGCGGTGCGCTTGAACATGGGCCCCGCGGTGCGCATGATGGCGCGGCCAGTCTGCGTGCCACCCGTGAAGGTGATGACCGGAATGCGCGGGTGCGCCACGATGGCCGCGCCCGCCTGTGCGCCCCGCCCCTGCACGATGTTGAGCACACCGCGCGGCAGTCCTGCCTGCGCGGACAGCTGGCCCAGCATCCACGCGGTGACGGGCGTCTCCTCGCTGGGCTTGGCCACCACCGTGCAGCCAGCCGCCAGCGCTGGCGCGATCTTCCAGGTGAACAGGTAGAGCGGCAGGTTCCACGGGCTGATGCAGCCCGCCACGCCCGCTGCATGCCGCGTGACCAGGCTGTGCGCGCCTGGCATGTGCAGCTCCTCCTGCGTGTGCCACGTGCGCACCGCTCCCGCAAAGAAGCGCAGATTGGCCGCAGCGCGCGGGATCTCCACCTGCCGTGCCAGCGCCAGCGGCTTGCCGCTGTCTGCGCTCTCTGCCTGCGCCAGCTGCTCCAGGTTGGCCTCCACCAGGGATGCCAGATTCTCCAGCAGGTGCGCGCGCTGCGCTGGCTGCATGCTGCTCCACGCTGGCAGCGCTGCGTGCGCGGCCGCGGTGGCGCGCTCCACGTCCGCCTCGGTGCCGGCAGGCAGTGTGCCCACGTTCTGGCCAGTGGCGGGGTCCACCAGCGGCAGGGTTCCGCCCTGCGCGGCGGCGCATTCCTGGCCATCCATCCACTGCTGCACACGGGTCATGGCGTGGAGGCTACTGCTGCGGTGCGCTCGGCTGCCTGGTGCGCTGCCTGCTGCGCTGCCAGCTGCGCCGCGCGCTCGGCGGCACGCTGCGCGCGCAGCACCAGCACCGCGCCGCCCAGCGCCACCAGGCCGCCCAGCCACTGCGTGCCGCTCAAGGCGATGCCAAAGAGCGGCACGGACGCAGCGCTCACGATGAACGGCTGCAGCTGCAGCACCGCGGCCGTGGTGGCCACGCCCAGCCTGTCAATGGCGGTGTAGTACAGCACGTGCCCCACAGCGATGCCCAGGATGGCGCTGGCCGCCAGCTGCCACAGCTCGGGTGCGTCCAGGTGCACCACGCTGGCGCCGTGGTCTGGCGCCATGACCAGCATGGCCGCCACCAGCGCGCCGCCGGTGTAGAGCGCGATGACACCAAAGGCCAGTACGGGATGGAACCCATACATGTACCTGCGCACCGCCAGGCCGTATGCGCCGTAGCCCATGCCGCTTCCCACCGCCAGCCACACGCCAAAGCGCGAGGTTCCCGGCGCAAACTCGCTGCCTGTGATCAGCACGGTGACGATGCCGGTCATCAAGAGCCCCAGACCACACAGATAGATCGGACGCCGGATGGTGGCGCGCTCGCGCGGGAAGAGCACGAATGCGCCAAGCGCAATGAAGACCACCTGCAGGCGCAGGCCAAACGTCACCACGCCAGGGCTGACATATGAATGCGCGGCGGTGAACGCCACCTGCGCCGCCGTGTTGAACGCCGCTGGCACCAGCGCTGCCTTCCAGATGGTGCGCGGCAGCCGCCCGCGAGATGCAGCCCACACCACCGCTGGCAGCCAGAACAGCG
>JAXMAM010000025.1:0-43045 GCA_046350455.1 Phycisphaerales bacterium | reverse complement strand
TCTCTGCGTTTGTGCTGGCCGTGTGCGCGCGCCGCGCCCGCTGGGCCGACGCCACCGCCTGCGGCCTGGCGCTCCTGCCCGCTGCGGTCATCTCGCTGCACGGCACCAGCAGCCCGTTTGGCGCAGATGACCTCTGGCGCGGCTCTGGGTGGCTGGCTGCCATGGTGGGCGCTGTGGCGCTGTGGTGCGCAGCGCGCACGCTGCCACGCGGGCCTGCACTCCGCGCCGCTCTGCTGGCCGTGCTGCTCTGCGCCGCCGGCCCGCTGGTGGTCCGCGCTGGCATGCAGCTGGTGGTGGAGCACTCCGCGGATGTCGCGTGGTACACGGCCAACAAGGCCAGCCTGCTGGCGTCGCGCGGCTGGGCGCCAGATTCTGCGCAGGCGCTGCAGTACGAACGCCGCCTCATGCAGCTGGAGGCCACGGGGTGGTTTGGTCTCTCCAACATCCTGTCCAGCCTGCTGGGTGCCATGGCGGTGGCGCTCTGCGGGCTGGCGCTTGCATCGTGGCGCACGCTGGAGCGCGGCACCGCCGTGCTGCTCCTGGCCGTGGGCGTGGCGGGCGCAGCAGTGGTGGGCATCAACGGTTCCAAGGGCGCGCTGGTGGCGCTTGGGCTTGGCGCTGGGGTGGCGCTCCTGGCCAGCCGCTCGGAGCGCTCGGCGCGCGTCCTGCAGGCCGCTGGCGTGGTGGCTGTGGCCCTGACAGCGCTTGCGGTGGTGGCCCGCGGCATGATGGGTGAAGCCCTGGGCGAACGCAGCCTGCTCTTCCGCTGGCAGTACCTGCAGGGCGCCATGGGCACCTGGCTGGACGCACCGCTCAGTGGCGCAGGCCCCGCTGGCTTTGCGCAGGTCTACCTGCAGTTCCGCCCTGAGCACGCACCAGAGGAAGTGCAGAGCGCGCACAGCATGTGGGCCGACTGGCTGGCCGCGCTGGGCGTGGCTGGCCTGGCCTGGACAGGCCTGGTGCTGGCGTGGGTATGGCAGGCTGGGCGCGCCACGCTGGCCAGCCGCAACGAGCGCGCGGCACCGGCCACGCTGGGCCGCAACTTCATGGGTGCCGCGCTGGCAGCGGCGCTCGCTGCCTGTGCGCTGGCCAGCGTGGCGGATCTGCACGCGCTGGATGGCGTGGGCCTGGTGGCGCGCGCGGTTGGCGCTGGACTTGCGGTGGCGCTGGTGGTGGCGCTGGTGCAGGCGCTGGAAACGCCCTCGCGCGCAGCTGCGGCCGCGCTCTTTGGCGCAGCGCTCCTCTTGGCCGTGCACGCGCAGATCGAGATGACGCTGTGGAACCCTGGCTCGGTGGGCTGGATCCTGGCCATGCTGGCGCTGGCGGGGGCGGTGCCCGCATCCTCAGAGCCACCGCGCGGCGCTTCGGCGTGCATGGCGCTGGCGGTGCTGGGCGTGCTGGCCTGCGCTGCCAACGCAGCGCTCATGGGCGCGCTTCCGGCTGCGCAGCTGGAAGGCGTGCTGCAGCGGGCGGCAGCCACGGTGGTGCAGGGCAAGGGCTCGCCGCAGTCGCGCATGGATGCAGCCCGCCTCCTGGCCGACGCTCCTGATGTTCCACCGCCGTGGCGTGACCGGCCTCTCCTCCTGGCCGCGGCCCTCCAGCAGTGGGCGTCTGCGCTGGCTGCCATGCCCACCAACGCCCCAGAGCTGAAGACCGAAGCACCCGCTGCGCTGGCGGCTGTGGCGGCCATCGTGGATCGGTCGCCCACAGAGCCGGTGTGCGGCGCTGCGCAGGTGGTGGCGCTCCAGGCGCTGCGCGGCGACGCTGCCCCTGAGGTCCGCAACGACGCTGCCACGGCGCTCCGCACTTTTGCCGCCTTGCAGCTCTCCATGAATCCGCGCGACACGCAGGCATGGCTCAACCTGGCGCAGGGCTCTGCTGCCATGGGCCTCATGCCAGAGGCGCAGCGCGCGTACCAGCGGGCGCTCCAGGCGGACGACACCTTTGTGCTCGACCCCATGCGGCAACTGCCTGCCGCGCAGCGCACGGACATCGAGGCGCGTGCATCGCGTCCCCGCTAGCACCGCGCGTCTCGGCGCGCATCGCGTCGCCGCTAGCGCTGTGCTGAGGTCCGCACCTCGGACGCTGCCTTCACAGCGTCCACCACCTGCGTGGGTGTGTAGGTGTCTGCGTTCAGCATCTGCTGTCCATCTGGCGCGAACACCGCCAGCAGTGGAATGGTGGCGCGGCCCAGCGAGCGCATCTTCTCCAGGGCCGCTGGATTCGGGCCAGTGATGTCCGCCTTCAGCAGCACCACGTTGGACTGCGTGAGCGCCTCCGCCACCGTGCTGCTCTCCAGCACGGTCTTCTCCAGCGCCTTGCAGTTGATGCACCACTCTGCTGTGAAGTCCAGCACCACCACCTTGCCATCCTTCATGGCGGCAGCCAGCGCATCCGGCGTGAAGCGGCTCCAGGGCAGGCGCTCGTAGGTCAGCACTGGGCCGATGGCGCCGCTGATCACGGCAATCAAGAGGCCAGTGGTCACGAACACCGTCTTCACGGTGTTTGACTTGGCCAGCTGCACCGTGCGGATCACCAGCCACACGCCGGCCACGCCGCCGATGAGCGAGATGATCCACCAGTAGATCTTGCTGGGCTCGTCCAGGAACGCGTTGATGCCAGCGCCAATGAAGTACGCAGCCGCTGCCAGGAGCAAGAGGCCCATCACTTGCTTCAGCACATCGCTGGCAGGGCCAGTCTTTGGCATCTTCTTGGTCAGGTGCGGGAACGCGCTCAGCACGATGTACGGGCTGGCCATGCCCAGGCCGATGGACAGGAACACGCTCAGCACCGTGAGCGGGCTGTCGGTGGTCACGGCCCAGCCTGCAGCAGCGCCCATGAGCGGGGCAGTGCAGGGCGTGCTGAGCACAGCGGTCATCACGCCAAAGAGAATGCTGCCGCCGTAGGTCTCGTGCTTGGGCTCGATGGCATACACCCACTGCGGCAGGCCCAGGCTGTAGAAGCCAGCCATGCCCACCGCCATCACAGCGATGAACACGCCCACGGTGATGGTGAAGGCCGGGTACTGGAAGAACTGGTTCACCTGCGTGAACTCCTTCACCGTGCCCAGCAGCACGCCCAGCGTCATCCAGAAGGCCACCACGCCCAGGCTCATGGCCAGGCCCAGCATGAACGTGTGCTTGCGCTCACCGGCCGCTGCAGCGCTCAGGCCCATGATCTTCAGGGGCACGATGGGCAGCACGCACGGCGTGAAGTTCAGCAGGATGCCGCCGCAGAAGGCCATCAGCAGCAGCACTGGCAGGAAGGTGGACGACCCCGTGTTGAGCGTGAACTCCCACTCAAAGATGTTGAAGCGCACATCGCGCGCCACCGGCACGTCCAGCTTGCTGAACACAGCAGGATCGAATCCGGCAAAGAGAGCTGCGTCCGCCGCGCCTCCGTTTGCAGAGCCGTTTGCTGAACCGTTCGCGCCAGTGCCTGCCCCCGCGGCGCCCGGCGCCACCACGGTCAGCTCCACGGGCACGGTCACGTCCGCGCCTTGTGCGCACACGCTTTCGTTGCAGCTCTGGAAGGTGACCTTCAGCGTGACCTTCAGAGGGCCGGCAGATGCCTTGGGGTCCACCAGCACTGGCACAAACGCCACAGACTTGCCTTCGTACACGGCATAGGTCTTCACGCCATCGCCCACATCGGCCTTGGCGCCGTGGGGCGCAGGCCACTGCGTGCGGTCGGTGTAGATCTTGGCGGCCGCAGCAGGCTCAGCCGCAGCGGTCACGTTGGTGAAGATGGCGTACTCAAACGCCGCCATGCCAGCGGGCAGCCTGGTGATCTGCGCCTCGTTGGTCCAGATGTGCCACCCCTTGGCGATGTCAAACACCACCGCCACAGGCAGCGTGTCGCCCGGAGCCACCACCGTCTTGGCTGGCACGGCCTTCACCGAGACGTGGTCGCTGGAATCTCCCTGGGCATGCGCTGGGGTGGCCAGGCACGCTGTGACCAGCAGCGCCAGCGCGGTCCAAAGGGCGGTCCAACGCTGTCCGGGACGCAGTGGGATCTGGTTCAGGATCATGTGAATTGCAGAGGGTAACCGTAGAGGGACGCGCTTCAGCAGTGCGCGTAGATACGAGGGGTGGTACAATCTGGTTCGCGTGGCCGCCCTTTGCGGGGCGGCTGGCTTGTTTCCCGCGGCTGGAACGGTTCCAGCCCGGTCAGGACCGTCCTGGTCCTGTCTGCTGATCGTCCACTTTGAACTGGTCGGACCATGTCTTTCCTGGTTCCAACACCCAGCTTCGCCTTTGACCTCCCATGACGCCCTCCCGCGTCAAGGTCGGTCTGGACGCGCCGCGTGCCTATGGGCACCCGGCAGCAGCATGCAGGACCCTGCTGGAGGGTGCCCAAGTGGGCTAACCCTTCACAGAGCCAGAGCCATCGCTCTGAGCCAGGACGGGCCATGCGCTGCGCTGCGCGTGGCCCGTGTTCGTTTTGGCGGCACCCGCCGCCTGTCTGGTCTGCACATTCCAACATCCCACCATCCTCTGCACTGAGCTTCCCATGAATCACGAGACCCTCCGCATCCTGGACTCCATCGCCCGCGACCGCAACATTGATCGCGAGCTGCTTCTGCACGACCTGGAGCAGGCCATGATCAGTGCGGCCCGCAAGCACTTCAACTCGCTGGACACCGAGGAGTTTGGCTGCGAGATGGACCGCATCACGGGGCGCATCTCGCTGTGGCGTCAGCTGGAGGATGGTGGCCGCGAGGAGATCCCGCTGGAGCGCCTGGGCCGCATCCCAGCGCAGACCGCCAAGCAGGTGATGATCCAGCGCTTCCGCGAGGACGAGCGCAACGCGCTGCTTGAGGAGTTTGGCAAGCGCCAGGGCGAGCTGGTCACTGGCACTGCGCAGCGCTACGAAGGTGGCGCGCTCATCGTGCAGGTGGACCGCGCAGAGGGCTTCATGCCCCGCGGCGAGCAGATCCCTGGCGAGCAGTTCCAGCCTGGCGACCGCGTGCGCTGCCTCATCCTGGATGTGCGCGACGCTGCCAACCAGGTGAAGATCGTGCTCAGCCGCAGCCATCCGGACTTCATCCGCAAGCTGTTCGAGGCAGAAGTGCCTGAAGTGGCCGAGCGCGTCATTGAAATCAAGGCCATGAGCCGCGAGCCTGGCTTCCGCACCAAGCTGGCGGTGTCCAGCGTGGACAGCAAGGTTGACCCTGTGGGCGCCTGCGTGGGCGTGCGCGGCAGCCGCATCCGCAACATCGTGGATGAGCTGGGCGGCGAGAAGATTGACATCGTGCGCTGGAACGAGTCCAGCCAGATCCTGATCAGCAACGCGCTGAAGCCAGCCGAGGTGGAGGAGGTCAGCCTGTGCTTTGAGCTGGGCCGCGCCACCATCGTGGTGCGCGAGGACCAGCTCTCGCTGGCCATCGGCCGCCGCGGCCAGAATGTGCGCCTGGCTGCGCGCCTCACTGGCTGGGACGTGGACATCCTCACGCCGGGCGAGTTCGACAAGAGCCTGGCTGCGCTGGAGGAGACCGTGCGACCCATCGAAGGCGTCACCGACGAGATGCTGGACAAGATGGGCGCGCTGGGCCTCATCAGCGTGTTCGACATCGAGGACGTGGGCGCCGAAGTGCTGGAGGCCGAGGTGGGCATGTCCCCCGAGCTGGCCGACACTGTGGTGAACGCGTGCTCCGAGCGGGGCAAGATTGTGGCAGAAGAGCAGCGCAAGGCTGCTGAAGAAGATGCAGTTCGCAAGGCGGCCGAGGCGGCCTCTGCGGACGCGCTGCTGGGCAGCTCCATCCGCGACACGGTCGTGGAGACAGACGAAGCGGCTGACGCAGCGGCGGATTCCATCCTCGGCGATATGAAGGGTTCAGCGTGACGACCAAGATCAGCAAGATTCGTGTCAGCGAGCTCGCAAAGGAGCTTGGCGTCTCCTTCAAGCAGATCCAGGCCCGCTGCGAGACAGAGGGCGTGGATACGCCCAAGACTGCGTCGAGCACCATCTCGCGCGGCCTGGCAGAGACTGTTCGCCAGTGGTTCCAGGATGTGGCCACCGAACGCGCCGCAACGGGCGGCGCTGAGGCTTCCGAAGCCAGCACAGCCACTGCCACAGACGAGGCGCCAGCCAAGAAGCCTGTGCGCCGCAGCACCAAGAGCAAGACGGCTGGCGAGGCGGACGCCACGACGCACGCTGCTCCCGCTGTGGACAGCGCTGCAGCGCCTGCTGCACCCGTGGCAGCGCCCGCTGCGCCCGTTGCTGCACCTGCCGCGCCTGTGGCGGCTGCACCTGCCGCGCCAGCGCCAGCCCCAGCGCCCGTGGCAGCGGCTGCACCAGCAGCCCCAGCGCCAGCAGCTCCAGCGCCATCTGCGCCCGTCCGCGACGACATCGCGCCGCGTCTTCCAGGCGAAGGCGTGGAGGTGGTGACCTCTCCTGACAGCGCCGTCATGCATCCAGCGGTGGACGCCCCGGTCACGCCAGCCGTCATTGGCAAGGCGCACCGCGCACCAGCCCGCCCAGCCGAGGCTGCGCCAGCTGCTGGTGCTGTGTCGGGTGGCCCAGGTGGATCATCGCGCCAGACCATCACTCGTCCGCCCGCTGGGCACACCATTGCGCCAGCCTCCAAGCCGCCGGTCATGAATGTGCCGCGCCGCCCCGATGTGGTGAAGCCTGTGGGCACCATGCTGGACCAGCCGGTGAAGACCGCGCTCAGCGGCCCCAAGGTCATCCGCGTGGAGCAGCCAGACAACCTGCCAGCGCCGCGCCGCATGCCTCCGGGCGGCACGGGCATGCGTGGGCCAGGCAACCGCGTGGGCACAGGCGGCGCAGGTGGTCCGGGCGTGCGCACAGACCGTCCAGGGCGCAGCAACTCCAGCCCCAACCGCTCTGGCCGCGCTGGTGAAGGCCGCGGCCGCGACACCAGCGGCGGCTTCACGCGCCAGGATCTTTCCGAGCGCGATGAGCGCCTGCAGCACGCTGGCGGCTTCTTCAAGCAGCGCCGGCGCCAGCAGGCCCAGCGCGATGGCCACGCTGCCGCGCGCGCGCAGCCCTCGGGTCCGCAGGACCTGGCAGTGCGGGTGACAGAGCCCATCAGCATCAAGGAGCTCAGCGAAGCCAGCGGCGTGAAGGCCGCGGACATCCTGAAGAAGCTCATGCTGGCTGGCCAGATCACCACCATCAACGGCACCATCGAGACCGAGCGCGCCATCGAGATCATGATGGAGTACGGCATTGACCTGCAGGTGACGCAGGCTCAGAGCGCCGCCGAGATCATCGAGAGCCAGTTTGAGAAGCGCGAGCGCCAGGACGAGCGTTCGCGTCCACCCGTGGTCACCATCCTGGGCCACGTGGACCACGGCAAGACCAGCCTGCTGGACCGCATCCGCAACACCAACGTGGCGGCTGGCGAGGCAGGCGGCATCACCCAGGCCACCAGCGCCTTCCAGGTGCCAGTGAAGGCTGGCGAGAAGGAGCGCGTGGTCACCTTCATTGACACGCCCGGCCACGAGGCGTTCACGCAGATGCGCGCCCGCGGCGCCCGCGTGACCGACATCGCCGTGCTGGTGGTGGCGGCCGACGACGGCGTCATGCCGCAGACGGTGGAGAGCATCGCCCACGCCAAGGCAGCGGGCGTGCCCATCGTGGTGGCGCTCAACAAGATTGACAAGCCGGAAGCCACGCAGTCCAACATCCAGCGCATCCTGGGCCAGCTGGCAGAGCAGGGCCTGAACCCCGTGGAGTGGGGCGGCGACACGGAAGTCATCCGCGTCAGCGCCACCAAGGGCACGGGCATCCAGGAACTGCTGGACATGCTGGACTACCAGGCAGACCTGCGCGACCTGAAGGCAGACGCCAAGGGCCTGGCCCAGGGCAGCTGCCTGGAGGCGCAGATGGAGGAGGGCCGCGGCACCGTGGCCCGCATCCTGGTGCAGGAAGGCCAGCTCAAGAAGGGCGACTTCATCGTGTGCGGCCGCGCGTTCGGCCGTGTGCGCGACATCGTGGGCGACCGCGGTGGCCGCGTGGAGGCGGCTGGCCCATCCACACCAGTGGCCATCAGCGGCCTGGACGAGCTGCCAGACGCTGGCGACAAGTTCTACTGCGTGAAGAGCCTCAAGGAGGCTGAGAACGCTGCAGTGGAACGCCGCCGCATCGAGCGCGAGCGCGAGCTGGCTGCGCCCAAGATCACGCTGGACAACATCTTTGAGCACATGGGCAAGGCAGGCATCAAGGAACTGCCGCTGGTGGTCAAGGCCGATGTCCAGGGCTCTGTGGAGACCCTGCGCAGCGTGCTCAGCAAGATCAAGTCCGAGGAAGTTGCAGTCAGCGTGAAGCACTGCGCGGTGGGCGGCATCAACGAGAGCGACGTGGCGCTGGCAGAGGCCACCAAGGCCATCGTGGTGGGCTTCAACGTCACCAGCAACGCCAAGGCGCGCGCGCTGGCAGAGGCCAAGGGCATCGAGATGCGTCTGTACGACGTCATCTACGACCTGACCGACGACGTGGCCAAGGCTGCTTCGGGCCTGCTGGAGCCGGAGCTCAAGCTGGAGGTGCTGGGCCACGCGGAAGTCCGCGAGGTCTACAAGATCTCCAAGGTGGGCGCGGTGGCTGGCTGCTATGTCACCGACGGCACCGTGGAGCGCAACGCGCAGATCCGCGTGACGCGCGGCGGCATCGTGGTGGAGAAGGACCGCCGGCTGGAGCAGCTCAAGCGGTTCAAGGACGACGCCAAGGAAGTGCGCGCTGGCAACGAGTGCGGCATGAAGATCGACGGCTACGACGACATCAAGGTGGGCGACGTGCTGGAGTGCTACAAGACCATCAAGGTGGCGCGTGGCCTGGCTGCGGCCGCGAGGAAGGAATGACCCCAGGCGGCGCACATTCCCGCGGCCATGGCGATCCCCATGGCCCTCATGGGCACCGCGGCCAGCATGGGCCGCAGGGCGGGCATCGCCCGGCGCAGGTGTCCTCGCTCATCGCTCGGACCGTGCAGATGGAGATCCTGCGCGGGCTTTCCGATCCGCGCGTGCGCGGCATGGTGACCGTGCTGGGCGTGGAGCTGAGCCAGGACCTGGAGGACGCCACCGTCCGCGTGTCCGTGCTGCCTGGCGAGTTTGGCGCGCTGACTGTGCAGGCGCTCAATCATGCGGCAGGGCACTTTCGAAAGACGCTCCTGGAAGAGACGCGCATGCGCCACGCGCCCCGCGTGCGCTTTGCGCTGGACGAATCACTGAAGCGCGCTGCAGCTGTTGACACCGCGCTGCGCGAGGCTGCAGAACAGTCCGGGACTGAACAACCAGATACAGAGATTCACCGTGAAGACTGAGAGCTCCCAAACCAACAAGCTGCCCGCCTTCCTCCGGAAGCACGCTCCCGCTGGCAACGCGCTGCGCGCCGCCACGGAGCCGGAGTCCATGGACCTGGTGGACCTGTTCGTCCACTCGTTCCTGCTCTGGCAGGCGCCCACCGCGGACGCCAACGCCGCGCTCAAGCGCGTGCGCGAGGCGTTCATTGACTGGAACGACTTCCGCGTCAGCCTTGACTCCGACGTCATTGACGTGATCGGCCGCGGCTACTGGCGCGCGCAGGAGCGCGTGAGCCGCATGCGCGAGTCCATGAACGACGTGTACCGCCGCGAGCATCGCGTGTCGCTGGACCGCCTGCGCACGCTGATGAAGAAGGACGCGGTGAGCTACATGGAGACGCTGCGCGGCATGATGCCGTTTGTGGCCAACCGCGTGCTCCTCATCGGCGTGGAGTTCCATGCCATTCCGCTGGACGAGTTCGGCCTGAATCTCCTGCTGCAGCAGGGCGTGGTGCCCGCTGGCAGCGGCCTGACCGACGCCATCGGCTGGCTGGCCCGCCACGTGAAGGCAGAGGAGGCGCGCGAGACGCATCGCGCCATCCTGGCTGCCACCGACGCCATGTGGGCCTCCAACCCGCCCAAGCAGCCCAAGCATGGCTCTCGCCCCTCGGAGCTGGCTCCACCCAAGAGCGTGGAGGAGGCCCGCGCAGACGCCCAGGCCCTGGTGGAGCAGCAGCTGGCTGCAGAGCGCGAAGCCGTGGCCGCCGAGCGCGCCGCCCGCCGCGAGGAAGCCCGCGCGCTGCGCCTGGCCCAGAAGGCCAAGGAAGCGCGCGACGAAGCCCGCCGCGCTGGCGCGGCTGCCAAGGGCAAGTCCGCCTCTGCGCGGCCGAAGGCTGCCGCGCGCCCTGGCGCGCGCGTGGCCAAGGTGGTCAAGAAGTCCTCCAAGAAGTAGGGCGCATGCGCAGCGCCCTGGCAGCGGCACTGATCCTGGCTTGCAGCGCCCATGCGGCGCAGCAGGCGCAGGCGCCTGTGCGCCCGCCGCTCCTGCCGCCAGCGCAGGTGCGCACCACAGAGGACGTGACGGATGCACCTGCCTCCCCGCCGCAGAACCTGCGTTCTGTGCTGCGCGCGCTGGGCCCGCCTGAGGATGCGCCGGCGCCACGCGGCGTTGCGCCCGCGCCGGGCAGCGCCACAGAAAGCGAGGCGCTCCGCCGCTACGTGCGTGCAGCGCTCCGCCTGCGGGAGGGCCAGCCGCGCCGGTCCATGGAGGACCTGGATGCTGCGCTCCGCCTAGATCCGTCCTCGGCAGATCTGCACCGCGCGCGGGCCATGGCGGCCGGCGACGCTGGAGACATCTCGCGTGCTGTGGCAGAGTGGGAGTCTGTGCTGGCGCTGAACCCGCAGGACCGCGCGGCCGCACTGGCGGTGGGCATTGCCGCGGCTGAGACTGGGCAGCACCAGCGTGCGGTGAGCATCCTGGGGCCGGTGTATCTGCAGGCCGCGCAGGCTGGCGGGGACCGCGCTGTGCCGCTGGCGCCGTCAGAGCGATACGCGCTGGGCACAGCGCTGGCCCGCGCGCTGCTGCGCATGGGCAGCGATGAAGCCGCGCTGGAACCTGCAGGCTGGGTGCTGGCGCTTGACCCAGCGGCAATCAGCGCTGAGCGCGGCGAGGGCATGGACGCCGTGGTGCGGTCGCAGGCGCAGCTGGCGTGCGAGGCTGGCGAAGCTGCGCTGCGCATCGGGCGCACGCAGGACGCTGCTGGCTTCCTGCTGCAGTCGGTGCGGCTGGTCCCGGCAGCCCGGGCGCAGGCGCTGGCCGGCTACGCAGCGCTGCTCACTGGCCAGGCAGATCAGGCCCGCGCTGTGCTGGCGCAGATCCTGGCGCATGGCGCCCCTGGCACCGACGCGCAGACGCTGGTGGGTGAGTGGCTGCTGAAGCAGCTGGATGGCGACCCAGCGTGCGCAGAGCGCCTGAGCCAGCTGGCAGAGCAGGCGCCTGGTGATGGCAGGGTGGCTCGCCTCCTGGCCGCCGCCAGCCCAGCGCGCGCCGCTGCGGTGCTGGACGCCGCCATCGTGCAGGGCGCTGTGGACCGCGCCACGCTGCGCGCCGCATTCGACCGCCTGCAGCCAGCAGACGCTGTGGCGCTGGCCATGCGCGTGGTGCGCACCGATCCAGCGCAGGTCCGCACCGCTGCGCGCGAACTGGTGCGGTCTTCCCGCGCCCTCATGCCCCTGCACGCCGCGCTGGACGCGCTGCCGCGCTCGGCAGAAGCGCTGGCGCTGCGCGCTGCCGTGGCTGGATTTGAGCGCGACCCTGGCAAGGCGTGGACGCTGGCGGTGGAGGCGCGCGAAGCCTGGCCAGAGGAGCCCGCGCCCTTCTTTGCCCAGGTGGAGGCAGCGCTGGCAGCGGGCGATCCCTCGCTCCTGCAGCACGCCACGGTGGATGCGCCAGACGTGGTGAATTCCGATCCCAGCTGGCACGCCGAGGTGGCGCGCGCTGCGGCCGCGGTGGGGCTGCCGGAGCTGGCCTCTGCCAGCCTGGCGCGCTGCCAGGCGCTGGACCCAGCAGGGCAGGCGCCAGAGGAGGTGCGCGCCGCTGCCGCAGGCAACGCACCGCCGTGGAGCCCGCGCGGGCGCGCAGAGCAGGCCATTGCCATGAGCCAGAGCAACGAAGCCATGTCAGCGCTGCTGGAGGCCCGCGCGCTGGAGCCGGACGACGACGTGGCGCTGGGCATGCTGCTGCGCCTCCTGAGCCGCGAGCTGGGCGCGCCCACCACCTGGGAGTGGACCCGCGCGCAGCTGGACGCCACGCCCAACGATCCGGTTCTGTGGGATGCGCTGGCGCTGCAGGCGCTCACCGGCAATCGTGTGTCCGACGCACTGGGCACCATGGATGCGCGCCTCTCTTCTAACCCGGACGACACGCTGGTGCTGGGCGCGCGCGAGGCGCTGCTGCGCGCGGCGGGCCGAGCTGACGCTGCGCTCCTGAGCGCGCGCGCCCGCGCAGCCACGCTGCCGGCTGGCCCGCGCAAGGCGCTGGAGCTGGCCGCCGTGGAGGCCCAGGGCGGAGATCCTGCTGCGGCCATCGAGGCGTTGCGCACCTTTGCAGAGAGCGCCTTTCCGCCACCGCTCCCCATGCGCGCTGCCGCGCTGGACCTCCTGGTCCGCGTGCCCGCCGCCACAGCAGGGCGCCCAGAGGTCATGCGCCGCATCGCGCGCGACGCCATCCTGGCGGACTCTGGCTCGCCGCTTGAGTTCTACGCCTTTGAGGCGCTGTCCGCTGCCACCGACCCCAGCATGACGCCGCAGCAGCGCGCAGACGCCGCAGCGATGCTGGGCCTGGAGGCTGCCGCCTCTCCGGTCCATCGGCAGCGCGCGGCCACCGAGCAGTGGCGCGCGGCGGCGGACTTCCTGGTGGCGCAGGCGCAGCCAGCAGCGGCAGCGGAGTTCCTGCGCGGCCGCCTGGACGAGCACGCAGACCTGGACGACGCTGCGCTCGAGCTCCTGTCGCGGGCTGCCTTTGCGTGCGACGCGCTGGCTGGCAAGGGCGCGCGCGCTGCCAGCGCCATGCAGCTCCTGGTGCGCCTGCGTGCGGCGGGTCGCCAGCCGCTTGGCTCGCCCGGCGCGCGTGGTGCTTCGCGGCCTGCAGCGGACTACACCACCCTGGCGGACATCTTCACCATGGTGGGAGACGCAGAGGGCGCCCAGCGCGTGCTGGACGCTGCCCGCGCCGTGGATCCGGGTGACCCCATCACGCTCAACAACCTGGCCTATGCCCGCGCCACCGCTGGCAACGTGGACGACGCCACCCTGCGCATGGCGCAGCAGGCTGTGGCTGGGCAGCCAGACGATCCCAGCCACCTGGACACCCTGGGCTGGGTGCTCTACCTGCGGGGCCAGCTGGCAGACCAGGGCGGCCAGAGCGGGGCGCTGACCCTGCTGGAGAAGGCAGTCCAGAAGGGCGAGCGCACGGTTGGCGCGGACGTCTTCATGCATCTGGGCGACGCCCGCTGGCGGGCTGGCCTCCGGGATGGGGCCAAGGAGGCCTGGCAGCAGGCCCTGGACCGGGCTGGGCTCTTGGACCGCGACCGCGCGCTCAACCTGTATCGGCAGGTGCTGCGCCGGCAGACCGGCCTGGCGGCAGTTGATCCCGCGCGGCTCTACGAGGAACATGATGCGTCTGTGGCAGCCCGTGCCAAGGCGCGGCTGGCCGCAGTGGCAGCCTCTCAGGAGCCGCCCGTGGCAGCGGTCCTGGGTGCACCAGCTGCAGCAGACCCGAAGTGAAAGGTTCAGGCGATGGCAGGACACAGTGCATGGAAGAACATCAAGCACCGCAAGGCAGCCGTGGATGCCAAGCGCGGCAAGATCTGGAGCAAGTGCTCGCGCGCCATCATCGTGGCAGCGCGGCAGGGCGGCAGCGACCTGAAGTACAACGCCACCCTCCGGCTTGCTGTGGACGAGGCCAAGGCGGCCAACATGCCGCGCGACACCATCGAGAAGGCCATCAAGAAGGGGGCTGGCGAGCTGGGCGGCGAGAGCTATGAGCCCGTGCGCTACGAGGGGTACGGCTGCGGCGGCGTGGCGGTGATCGTGGAGTGCCTGGTGGCCAACGTCAACAAGACAGCGCCAGAGATCCGCACCATCTTTGACAAGAACAACGGCAACCTGGGCGTGCCTGGCAGCGTGGCCTTCAGCTTCAGCCACTGTGGGCAGGTGCTGGTGCCAGCCGGCGCCACCACCGAGGAGCGCCTGTTTGACGTGGCCTTGGGCGCAGGCGCAGAGGACATAGATGGAGGCGAGGAAGGGTGGCAGATCACCTGCCCGCCAGCCGAGCTGTCCAAGGTGCGCGACGCGCTGGAGGCGGCTGGCATCCCGTTCGAGAGCGCCCAGGTGACCTACATTCCCACCAACATGGTGGACGTTGACCCAGACAGCGCAGCCAAGGTGGCCAAGCTGATCGCAGCCCTTGAAGAGCACGACGACGTGCAGAAGGTGCATGTCAATGCAGACATCGCAGGCTAGGTGGTCGGCAGCGCTGGCGGCAGGAGCGTGCGCGCTGGTCAGCGCGCTGGCTGGATGCAGCCATTCGCAGGAGATGGACTTTGGCGACCGCCCGCGCCAGCAGGTGTGGGACGCCATGGTGCAGGCCTCGCGCGAGCCGCGCTACACCAACTGGATCGTGGTGCAGAACCAGGTGCACGTGGACCAGAAGGCAGAGCGCGTGGATGTGTACCGCGACCTAAAGCGCGATGTGGTGGTGCCCGGCCTGGCACCCCGGCGCGAGGAAGCCACGTGGCGCTTTGCGGCCACGCTCCTTCCGGGCGAGCCAGCGCGGGTGGAGTTCAGCTCGCCAGACTGGGCTGTGCCAGCGCACTTCTGGGAGCAGGCGGACCACTACTTTGCGCAGGTGCGCATGCGCCTCACTGAGATGGGGCCTGTCACGCCTCCGCCCGGCGACCCGATGGCCGCCGGCGCGCGCCCCGGCAGCAAGGACCCTGTGCCGCCAGGCGAGGCGCCACCCCCAGCCAAGCCGGGAACGCTCACCTCGCCGTAGGCCTCTCAGTCAGCGATACACTCCTCTGTCCGACCTGTTTTCTCAGCCTTCAACCCAGCAAGGAGCCGTCCATGGGCACCTCCATCAGCATGACCAAGTCTGGCCTGAACGTTCCGGCCAACCCCATCATTCCGTTCATCGAGGGCGACGGCACTGGCCCAGACATCTGGCGCGCCAGCGTGCGCGTGTTCGACAAGGCCGTGGAGCTGGCCTACAGCGGCACGCGCCGCATTGAGTGGGTGGAGGTGCTGGCTGGCGAGAAGGCGTTCAACAAGACTGGCAACTGGCTGCCAGACGCCACGCTGGACGCGTTCCGCACGCATCTGGTGGGCATCAAGGGCCCGCTGACCACGCCGGTGGGTGGCGGCATCCGCAGCCTGAACGTGGCGCTGCGCCAGATGCTGGACCTGTATGTGTGCCTGCGCCCAGTGCGCTGGTTCACTGGCGTGCCCAGCCCAGTGCGCCGCCCAGAAGACGTTGACATGGTGATCTTCCGTGAGAACACCGAAGACATCTACGCAGGCATCGAATACGCCATGGGCACGCCAGAGGCTGCCAAGCTGCTGGAGTTCCTCAGTGGCACCTTCCCCAAGGACTTCAAGAAGATCCGCTTTGGCACAGAGGCCGCCACGGCAGAGTGGGCAGCCCACATGGAGAAGAAGCTGGCCAAGTCTGGCCTGCAGGTGGGCGTGGGCATCAAGCCCATCAGCGCCATGGGCACGGCGCGCCTGGTGATCGCCGCCATCCAGTACGCGCTGCGCGAGAAGCGCCGCAGCCTGACGCTGGTGCACAAGGGCAACATCATGAAGTTCACGGAAGGCGCGTTCAAGGACGTGGGCTACGCCTGCGCCACCGAGTTCTTCCGCAACGAGACTGTCACCGAGCGCGAGACCTGGATCCTTGGCAACAAGGAGAAGAACCCCAGCATCACTGTGGAGGCCAACGCCCGCCAGGTGGACCCTGGCTACGACATGATGACGCCAGAGCAGCAGGGCAAGATCCGCGCTGAGATTGAAGCAGCGCTGGCCCTGTGGCCCACGCATGGCGAAGGCAAGTGGAAGAAGAAGCTGCTCATCAAGGACAGCATCGCGGACATCACGCTGCAGCAGGTGCTGACGCGCGCCAAGGAGTTCGACGTCATCGCCACCATGAACCTGAACGGCGACTACCTGAGCGACGCGCTGGCAGCGCAGGTGGGCGGCATCGGCATCGCGCCGGGCGCCAACATCAACTACGTGACGGGTCACGCCATCTTCGAGGCCACCCACGGCACCGCGCCCAAGTACGCCAACCTGGACAAGGTGAACCCGAGCAGCGTGATCCTCTCCGGCGAGATGATGCTGCGCTACATGGGCTGGACCGAGGCTGCAGACCTCATCATCACGGGCGTGGAGCGCGCGATCGCCGCCAAGACGGTCACGTACGACTTTGCCCGCATGATGGAAGGCGCCCGCGAGGTGAGCTGCTCTGGCTTTGCCGACGCCATGATCCAGCACATGACGCAGCGCGCTGAGGCCACCACGGCGGTCCACGCCTAAGGCTGCATGCAGCAGCCAGGCGATCCAACAGCGCCCAGCGCGCAGGACAGCGCTGCATCCAGCGCTGCGCCCAGCAGCAAGACCAGCCCCAGGGTGCTGCTCAGCAGCGTCCTGGGCTTGCTGTGGATGAGCATGCCAGCGCTCCTCAGCATCGGGCTGTTTGCGTACATCAGCAGCGTCACCACGTGGTTCCGCGCGCAGGGAGAGGCTGGTCCGTGGATTGGCGCTGGCGTGTTTGCCGTGGCCGCGGGGCTGGGGCTCCTGCCCACCTACGCGCAGGCCATCCTGGCTGGGTGGATCTTTGGCTTTGCCACCGGGCTGAACGTGGCCGTGGCTGGCTGCATGCTGGGCGCTGTGCTGGGCTTTGGCGTGTCGCGCGCGGTGGCAGGAGAGGACGTGCAGCAGGTCATTGACGCCAAGCCGCGCTGGCGGGTGGCGCGGCAGGCGCTGGTGGAGGCCAGCACCTGGCGCACGGTGTGGCTGGTCACGCTGCTGCGGCTTCCGCCGTCGTCGCCATTTGGCTTCACCAACCTGGTGCTGGCGGCCACTGGAGTGCAGTGGATTCCCATGATCATGGGCTCGCTCCTTGGCATGCTGCCGCGTACCGCGCTGGCAGTGTGGGTGGCAGCGTCGGCTGCGGCGGCGGCGGCAGAGTCAGGCGTGTCAGACCCGGTGAGTCTGGCCAAGGAGCGGTGGTGGGCCATGCTGCTGGGCGTGCTGTTCCTGATCGGAGTGCTGGTCATCATGCAGCGGCTGGCCAACCAGGCGCTGCGGAAGGCTGGTTTGCAGCCCTTTGGCAGTGGCGGCGCTGGCGACAACGCACCAGCCCAGGGCTAGGCTGGCGCGCGGCGCGGCCCGCAGCGGCGTGTGCCCGCCGCCCGATAAGCCGGGCAACTTCAAAAACCAGGTGCTTTCAGGAGGAACGCAGCCAAAGCCGGGCTAGGTTCGTGGTGTCCCCTCTTTCCGCAGAGCGCCTTTGGGTTGGCGCGCGGGTCTGTCCGGAGAGGCACCTCACGGTGTACATGGGACATGTGGGCGGCTGGTCGTGTGGAACCGCCCGAAAGTGGTGTCAGGCACTCCTGGCACCACTTTCTTTTTTTGGCGCGCGGTCAGGCGCGCTCGCGGTAGGCGCCGTCTTCGGTGCTCACGCGGATCTTGTCGCCGTTGCCGATGAAGGGGGGCACGCGGGTCTTCAGGCCCGTGTCGCAGGTGGCTTCCTTCAGCTGGTTGGTGGCGGTGGCGCCCTTGATGCCTGGCGGGGTGTCTGTCACGGTCACTTCCACCACCAGCGGCATCTCAATGCTGCTTGGCTTGCCGTCGGCCCACAGCACCACCACCTCTGTGTTGGGCTTCACATACAGCGGGAAGTCGCCCACGAATTCGCGGGGCAGCTCCACCTGGTCGTACGTGGCGGTGTCCATGAACACGAACGATTCGCCCTGCTGATACAGGTACTCCATGGGGCGGCGGTCCAGCTCCACCTGCTCCACTTCCTCGCCGCTGCGGAGGCGCTTCTCGATGAGCGAGCCGCTGGCCAGGTCGCGGATCTTCACCTGCACAAAGGCGCGCAGGTTGCCCGGCGTGACGTGGGTGTACTGGGTGATCAGGTAGAGCTTGCCATCCAGCTTGATGGCCATGCCAGGGCGCAGGTCGGTGGACTTCATGAGGTTCCTTGACTGGTGGGGAAAGTGCGGAGGATAGCGCAGAGCCCCATCTGCCGGGAAAGTAGGGACACCCGTGCCAGGCACCACTTTCAGATCAGGCGGCGGGGGTCGGTGCGGGCGATGATGTCGCTCACACCCTGCTGGTTGAAGCCCTTGAAGCCGTCGTTGCGCTCCAGGTTCTCCAGGTGGCTGCCGATCGCGCCCTCGCGGCGGAAGGCGTCTGCCTGGGCGGGCGTGATCAGGTTCATGTCCAGCAGGCGCTGCAGGCGATGCGCGCTCACCTGCCACCGCTGGCCCTCTGTGAAGGCCTGCTTTAGGTATGGGAAGGTGGTGAATGGCGCCATGGTGTGCACGTGGCCAGCGTCCAGCTGCTTCACCAGCAGGTCATGGTTGAACACGGCCTCCAGATGATGCATGCCAGCAAGGAGCAGGCTGTCGCCGTGCAGGCCGCACCACAGGCCCACAGTCTTCAGGCTGCTCTGTGGCGGCAGCGGCTCGTTGAAGTAGTCGCTGCACAGCTCCTCAGGCGAGAGGTCCACGTCGTTGAACGTGGTGATGCCGGTGGCAGGCTGCTCCATCACCTGCGCGCCCCAGCCAGCCTCGATGCCAGCGTAGAAGCGCTCGCGGGCCTGGAAGCCCAGCTTCAGCCAGGTCTTCATCAGGTTGCGGAAGTTGTCTCGGCCGCAGCGGTAGGTGTGGTGATCGTGGTTGGCCCAGCCCAGGCCCAGCGACTGCTGGCGCGCAAACTGCACGCGCGCTGCGTGGTTGCGGCGCATCCAGTACTCGCGCTCGCAGGCAAAGAAGATGTCGCACGTCCAGTCCACGCCAATGTCGGCGATGGCTGCGTCCAGCAGGCTCCACAGCGCCTCAAAGCCGCAGATGTCGTCAGAGAAGTCGCGCTGCCGGCGGCGCAGGCGGTCGCGATGCTGCTCTGCCAGCATGGCCTTGCTGGGGCTGTACACCGGCGGCATCAGCCCGCGGAAGCCGTGCCGCTCCACCACCAGCATCTCTGCGTTGGGCGCCTTGAAGGCCACCGCGTAGCGCATCTGCCCGTGCACCTCGCCCACGATGGCCGGCGTCAGCAGGCCCTGCGCAGAAAGGAAGTCAGTGACGTACTCCACCTTCACCCACACGCGGGTGGGCGTGCTGTCGCGCAGCACGATGCGCGGGAAGATGCCCAGCGGATTGTGGTAGGTCTCCGCTGCGCCGGGCTCGCTGCGCAGTTCGTAGCCGCACTTCAGCATGCGGTCGCGCAGGGCAGGGGTGCGGGACAGCTCGACGGTGTCCACCCAGTCCACAAACCGCGTGGCGGTGTCGGTGTGCATGCGCTCGGCCAGCTCCTTGGCCTTGGGGCATGCTTCCAGGAACGCGTCCACCAGCTGCACCACCAGGTTCCAGGCGGCTGGCTGCGGCTTCCACTGGAAGGCGTCCAGCACTGCAGCGGGGGCCTGCGTGCCAGCAGCGACGGCTCCAGCGGCCTGCGTGCCAGCAGAGGCGTGCGGATGGTTGTGGGCCGGAGGTGGGGTGGCGCTCATGGGCCGGAAAGTGTAGGGAGCCACCCGCGGCAAAAAGAATTACCCCCGAGTCTGTGAGGACCCGGGGGCGGAGGGAGGGAAAAGGGCTTGTGAATCACCCGCCACAGTGGGCGAGCGCCCAGAAGGGGGGAACCGGTGCTCAACAGATGAGACTCCGAAACCCAGCCTTCCAAGGTGCCAAAGGACCAGAGGGCCCTTCGGGACAGGGGGAAAGTAGCCCACAACTGGGGGAAGGGAAGTCAGACGTGGTCGTTTCTCTTGAAGTTTCGCGGTTTCGGGGCTGTGGGCCGCCATCTGGATGTCCGATAAATGTGATCCCAGAGCAGACTCGCTTCCTCTGTGGAATCCACCAACCCAGCCCAGACGCTCTGCGTCAGAAGCCCGCGCCGCGCAAAGAGCGGCTCTGACAGACCCTTACACTCACACTTCGCATGACACTTTTCAATGCTCTGGCTGTTTGTTCGCTGCTGGCCCTCCACCCAGCAGGTCCTCAGGCCGCACCAGCTCCAACTGGCCAGGCCGCCCCGCCCGCCAGCACACCTGCCGGCACACCGGTCACCGCAGACCCAGCTACCGCCACGCCACCTCCTGCAGGTGGCGAGGCAGCCGACGCGCTGCCCCCCATCCGCCTGGAGCCGCCCAACCTGGACCTGGGAATCGTGGCCCCCAAGGTGACAGCCAAGGGCCGCGTGCTCATGCACAACACTGGCAAGACGCCGCTCAAGATCCTGGCAGTCACGCCCAGCTGCAAGTGCACCAGCACCAACCAGCTGGCTGGCTCGGTCATCGAGCCTGGCAAGTACGCAGAGCTGGAAGTGGCGCTGCAGCCCGTGAGCATGCCGCAGACGCAGAAGGCGTCGGTGCGAGTGCTGATCGAGGGCTACGGCAAGATCCTGGAGATCCCGCTGCGCGGCGAGACCGCCATGCCTGTGCGCGCGGTGCCGTCCATCATCAACGCAGTGGAAGGCAAGGCGCGCCAGGGCCGCTTCCTGGTGGAGAGCATTGACAAGAAGCCGTTCACCATCTGCGCGGTGGGTGGCCGCAAGGCGGAGTACGTGGGCTTCAATCCAGAGAAGGACGCGCCCCGCAACTCCTACCTGGTGAAGTACGACCTGGACACCTGGCAGCCCAGCTTCCCTGCCTACCTGGTCATCGAGACCGACCGCGCCGACTGCCCCACGTTCGACGTCTGGGTGCGTTCAGAGAGCACCATTCCCCGCAAGGGCTTTGCCATGAAGGACTACCGCGTCAATGCTGGCCGCATTGATCAGGGGGGCACCTCCGAAGTCACGGTGGAAATGGACGACCTGAGCGAGGAAGTGCTGGCTGTGGAGTGCGAATCAGACCAGCTGGCCGTGAGCCTGCAGGGCCAGTCCACCGACGGCAAGATCCGCAAGGTGGTGCTGCAGGTGGTGCCCAAGGGCCCAGTGCAGGGCCTGGTCTACGCGCCCTTCACCATGTATGGCCGCACCATCGAGCAGCCGCTTGTGATCTTTGGCACCGTGCGTCCCAAGGACGCCACGGGCTGCGCAGGCTGCAATCCTGCAGATCCTCCACGTCCGGCTGCCAACCCCTCTCCTGGCCCAGAAAAGCCCCGCTGATGACCACGCTCCCCGCTTCTGTGTCGGGCGCGCCGCATGCTGTGGTGCTGGACCAGCACGCAGCCGTGGAGCGCATTCTTGCAGCGCACCCTGGCACCGACCGTGCTGCCGCAGCCGCTGGCGTGGCGCGCGTGGCGGCGCGCTGGCAGCCAGAAGATGGCGACACCGCTGTCTTCCAGGAGCTGTGCGCGCGGCATTGGACAGCCACGCCTGAGGCTCGCGCGCGCCTCCTGGGCCGCCTGGAGGCTGCGCTGGAGCAGATCAGCGGCCACCTGTACGAGATGCGCCGCTCGCTGCGCCGCTGGAGCGACCTGGTGGGCGACGACCTCCCAGGCGTGGACGACGTGCTGGCCACGTTCGATCCTGCGCCTGACCTGAGCGACCAGTTCTACCGGCAGAAGATCGCGTTCATCGCGCTGCTGAACTTCCCGCGGCCAGACCTGGCCACCATGCTGGAGCGTGGTCCATCGTGGTCCACCGACGAGTGGGCTGCCGCACGCATCGCGCAGCACTTTGGCCCGCGCATTCCAGCCTCGCTGGCGGATCACGCGCGCCGCGTGCAGCACGCTGCGCAGGTGTTCGTGCAGAAGTTCCACGTGCCGGTGGGCACCATGGTGGACCGCCGTGGCCGCCGCTGGTTTGAGGCCGACCGCGCGCTCCTGGCCCACTGGCTGGTGCGCGAGGAGATCAAGGCTGGCTACGGCGACCCAGATGGCCTGGACAAGCAGCGCGCGCTCATGTGGGTGATGGCGCGGCACATTGACGGCACCATCCCGCAGGTGGTGATGGAGCGCGGCACGGCCGAGGCCTGGGACCCCGAGCGCAACACGGTGGGCGGCAAGCCTGCCAGCGCGCTGCTGGGCGCCGAGCGCTACCGGCAGTGGACCGAGCAGTTCAAGCTGGCGCAGCAGTTCGACGCGCACTATCCAGAGGCGCCCACAGCCATCGCGCGCAAGTTTGACCTCAGCCGCGAGATCTCCGAGGCCGACACCGAACGCCTCCTGATTGCGCTGCTGGAGCACCCGGTGCGCCGCGGCCTGGCTGCGTTCCTGCGCGCCCGCCTTGGGCGCGCGCTGGAGCCGCAGGACATCTACTTTGAGGACGTGGGGCAGACCACCCCGGCCGACCAGCTGAACGCTGCGGTGCGCGCGCACTTTGCAGACGAGGCCGAGCTGGAGCGCAAGATGCCAGAGGTGCTGCGCGGGCTGGGCTTCCCAGAGGATCAGGCGCAGTTCCTTGGCACGCGCATCCGCGTGGAGATCGCCAAGGGCAGCGGCCATGCCATGCGGCCCATGCTGGAGCAGTACGGCGCGTGGCTGCGGACCAACCGCCTGAAGGACCAGCTTGGCTGGGACGGGTTCGACACCGCCATGCATGAGCTGGGCCACAACCTGGAGCAGCTGTGCAGCACCTTCTATGCGCCGCGCCCAGCGCTGCGCAACGTGCCCAACACCGCCTGCACCGAGGCGTTTGCGTTCCTGTACCAGGGCCTGGCGCGCCGCGTGCTGGGCATCGAGGACGCGCAGAATGCACAGCGGCTGGCGGATGTGGACGCGGTGGGCACCATGCTGTCCGCGTGCCAGATCGCAGGCCCCAGCCTTGTGGAGCTGTACGCATGGCGCTGGCTGTACGCGCACCCGCAGGCCACGCCTGAAGAGCTGCGCAGCGCAGTGCTGGACATCGCCCGCGACGTGTGGCAGCGCTTCTACCAGCAGGATTTTGGCAGCGACCCATACTGCATCCTGGCGGCGTACCAGCACATGATCGCGCACCCGCTCTACCTGGCGGACTACACGCTGGGGCACATCATCAGCCACCAGATCCGCGCGCACATGCGCGGCAAGGATCTGGCTGCAGAGACCACGCGCATCTGCTCGCTGGGCCGCTTCACGCCAGATTTGTGGATGCGCAAGGCAGTGGGCAGCCCCATCAGCGTGGACCCGCTGGCCACGGACGCACGGGCAGCGCTGGAGCGCCTGAAGTGAGCAGGGCGCGCACGGCTGTGGCAGCCGGCCTCCTGCTGGCGCTGGCAGGCTGTGCGCAGCAGTACCAGGACAACTGGGACAAGCTGCACGCAGGCATGACCCGTGAAGAGGTAGAGGCGCTGCTTGGCAAGCCCAGCAGCACCTTTGTGCCCAAGCCCACCAAGGAAGACCCCAAGGCAGCCGCCCGCGCCAGCGAGCGCTGGCAGTATGGCGACACGCTCAGCAGCCTTGGCACCCGCGCGCTCTTCCCAGAAGAGGCGGACGAACGCACCTGGTGTGTGTTCTTTGGCCCGGACGGCAAGGTGACTCGCTTTGAGCGGCCCTACCGCGGCACAGGCAATCCAGCCACGCTGGACAGGTAGTGCACGGCCAAGGTGGTGAGCGCAGCCACCGCTGCGTGCTGGCCAACGTGGTCACGAATGGTGGATGTCGCGCGAAGTGTCGCGCACGCCGTCCTTGAACACCCACCACATGCCCAGGATGAGCGGCAGGAAGATGCATCCGCCCACCACCAGGACTACGGTGATGTCCTGTGAGTTCGCAGCAGCCAGAGGCTTGGGCGGGGCTGCCACCACCACCACAGGCGTCGTGCCCGCAGCGTTGGCGGGCGCAGCGCTGGTGCTGTCGCCATCTGCAGCGTCGGGCGAACCTGGAACGGGCTGCGCAGCGGGCTGACCAGCAGGCTGACCAGCTGGCTGCGCGGGCTGCCCCGGCTGCCCAGCTGGTGGTGCGTCCTTGTCCGCTGGCTTCTTGGGCTGGGCTGGCTGCTCCCACTGATCTGGGTTGCGCGAGTCCTGCTTGGAGGGCTTGTAGATCTCGTTGGGTGGCCGGATCCGCTCCTTGGGGGGCGGCGTGGTGGCAGGCACGCCCGTGGGCGGCGGCGCAGCCTGCAGCGCCAGCACAGAGGCTGTGAACCCAACCAGGATGGTGCTCAGCGCTGGCAGCATGCAGAGTCCTCCGGCAGCCGGCGGAAGCCAGCTGGCCCTCAGGGCGTCTGCACCATGCTACGCACGCGGGCCTTAGACGGCTGCTGCCATCTTTTCGGCCTTCTTGCGGGCATCGTCCAGCGTGCCCACGTACATGAAGGCCGATTCCGGCAGGTCGTCGCCCTCGCCGTTGCAGATGCGCTCGAAGCTGTCAATGCACTCGTCCAGCTTGGTGCTGACGCCTGGGAAGCCGGTGAAGACCTCTGCCACGTAGAAGGGCTGGCTGAGGAAGCGCTCCAGCTTGCGGGCGCGGCTCACGGCCAGCTTGTCTTCTTCGCTCAGTTCGTCCACGCCCAGGATGGCGATGATGTCCTGCAGGTCCTTGTAGCGCTGCAGGATGCCCTGCACGCGGCGGGCCACCTTGTAGTGGCGGTCGCCCACGATCTGCGGATCCAGGATTCGGCTGGTGGAGGAGAGCGGATCCACGGCGGGGTAGATGCCCTTCTCAGCGATCTTGCGCTCCAGCACGACGAACGCGTCCAGGTGGGTGAACGTGGTGGCTGGCGCTGGGTCGGTCAGGTCGTCTGCGGGCACGTAGATGGCCTGCACGCTGGTGATGGCGCCGTCCTTGGTGCTGGTGATGCGCTCCTGCAGGGCGCCCATCTCGGTGCTCAGCGTGGGCTGGTAGCCCACGGCGCTGGGCATGCGGCCCAGCAGTGCGCTCACCTCAGAACCAGCCTGGGTGAAGCGGAACACGTTGTCCACGAACAGCAGGGTCTCCTTGCCGCTCTTGTCGCGGAAGTTCTCTGCCATGGTCAGCGCGCTCAGGGCCACGCGCAGGCGGGCGCCCGGTGGCTCGTTCATCTGGCCGAACACCATGGCCACCTTGTCCAGCACGTGCATCTTCTGGCCGCTGGCGTCGATGTACTCGGCTTCCTGCATTTCCAGCCACAGGTCGTTGCCCTCGCGGGTGCGCTCACCCACGCCAGCGAACACCGAGTAGCCACCGAAGTTGCGGGCCACGCGGGCGATCATCTCCTGGATCACCACGGTCTTGCCCACGCCTGCGCCACCGAACAGGCCGATCTTGCCGCCGCGCACGAAGGGGCACAGCAGGTCAATCACCTTGATGCCGGTCTGCAGGATCTCGGTCTTGGGGTTGAGGTCGGTGAACAGGGGGGCTTCGCGGTGAATGGGGGCGAAGTCCGAGGCCTTCACGGGGCCACGCTCATCCACGGGCTGGCCCAGCAGGTTGAACACGCGGCCCAGCACGCCTTCGCCCACCGGCACCTTGACAGGCGCGCCAGTGTCCACGCACGCGTCGCCGCGGCGCAGGCCGTCGGTGCTGGCCAGCGCCACGCAGCGGACCTGGCCGCCACCCAGGTGCTTGGCAACCTCGCCCACCAGGGTCATCTTCTGACCGTTGAGCTCGAAGTCAATCGTGACTGCGTTGTAGATCTCCGGGATGTCGCTCTCGGGGAACTGCGCGTCGAAGGTGGAGCCGATGACCTGGGTGATCGAGCCGGTGGTTGGCATGGTGCTGATAGCAGAGAGGGGGCGAAACCCAGCCTGCCAGGGACGGCGTCCCAGGCTGCAGGGGAAGTGGGCGATGATAGCCAAAACCACCCCTCTTGGGGGTGGCTGGACCTGCGCCTTGCAAGGGGCGATCAGGCCTTGGGCGGGCTGGCAGGGGGTGTGCTGGCAGGCGGTGTGGTGGGTGCCTTGGCAGGTGCCACTGGGGCAGCCCCAGCAGGCGCGCGGGTGGCTGGGGGCGGCACTGGGCCTGGCGCAGCGTCGCCAGCAGCTCCTCCAGAGGGAGCACCCGTGGGGGCCGCGATGCTGTAGACGCCATAGCGCACGGCATCGGCAGACCGCGGACGCAGGGTGGTGATGTCAATGCTGGGCTCCACCGTGGTCACCTGGGGCACGGCTTGGTAGCCATACGGCGCACCGATGGCCTCGAACGCCAGAGGCAGCTCCTGGCTGTACCAGAGGTTGTCGCCCAGGATGATCTGAGACGCTGGAACGCGGTCCGGGTGCGGGCTGAACTTCTTCAGGATCCCAGGTGTCCAGTACCCCAGGCACTTCTCGATGAGCACGCGCTCCACGACGCCGCAATCCGTGGGGATGGCGTAGATGGCCAGCGTGGGGTTGATGGTGGTCATGCGGCTGATGGTGGCGTCGCGCACGTTCACCAGCAGGATGGGGACCTGCGTGTCTTCAAACATGCAGCGGTCCACGCGGATGCGCTGCACGGGGCGCACGGAGTCCAGCGGCTGCCCCTGCGGAATGGGCGTGCCCATCTGCACGCCGCAGCCCAGCTCGCGGTTGAAGCTGCACGCTGTGATGCTGACATCGGCGCACTCACCCTGCGCAGAGACGCCGCGTCGCTGCGGGTACTTGTCAGAGGGGACCATCATCAGGCCGCGGACCAGCACGCGGAAGGAGTCCTGCAGCTCCACGGCTGCGTCGTTCCAGCCATCCACGCGCACTGAGTCAATCTGCACGTCGTTGCAGCTGATCACGCGCACCGCGTCCTGCTCAAAGTCCTGGCGCGTGCCTGCCACGGTGCACGAGCGGATGAGCACGTCTGCGTTCCAGCCGCTGGGGGCTGGCAGCGCACCCGGACTGCTGGGATCAGCGCCCATGATGGGCCGTCCATCCACCACGATGCCAGCCTCGATGGGATTCAGGACGAGCAGGTTCTCGCAGACGATGTTCTGGCAGCGCCGGAAGGTCACGCCAGTCTGCGCGCACACGATGGCAGCTGGGAGCTCGTCGCGGCTGCGGACAAAGATGGGCCGCTCCTTGGTGCCGATCAGAGTCTCGAAGTCCTGCGGAATGTGCATCCCTGACGGGAAGATGATCTCGTCGCCAGGCTTGATCTTGTCCCGGAACATCCGCCAGCTGGTCCCAGTCTCCACCAGCCACTGGTTGGCGTCGGCAAAGTACTTCGGAGGCATCTGCCCGTTGCCGCCGCCTGGGCGTTGTGCATTGGCGCCAGCCCGGGAGATGAAGGGAGGGTTGCGCGGCTGCGCAGGTGCGCGGATGGGTGTTGGCCCTGCCTGGCCCTGCTGCGGCGTGATGCGATGGTCTGGTGGCGCCTTGTTCTCGCGTGGGGCGGGGGGCGTCTGCTGGGCGGGAGGTGTCTGTTGCGCAGGGGGCGCTGGCTGCGCAGGCGGCGTTGGCTGCGCGGGCGGCGTGGGCGCAGTCTGTTGAGTAAGGCACGCTGCAGCCAGCAGCAGGGTGGTGAGCAGGGTGTTCATGCCAAGCGTTCTTTCCGAGGGCGGGGATCCAGGAATCCGATGCCGGGCGGCGGCAGGGTGGCGCGCAGGAGGAGCGCCTCTGGGCTGAGCGCCACCTGGGTGGGCACCAGCTGGGCGGGGAAGAGCACGGTGTCGCCGGCACGTAGGTACGCGCGCTGGCCACCTTCGGTTTCCATGCAGGCCTCGCCGCGCACCAGCATGCCCACCACAGGCAGGTCGTTGGTGATCATGGGCAGGGGAGCGGCGTCGCCAGCAGGGCTGGCTTCGATGGCCTCGATCTCAAAGCTCTCGCCAGAGCAGAGCGTGTCTGCGCGGAGGCCATCGCTCCACAGCGCTGGGCTGTCTGCCAAATTGGAGATGGGCGGCGTGTCCAGCTCCTGCTGGTTGCCAAAGAGGATGCACTCCATGGCTTCCTCGATGTGCAGCGGGCGCTCTGGGTCGTTGCGGTTCCAGTCAAAGATGCGGAACGTGGTGTCGCCCGGGCTCTGCACTTCGGCGGCTGTGACGCCAGCGCCCAGCGCGTGGCACACGCCGCTGCGGAGCGGCACGCAGTCGCCAGTGCGCACGGGCAGCCGGATGAGCACGCTGGTCACTATGCCTGCAGCCACAGCGCGGCGGAACTCTGCAGCTCCCACGCCTTCCTGCACGCCTCGATAGACGCATGCGCCTGGGGCGGCGTCCAGCACCACCCACGCTTCGTTCTTCACGTGCGTGTCGCGGTGAGCACGCACGTAGGCCGGCGTGGGGTGCACCTGCACGCTCAGGTTCTGCGCTGCATCCAGGTACTTGATGAGGAGCGGAAAGCGGCCCTCCCGCGTGGGCTGCGCCTTGCCCAGGAGCGCCTTCTGGTGGTGGCGCATCAGGTCGTCCAGCATGGTGCCGCTGAAGGGGCCGCCGCGCACCCGGCACACACCGCCGCGGACGGGCGGGGCCAGGTCTGCGATCTCCCAGCTTTCACCAATGGGGGGCGTGGCGTCTTCTGCCACAGGCTTGCCAAAGTGGCGCAGCCGGTTGCCGCCCCACGCACGCGGCTTCAGAATGGGCTCAAACTGGAGGGGCGGTAGCGGCATGTGGCAGCGCAGCAGGCCGCCGCTACAGGGTCATTCCGGTGATCTTCCCGTCAAAGACCAGCTTCCCGTTGACCACGGCCTGGCAGTGGCTGACAAACCGGCGGCGGTTGTAGTCTAGAAGGACAGCCAGCAGGAGCAGGCGGTCGCCTGGCACCACCTGCCCGCGGAAGCTCACTTCATCGCACCGGGTGAAGCCCAGGAACCCCTGGACGCGCCCGCTCTTGGTGTTCAGGTAGCTGGCCATCTGGGCAGCGGCTTCGATCATGAGCACACCGGGCATCAGCGGCCGGCCCGGAATATGGCCCTCCACCCAGAACTCGTCGTGCCGGACGTGCTTGATACCCACGCCCCGGTCGTAGATGTCGTTGTGCCACACGATGCCGTCGCACATCCGCATGTGGCCCACCTGGGGCAGATACCGGTTGAGTTCGTCTGGGCCTTCGCAGATCTGCGTGAGGTCCATGCTGGACAGGTCCAGGATCAGGTCGCTTGCCACAGTCACAGAATAATCTTCTGCTTGGCTCTGCGTGAAGGGCAGTCCACCCCATTTATTGCCACAGAATCGGGGATTTCAAGGTGGTGAAATGCAGAGCAGGACGTTGTTTGCGGGTACGCTGTGCCTGTTGAGGGGCGCCTGAGCCTCGTGGGTGCGCAGCAGGCATTGGGTCTGCTGGCACGCCTTGGCAGGCCTCCCCCGGGAACCGCAAGGAGCCAGTCATGGAAGCCTACGAGCGCATGAAGAAGCTCATCGCTGAAGTTGACGACGATGTCAAGAAGGCCGTCGGGGGCAACAAGGCGGCGGGCACGCGCGTGCGCAAGCTGATGCAGGAGATCAAGGAGTGCGCCCAGGCAGTGCGTGGCGACATCCTGAACATGCGCGACGCTGCCGACCGTGAAGACGGCAAGCCCTCCTGAGCCTGACTGAGGCAGCCTGACGGGGGACAAGCACCTATCCAGGTTGTCCGGCGCTGCGGTCTGCCCGCGGCGCCGGGCTGTTTTTTGGTCTCACAGGGGGGTTCCCGGGCCCGTAGGTGGGGGTGAAGCCATGGGCTCAACCCCTCCAACTGACCCGCCCCGCAACGGTGAGGACCGCGCTCGCGCCCTGCTCGACGGCATGGCCCAGTTCATGCGCTCCTTCAAGTCACCGCAGGCCTGGGGCCAGATGCCAGAGCAGGAGTTCAAGCACATGGTCTTCCTGGCATGCCTGACGTTCGAGAGGCACCCCGAGCGCGCGGTGCGGATGTTCCGCATGTTTGCGGAGTTCGCCCGCCGCTTCGGGGTGTCGGATCGCATGAACGTGCTGCAGACCCTGGTGGCGTTCATTGAAGAGGGTCGGGCCAGCGCCGACGCGCTGCTGCCCTTCGTGTACTTCGACCAGGGCGACACCCTCATCACTGCCGCCAGCCGCGAGTTTGCGCTCTTGCATCCTTCGCCGGCCAGCGACCCCACAGCGGGCGCCCGCACGCTGCTGGAGCGCGTGGACGCTGCGCAGATGCTGAAGTGGCGGCGTGGCGCGGTCATGGCTGGTCTCCTGATGCTGGGCGACATGCGCTTGGCACCTGTCCTCACGGGGCGCTGCGGCGAATTCGCTTCGTCCACCGCCCGCCGGATCGTGGCAGGTGCCATGGGTGTGTTCGCCACGCGGCTGCACGTGGAGTTCCTGCTGGACTGGCTGGAGCACGCACCCACGGCAGAAGACGCTGTGGCTGCGGCCCAGGCGCTGGCGCAGATGCCGCACTGGTGCGTGGACACGCAGGTCTGCGATCTCTCCCGCGTGCTGCCCAGCACCGCCGCACCTGCAGGAGATGAGCTTGAAATCAAGGAGCGCTGGACCTTCCCGGCGTACCTCACAGAGATCCGCCCGCGTCTGGCTGCTGTGGCCATGATGGCTGAATGGGAGGGCGATGGCTCGCTGGCTGGGCTTGGCCCCGTGAGCACCACCGCCACAGACACCGCGCGCGTGCGCGCGGCCATCCAGGAAGTCATGGACGAGTGGTCTGCGCTGGAGCAGCGTCAGTCGCGCGCAGCCTGATCGGTGCTGGAGGTCTCTGCGTCGTCTGCGCCTTCGTCTGGCTCGCCCCAGCGCTTCATGCCAGGCACCTCGATGCCAAACTGGTCCAGCACCCGGGCCACCGTGTCTGCGATCACGTCATCCAGGCTGGTGGGCATGGTGTAGAAGGCGGGCACAGGTGGGAACACCGTGGCGCCAGCCTCTGCCACAGTCACCATGTTGCGCAGGTGGATCAGGCTGAGCGGTGTCTCGCGCACCACCAGCACCAGGCGGCGGCGCTCCTTCAGCACCACATCTGCAGCGCGGGTGAGCAGGGTGGTGGTGACGCCGGTGGCCACCTCTCCCAGTGTGCGGGCAGAGCAGGGGATGATCACCATGCCCAGCGTGCGAAAGCTGCCGCTGCTGATGGGGGCCGCGATGTCCTGCGGCGCGTAGTGGTGGGTGGCCAGGCCGCGGAGCTCCTGGGCGCTGTAGCCAGTCTCGTACGCGCGCGTCAGTTCACCAGCCTTGGAGACCACCAGGTGCGTCTCCACATCCAGGTCGCGCAGCGTCTGCAGCAGGCGAACGCCGTATGCAATGCCAGTCGCGCCAGTGATGCCGACGATGAGCCGCTGTTTCATGGGGTCCTCCGTGGTGGGCCGCTTCCATCGTAGGCGCGCAGGTGGCGTAGAGTGCGGCAGAGGTCCCGTCCACCATGTGCCCACTTGCCCTAGCCCTGTGTGTCGCCATGCAGCAGAAGACAACCGGCTTCCCCATCACCCCTTGCCCGCCGGTGCCCACCCCCGCCCAGCTGGCCTGGCAGGACATGGAGTTCACCGCGTTCATCCACTTTGGCCCCAACACCTTCACAGACCAGGAGTGGGGCCACGGTGATGAACCGGCGGCCGTGTTCAACCCCACCGCGCTGGACGCGCGCCAGTGGGTGCGCGTGATGAAGGACGCTGGCATGAAGGGCGTGGTGATCACGGCCAAGCATCACGATGGCTTCTGCAACTGGCCCACGGCGCTCAGCGCGCATTCGGTGAAGAACAGCCCGTGGAAGCAGGGCAAGGGCGACGTACTGCGCGAGCTGTCCGACGCGTGCCGCGAGGCTGGCCTGAAGTTTGGCGTGTACCTCTCGCCGTGGGATCGCAACAATCCGGCGTATGGCACTGGCGAGGCGTACAACCAGTACTTCCGCCAGCAGCTGCGCGAGGTGCTCACGCAATACGGGCCGATCTATGAAGTGTGGTTTGACGGAGCATGCGGCGAAGGCCCCAACGGCAAGAAGCAGGTCTATGACTTTGCCAGCTTTGAGCGCGTGGTGCGCGAGTGCCAGCCGCAGGCGGTGATTTTTAGCGACGTGGGGCCGGACATCCGCTGGGTGGGCAACGAGCAGGGCTGGGCTGGCGAGACCAACTGGGCCATGCTGAAGGCCAAGGGCCACGGGCGGGGCGCAGACAACCCGCCTTCCACCACCAGCCTGAACCAGGGCGACGAGGACGGCGAGGCGTGGATTCCCGCAGAGTGCGACGTGAGCATCCGGCCAGGCTGGTTCTATCACGCGCACGAGGACGACAAGGTCAAGACGCCAGCGCAGCTCTTTGACCTGTGGGAGCGCAGCGTGGGCCACAACGCCAACCTGCACCTGAACTTCCCTGTGGACCGCCGCGGCCTGATCCATGAGAACGACGCCAAGGCCGTGCTGGGCCTGCGGAAGCTGATTGACGATACGTACGGGCCGGGGACGGATCTGGTCGGCTCGTGCGTGTGCACGGGTGAGGGGCCGCGGGCCACGCTCATTGCCCAGCTCAAGCCGGGCGCGCGCTTTGACCGCGTGGTGCTGAAGGAAGACATCGCAAGCGGGCAGCGCGTCAAGCGCTTCCGCATCAGCGTGTCGGACGATATGACCGTGTGGCGAACGCTGGCGGAGGGCACCACAGTGGGGCACAAGCGCATCGTGAGGGTGCCGCCGACCGAGGCAAAGGCGGTGCGTGTAGAAGTTCTGGACGCGCGGGCGGACATGCCGCCGTTTGAGGCGAGCGTGCACGCCACGACAGACTTGCGGTCCGTGCCCCGAGAACCTGCCGCTTCAGGAACGCCCGCCGCGCCCGTGGCGCCCGCCGGTTCGTAGAGCGCGCTCAGATCTCCGCCGGCCACGATGCCGTTGCCGTCCGAGATCTCCCCAGTTGGTCTGCACATTTCCAGGTTTCCCAAGTCGGCGCCATCTACTTCTTCGTCATGGTTGAGGTCGGCGGGGCCAGCGCAAGAGAGGCCAATTGGCCCGCACGCGCACACCGTAGAGGGGATAGGCGGTGCTCGACATCAAGCCGTTGGCGATGGAGTACGCGCTCATGTACGGCGTGCTGGCAAGGCGCACGTTGCCGGCAGTGCTCACAGAGGCCGGCTCTGAGACGAGACGCAGCACCGCCCCACGGAACCAGACCCAGAATCCCAGGGAACGCCGTCAGATCTACCGGCGCAAACCGGAAGCGGCTGATTCGAGTTCCCTTGTTGCTCGGTGGATTCTGCATGACCAGTACGGTCTTCCACGTAATGCGCGCTTCCGGCGCACGGCCACGGCACACCAGTTCCCTGGAAATCTCGGATGACGGCGACCAAGATGGGGTTTGCATCGAGTTGATTGCTCGGCTCTATGTCAATACCCGTGATGACCGGCTGGCGGTCGCGCACCCAACCAGACGTAGAAGGAGGCGATGGCGTAAATCCACCCGATGTGCCAGAGAACGGCAACGGCTGGTACCGGTCGCAGGTGTCAGCCACTCCGTTACCATCGCAGTCTTCAAGCGCGCCCACCAGCAACTCAATCGAATCGGGGATTCCGTTTCCATTGCAGTCAGGGTCGCATGCATCAAGCGACCGTCTTGGTTCACATCAGCCGAGGGCTGGGCGAGGTCGCACGAGTCTGGAACGTAGTTCCGGTTGCAATCCGGTGCGCCCCCGAGAAGGCCTCGGCAATCCTCGAGAACACCATTGCCATCGCAATCGGATTGGCATGCATCAGGAACCCCATCGGCGTCTGCATCACCCTCGATGTCCGCGCAATGTCGACACCATCGGGCACATGGTTGGCATGCAGTCCAGCACGGCGCCATTCGCGATCGCTTCAGTGTCGAGCGTGCCGTCTTGATCAAGTCCAGTGCAAAGGGCACGCGCACGTACTTCCGCTGACTGAATGACTGTCTGACCGGCGTCGAGAAGGAGCGTCCCCCAGTCGGTCACGTGCCTTGCGGACAAACGATTCAGGCATGGCCACCGATTCGTCGGAGGTGTCAAGGTAGGTAGGTCCCCGTTCAAGCGATCCAGCGTCCGACAGCGAGTACGTCTCGGCAGTGGCAATGCCGGGTACGCCCTTGCGCCTGCCGATGATCAGCCAGTTGTCCATGGCACCAAGCGGCGCGCCCCACTTGGAGAATCCCACGGCGCGCTGCGGCGCGAGCCTAGCCACCGACCTCCGAAGCGAAGCCATCAAATCTCAGGCGATGCGCGTCCCATGAAATCGGCATCGGTGTCTCCCACGCACACCACATCGAACTCAGTGCCACCGGATCCGACATGGCGGCTGCCAGCGAAGGCGGGCAGAGTCCACATGCCCTCCGAGATCCAATTTCCGGCGCCCATGCGTCGCAAGAACCTGATTGCTTGCCGTATGGCGACTGCCGGATGACCATGAGCGACCCGCGGACATTGGCGCTGGGTTGAGCCGATCCGCCTTCTAGGGAGGGTACTGGATGGTCTCCTGACTCCATTCAAACGGCTCACCGGTGGGTGTGAGCACCAGAGCCCGGCAATGAGCGCCCTGGCTCACGCGAAGACAATTCGTCGGGTCTGAATTCCGCCAGAGACGGTTTCGACGCGGGCGCTGGTCTGCAGTGAAATGGAGGCAGGCAGGCCTCAACGTGATGGTCTTGACCAACGCATATGGCTCGTTCTTGCCCATGCGGGCAAACACGTGCAGTCGTTGCCAAAACTGGCCGCGCGCCCCACCCGAACGAACCAGGATCGCGTCGCCCAGGGCGATGGGAGCGCTCCACAGCGGCACTGTTTCGCGCTCTGTCGTGTCTGGATTGCTGAGCGACTGCAGATCGTTCATCGGGGCGATGGATGACCAGGATGCCAAAATTGGTGAACACGGAGGCAACAGTTCCGTCGTCAATCCACGCGCCCTCGCTCCTCCAGGAGCCGGGACCATCGAGCTGTTGCACGGCACCGAACTGGAGTGGCACGGGGCGGGTGGGCAGCGCGCCATCTGCTGGCTCCGCGCCAGCCGGGTGGGCAACAAGTGCCATGGTGATCGCAGCGGCAGCCATCGCCAACCTTGTGATTCTCACGACTGATTCCCCCAGGATCCAAGGAAGAGTCCAAGGTCAACGCCATCCACCGAACCGTCCTGATTCAGGTCAAACAGCGGCAGAGTGGACGGCCCCCATGCACCAAGCAACATGCCCAGGTCCGTGCCGTTCACAATGCCGTCGCCGTTGAAGTCGCAGGCAATGGAGCAGGCCACAGAGAATGCGCCAATGTCTGGCGTCATGGAGCTCTCCGTGAGGCTGGTGAGTTCCGATGAACTGAGCAGCGGGCCAGCGCTCGGCAGCAGCCGCAGCCATCCGCGTCCGCAGGCCTCGCCAACTGAGGCAGTGGAGAAACTCACAGTGCCTCGAATACCGCCGCACCATGATTCGTAGGTCCCAAGCATGTTGCGTGATGCAATCCCCACAAAGAAGCCCGGCGAGGTGATCTCAACGCTGGGTACGGCAATGCACTGCGCTTCGGTGGGCTGCAGAACAGCGATGCCTTGCCACAGGATCTCCGCATCGTCCGGATGGCCGTCGCCATTGGGATCTGAGGCCAGGAAGGCCGTGCAGGTTGAACCGACGGGTTCGCACGCAGCGGGCGGGGAAGGCGAGTCATCGTATAGCGAGGGGCTCCAGATCCGGCACGTGATGCCTGTGATGACCGACTGGCCCGGTGCCGACGCGTACCACGTGGAGAAGACGACCCTGACTGTGCTGGCGTTTCCTACTGCATACCAGGGCATGTAGGCAGGGGTGTGCAGCGAGTATGCGGGATACCCGTCGGGCACACCATCTCCGTTGCAGTCGGCGGCGCTTCCGTTGGCAATGGAAATCGCATCAGGTACGCCGTTGCCATCCATGTCGGGGCCACAGGTATCAACGATGCCGTCCGCGTTGACGTCGGGCGCACCGGTGGCGATCGCGCAGGACGCCAGAGTGGTGGTTGAGCCGCACGACGCAGGCGCGCCATGGCGAATCTGGGTCAGGTCCGCAGTCCCGTCCAGATCGCAGTCAAGTTCGCACGCGTCTGGTACGCCATTCTGGTTGACGTCAGGCAAGAGATTGTCGGCCAGATCGCACGAGTCGGGCCTCCCATTCACGTTGCAGTCTGGCACGATGCCCTGCGCGATGGCAAAGGCATCATCGACTCCATCGCCGTCGCAATCAATGACGTTCTTCCACACGGAAAGCCGTGGGACCGCGCCTACGGTTTCCACGGACACGCAATCGGTGCTGGCAAGCATGGTTGTAGACGAGCTCAGTTCAGCGCCGCGCCGCCAGACTTGGTCGGGCCCGAGCGACCACACCGCCTGATCCGTCAGCGCGCGGTCGCCCTGTATGGCGGTGGGCTTCTCGCTTAGGCCGGCGTTGACTTGCGCCAGGGTCATGGTGCCGTCTTGGTCCAGCGTGTACCAGCTCATGAACCTGTCGCTGGTCCCGAGCGCCTGACCGTCCGCCAGCAGCCAAGTGCCACTTGCCGCAAGGCGGCTGCCGATTCGCCAAAGCGCCGGGAACGGTGAGTCTGCAACTGAGGGCGCCCCCGCCACGCCCGCTTCGAGCATGCAACGGTGAATTGCGGGCTTCCCTGCAGCGGCCGCCTGCGCGGATCGCCCTGAGCTCACCAGCGATGACGCGGCCAGCACCAGCGAGGTTGCAGTCTGTTCAAGTCCAAGCTGCTCAACCGAGGGATCGCTGGTCTGCGGCCAGCTTCCATCCGGCCCGCGAGCATAGATCCGAAGCGTGCTCGATACGTTGGTGGGCGTGACGTACGTGGCTGCGATGTCATCGCCAAGCGAAACTACGTTGGCGGCTTGGCCGGCGGGCTCGTGGATGGTGCCCCGATACTCCCACGCACCAGCTACCAGCTTCAGCACGCGATAGGCCTGGGGGCCCTCGGAGGCGAGCACAGTGTCAACCTGGTTGCTCACCAGTCGCAGGCTCGCCGAGGTGACGTTCGTTGATGCCGGCATTCCTGCAGCTGTCAGAGGACCCTGCCACTCCCACTCTGCGCCTCCGTTGCCGTCTGGCTGAAGCTTCCACCAGTAGAGCGCGCACGGTGCTTGGGCCGCGCTGCCCAAGATGACAACAGCATTCGGAAGAGACACGCTCTTCCATGTGGTGATGGCCGCTGGCGTTCCGGAGCTGCTGACAAACAGGTCAGGCTGATCGCGTTCGCCTGGCGGGGCGGCGGAAGCGACAGCAGACGCGCCGAGCGAAAGCATGACGACCGCCGGACCGAGAAAAGTTCTTCTGCGCATGGGCTTCTTCCGGAAGGCTGAGGTAAAGTCAGCGTCACCTGAAGATACGGGAGCGCGGCGTGCGCCAGTGGGGCCAAAGTTGGTCTTCCCGCTGATTCGTGAGCCAATGGGGCTTCGCGTTATCTGGGACAGTTTGGCCTCCCGCCATCGTGGAGGTTCGCGTGAGTGAATCAATCCAAATCGCCAGCGAACTCATTCGCAGCGTCTCATGGGTGCTCGGCACTGGGCGCAATGTTCGCGATGCGAGGGATGGTGCTATTTCGCAGGCTTTTCCGCGTGCATGGATTGCTGCGGAGTGGGGTTCCTGCTGGTCACGTTGTCCTTCTGGGCCACTCAGACATCCAGCCTCCTCACCCGCTGTGTGATCAGCCTGTGTTGGCTGCTTGCGTGGGTAGGTCTCTTGGGTGTCTTCTTGGAGCTCTACCTTCGCTGGACTCGTGGCATGAGTTGAAGGAACTCAGCAGTCACGCATCCTTGACCATCTTCGCCAGCGGCAGCACCGCCTTGAACTGCGGGTGCTGCGCGTCGCCCATCAGTTCGTAGAGCGCGCTCAGCGTGCCCGTGGGCACTGCGCCAGCACGCTCCATGCGGCGCAGCGCGGGCGCCACTTGGCTGGGCTGGCCTGCACTGATGGCGTCGGTGGCCAGGAAGACCACCCAGCCGCCGGTCAGGAGGTCGAGCACTGTCTGCAGCACGCACACGTGCGCTTCCACGCCGCACACCAGCACCGTGGGGCGGCGCGTGGCACGCAGCGCATCCGTCACGCCTGGGACCACTGCGCTGAAGCGCGTCTTCTCCACCACGGTGGCAGTGGCTGGAAAGGTCTCGCGCAGCGCTGGCACGGTGTGGCCCAGGCCCTTCACGTACTGCTCCGTGACCACCACAGGCATGTCCAGCAGCGGCGCAGCGCGGCACAGCACGCCAGCGTGGCGCACCACTGCGTCAGCCGCGTGGATGGTGGGCATCAGCCGTTCCTGCACGTCAATGACCAAGAGCGTGGTGTCAGCAGGGCGGAGGCGTGGAATGGGCATGATGCGTTCCGGCGGTGAGAGGTCGGCAGGGGCGGTCGGAGCGGGGGGCGGCGGCGGAGCGGGCGGCGGCGGCGGGGCTCAAACGCGCAACTCTGGCTCTTCATCCAGCTGGCCGGCGTAGCGCGCGCGGATGGGCACCGCCACCTGCTGCACAAACTGGTCCACCTGAGCTGCAGCGCGGCCAGTGAAGTGCGCTGGGTCCAGCGCGCGCTCCAGGTCCAGCCCTGCAAACATGGGCTCTGCCTTCAGGCGCTGCAGCAGGTCGTTGGGCTTGCCTTCGGCCTTCACAGCGTGGGCGGCTGCCTGGCTGTGCACGCGGATGCGCTCGTGCGCTTCTTGCCGGTCTGCGCCGCGCGCGGTGGCGGCCAGCATGAGGTCCTCGCTGGCCATGAAGGGCAGTTCGGCGAGCAGATGTGCGCGAATAGTGGCGGGGTACACCACCAGCCCGCCCAGCACGTTGGCCATGATGTCCAGCGCACCGTCCAGCGCCAGGAACGCCTCTGGCAGCGTCAGGCGGCGGTTGCTGCTGTCGTCCAGCGTGCGCTCCAGCCACTGCGTGGCGGCCGTGTCCAGCGCGTTGTGCTGCAGGTTCATCACAAAGCGCGCCAGGCCAGTGGCGCGCTCGCAGCGCATGGGATTGCGCTTGTAGGCCATGGCGCTGCTGCCGATCTGCTCCTTCTCAAAGGGCTCTTCCACCTCTTTGAGGTTGGCTAGGAGGCGCAGGTCATTGCAGCACTTGTGGATGCCCGCAGCCGCCAGCGCCAGGCTGCCCAGCACCTGCGCGTCCACCAGGCGCGGATAGGTCTGCCCGCACACCCACCACAGGCGGTCGGTGGGCCACTCCAGCTTCTCTGCAAAGCGGCGCTCCAGGCTGTCTACTGCGGCTGCATTGCCCTGCAGCAGGCCCAGGTAGCTGGCCTGCGTGCCTGTGGCGCCGCGCAAGCCGCGCAGGCGCAGCTGCTCCAGGCGGCCTTCTACCTCAGACAGCGCCAACGCAAAATCCTGCGCCCACAGCGTGGCGCGCTTGCCCACTGTGGTGGGCTGCGCTGGCTGGAAGTGCGTGTAGCCCAGGGTGGGCAGATCGCGGTGCGCGGCTGCAAAGGTGGACGCCCGGTCCACCAGGCGGGCCAGCTTGCGGGCCACCAGGCGCAGCGCCTGGCGCATCAGCAGCATGTCTGCGTTGCACACCACGTCCTGGCTGGTGGCGCCCAGATGCAAGATGGCGCGCGCACCTGGGGCAGCGTCGCCATAGGTGTGCACGTGGGCCATCACATCGTGGCGCAGGCGGGCCTCGTGGGCGGCTGCGGCGTCAAAGTCAATGTCGGTGAGGTGGGCGCGCAGCTCTGCCAGTTGGGCTGGCGTGATGGGCAGGCCAGCCTCGGCCTGTGCCTCTGCCAGGGCCAGCCAGATGCGCCGCCAGACACCAAAACGGTGCTGTGCGCTCCAGATGGCGCGCATGGCGCGGCTGGCGTTGCGTGATTCCAGGGGCGAGCGGTAGCCGGAATGCTCGTCGGGGCTCCGGGGGGCGGTGCGCGGGGCGTCCACGCTGCGATCGTAGCGCACCGGCTGCGCTAGGCTGTGGGCTCGGAGCAGGCGTGACCCAGAGCAGCGCAACCCCACGGCCAAGCGGCAGCAACGACCCTTCGCCGGAAGAGGTCTTGCGCCTCATTGCCGCCTGGAAAGCAGGCGACGGCGCAGCCCTCGGTCGGCTCCTGAAAGGGTTCGAACAGAGGGTTTATGCCACCTGTTGGCGGATTACCGGTAGGCACGATGACGCGCTGGACATGGCCCAGCAGACCTTTGTGAACGCCATACGGCATATTGAGGACTACGACGGCAGGGCCCAGTTTGGGACCTGGCTGTACCGCATCTGCACCAACGCATGTATCAGCCACCTCCGACGCGAGCGGGTCCGCCGGCACGAGGGTCCGGATTCCATGGCTTTTTCAGCCGGGACAGAACCCCTGCCAGACCTGAGCGTCGAGACCAGCGAGGTGAACACTCGCTTGCACCAGGCCCTGGACTCCATGGATCCCGATCTGCGCACGCTGCTCGTGCTGCGGGATGGCCAGGGCCTGGACTACTCGGAGATTGCCAAGGTTGTTGGCGTGCCCGTTGGCACTGTGAAGAGCCGTCTCTTCCGCGCCCGCGGCGCACTGCGAGAAGCTCTGGAGCACTTGGAAAGGGGTGACGCATGACTGCATCACCACACGAGTTTGGTGCGCACGACCTGGATCGCGCGCTTGCCTTTGTAGAGGGTCAGCTCCCACCAGCAGCGGCCCAGGCTTTCCTGGCTGAGTGCGTGCCCGCAGACCGCGCCCGGCTGCAGGCCATGGCTGCGGACTGCAAGGCGCTGCGCGCAGCCCAGGCCCCCCTGGCTCCCGATGAGCTGCACGAATCCATCATGGCGGCTGCAGAGCGCGCGGAGCTGTTCGCAGCGCAGCCGCGCGGCGGCGCCTACCGCCCAGACTTTGCCGCTGCAGCGCCTGCTGCACGCCGCGGCGCCCGCCCATGGGCGGTGCGCTGGCAGTCCAGTGTGGCTGCAGCAGCTGCTGTTGGACTTGCCGCCACAGTGGCGTGGGTCTACTGGCCTGGGCGCACGGTGCCGCAGCGCGCTCCAACGCCCATCCCGCGCGACGTGACGCCCGTGGCCTACGCAGCGCCGGCCAACCTGCTGGCGCACGCGCCCTACGCCGTGGTCATGGAGTTTGAGGATCCCGCCGACGCAGAAGCCCGCCTGCAGAGCGCCATGCACCGCGCGGATGGGTCCAACATGTCGTGCGTGTGCTCTGGCATGTGCTCGCAGGTGGTGGAAGGCCCGCCAGTGACGGTGGATGAGAATGGCGCTCCAGCCCTCCACCCTGCGCTGGCAGAGATTCCAACGCACTGCCTGATGATTCCGGCAGCAGAACTCAGCCGAGTGCTGGGCACGCTGGCAGAAGAGGGCGCCAGCCGCATTGACTCGCGGCAGGATGGCCGCCACGCTGCCGCTGCAGCGCAATGGCAGCTGCCCTCTGCAGGCACCGTGGAACTACCTGTCTTTGTGGTTTCGCCCAGCCGATAGGAAGCCGAGCGACACACGCGGCTCCGTGCCGGCCCGGATACGGGCGATGTTGCTGCGGTGCTTCCAGATCACCAGCACCGCCACCAGCACGCTGACCACCAGCGATGGCACGATGGGCTGCAGCGCATCCATGGGTGGCGACCCAGGCGGGCGATGCAGCACCGCCATGGTCACCAGCGCTGCGGGCACCGTGACACCCGCCGCCATGCCAGCCACGCTCATGATGCGCAGCGCCAGCAGGCACACCATCCACATGGCCACCGCCACCAGCACCGGCAGCGTGAGCACGGGATAGATGGCCATGAGCGCGCCACTGCCAGTGGCCACGCCCTTGCCGCCCCGGAAGCCAGCCAGCGGCGTGTACATGTGCCCCAGCACTGCGCAGATGGCCACTGCCAGCCACCACCACTGCGTGCTGGCAGGAAGGTGTGCAGGATTGGCACCCAGCGCGCCGCTCAGCCAGCCAGCCAGCAGCACTGGCAAGGCGCCCTTGGCGGCGTCCAGGAAATACACCACCACGCCCCATTTGCGGCCCAGCGCGCGCCCCACGTTCGTGGCGCCAATGTTGCCGCTGCCGGTGGCGCGCAGGTCCACGCCCTTGGCCCTGGCCAGCAGCAGGCCAAAGGGAATGCTGCCCGCTGCAAATGACGCAGCGCACAAGCCAGCCCACGCCAGCGCTGACAGCGGCTCGGCTGGCAGCGACCCAGTTGGTGGAACAGGTGCGATCAGAACCAGGCCTTCTTGTTCACCTGAAAGTTCCGCACGGAGACAGCATAACTCCCGGAGCGCTGGTCAGCGATTCTGCCGCCACAGGCGTGTGCCGTAGTGGGCGTGGTGCCAGCGATCGGTGCTGCGCCGAAGCTCTGCGCCAAAGCCCAGCGCCACGATGGGGGGTCCACCGATCGAGAGTTCTGCGGTGGAGTCGTCCAGGTGCAGGTGGTGGAGCGGCACCCCCATGCGCTCACCCAGCGCGTGGGCTGCTGCCTCCACGTTGCGCCGAACAGCTGGGTCTCTGAGGCCCCTTGGCTGGGCGGTGTGCAAGGTCAGGCTGCTGAGCGGCTGCTCTGCCACGGCCTAGACCACCACAGCGGCCTGATGGCTGGCTGGCTCCTGCGTCTTGCCATCGCCAAAGCCAGTGCCGATGGCCCTGGCAGCCTCGATGAGCGGGTGCCGGGTGGACACCAGGCGCTGCTTGCCAGCCGAATGCATCAGGTCCACGTCGCCAAAGACGTTGCCCTCGCGCACCACCATGCGGCCGCGCTTGCCCTCCATGAGGGTGGCGATGGCGTGGTAGCCAAAGTGCGTGGCCAGGATGCGGTCTGCTGCGATGGGCGCACCACCGCGCTGGATGTGGCCCAGCGCGCTGCTGCGCGTCTCCACGCCCGTGCGCTTGCCGATCTCGTCCGCCACCCAGCGGCCGATGCCGCCCAGGCGGATGGGGTCTGGGCTGGTGGGATCGGTGCGGTCCACCACCTGATGGCCCTCGCGCGGGCGCGCGCCTTCGGCAGCCACCACGATGGCAAAGCCTGGCCCGCTGGACATGCGGTGCCGGATGTTGTCGCAGATGTGGTCCAGATCGAAGGGGATCTCTGGAATGAGGATGATGTCGCTGCCGCTGGCCACGCCAGACGTGAGCGCGATCCAGCCGGCATTGCGCCCCATCACCTCGCACACCATCACGCGGTGGTGGCTGTCCGCAGTGGAGTGCAGGCGGTCCAGCGCGTCGGTGGCGGTGGACACAGCGGTCAGGAATCCAAAGGTGATCTCGGTGCCCACGATGTCGTTGTCAATGGTCTTGGGCACGCCGATGATGTTCACGCCCAGCTCCACCAGCGGCGCTGCGCAGGCCATGGTGCCGTCGCCGCCGATCACGATCACCGCGTCCAGCTGGTGCTGGTGCACCGTGTCCAGGCACTGCTGCGTGACGTCCTCAAAGATGGGCCCCTTGGTGGGATGCACGCTGGTGCAGTACCGCTTGGGGT
>JAXMAM010000024.1:0-46664 GCA_046350455.1 Phycisphaerales bacterium | reverse complement strand
TGACAGCACGGACGTGGCCAACGACACCTTTGAGACTGCATCTGGCTGGACCGCCGGCGCTGCGGGTGACACCGCCACCACCGGCATCTGGGTGCGCGCAGACCCTGTGGGCACCGCAGCGCAGCCAGAGAACGACCACACGCCAGCCCCTGGCACGCTGTGCTGGATCACAGGCAACGGTCCTGCGGGTGGCACGGTGGGTGCAGCAGACGTGGACGGCGGCGTGACCACGCTGGTCTCGCCCACCTACAACCTGGCTGCGGAAGGCGTGGTCTACGTCTCGTACTGGCGCTGGTACTCCAACGACCAGGGCTCTGCGCCCAACGCAGATGTCTTCCCCATCGAGGTGAGCAACAACAACGGCACCACCTGGGTGACGCTGGAGAACGTGACAGAGAACGCCAACGCGTGGGTCAACCGCACGTTCCGCCTGAATGACTTCATCACCTTGACATCGCAGGTCAAGTTCCGCTTCAAGGCGCAGGACCTGGCCAGTGGCAGCGTGATCGAAGCTGGCATCGACGACTTCAAGCTCACCAGCTACAGCTGCGAAGCGCCGCTGACGGGTGACCTGAACGGCGATGGCGTGGTGGACGGCACCGACCTAGGCCTGCTCTTGGGCAACTGGGGCCTGCCTGGCGCATCGGACCTGAACAACGATGGCACCACCGACGGCACTGACCTGGGCATCCTGCTGGGTGCATGGGGCTGATCCGTTTGTCACGCTGAATACGCAGCGCGCCACGCGCACTGCGCACGCAACACACAGGGGCCCTGCCTTCCAAGGCAGGGCCCTTTTTGCTATGCTTTTCCTTCTCTCAGGGCCTCCCCTGAGAACCGCTGCCCAGATGGCGGAATTGGCAGACGCGCCAGCTTGAGGTGCTGGTGGGAGCAATCCCTTGGAGGTTCGAGTCCTCTTCTGGGCATTCAGAGGCGCCGCTTGGCGCCTCTCTTTGTTTTGGACTTGTCTTGGACACCCCGTGAGCACGCTGCGCGTCAACGAGATCTTCCACAGCATCCAGGGGGAGAGCACGCACGCTGGCCGCCCCTGCGTGTTTGTGCGGCTGACTGGCTGCCCGCTGCGCTGCACCTACTGCGACACCGAGTACGCCTTCCGCGAGGGCATCACGCTGCCCGTTGACCAGGTGCTGGCCAAGGTGGAGTCCTACGGCTGCCCGCTGGTGGAGCTGACCGGCGGCGAACCCCTGGCGCAGAAGGCTGTCTTCCCGTTCATCACGCAGCTGTGCGACCTGGGCCTAGAGGTCATCATCGAGACCAGCGGCGCAGTGGACACCACCCCCGTGGATCCGCGCGCAGCCTGCATCCTGGACCTGAAGACCCCAGGCAGCGGCGAAGTGGAGCGCAACCTGTGGGCCAACCTAGAGCGGCTGCGCCCACACGATGAGGTGAAGTTTGTCATCACCAGCCGTCAGGACTACGAATGGGCGCGCACCGTGATCCAGGAGCGCGGCCTGGCAGCGCGGGTGGCCAGCGGCCAGCTGCGCGCCGTGCAGATGAGCGCTGCGTGGGAGCAGCCGCGCGGGCTGGAGATTGCTGGCACAGCAGGCCTGCACCCACGCCAGCTGGCCGAGTGGATCCTGGCCGACCGTCTGGCCGTGCGCATGCAGACGCAGCTGCACAAGATCATCTGGGACCCGCGCACGCGCGGGGTGTGAGCGCAATTGGCGCCCTGTCCAGGCGCTTGCCAAAACTCTTCTAGCCCTCAGGAGGGCGTGGCTTCTGCGTATGCATGGATTGCGTTCTTGCAAGCAGCTCCAGCACTGACGTGTGCCTGAGTCGGCCCTCCATCTCATGCAGCGGCGGATCCAGCAATTCGCGCACCGCAGGGATCTTCGCGCTCCGCAGTGTGGCCCTATAGCCAGGCGCCCTATTGCGCTGTTCAGCAGCACTGAACACCTGCAGCAGGGTGATGGCCGCTGGGTCCTGCGCCAAACAGAAGCCACCATTTCGCCCCCGCTGCGGACGCAAAAGCCCCGCATGGGCCAAGTCGCCTAGCACGCGGAGCAAGGACCCTGGCGGCACGTGCAGGCTCCGCGCCATGCTGCTGCATTTCACCTTCCGGTTGGGCTCGGCCGCCAGGTACAGCATGGCACGGAGCGCGCACATGGATGTCTGGGTGATCATGTCGCCGCTCCCTCAAGGTTTGGATCCGGGCCGTTGCGAGTTCCGAGCACGCCATGCCTCCTGCACGCCCTTCCAATCCAACACCACGCCGCCAACCTGCTCCGCCAGGCTGTTCGCCTGTTCGCGCGGGTCCACGGCCACGATGCCAGAGGCCATGGGAGTCTTGAGACGGTCCCGAGGCGCCATCACAAAGGTTGCTTCGCCTGCCTTGAGCCAAACGCGCGTCTGGTGGTTGTGGACATACACCTGACGCACCTCGACCCCGTCGGGCGGAGTCTCCAGATACCGCATCATGCAGCCAATGTCGTCAAAAAGCGCTTGATCAGACGCGCCATGCTGAAGCACACGGAGCGCAGATGAGCATCGGTCTTCATTGATCATCATGCCGCACTCCGCACACTCGTCATGACCAAGCCTCAGCCCTGGTGGACCATCGTCACTCAATCCACCACATCCGCCGGACAACAGCACGCAGACAGTCAAGAGGGCAAGAGCTTTCATAGCGCGTTCCTTCGGTTGAAAAGCTTCGCAGCAATTGCCAGCGGCACGACCACCCACGCAAGCAGGCACGCACCAAAGATGACATGCAGCCAGCTTCCGTGCTGCTCCGTGGCGTACAAACCTGCGGGGCCAAGGACGTCAAGACTTGAGTCTGCTGCGTACAGCGACCACATCTTGAAAACTTGGAGTGGATTGGCCAGACTGAACGCAAAGAGCGTCTGAATCCTGAGCCGCAGCGCCAGCGTGCCAGCCATGAGCCCAAGATCCGTGGCAAACACCAGCATGAGCCACAGGAACACGGCCGTGCCCATGGCGACCGAGGCCTTGCGCGCCAGCGTGGAGACCAGCAAACCCAGGCTCAGCATTCCAAACGCCAGACCCAGAGAGAGCCCTGTGAGCCACAGCAGGCTGGCCGGCCGAGTGGCCTGCCCGAACAGCGCCAGAATCAGCGCACATGCACCCAGCCCGATGCAGATGCACGCAAGGAGCGCCGCCGCAAGACCGCAGAACTTTCCCAGCAGTACTTCTGTGCGAGAGACCGGCTGCGAGAGGACATAGGCAAGCATGCCACGTTCCCGGTCGCCAGCGATGCTGCCCGCACCAGCGGTAAGCGCCATGAGCGGCACGACCAGAAGGACAAGGTTGGTAAGTCCTGCCGTGGTGCGCCCAAAGCTGGCCAAGCCCGCGGCACCTGAGCTTGCCGCAGACGCGTACGAGATTCCTAGTCCAAGCAGAACAAACCCCAGCGCGTAGAGAGCGAACCATCGGCTGCGGATGGCTTCGCGAAGCTCTCTCCATGCCAGCGTTAGGGTGTTGCTCCCAAATGTTGCTGGGACAGAACTCGATGGCGTAGCTACCACTGCAGGCGAATCCTCACACGTCTTCGTTGCTTCGACTGCCGTCATGAGCAAACCCCCCGACGCACCGCTGCGTCGTACCACTTTCCGGCCGCAACGGCCATCGCGCATTGGGTGTTCCAGTCGCGGAAGGCTCCAACGTCGCCATCCAAAACCACGCCGCCGCGTTCCAGAACCACCACCCGATTCGCAAGCCCCTCCACTTCCTCGAGCCGGTGGGATGCAAACACAAGCACCTTGCCGGACCCGGCCATGGAGTTCAGCGTCTCCAGGAACTCCAATCGGCCGCCCACATCCAAGCTGGCAGTGACCTCGTCCAGCACAAGCACCGGCGGATCGCCGATCATCGAGATGCCCAGGGCCAAACGTTGCTTCATCCCACCTGAGAGCTCGCGCACCCGCTTGCGCTGGTGTCCTTCCAGGCCCACGCTACGCAACGTCGCACCAACTTCAAAGGCCGGGCACGCCTTCAGTCGCGCAAAGAAACGAATGGCCTCATCCACCCGAAGATCATCGTAGAAGCCGAGCTCTTGTGGCACATAGCCAATCAGCTTGCGCGCCCTTTTTCCATCGCGCAGCGCGTCAAGCCCGCCCACAGTAATCCTTCCGTCATACGCAAGCAAACCCAACAGGCAGCGAATCAGCGTGGTCTTGCCTGCGCCATTCGATCCCCACAGCGCCACGCTCTGATGAGCGCCAATATGGAGGTTGACATTGTTCAGCGCTAGCGCCGAACCAAACTTCATGGTCACGCGTTCGAAGGTGATCACAGCCGTGCTCCTGCGACAATTGCTGCGCCAACCACAACCAGTGCCAGCCCCACTCCTGCAAGTGCCAGTCCTGCGCCCGGCACATTCACCACCTGAATGCGCACATCCACGGGTTCCATGAGAGGCACCTCATCCGTCAGCTTGGGCTCGGGCCGCACTGCAGGAAGCGCGCGCCCCACAAATTCGATCGCCTGCTGCGCTGGGCTGAATAGAAAGATGCGCAGCTTGGGCTCCTTTTCCAGGAGATTCTCAAACAAGGTCTGGGGTTCATGCACAAAGTCGCCCACGCCGTTGCCGTCCTGGTCGTAGCCCGTGTAGTCGCTCCAGTAGTTCCCGCGCTCGCCCATCCAGAAGCGGTTGGCGCTCAAGTCTCCGCGGCCAGACACGCTCACCTGGTCAATGTTGTCAATGAAGTTGTTCTCCGTGACTTCGTTGTTTCGCGCCGAAGGCAGAAACGTGATTCCAATGTCATTGCACGCAATCGTGTTGCGGAAAATCACCCCAGGATTGTCCGCCGAGAATGGAGACCCATCCAGATAGATGCCAGCGCGATTTCCGATCAGCGTGTTCTCCTCGATGACAAATCTGTCTGTCTCCTTCAGCCCGATTCCATACCCGCTCGGTCCCCGGTTGTTGGCCAACCTGTTGTGGCGCAGGCGCACCCCGGTGCTGTACATCAGATAGATGCCCACCGAGTTGCGCTCCAGATGATTGTCTTCGATGTCCACCTCATCGCTGAACATCAAGTGCAGGCCATATCGGCAGTCCAAGGACCTGTTGCCGCGCACGGTGACGCCCTTGGAATACCACAGGATCGCGTCGCGACCATCGTGCACAACGTTGTTCTCCACAACAGCGTTGTCACACCGCCAAAGCCGCAGCCCATCGCCACGCCTGGCGATGTCCAGACGCTTTCCGCCAATCTGATTGTCACGTATCACGCTTTCGGGAGCCTCTCGCAGGTCAATCCCAAACAAGATGTCCTCAAGAATGTTGTCTTCGATGGTGGCATGCGCCGCCAGCACGCGGATAGCAGCGTTCTCCTGATCCAGATCAATCCCCGTATCGCGCACAATGAAGCCGCGCACGGTCACTCCGGGCGCTGTGATCGTCACGATGTCACCTCCTCCACCGCCATCAATCACGGGGCGCCCAACACCCACAAGAGTCAGTGGCTTGGAGATGACCAGCTGCTCTCGATAAATGCCCGCTGGCACCTCCACAATCGCGCCAGGCGGCGCCGCCGCGATCAGCCGCCCGATTGCGCCCAGCGCGTGGGCGCTGGGCGCGGCCTGCCGCTGGACCGGTTGCACCATGCCTGCCCCATCCTGCGCATACGGCGGGGCGACAGACGCCAGAATCCAGACAAGCATGGCGCATGCGCTGGTCACTGCTTCTGTCCTCCCAGATTGCGGCTGGCAAGGTGAAGCGGACGGTAGGCCCTGCGATGAAAGTAGAAGGCCACCAAGGCCACCACTGAGCTAGCCGTGGCCAGCCAGTAGCCCAGGCACAAGGCGCCATAGGTCTTGAACTGGCCGATGCCTCCTTCGCCCACCACCGTGGGCGTGAATGGCTTGACGGACGCAGAGAGCGGTGCGGCTGGATCCAGATTCTGACCAAAGTGCGTCATCCAGAACTTGAGGTCCAGCAGGAACACTGCTGGAAAGAGCAGCGCTGGCAGCGCTAGCAGCAGCGCCCACTTGCTGTGAATGAAGGCCGCGCCTTCCATGAGCAGCACCATCGCCACCACGAGCCAGATGGAGGCGTTGCGCTCAAACGACCCTGCCTCTTCCAAAGGTCTCATGCCGATGTAGTGGTTCAGCCCGTCAATCTCACGCACGTCTCCTGTGAGATGGTTGACATAGGCGGTCAGGTAGAGACCGTTGGGGTATTGCGGCGCCTCGAGCTCCATGTCCCAATACGGGAAAAAGATCGAGACCAGCAGCAGGACGCGCGCTAGGGCCAACAGCAGGCCTGGTGCTGCGTATCGCAGGCCGTGCCGCGCAAGTTCCTCCTGAGGAACCCGTGGTCCAAAGAGAAACGGAAGAGTGAATCGCATGGTGGCCTCTGTGAGAATCCCCGTGCCGGGCCGAGCCCGGCACGGGGAGTGCGAGAATCACTTCGTTTCGCTGGCGGCCGCAACCGCCTTGGGAGTGACGTGCAGGTACCCCATCATTTCCAAGTGCAGTGCGGAGCAGAATTCGGTGCAGTAGTAGGGATACGTTCCCGCCTTGTCTGCAACAAATGTGAACTCCGTGTACTCACCTGGTTCAAGCGAAAGATTGATGTTGTAGCCACCGATGCAGAACCCGTGGGTGGCGTCCTTGGTGGTCTCCATGGCAGTGATGCGCCACGTCACTGTGTCGCCCTCGTTCACAACAACCTGTTCGGGAACAAAGTGGCTGCGCACGGCAGTCATCTTCACCAGCACCTTGTTGCCTTCACGTGTCACACCCTCATCGCCCTTCTTGGGGGCGTTTGGATCCAAGGATTGGGTATGAGGATTCCATCCCACTTCCGGATAGACAGACCACGTCTTCAGCTTGTCCGCCTTGATCATCTGGCAGTAGTGCGGCTCCCCAACGCCAATGGGAAGGTCATAGAGCACCGGCATGGTGGTTCCCGGCGCGCCAATGTCCAGGAGCTGAAAGTTCTGGGGCAGAAGTGGTCCGGTTGGCACAAAGCGGTCCACGGACCACTTGGACATCGAGATCAGGTACTTCCCGTCGGGGCTCGTCGTGTCGCCCTCGGCGGCGCACAGATGCCCAATGTTGTATTGCACAGGCGTCTTGGTGACCAGCTTCCACGGCTCCTCCGCATGAAGCTTGGCGTAGTCGCCACCCAGAGTCCAGCGCGCCACCGCAGAGTCCAGGAACAGTGATGTATAGGCATATCCCTTGTCATCGAACTGCGTGTGCAGGGGCCCAAGGCCCAATTCGACCTGGGCTTCCTTCACCGCATCAAAGTCAAGCACTGGCACGCCATATTCGTCCTTGCCGCTGTACTTCTTGTCCGCGATGGCCTTCTTGATCTTCTCGATCGAATACACCGTCACGTGTGGATCCAGCTTGCCAGCCACCACCATGTACTGACCGTTGGGCGTCACATCCACGCCGTGCGGGCTCTTGGGTTCGGGGGCAAAGTAGAGGACCCCTTCTGCAATGGAAGTGTCCAGGCTGAGGACGGGAAACCCGTTGATCATCTTGGCTTTGCCAGCCTTGAAGGCCTGCTCCGCCTTCTTGAGGTCGATGATGTGCAGGTAGTCCATGTCGCGCTTGCTGACACCCGCCTCAAAGGGTGGCTGTCCTCTCTCAACTCCGCCAGTGGCCATCTCACTGTTGAACGAGTTGATGAACACAAAGCCGTCGCTGGCGCCCTTGCCTGCATCCGCCAGGTCCTGCCAGTATGGAGGAAGTTCCAGGGCAAACGACTTGGACTCGTCAATGCGCCCCTTCTCACGGTCAAACTTCCACATGGTGACCATGCCCCGGTACGACTTCTTGTAGTCGTCCAAAGGGGCATAGCCATAGCCTAGGACGGTTGCGTACTGGCCGCCTTCGACCACGTAGTCCGTGTTGGGGGTGACGAACGATGCGCCATGATCGCTCACGGTCAGCGGGTTCTTCACAATCTGCTTGGTCTCCCAGTCACGAAGATCAATCACGCCCACGCGTGCGTTGGCCTTGTCGCCGATGAATAGGAACTGGCCGTCGTACTCTCCGTTGGTCTCAGAGAGCGCAGGATGGTGGGAATCACCCCACGGCACCAGCTTGCCGTTGATCTTGAGGCGTTCCCTGACAGGGTCGCTCTCGCCAGCGAACCCATATCCTTGCCACGACTCCGGCGTAAAGACTGCGATGGACCTCAGGAGCCGCATGCTGGGCACGCCAATGGCAAACACCTGGCCGCTCTGGCCACCCGACGAAAAGAGCACATACTCATCAAGGCGCCCGCTTGGCGTATAGGTCTTGGTTGCAGCTAGGAGGTCATCCAGGTTGAGCTTCCGATCGTTGGCAATCTTGGAGAGCATTGCCACCTGCTCGGGAGTCAGCTCCAGGGGCTTGACTTCCTGCGCTGCAGAACGGCGACGCCGCCCCTCTGTCTGCGCGTGTGCCTGCGGCGTAGTGAACTCCATTGCGGTCGCGCCCAGCAGCGTTGCTGCGGTCAGCACGAGCACAGTTGATTTTGAGTTGCGGTTCATGGGTGTCTCCGTACTTGGAAAGAAGAGTGCGCGACGCTTTATGGAGCGTCGCGCAAGAAAACGTCAATTCGGCTTGCCGGCCACAGGACCACCCTGCAGCGTTCGAACATAGGCGATGATGTCAAGCAAGTCATCATCCGACAGAGCTGGGTTGCCGCCTTTGGGTGGCATGCCCACACCTGTGGTGTTCTTGGGGTCTCCCGGATCGCGTCCTTTCTTGATGAACGCAAGAAGGTCGTCGTCATTCAGGCTCTTGATGAAATCGTTGTGCACCAAGGCCTTCCCGTTGCCTTGAATGCCCACGCCGTTCTGGCCGTGGCAGGCAACGCAGATGCTGTGAAACAACTTGTTGCCTGAGGCGATGTAGCCTGCAAGCTCTGCGTCCCCCCCGGCTGCGGAAAGCGCTGCATCCTTGTCGGCTTGCGTGGGCGCCAATGATGGGGGCTCATACGCCGTCATCTGAGGCATGCGGCGCGGATCCTGCAGACCCCTCACGTAGCACACGATGGCGACAAGGTCCTGGTCGGTGAGCTTGTCATTGCCACCACGCGGGGGCATCAGGACCTTGGTGGTATTCAGCGGATCGTCCGCCGGCCGGCCCTGCGCCAGGAATTGCGCCAGCTGTTCATCTGCACTTTGAAGCACAAAGTCGCTATGCACCAGGCTCTTGCCCAGGCTGGGCTTGCCCATGCCGCCAGGGCCGTGGCAGACGGCGCACGTCTGCTGAAACAGGTCGCGACCGTGGGTGGCCAACACAGCATCCAGCACTGGCCCCGCTGGCTTTCCTGCCAGCACAGGGTGGAATGCCTGGAGCGGCTGCGGCGTCTCCCAACGTGAGAGCCACACGCCACCAAACCAAGCACCTGTGGCGACGGCGCCTGCGGCGGTCCAGCTGGCTGCCAGAACAAGGGCTGCGAGTCCTTCACGCGATGCTGAGGGGTGCGCCATGGTGTGCTCCTGCGCTTCAGAGTATAAGTGAATAAACTTATCCACAACGCGTCAATTAGGAAATTGCGCGAGATCCCCTGCATTGGTCCACGCCCTCATCCATGATTGGTTTTATCGGCCACCAGATGGCTTGGACGGAGCGGCCTTCGACTCCCGTGCCCTGGCGGTGGCCTTGGTGGCAGTCTTGTTGCCCGCCTTCGCGGATGGCTTGTCTGGCGCCTGGCTCTTGCCGTTGATGGTCAGCGGCGGAAACGAGCACCGCGCCTGGTGGCGGCCTGTGCCTTCCAACATGTCGGCCACGCTGGTGTCTGCAAAGCTCTTCTCCACCAGCGCGATGGCATTGTCCAGCGTTTGGTGGAGGCGACAGAGACTGTGAGCGTGCCCCGGCAACCCGAGTGGGCACTTTGTGATGCGGCGAACAGGATCGACGCTATTCACCACTTCAAGCACGCTGATCTTGTCAGGCGTGCGCACCAGCCGAAATCCGCCATTGGGACCACGCTGCGCCGCCAGGATTCCAGCGCGCGCCATGTCCCTCATGATCTTTGCCACATAGCCGCGCGGGACCTTGGTGCCAGCTGCTACCTGCTGCGCCGTCTGCCCCCGGTCTTCCTTGGCTGCCAGAAAGACAACTGCGCGAAGTGCGTACTCAGCTGTGCTGGAGAGCATGTGACGTGCCTTCCTAGTGTCCCGTGCGGTAACTCGCGCTCATGATAGCCACCGTTGCTCAGTAGACCCAAGACTCCAGCATGGCGTCTGGCGGCACCGCCACCTGCGTGGGCTCGGTCACCAGGAGGAGCGCGTCCAGCAGGTCGCCCTCTTCGTCTTCCACTGCCTTGTCTGCGATGGCTGGCGGGATGTTCATGCCTGCGTGCCGCAGGCGGCGGATGATGTCCGCGCGCACCTGCTTGGGTGGCTCGCCCTGCCCCTTGTAGCCGCGCGCTGGCCACCCGTGCAGCAGCAGCACGCTGGCTGAGCAGCCTTCGCAGATGGTCACCGTGCTGGGCGTGGCTGGCACGGCCACGGGGTCCACGCGCACGCCAGCGTCTGCCAGCGGCAACAGCACTTCGCAGATGAACGTCCACGTCTGCTTGAACACCCGCAGGTTGAGGGGCGACATGGGCGTGCTCATGGCGCGCTCGCAGGTGCGGCGCGGCTCGCGGCGGATCAGCTGCCGCACATGCGACCGCCACTGCCGCGGCGAGCCAAACTCCTGCATCCACGCGGCCACGCTGCGCCACGTGGGCTGCAGCTGGAACTCCTGCACGAGCTCGCGCGGCAGCGCAGAGGGCGCGTCCACGCGCCACAGGTGCGCGCGGCCATCCTGCGCAGAGGCCAGCACGGCGCGCACCAGGCCAGCGCGGTCGAACTGCCCGCGCAGCACCACGGGGTTGCGCGGTGCGGACAGGTCGCGCTCCACCACGCGGATCTTGGCAGCACCGCCGCCATCCGCGCCGCTGAAGTCCACGCCGTGCAGCACCAGCCCATGGGCAGTGCCGCTGTGAGATGCCTGATTGTTGGTCTGCGCCACGCTAGTTCCGCCCACACTGGCTCTGGGGCTTGCCGCAGGGGCAGCACGCACCGGTGTGCACATGGCCGCCGGCCGCAGGACCAGCGCTGGTGCCGCTCACGCCAAACACGCTGTGCTTGCGCACAAACACGCGGCCCTTGCCAGCGGGGTCCTCCACTGGGGCGTCTGCGTCCTTCATGGAACGCAGGAGGATCAGGACCTCGCCATCGGCTTCACAGACGTATTCGTACTGCGGCATAGAGCCACCATTCTAGGCTGGTTTGCGTGGCGCGCGCGCGGCCCGCGGGCTGCGGTCATGGCGCGCAGCCCGCGGCGTGCGGTCGCTGTGCGGTCCGCGCTTGCCCTTCTGCGCGCGCGTGCTGTGCTTGCGCTCCGCGCGCTCCTGTGGCGTGGCAAAGGCGTGATCGCGCAGGGCGTGCAGTTCCGGGCGGGTCAGATCGCGCCACTCGCCAGGCTGCAGGCCCTTCAGCAGCAGCGGACCCATGCGCACGCGGCGCAGCTTCTTCAGCGGGTGCCCCAGCATGCCCAGCACGCGGCGCAGGTCGCGGTTGCGGCCTTCGCGGAACTCCAGGTACAGGAGCGTCTTCTGCGCATCGCGCTTCAGCACCACCAGCTGGCTCTCGTCCGGGCGTTCGGCAGCGCGCTCGCCTGTGCGCTCGCCGGCCCGTGCGCCCGCGCGCTCCCCGGCACCTTCACTCCGGCGCGGGAAGATCTGCGCGCGCAGGCGCTCCAGCTCCTCGCCCTCCACGCGGCCGCTCACGGTGATCTCGTACCCCTTGGCCAGCTCAAAGCGCGGGTGCGTCAGGCGGTTGGCCAGCGCGCCGTCGTTGGTCAGCAGCAGCAGGCCAGACGAGTCAATGTCCAGCCGCCCCACGGGGTACAAGCGCGCCTTGCTGGGGTGCTGCACCAGCTCAATGGCCAGGCGGCGGCCCTCTGGGTCGCTGTTGGTGCTCAGGATGCCCTTCGGCTTGAACAGCACCACATACACGTGGCGTTCTGCCTTCTGCAGGCGGCGGCCATCCACGCGGATGTCGTCTGTCTCTGGGTTCACCCACGCTGGCAGGCCGTCCAGCATCTGACCGTTCACGGTCACGCGGCCCTGCTCCACCAACTCCTCGCAGGCGCGCCGCGAGTCAATGCCAGCTTCGGCCAGCACTTTCTGGATGCGCGGGCCGCGCTGGTCGTCCTGGTAGTCGTGCTGCGGACCGCTGCGGCGCGTGCGGCGCACGGGAATGCGGGTGACTTCCTGGTGCCGCGCGCGAGACTTGGGCTTGCCTGCCATGCGCGCATCCTATGGAACCGGTGCGGTATGGTTTGCGCATGATTCTTGCGGCCGCCACGCTCCTGCTCTCCAGCACCAGCGCACCACACCTGGTGCAGCCCTGGGCTCCAGACAGCACGGTGGGGCAGGCGCTGGCCGCCACCGATCTGACTGCCGCCGCTGCCACCACGCAGCTGCTGCTAAACGGAACACCGCGCGAATACCCCGCCCGCGGCCTGCTGCCACTGGTCAAGTTGGCCTTTGCCCAGCCGTGGGCGCTGCCAGAGATCGCGCACCTGCCGGCCGCCCGCGCGGCCGCGCAGCAGAGCCCGTGGCGTGCAGCCGCCGTGTTCGCCGCCACTGCGCTGGGTGCAGACTGCGAGCCTTCGGTCTTCACTTCACCTGGCCAGGGCACCATGACCGCCAGCGATCCACAGCGCGCGGTGTACGCCCTGGACTTTGTGCTGAACGAGGCCAACCACATCGTGAAGGAAGCGCTGGCCCAGTGCCCGCCAGAGGACATCGCCCCCGAGCGCGTGCAGGCGCTGCTGGACGGCGCGCTGAACAGCACAGCCCGCGACACGCCCCGCGCGCAGGCGCTCAGCCTGGCGCTGGCGGCGTCCAACAACGTGGACCGCGCGCGCCTGGTGGCGGCGGTGGCGCACCTGGACGTGGCGCTGGACGCTGCGGCGGACTGGACGCAGTTTGAATCGGAAGGCTTGCCCGACGAACTGGCTGGCGCTGTGCAGGGCAAGGTGCTCACCGCACAGCCTGTGCCAGAGCTGGGCTGGGTGGTGGTGGGCAGCATCGAGGCCAACCGCTACGACATGTCGCGCATCGCTGCGGTGTTTGACCCCGGCGGCGACGACACCTACGAGTGGCACGGCACGGTGGCAGGCTCGCGCCTGGTGGTGGACCTGGCTGGCAACGACACCTACACCGCAGATGGCCTGGGTGGTCCTGGTGGCGCAGTGCTGGGCGCCAGCATTGTGTCGGACCTGGCAGGCGACGACCGCTACACCGGCAGCGCAGTGGCGCTGGGCGCTGGCGTCTTTGGCGTGGGCGTGCTGGTGGACTGGGCTGGCAACGACACGTACACCGCCGCGCGCTGGAGCGTGGGCGCTGCCATTGCTGGCGTGGGCGCGCTGGTGGACGTGAGCGGCACCGACCTGTACGACGCACCCCTCTTCTGCCAAGGCGTGGGCGGGCCATGTGGCGCTGGCCTGCTGCTGGACCGCGCAGGCCACGACCGCTACCGCGCAGACCGCGGCACGCCCAGCGTGTATGGCACGCCAGCCACCTACGTGGCGTTCAGCCAAGGTTGCGCGTTTGGCTACCGCGCTGGCATCGGCCCCAGCCGCGGCGCTGCTGGTGGCGTGGGCGCGCTGGTGGACGTGGCTGGCGACGACCGGTACGAATGCGGCGAGTTTGGCCAAGGCTGCGGCTACTACCTGGGCATGGGCATCCTGCACGATGGCAGCGGCAACGACCTGTACGTTGGCAACCGCTACGCGCAGGGAACCGCTGCGCACCAGGCCTTTGGCGCGCTGGAAGACGCTGCTGGCAACGACATCTATCACGGCGTGACCGCAGCCAACCAGGGCGCTGCGTGGGACATGTCTGCAGCAGTGCTGCTGGACCGCGCGGGCGACGACACCTACCGCGGCGGCACGCTCAGCCAGGGCGCAGCCGCGCAGCAGGCGCTGGGCATGCTGCTGGACCTGGGCGGCACCGACCGCTACGAAGCCGGCGCCGCCAGCCAGGGCGCAGCCGATGGCAACCAGTACCACTGGGACACCACGCACACGCCTTCGTTTGCACTCTTCTGGCATGCAGGCGGGCTGGGTACCATCAGCAGCGGCCGCGTGCCTGGGCCACCGCAGCGCACGGGCACTGACCAGGGCGAAGCTGGCAAGGACGGCCGCACCCAGTGGGGCCTGGTGATCCTGCGATAGCCGCTGTGCGCGGGCGTACACTCGCCCGCAGCGAGGCCCTACGCATGTCGGTCACAGCCACCGGAACGGACACCCCCACAGACCAGACCCGCACCCGCGCCATGAAGGTGTTCCGCGTCCTCACCCTGCTGCAGAAGCGGGCCATGGCGGACCAGATCACCATGACGGCCGCGGCGCTCTCCTACAAGACGCTGCTGGGCCTGATCCCCATCCTGGTAGTGGTCACCCTGGTGGCCAAGACGCTCATGGGCGCCAAGTTCTCCACGCTGGTGGGTGACGCCATCCACTCGCTGGGGCTGGACGCCATGAAGATCACGCCACCAGCGGGCGCTGAAGCCCCTGCCACCAATGGCCCGGTTGAGCTGGGCACGTTTGTGGAGACCATCGTCAAGCAGGCCTCCGAGATTGACCTGAGCGCGCTGGGGTGGGTGGGCGTGCTGGTCACCGTGGCCAGCGCCATCTGGCTGATGGCCAGCATCGAGATGAGCTTCAACGGCATCTACCGCGCGCGCCAGGGCCGCCCGTGGGTGCGCCGCGTGGTGCTGTACTGGTTTGTGCTGACTGCCAGCCCGCTGTTCATCGGCGCCATCCCGCTGGTGGCGGCCGTGCTGTACGACGCTGGCGAGCAGTCTGGCCTCCAGTGGGTGGTGGGCCTCATCAAGAGCGTGTGGGACCTGGGCGTGCTGTGGGCGCTCCTGTTCTTCATCTACATGATCGTGCCAGCCAGCCGCGTGCGCGTGCAGAGCGCTGCGGCGGGCAGCCTGTTTGCTGCGGTGGGCATCCTGGCGCTGAAGTGGTTCCTGACGGCGTACTTTGCGCGCGCGTTTGGCATGAGCCGCCTGTATGGATCGCTGGGCCTCATCCCGGTGTTCATGTTCTGGATGTATTTCGTGTGGCTGGTGGTGCTGCTGGGGCTGGAGGTGAGCGCAGTGGCGCAGACCGTGCGCGCCCGCGGCCTGAGCGCTGGAGACAGCGTGAAGGAGGGCCACTTCAGCGACCCCACCACCCTGCTGGCGGTCATGGAAGAGACCTGCGAGGCCTGGACCCGCAAGCAGACGGTCACCCGCGACCACGTGGCCAGCACGCTCTCCATTGACGACCGCCTGGCCAACGAGATGCTGGAGGTGCTGGTGCGCTGCGGGTTCCTGGTGCACACCGACGGCGACGCCTACGTGCCCGCCCGCCCGCCCGAGTCCATCCGCGCCGACGAGGTGCTGCGCGCCGGCATTGCGCTGTGCGCCGGCGACGCTTCCATTGCACGCGCCGACGTGGCCAGTGCGCTGCGCCGCATGCAGCTGGAGGCGGCTTCCACCATGCCCGTGATGAGCGGCCCCCGCTAGACTTCCGCAACCACCATGAGCACGCAGGACGAAGGCCCCGAGTACGTGGAGTTCACACACCCCCAGGGGAACCTGATTGCCCGCGTGCTGGTGCCCAGCGTGGGGCAGGCAGAGGCGCCGCACATCCGCGAGCGCGTGGCCCAGGAGCTGGCGCGCGCTGGCCAGGGCAAGGTGTTTGTGCTGGACCTCAGCCAGGTGTCGCTCCTGAGCAGCATGGGCCTGGGCGTGTGCGTGGACCTGCGCACGCTGGCTGAGAAAAAGGGCCTGCGCCCGGTGCTGTTCGGCATGAACCGGCACCTGGAAGACCTGTTCAAGCTCATGCGCATCGAGCGGCTTTTTCAGGTGGTTCACGGCCAGCAGGCGCTGGACAACATGCTGGGATCCTGACCCCGGCGCGGCGGCGTAGAATGATGGCCATGTCCCGTCCCAACGCTGTTCGACTGCTGACTGCCGCCGGCCTGGCGGGCGCCTGCCTGGCGCTGGCTGGCTGCTACCAGCACGTGGTTGGCTCCTCTGGCCAGACCTCGCGCAACGTGACCATCCAGGAGGCCAACATCTCCAAGGGTGACAGCGTGTGGTCGGAGAGCAAGCCCAAGGAAGTGGTGCCAGACCGGTACTCAGGCACCACGCTGGACCGCACCCAGCCCGTCCCCACTTCCAAGCCCCGCAAACCCACCGACAGCTGAACCATGGGTATCGAAGCCGCCCTTCCCGTTGACAACATCCTGACCACCCAGCTTCAGCACGTGGTGAACTGGGCGCGCCGCAGCAGCCTGTGGCCCATGCCGTTTGCCACCGCATGCTGCGGCATCGAGCTGATGGCCACCGCCTGCAGCCGCTTTGACGTCAGCCGCTTTGGCTGCGAAGCCATGCGCTTCAGCCCGCGCCAGGCAGACCTGATGATCGTGGCTGGCCGCGTGAGCGTGAAGAGCCTGCCCGTGCTGCAGCGCATCTACATGCAGATGGCCGAGCCCAAGTGGGTGATCAGCATGGGTGCGTGCGCCAGCACCGGCGGCGTGTTCGACACCTACGCCGTGGTGCAGGGCGTGGACCAGTACATCCCGGTGGATGTGTATGTGCCTGGCTGCCCGCCGCGCCCAGAGATGCTCATCGAGGGCATCATGGCCATCCAGCGGCTGATTGCCAGCGACCAGATCCCGCGCGACCCATCTGGCAAGCGCATGCCGCTGCAGCTGGCGCTGGAACCCAACTACCGGCCCCGCGCGCAGCCCGCGCCGCTGACGGTTGGCACCACCTAATTGCTGCGCGTGGCATCGCCAGCCGACGCGCGCTGACCATCGCGCTTTTCGCGCCGCCGCCAGTGCACGGCCAGCGCCACGATGACCACCTGCACAGTGGCAGTGCCCAATGTGGTGGCCAATGCCTGCGGTTCCCACCGGTTGGGCATGTACACAAACAGGCACACGTTGGCAAAGGCAAACATGCTCCACGTGAGCACGCTCACCCCGCGTGAGTTGCCAGCCTTGATGAGCACCACCAGCTGCACCACGCTGGCCAGCGGAAACACCACTGCTGGCACCACCGCCAGCGCCTGCACCAGCTCATTCATGGCGTGCGCAGCCCTGCCACAAACTCAGCCAGCCGCGTGAGCCCCTTGCGGATGGTGGCTTCGTCAGCCGCAAACGTGATGCGGATGTTGGTGCGCGCGCAGGCGCCAAAGTCCTCGCCAGGCACCACCGCCACGTGCGCCTCCGCAAGCAGCGCCTCTGCAAAGCTCTGCGCGCCCTGGATGCGCATGCCGCCCGCGGACACCTTGCCGATGTACGCGCTGATGTCGGGGAAGGCGTAGAACGCGCCGGTGGGCGTCACAGTGCGCATGCCCGGGATGCCGCGCAGCAATTGGTCCACCAGCGCGGCGCGGGCGGCAAAGGCCTTGCGCATGGTCTCGATGGCGGGGCGCTGCTCGGGGCTGAGCGCCCGGACCGCCGCCTCCATGAAGAAGGTGGGGATGCCGTTGGTCATCTGCCCCTGCAGCTTGATGATCTGCTCCATGAATCCTGGCGCGATGGAGCACACGTAGCCCATGCGCCAGCCGGTCATGGCAAAGGCCTTGCTGAAGCCGTTGACCGTCACCGTGCGCTGCGCCATGGCAGGGTCGCTGGCGGGGCTCCACGCAGCCAGTCCCGGCTGCACTTCTGGGTAGATCAGCTTCTCGTAGATCTCGTCGCTCACCAGCGTGAGGTGCGGGTGCTGCGCCAGCACTGCGCAGAGGGCCTGCAGCTCCTGCGGGGTGTAGGCCACGCCGCACGGGTTGGAGGGAGAGTTGAGCACCACCACGCGCGTGCGCGGCGTGAGCGCGCGCTGCAGGTCTTCGGGCGTGATCTTGAATCCGCGCTCCAGCGGCCCAGCCACTTCCACCACCTTGCCGCCAGCCAGTTCTGCCAGCGGCATGTAGCTGACCCACGCCGGCGTGGGGATGACCACTTCGTCGCCAGGGTTCACCAGCGTCTGCATGGCCATGTACATGGCGTGCTTGGCGCCGGCGGTCAGCGTGATGTGCTCTGGCCCGCACTGAATGCCGTTCTCCTCGCGCAGCTTGCGCGCCACAGCCGCGCGAGCATCTGGCGTGCCGGGCGTGGGCGCGTACTTGGTGTGACCCGCGCGCAGGCTGGCGATGGCGGCGTCGCAAATGGGCTCGGGCGTGCCAAAGTCTGGCTCGCCCATGCCAAAGGCCACCACGTCTATGCCCTGCTTCTTCAGCGCTGCGGCGCGCGCTGCCACCGCCAGCGTGGCGCTCTCCTTCATGGCCTGAACTCTGGATGCGATCTGCATGGACAGCGCAGAATACGCCCCGCGCGGCGGGCGGCTAGGATGCCGCCATGCATTATGACTCCCACCAGCCTGTGCTGGACGACCTGAAGGCGCGGATCCAAAGCATCCGCGACTCTCTTTAACTACCCAGCCAAGACGCAGGAACGCGCTGAACTTTCAAAGCGCATGGAGTCTGGGGATTTCTGGAACGACCCCAAGAAGGCCCAGAAGGTCATCGAGCAGCTGAAGGTGGTCCGGGTTCAGATCGAGCCTCTGGAAGAGGTGATGAAGGGCCTGGAGGACGCCGAGGTGGGCTATGAGATGGCCCGCGAGTCCAACGACGCCGACCTGCTGAAGGAGGTGGACGAGGGCCTCTTCAAGCTGTCGGCCATGATGGAGAAGGTGGAGACGCAGAGCTTGCTGGCAGGCAAGCACGACCACCGCAACTGCTTTGTCACCATCCAGGCTGGCGTGGGCGGCACCGAGGCCAACGACTGGGCCGAGATGCTGGAGCGCATGTACCTGTACTGGTGGAACACCATGGGCTTCAAGGTGGAGGAGATGCACCGCATGCCCGGAACGGAAGTGGGCATCGCAGAAGCCATGTACAAGCTGAGCGGGCCCTTCACCTACGGCTACATGAGCTGCGAGCGCGGCACGCACCGCCTGGCGCGCGTCAGCCCGTTCAACGCAGAAGGCAAGCGGCAGACCAGCTTTGCCACTGTGGAAGTCACGCCCGAGTTTGAGGAGACAGACCTGGAGATCCCAGAGAAGGACCTGGAAGTGGTGGCCTTTGTGCGCGCCAGCGGTCCTGGTGGGCAGAACGTCAACAAGGTGGCCAGCGCCATCCGCGTGACGCACATCCCCACCGGCATCCAGGTGGTGGCCAGCACCTATCGCGACCAGCTGCAGAACAAGAAGCAGGCGTTCAGCGTGCTGCGCAGCAAGCTGGAGCAGATCGAGGAAGACCGCCGCCAGGCCGAGATTGACGCTGCCACGGGCGGCAAGGTGGACCGCGGCTGGGGCACCCAGATTCGCAGCTATGTCATCTACGACAACCGCGTGAAGGACCACCGCACTGGGTTTGAGGTGATGAACCCCCAGCGCGTGCTGGATGGCGACGTCGGCGGCTTTGTGGATGCAGAGTTGCAGCGCCGACGCGCTGAGCGAGAGAAACCAGCGGTCAAGGCGTAAAAACGCCTGAGAATCTGCGCTATGCCGCCCCCGCAGGCCTCCCCAGTGATGGCCTCGGCCGGGTACAACGCGCAGTTCCCATGTTCATTTCATCCACTGCGTCGCTCTTCCTGTCCGCTGTGTCGCTGGCTGCCGCTGACTCGGTGCCAGATGCCGCCATGCTGCGGTACCCAGACATCGGGCCAGACTCCATCGTCTTTGTGTTTGCCAACAACCTGTGGACGGTTCCGAAGAATGGCGGCGTGGCAGAGCCGCTGACCAGCGCATCGGGCGCTGAACTCATGCCGCGCTTCTCTCCAGATGGCAAGCGCATTGCGTTCGTGGGCAACTACGACGGCAACCGCGACATCTACGTGATGCCCACCAACGGTGGCTCGCCGCAGCGCGTGACGCACCACCCGGCCACCGAAGTGGTGTACGACTGGACGCCCGATGACAAGCTGGTCTTCACCGCCAGCGGCGTAGAGGGCATTGCCCGCGCCACCAAGCTGTACACCACCACGCCAGCGGGCGGCCTGCCAGAGGCGCTGCCCGTGCCCTACGGCGCCAACGGCACCATCAGCGCAGACGGCCAGTGGCTGGCGTACACGCCACACTCCATTGATAATCGCACCTGGAAGCGCTACCGCGGCGGCATGCAGACCGACGTGTGGCTCTACAACCTGAAGACTGGCGAGGCCAAGCGCATCACCGACTGGGAGGGCATTGACACCCTGCCCATGTGGAACGGCACCACCGTGTACTACCTGTCGGACCGCACCAGCGATCCCAAGGCGGCGCACAAGCTGAACATCTGGTCGTACGACACCAAGAGCGGCACCACCAAGCAGGTCACGCAGTTCACCGACGAAGACGTGAAGTGGCCCAGCATTGGTGGCAATGAGATCGTCTTCCAGAAGGGCACCAAGCTGATGGTGCTGGACCTGACCAGCGGCAAGACCCGCCAGGTTGAGGTGCGCATTCCGGGCGACCGCCCTGCTGTGCGCCCGCGCACGGAAGACGTGAGCGACGAGATCCAGGGCCGCGACATCAGCACCACTGGCAAGCGCGTGGTGGTGCAGGCCCGCGGCGACATCTGGAGCCTGCCAGCCGAGAATGGCACACCCATCAACCTCACCCGCACAGTGGGCGTGGCCGAGCGCGCGCCATCGTGGAGCCCCGATGGAAAGTGGATCGCCTTCTTTGACGACTCCACCGGCGAGTACGAGCTGTACGTCATGCCTGCCGATGGCAAGGGCGAGAAGAAGCAGCTGACCAGCGACAAGGGTCCGTTCAAGACGGGCATCCAGTGGGCGCCAGACAGCAAGAAGATGCTGTTTGCCGACAAGACTGGTTCCAGCTACCTCATCAGCGTGGAAGGCGGCCCCGCCAAGCTGGTGGACAAGGAAGCGTGGCGTGGCAACCTGGACACCAGCTGGAGCCACGACTCCAACTTCATCGCGTACAGCAAGACGCTGCCAGAGCGCAATCTGTCGTCGCTGTGGATCTACGACGTGAACAGCGGCCAGACGCGCGAGGTGACCTCGGGCATCTTTGCAGATGGCGAGCCAGTGTTCGACCGCAACGGTGACTGGCTGTACTTCGTCAGCCAGCGTGGCTTCAACAGCGCCAAGTACAGCGAGCTGGACACCACCTGGATCTACGACGACACCGCGCGCCTGATGGCCGTGCCCCTGCGCAAGGACGTGAAGAACCCATGGCTGCTTGAGGTGGACCAGGAGAAGGGCAAGGACGAGAAGAAGGACGGCGACAAGAAGGACGACAAGCCAGCCGATGGCGACAAGCCAGCCAACGGCGATGCCAAGCCTGCAGACGGCGACAACCCGCCGCAGCGCCGCCGCCGCCGTCCCACCGAGGCTGAGATCGTGCTGCCCGCGCAGGACGACAAGAAGCCGGACGATGCCAAGCCCGCCGATGGTGAGAAGAAGGACGGCGACAAGAAGGACGGCGACAAGAAGCCAGAGGAGAAGAAGCCCGAAGAGAAGAAGCCCATGACGATTGATTTCGAGGGCTTTGAGGCTCGGGCCATCGAGCTGCCAGTGGGCAGCGGCAACCTGGGCAGCCTGGCGGTGAACGATCGCAACCAGCTGATCTTTGGCCAGAGCGGACAGATCAAGCTGTTCGACATCAAAGACAAGAAGAAGGAAGCCAAGAAGATCACCGACGGCGGCGGCTACGCCATCAGCGCCGACGGCAAGAAGCTGCTGGTGGGCATGTCCATCTTTGACGCTTCGCCAGGTGCATCAGGCAAGGCTGTGGTCACGCAGCCAATGCTGAAGGACCTGGATCCCAAGACCGAGTGGAAGCAGCTGGTGAAGGATGCCTGGCGCATCTTCCGCGACTACTTCTACGACCCCAACATGCACGGCGTGGACTGGAAGGCCGTGGGCGACCGCTACCTGGCCATGGTGGATGACGCCAACAGCCGCGAGGACGTGGGCTACATCATCAGCGAGATGATCAGCGAGCTGAACGTGGGCCACGCGTACTACAACGGCCGCGACACCGAGCGCGCGCCAAGCGTGTCGGTGGGCATGCTGGGCGTGGACTGGGACACGGCCATTGGTTCGGACGGCAAGCCGGTCTATCGCTTCAAGCACATCGTGGCTGGCGCCCCGTGGGACGCAGATGCGCGCAACCCGCTGCAGGAGCAGGGCATTGATGTGAAGGAAGGCGAGTTCCTGCTGGCGGTGAATGGCCAGCCACTGGACACCAGCAAGGATCCCTGGGCTGCGTTCCAGGGCCTGGCTGGCCGCACCGTGGTGCTGACCGTGGGCCCCAACCCCACCATGGACGACAAGGTGCGCGATGTGGTAGTGAAGCCCATGGGTGGCGAAGACGTGCTGCGCTACCGCGAGTGGATCGAGACCAACCGCCGCTACGTGGCTGAGAAGAGCGGCGGCAAGGTGGGCTACATCTATGTGCCCAACACAGGCGTGGATGGCCAGAGCGACCTGGTGCGCCAGTTCCAGGGCCAGCGCTTCCACCCCGCCCTGCTCATTGACGAGCGCTGGAACGGCGGCGGCCAGATTCCAACCCGCTTCATTGAGATGCTGAACCGTCCCACCACCAACTACTGGGCGCGCCGCGACCAGCAGGACTGGGTGTGGCCGCCAGATGCGCACATGGGCCCCAAGGCCATGCTGATCAACGGCCTGGCCGGCAGCGGTGGCGACATGTTCCCGTGGCTGTTCAAGCACGACAAGCTGGGGCCGCTGGTGGGCACCCGCACGTGGGGCGGCCTGGTGGGCATCAGCGGCAACCCAGGGCTGATTGACGGCACTGGGCTCAGCGTGCCTGTGTTTGCGTTCTATGAGACCGATGGCACGTGGGGCATCGAAGGCCACGGCGTGGATCCAGACTATGAAGTGCTGGACGACCCCGGCGTGATGAAGGGCGGCGCTGCTCGCGGCGGCGTGGACCCGCAGATGGACAAGGCTGTGGAGCTGCTGCTGGCCGAGCTTGCCAAGAACCCGCCCACCTGCCCTGCCCGACCGGCCTATCCACACCGCCAGGGAATGGGCATCGAACCTGCGGACAAGTAGCGCAGGGCGAACACAAGCTCGATTGCTTCTTCCGCCGCCCGGTGCACCAGCGCCGGGCGGCTTTCTTTGTGGCGTGTGGCGGCGGCGTGCTGGCGGCCGCGCTTTGCGGTACACACCGCGCCAGCATGCCTACCCCTGCGCAGCACAGTGAAGTCACCCTGGTCGTGGACTTTGACAGCACCATTGTGAACGCGGAAGGGCTGGATGAGCTGGCACGCCTGGCGCTGGCGGACGACCCTGAGCGCGAGCGCAAGGTGCTGGCCATCGAAGGCATCACGCGCGATGGCATGGATGGACGGATCGGCATTGACGTGTCGCTCTCACGCCGCCTGGCCATGCTGGAGATCCGGCGCACCCATGTGGAGCAGGTGGTGAAGCTGCTGCGGCGGCGGGTGAGTGCCAGCTTCCGGCGGCACAAGGCGGCCATCCGGCGCAATGCAGGACGGCTGTATGTGGTGTCCAGCGGCTTCCGCGAGTACGTGGAGCCGGTGTGCAAGGAGCTGGGGATTCCGCCCGAGCACGTGCGCGCCAACGACCTCACGTGGAGCCGCGATGGCCGCGTGACAGGCTTCGACCGCAGCAATCCGCTGGCCAAGCCAGGCGGCAAGGCAGCAGCGGTGAAGGCGCTGCGGCTGAAGGGCCACGTGGTGGCGGTGGGCGACGGCGCCACGGACCTGGAGATCCGCGACCGAGGCGCAGCGCGCGAGTTCGTGGCGTACTGCGAGAACATCGAGCGCGATGGCGTGACCGCGCGCGCAGACCGCACCGTGCGCAGCCTGGACGAGCTGCTGTGGATCTACCGGCTGCCTGGGTCGCCCAGCTATCCCAAGACGCGGATGGTGGCGCTGCTCCTGGAGAACGTGCACCCGGACGCTGCTGCCGCACTGCGTGAAGAGGGCTACCGCGTGGAGCTGGTGAGCGATGCGCTGCCCGAAGCCGAGCTGGCGCGCGCGGTGAAGGGCGTGAGCCTCCTGGGCATCCGCAGCAAGACGCGCGTGACCGCCAGCGTGCTGAAGGAGGCGGATCGGCTGCTGGCGGTGGGGTGCTTCTGCATCGGCACAGAGCAGGTGGACCTGGCAGCCGCCAGCGCAGCGGGCGTGGCGGTGTTCAACGCGCCGTACAGCAACACGCGCAGCGTGGTGGAGCTGGCCATCGGCGAGATCGTCATGCTGTATCGCCGGGTGCTGGAGGGGTCGGCCCTGCTGCATGGCGGTGGCTGGCGCAAGAGCGCGCAGGGGTGCCAGGAGGTGCGTGGGCGGACGCTGGGCATCGTGGGGTACGGGCGCATCGGCAGCCAGCTGTCTGTGCTGGCGGAGGCCATGGGCATGGACGTGCTGTACCACGACCTGGAGGAGCGGCTGGCGCTGGGCAACGCGCGCAAGTGCACCACGCTGGCAGAGCTGCTGCGGAAGTCGGACGTGGTGAGCCTGCACGTGGATGGGCGGCCGGGGAACATCGGGCTGATCGGGCAGCGGGAGCTGCGGCAGATGAAGCCGGGCGCCATGCTGGTGAACCTCTCGCGCGGCCACGTGGTGGACCTGGAGGCGCTGGCGCGCAGCCTGCGCAGCGGGCATCTGGGCGGCGCTGCGGTGGACGTGTTCCCAGAGGAACCGCTCAGCAACCGCGATCCCTTCGACTGCCCGCTCCGAGGCGTGCCAAACGTGATCCTCACGCCGCACATCGGCGGGAGCACCGCGCAGGCGCAGCAGAACATCGGCGTGTTCGTGGCAGCGCGGCTGGTGGAGTATGTGAACGCCGGGCACACGGCCGGTGCGGTGAACATGCCGCACATTGCGCTGCCGGTCACGCCGCGGGCGCACCGGTTCTTGCACCTGCACCGCAACCAGCCGGGCGTGCTGGCGCAGATCAACAGCATCCTTGCGGCGCGGCGGATCAACATCCTGGGCCAGGCGCTGCGCACCGACGAGCAGACCGGCTACGTGGTGACCGACGTCAACCGCAGCTACGACGAATCCGTGGTGTCCGAGCTGCGCCAGATCCCCGGCACCATCCGCCTCCGCGTGCTGTACTAGAAAGTCGTGCCTGGCACGGGTGTCCCGGGTTTCCGTGGAAAGTCGTGCCTGGCACGGGTGTCCCGGGTTTTTTGGCCTTGCGGCGCAGGCGGGCGGGTTGAGCCACAGCGAGTGCCTGGCGGTGCGGCGCGCCTGCCGCGCAGCCCATCTGCCGCGTTCCAGCGTGCAGGGGATTCCCGGCGCCACGCGCCCGCGCAATGCGGGTGATCCCCGACTGGCCCCCTGTAGCGAAGCTGCTCTGATTGTGCCGAAGGAGTCACCTATGCACTGCACCACACTGCGAGTTGTCCGACCGGGTCTTGCCGCCGCCTCTCTTGCGCTGTCCATGGCACACGCCGCCACTGCCGCGGATGCTGCTGCCTACGAACCCTTCAACTACGGCGCCGCTCCCAACCTGCTGCTGATGAACGGCGGCACTGGCTGGGCTGGTCGCGTGGTACAAGCTCTCCACCGTCCCAACCGGCGTGGTGCAGGAAGGCCTCACCTGGCCCAACCTGGTGACCACTGGCGGCAGCGCCATCACGCCGGCCTACAGCTCCACCGCGTTCACGCGGTACTCGCGCGCCCTGGCAGCGGGATCCGTCAGCGGCAACACGCTCTTTGTGTCCTTTCTCGTTCGGCCGAACATCGGCTACGGCCAGGGCGGCGGGCTGGCGTTCGGCACCTGGGAGAACGGCGTGCTGGTGGGCGCAGTGCCTGGCGCGGGAGCGTATGGCCTGTCCACGCTGCAAGGGCCGGGGCTGGGTTCCGAGGTGCCGTGGTGCTCTCGCAGACCGCGCTCATGGTGGCGCGCGCCGTGGTCAACAACGACGGCACTGTCACGTGGAGTGCGTTCGCCAATCCAACCGTCGGCCAGGCCATGCCAGCCTTCCCCGACGCCGAATTGACCGTGGTGGGCACCGCGCTGCCCGCGGCCGTCTACCTCTACAACGATGGCGGTTTCTCCACCGACGAGATCCGCTTCGGCACCACGTGGGAGAGCGTGCTGCCGTCGCTCACGCCGCCCTGCCCCGCAGACCTGGACGGCAGCGGCACTGTGGATGGCACCGATCTGGGTCTGCTGCTTGGCGCGTGGGGCACGGCCCCGCTGGGTGACCTGGACAGCAGCGGTTCAGTCGACGGAACTGACCTCGGCCTGTTGCTGGGCGCCTGGGGCACGTGCGGCTGACCGCGCGCCGAAAGGAGGGACACCAGTGCCAGGCACGAGTTCGAAAGTAGGGACACCCGTGCCAGGCACCAATTTCCTCATCGGCAGGGGCCCCAGGTGCCGAGCAGGATGCCGAGGTCAGAGCCGTCCACCACGCCGTCGTGGTTGAGGTCGGCGCCAGCAAGGCTGCTGCCCCACGCACCCAGCAGGGTGCCCAGGTCCGTGCCGTCCACCACGCCATCGCCACCCAGGGGCGCGATGTCGCCCTCGCACAATCCCTGTGGGAAGCTGCTGGCGCTCGCAGGGTCGCTGCCAGCCAGCACTTCATCCAGGTCCAGGTAGCCGTCGGCGTCGCGGTCAATGCCCAGCCGGTTGGCAGACACGGCTGGCACCAGCGTGTAGGTCAGCTCGCTGCCTGGCGCGGCCAGGGCCAGCAGCGCGGAGGGTGACAGGCTCTCGCCAGTGCGGTCAGACAGGAATGCCCCACCGCGCAGCACCCAACCGCGCTGCTGTCCTTGCAGACGGCCCTTCACAATGACGGCCGTCTGGCCCTGGTTCGCAATGGTGATCATCTGGTTGAGGCGCGCCACGTCGTCGCCAGCGCCTCCCCCGTGGCTCATGGTGACCTGCGTGCCGACACCCGCGTGCGTGTCGGTGCCAAAGCTCAGCAGGAACGCCTCGATGTCGCGGCGCTGCTGCTGCCCGGTGGCGCCCGGCGCAAACTGGAAGCCGATGTTCAGCACGTCCTGAATGGTGGCTTCCTCGCCATGGTGGTCGAAGCCAAAGCCGCGATCCGCCACCTGGCTGGCCTTGTTGGCGCCCACCTTGCGATACACGTCGCGCAGCTGCGCGTTCTTGCGGTTCTGCGGCTCGGCGCCCACCGGAATGTCAATGTTGCCGTTGGTGCCGATGGGCCCCGGGTGGCACGCAGTGCACGTGAGCGGCGCGCCACCGGGCGGCCCTGGCAGCGTGGGCGCTGTGGCAAACACGTTGGCGCCGTTCACCGCGTTGCCCGTGCCGTTCTGCACCGTCACCGAGGTCCGCAGCGTGCCATCCATGTTGCGATTGGGATTGGGCGGATACCGCAGCGACGCCACATAGTCAGAGAGTTGCGCCATCTCCTGCGCAGTGATCTCGCTCTCGCGCCCTTGCAGGCCGGTGTACGCCACATTGAAGTCCGCCAGCGTCTTCTTCTCGCCGCGCCAGTGGAACGGCTCGTTGCCGATGATGCCCATGAGCGTCTGCGTGGTCATGGGCCCCTTCATGGGGTGCCAGTTCACGCAGGTGCCAGCAGGAGCCTGGCACTGGTCGTCAAAGAGCAGCACCGAGCCCTGCGGGTTGCCCAGGTCCCAGCCCAGGCGGTCGCTGCGGCCATCCACATGGCACGACGCACAGCTGGCCTGGCCCAGGCCAGACGTGAGGTGCGTGTCGTACAGGAAGGGTCGTCCAGCCTTCACCGCGTCTGGCGTGGGGTCGTGGAACTCCACGCGCGCCACCTCCGCACCCGCTGCAGTGTCCACCACCGACACCGATCCTTCAAAGCGGTTCAGCACATACGCGCGATCGCCACTGGGCGAAAGCGCCACGCCTGTGGGCCCCTGCCCCACCTGCACGGTGGACACGCGTGCGCCGCTGGGGGACACCGCCACCAGGCTGTTGGAGCCCATGCCGGCCACATACGCGCGGCTGCTGTCCGGCATCCACGCCACGCCGCGCGGGTCACCCACGCTCAGCAGGCGCGACATCATTGGCACCGTGGGCTGGCTGTAAGTGAGGTGCGGGTTCAGGTCCACCGCAGTGCCGGTGCTGCTGCCAGGCTGCACTGCGGCCGCCACCACGCGCACAAAGACGCCATTCAGGTTGTTCTCAAAGCGCATCTCGTTGTGCGCCTCGGTGCCGACGGCCAGCACGGTCCCGTCGGGCGCAACGCCCACGCCCGTCACCATGGTCATCAGGCCAGACACATGGCTGAGCGCCAGCGTGTTGGCGTTGAGCACTGCAATGTCATGGTCATGCACGTCCCAGGTGATGAAGCTGGACCAGTTGCGGTTGTTGCCATCGCGCCACAGGCCATCTGCGCCCTTGCGCACGATCTGCGACACGCGCGGCGGTGTTGGCAGGTTGGACGCAATGGCCGGGCTGAAGCTGTTGCCGCTGTTGGGCGGCGGATTCTGGCCGCCATACGGGCTGGTGGCCTGGTTGACTGCATTGCGCGGCACCACCGTGGAGTGGTTGCCAGACTCAAAGATGGCTGCGTACACCGTGTTGCCATCCGGGCTCACCGCCAGCGCGCGCGGGCTGGCGCCCTGCACAGGAATGGTGGTCAGCGTGGGCGTGGGAAGGCTGGGATCGAAGGCCACCATGGCGCCCGGCCGCGACAGCGTGACAAACGCGCGCAGCGGTGCGCCTGCAAAGACGATGTCCGCGGGTTCGTCGCCCACCAGCACTGTGCGGGTGACGCGCATGGTGGGAAGGTCCACCACGCTGACTGAATCAGAGATCTGGTTGACCACCCACGCAGTGCCATCTGGCGCCACGCGCACGGAGACTGGGTCCAGCCCCACTGGCACAGCGCCGCGATGCGAAAGCCCCTTGGGCGTGACGTCAAAGACCTCCAGCCGATCGTCTGCTGTGTTCACCACCAGCACCACGTTGCCATCGGCTGTGCGGTCCACTGGGTGGCTCTGGGGCGACTCCCAGTTGATGTACGCATTGCCCTGCTGGGCTGCAGCAGGAAGGGTCAGGCCAGCGATGGTTCCAGCGCACACAAACCATACAGACAAGCGTAAATGCATGAAGGCTCTCCGGGGCAACATTGGCACCTGGAGGCGTTCCGGGACAGGGGATTGGCAGGTTTGCTGGGAATCACACCCTCTTGGGACCCTGGGTTGGGTGGCGCGGCGCTTGCGCCTCGTGCCCCCAGCTCCCGCTCCCTAGGCTGGTCCCTGGCACGGCCCCCAGGTGCCCAGCAGCATCCCCAGGTCCTGGGCGTCCACTGCTCCGTCGCAGTTGAAGTCCGCCCGGCACGGAGCATGGCCATCGCAGCTTGGCGTACCCCATGAGGCCAGCAGGATGCCCAGGTCGGTGCCATCCACCAGTCCATCCTCGTTGATGTCCATGGGGCACGCGAACACCCCCGGCGTGAGCGCGCGCGCTGCGCCCAGCGCGTCTGGGATGCCAGCGCCTGTGGACGTGCTGCTGCCCGAGGGGCATGCCGTGCAGGTGGACACGATGGCATTGCGAATGGTGGCCGGCGCGCTCCCCGGCGCTGCCTCCAGCAGCTGAGCGGCCAGGCCAGCGATGTGCGGTGCGGCTGCGCTGGTGCCCTCGAACGCGCAGCCCGTCTGGGGCGGGCACGGATCCTGGCACCCAAAGCAGCCAGCGCCAGACACCAGCACGCCGTCTGCTGCCACCAGCGTGGGAACGATGCGCTCTGCTGGCGCTGGATAGCGCACCGTGGCCGGTCCCTGGCTGCTGTATTCGCGGAGGCTGCATCCTGCGCCCGGGGCCACCGCGCCCACGCTGATCACCTCAGGCCGCGCACCGTGGCCAAAGATGGAGTCGTTGGGCATGATGTGCCAGCGCATGTCGCCCTTCCCCACAAAGAACTCAATCTGCGGCGCTGGCCCTGTCCAGGCAGCAGCGTTGACCGCCTGGATCCAGACATGCACCTTGACCAGCGCGGGACCCGTGTTGTCCAGGACGATGAACTCAAACGGATTCTGCGTGCCATTCTGCAGCCCCGCGCTGGAGTCCACGATGGTGGTCTCGTCCTTGTCCAGCACATGCAGGTTGAAGTCATGGGTGGCGGCGCCAAACGGGTCATCCCACTGCATGTAGACCGCCAGCGAGCTGTTCCCAGGAATCCACACCTCGCACGCCGCCTCACCAGCGCCGTCCCAGTTGTACAGCGTCCAGTCCACGTTGCCCGTGACAGCCGTGTTGCGCACGGTGGGCTGGAATTGCCGCTGATGGTGCGCCAGTCCGTCGTTTCCCGCCGCGGACACATACACCACGCCCGCGGAGTTCACCGCATCCGCAGCGGCCAGCGCCACCGGGCCATCTGCAAACCATGGTTCGCCGCGGAAGCCCAGGTCATCGCAGATCACCTGGCAGTGCGCGGTGTCGGTCATCCACTGGATGGCTTCCACCATCTCCGTGTTGCTGATGGGCCCCGCAAAGGCCAAGGCAGCCTTGGGCGCCACATCATGCACGATCTCCAGCATGGCGGTGCCCTCATTGGCCTCCTGGAAGAACGTGGGGTGGTACTGGATGGCAGGCTGGCCGTTCGCAGCCTGTGGCAGGTCCCCCGTGGCCACCGCAGAGGGTGCGTCAGAGATGCCGTCCGAGAGCACCCCCACCTTCACGCCGTCGCCGTCGTAGCACGGAGCGGTGCTGCCGATGAGGTTGCTCCCCATCTGCGCCACGCCAGCAGAGGTCACAGAGCCAGTGCTGGTGTGGGCATACGCAGGGAGATCCACGGAACGCACCACGCTGAGCGCTGCGACTGCTTCAGCCTGCTGCTGGGTGAGCCACGCATCCAGCTGCTGGCCGTAGCGGAGGTCCACTGCGGTTGGATGCACGCCCAGCGCGCGCAGCACGTCCAGCGCAGCAGGGTCTGCCGAGCGCAGATGGATGGTCAGATGCACGCGGCCATCAGGCGCCACCTTCCAGACGCCGTCGCGAGACAGACGCTCTGGAGCTGCGCCCTGGCGCTGGAGCTGCGCAGCACCGCACAGCACGCGCGCCGCGTGCCAGGTGATGGCTGGCGCGCTGCGTTGCAGCGCATCCACGTCCGTTCCAGAGACAGCCGCCAGCGGGCGGACCAGCTGCTGCTGCGGCGCTGCCTGGGCGGCCAGCATGCCCGCGGTCACTGTGGCCAGGAGTGCGAGAGGAGCAGACGCGGGGCACCGCCCCAGAGCTTGAAGACTGCGCAAGACGACCTCCACGATGACCAGGCAAACATTGTCACAGCAGCACGCGCTGGCGATGTGGGTTCCAGTCTAGGAGTGTCTGTCGTGAAGCCAAAGCCCCAGCTGGTGTGAAAAGAGGCAGCCCCCAGCAAGAGAGCTGGGGGCTGCGGAGATTCGAAAAGGACGGAACTGCGGCGGATGCTCAGCGGCCGCGGCGACGGCCGGAAACCAGGCCACCCAAGCCCAGGAGGGCCAACGCGCCTGGAGCTGGCACCTGATAGACCTTGAACGAGAGCACGCCCAGCTGGGCCAGCTCTGCGCCCGTGCCTTCCCAGTGGATGATGTAGCCATCCGTGGAGAAGCCCGTGGAGTTGCCCTGTGCACCCAGGAGCGAGCCGTCTGTCTTCAGGCGCGAGATGTCAATGGTCATCCAATCGAAGTCTTCCGCGTGGAACTGCGTGAAGTCAATGTCGAACGACACCGACCACTGGTCATTGATCTCGGAGGAGACGAACACAGGCAGCGTGAGCGGATCATTGCTGCCGTAGACGTCGTCCCAATAGGTGCTGGAGCTGTTCAGGAAGTGCGAACCCTGGCCAGCGCCAGAGCCCCAGGTGACGGTTTCAAGCTGCGTGCTGTAGCACAGGCCAGTCACTTCGACGGGCTGCTGTCCAAAGAAGTCAGCTGCAGCGGTGGCGGCCAGCGTGCCAGCAGCGCACGCAACAGCGGTGATGATGATGTTCTTCATGATGAGGTCTCCAGATGGAAAAGGCGGGAACGGGGAACCACAGCGCGGCGCACAGCGCGACACGCTGACAACGACAGCCCTTTTCCAGATCCCTCAATGCAGGCTCATCACGACCCTGAGCCCTCCACGCGTTGGAAGTGAACCACTCCTCCCAACTCCACGCGCACTGTATCCCATGGATGGTGGCGCGCAAGTCTCAGGTGGCGCCTGAGCAAAAAAAGAAATCCCCGCCCTTGTTGAAGAGCGGGGATTGCTGAGATTTCAGCGAATGCGCTGAATGACAGCGTTCGCGTCGCTGATTAGGCGCGACGGCGACGGCCGGCAGCCAGGCCGCTCAGGCTCACCAGCGCCAGGGCGCCTGGAGCTGGAACCTGGAAGACCTTGAAGGCCAGCACGCCGGTGGCAGCCAGGTCAGCGCCATTGCCTTCCCAGTGGATGTTGTTGCCATCGGTGGTGAAGGTGCCCACGTTGCCCTGCGCGCCAGCGATGCTGAAGTCGCTCTTCAGGCCCGTGATGTCAATGGTGATGAGGAAGAAGTCAGAGGGGAAGAACGACGCGAAGTCGAACACGAACGACACTGAGTTGGGGTCGTTCACGAACGAGCTGCACTGCACGGGGTAGCTGGTGCCATACACCGCATCCCAGTAGCCGTTGGAACCACCCAGCTGGTGCACGCCCTGGCCGTAGCCAGTGCCGAAGCCAGTGTTGCCAAAGGTGGCGAAGCAGTTGCCGGTGACGTCCACAGGCTGGCCCGGATAGAAGTCAGCGTTGGAAGCGGCAGCCACAGCAGCGGCAGCCAGCACAGCAGCGAGCAAAAGACGAGTCTTCATGTTGAGTCTCCGAAAGGGTGAGGGAACGGGAACGACTGCACACCCCGCCCACGAAGCGGGGAATAGTCCAAGCGGTCCCTTTGCCCAGCCCTTCCGGGTCGCCATGCACACTCTTGTTCAGGCCGACCCACGATGCAGCGCAGTTGCCCAAAAGGGGCACACGCTGCGATCTATTGTGTGAGTGTCGCCGAAAGTGGGACGTCTGTCAATGCGCTTCTGGGAGAGTTTGCACAGATCTGATCTTGAAGGCCGCGGCAGCAATCTGAAGATGGATTTGGAGGCTGTGCGGCGGGTGTCCATGAGTGGCATCCCCGACAAGATTGCAGTTTCTGAAGTTTTGGGACCTTGATGCCATCGCGCAGATCTGGGTGTGTCCCTCAGCATCAGTGAAAATCGCGGGACTGGGACCCCAGTGAGGTGGCGTGGGAGACGTCTACCAGCCGGCGGACCAGCAGATGGGTGACCCCTGACCGGCGCTCCACCCGGCCTGCAGCCAGGAGTGCCGTGGCGTGGCGAGCCACCCCGCGGTCACGCTCCCACACCTTGGCGCGCACGATGAGGTTGGCCACACCCGTTTCGTCCTCCAGCGTGATGAAGACGATGCCGCTGGCGGTGGCAGGCCGCTGCCGGCACAGCACCAGGCCAGCCAGCGTGGCCGGGTGCCCTGCTGGGGTGCGTGATTCGTCTGCCAGATGGCTGCAGGGAATGGCGCCACGGCGATCCAGCATGGCGCGCATGAACTGCACTGGATGGGCCTTCAGCGAGAGGCCCACCGCGGCGTAGTCCGCAGAGACCTGCGTGGGAGCTGGCACCAGCGGCAGCGGTTGCGGGCGCATGTCAAAGAGCGTGGCGCCCTGTGCTGCAGCGTGGTCCAGGACGGGGGCGGCGGTGTCGCGCAGGGCGCGGATCTGCCAGAGCGCTTGCTGGCGCGTGAGGCCCATGCTGGTGAAGGCGTCTGCCAGCGCCAGGCGGCGGAGCGTGGCAGCTGGCACTCCGCTGGCGCGCCAGAGCGACTCAACGTCGTGGAACGGCCCATGCGTGCGCACCGCCTGCACCACCGCGTGTGCGTGGTCCGCCCGCAGCCCCCGCACCATCCGCATCCCCAACCGCAGAAATTGGTGCCTGGCACGGGTGTCCCTCTTTTCTGCGGGAGCGGCGGGCGCGCACGGAGCGGCGGGCGCGCACGGGGCGGCGGGCGCGCACGGGGCGGCGGGCGCGTCCGCCGCCGCCACCGCGTCCTGCTTCTCTGTTTCCACCGTGCAGTCCCATTCGCTGGCATGGATGTCCACCGGCCGCACCACCACGCCGTGCTGGCGCGCATCGCGCACCAGTTGCGCCGGCGCGTAGAACCCCATGGGCTGGCTGTTCAGGAGCGCTGCGGTGAACGCTGCCGGCCAGTGCCGCTTGAGCCACGCAGACACATACACCAGGTGCGCGAAGCTGGCCGCGTGGCTCTCTGGGAAGCCATAGCCAGAGAACCCCTGGATCTGCGTGAACACCTGCTGCGCGAACTCCCGCGTGTAGCCGCGCGCCAGCATGCCGGTCTCCAGCTGCTCGCGGAAGCGCGCGATCTGGTAGCCGTGGCGCTTCCATGACGCGATGGCGCGGCGGAGTTCGTCCGCCTGCCCTGGTGTGAACCCCGCTGCGTGCACGGCCAGCGACATGGCCTGCTCCTGGAACAGCGGCACCCCCAGCGTCTTGCCCAGCACGCGGCGGATGACATCGTTGGGGTATTCGAACGCCTCCTCGCCGCTGCGGCGGCGCAGGTACGGGTGCACCATGTCGCCCTGAATGGGCCCGGGCCGCACGATGGCCACCTGGATGACCAGGTCGTAGTAGCAGCGCGGCCGCAGGCGCGGCAGCATGCTCATCTGCGCGCGGCTTTCGATCTGAAAGACGCCCACGGTGTCTGCAGCGCAGCACATGTCGTACACCGCGGGGTCTTCCGCCGGGATGCGGTGGAAGAGCTGCCACGCGCGCGCGCCCCCCTCCGCCTCCGGAAAAGAGGGACACCCGTGCCAGGCACCAATTTCCAGGGCCTTGCGGATGGCGGTGAGCATGCCCAGCGCCAGCACGTCCACCTTCAGCATGCCCATGGCCTCGATGTCGTCCTTGTCCCACTCGATGATGGTGCGGTCGTCCATGGTGGCGTTGCGGACAGGCACCAGCTCGCACAGCGGGTCCTGCGTGATCACAAACCCACCCACGTGCTGCGAAAGATGCCGCGGGAACCCCACCAGCTGCTCAGCCACGGCGTAGACCTCTGCGTGCTCAGGATGCCGCCGCACCAGGCCGCGGTCGCCCCAGTCCACGTCGCGCGCCACAGTCTCCACCGCCGCAGCGTCCAGGCCCAGCACCTTGGCCACCTCGCGCACCGCGCTGCGGCCGCGGTAGCAGATGACCTCAGCACACAGCGCTGCGCGCGCCCGCCCATAGGTGCGATAGATGAACTGGATGACCTCCTCGCGGCGCTCGTGCTCAAAGTCCACGTCAATGTCCGGGGGCTCGTTGCGCTCGCGGCTGACAAAGCGCTCAAACAGCATGTCCACCCGCGTGGGATCCACAGCGGTGATGCCCAGGCAGTAGCACACTGCGCTGTTGGCCGCAGCGCCCCGCCCCTGGCACAGGATGCCCTGCCCCTGCGCAAACGCCACGATGGTGTGCACCGTGAGGAAGTACGGCGCGTAGTCCAGATCCTGGATGATGGCAAACTCATGCTCCACCAGCGCGCGCACGCGCTCTGGCACGCCTGCTGGGTAGCGCGCTGCAGCGCCGCGCCACGTGAGGTCGCGCAGGTGCTCCATGGGCGTGCGGCCAGGCGGGACGATCTCGCTGGGGTAGCGGTACTTCAGCTGGTCCATGCTGAACCCGCTGCACGCTGCTGCCACCTGCACCGCCCGCTCCATGGCAGCGCAGCGCACCGCCGCAGGCACACACGCCAGCGCTTCATCCATGGCCTCTGCGCCCTTCAGGTGCCATTCGTCGTTGGGCAGGAGCACCGGCCCGCACTGGCCAGCGCCATGCGCCACAGCGTTGCTGCGCAGCCGCCCCTCTGCCAGGTGGAACGGCTCCATCGCGCCCCGCACCCGCGCCTGGTGCAGCGTGCAGCCTGCACGGATGCACGACACCACATCCTGCAGCGGCTGCCGGCTGCGCACATGGCAGCGCGGCTGGTTCACCGCCACCAGCGGCACGCTGGTCTCCTGCGACAGCCACTCCAGCTGCAGGAGCCGCAGCTCATCATCTGGCTCGTGGTGCCGGCACATGGCCAAGGACAGCCGGTCATGGTCGAACACGCTGCGCATCCACCGCAGCGCCTCCAGGAACCGCTGGCTCATGGCTCCAAACCCGCGCGGCGGCAGCACCACGCAGTGCACATCAGGCAGCGCGTGCGGCGCCAGCGGGCGGTCTGCCTCGGGGTGGCGGCTGGACCATTCGCCTGGCTCGCCCTTGCCCAGGGCCTGCACGCTGGCGTCCAGCAGGTCGTGCAGCCACAGGTGGCACGCGCTGGAGGCCACGTGGTCTGCGTCGGCATCCACCGCGCGCACGCTGGTGGCCAGGTCTGCTGTCCAGCCAGCGCGGCGCTTGCCCAGCGTCAGCAGGCGGCACAACCGTGCGTAGCCGTTGCGGCTCTGCGCCAGCAGCACCAGCTCCAGGTGCGTGGGCTCGTGCGGCAGCGCCACGTCGGGGGCGGCGCTGTGCGCAGCGCTGTGATCCAGCGCGAACACGCACCGCGTGCCCACCACCAGCGCCACGCCCTGCTGCTTGGCCGCCACATGGGCGCGCACCACCCCAGCCATGGTGTGCCGGTCTGCGATGGCCAGCGTAGTGAGCCCCAGCGCCTTGGCCTGCGCCACATACTCCTCTGGATGGCTGGCACCCTCCAGGAACGAAAAGTTGCTGAGCGCTGCCAGCTCTGCAAAGCGCGGTGGCGAAGGCAAAGCGCACATGACCCACCTCACGCATGCCGCGGCCGTGCAGCGCGCACGCTGCCTGGCCCCAGCCGCGCTGCCAGCTGGTCCACCAGCTGCCCCACAGCCTGCTGCACGGCGCTGCACGGCGGCGACTGCAGCCGCACCGCCCGCAACGCGATGCGCTCCACACCCATGCCATGCTCCAGGCAGCCCAGCGACATGCGCTCCAGCCGCGGGCGCAGCAGCGACCACAGATGCGCTGGATCACGCGTGGGCGCACCAAAGTGCATGCGTCCGCGCACCGTGGGCATGCGCGCGCGCTCCACCAGCACTTCCAGCGTGGACACCCCGCGCACCCGCTGGTCGAGCACCTGGCACAGCGCCTGGATGGCCACCTGCATGCCATGCTCCACCGCCTCCAGCTGCGTGCAGGGGCTGGCGAACACATACTCCCCCATGATGGGATCTGGCGGCGCTACGGGCTGGAATGGCCACGGACGCGTGCCGGTCACTGCATCCACACGCGCTGCCAGCACGGGGCCAAAGCGGTCTGCCAGCGCATGGCGATCAATGGCGCACAGCTGTCCCACCGTGTGCACATGCACTTCATGCAGGCCAGCCAGCGTGGCGGGGTCAAGCCGCAGCGCTGTCACAGGCACCTGGTCCAGCGTCTGCGGCTGCTCTGGCGCCAGGGCTGCTGCCAGCGCTGCGCCCGCCGTGCGCGCCACACCCAGCTGGTACGCCAGCTGGCGGCGCTGCAGCGCGCGCTCCACCCTGCGGCGCACGCGCGCCACGCCACCGTGCACGGGCAGGCAGCCCGTGAGGTCCAGCAGCACCGCAGGCGGGCCATGCGCTGTCTCGATGTGCACGCGCGGCGTCCAGCGCATGCACGCCTGGGCCAGCCGCACCAGCGCGCGGGCTGGGTCCACAGGCTCATCGGGCGCGGCGGGCCCGACGGCGTACTGGCACTCCCACTTCAGCAGCGTGATGGCCAGAAAGCATGGGGTAGCTGTGAGCGTGGTCATGTGAACGAACCTCCTCTGGGCGCGCTGCAGCCCGTGCAGCTGCGCGCGCTTCTTTCTTCTTTCTGCGACGCTGTGCTTCGGCCACCAGCGGCTGCGCGGGATGGTCTGCACCACTGGTCTGCCAGGCCCGCGTGACATGCGTGCGCGCACCAGCGCCGCTGCTGCCCTTCACGCGCTGCAGTTCCACCACCGAGACTGGCTCTGGCGGAAGCCGCGCGGTGGGCGGCGCAGGTGTGTCGAGTGGTGCAGGCGTGGCGAGCGGCACGGGCGTGGCGAGCGACGCGGGTGTGGCGAGCGGTGCAGGTGCAGCGTGGGGCGCGGGCGCCTCGGCCACGTGGCTGCGCACCAGCCAGCGCGTGGTGCAGGCACTCAGGCACTGCGCCGCCCGGTGCGCCCCAGGCCGCGCTACCAGCAGCAGCACCTGCTGTGCAGCCAGCTGCAGGCGGCGCGTGGCTGGCAAGTCCAGGCCAGCGCCATCTGCGATCACCGCACACACACCAGCGCAGCGCGCAGCCTGCTCAACCGCCCACAGGCGCGCGCCCACATCTGCTGGCGGCACCTCCACCAGCAGCGACCGATGCACCAGCGCTGCATCAGGCCACAGCACTGGACAGGGTGCGCCGAACATCGCCTGCGCTGGCACGCGCAGCCCGCGCACCATGGCCTGCGCCTGCGGCCACACCGCGCGCCCCACCCACACCACGCGGCGCGCTTCACCAGGGTGATGGTGGTCGTCATGCAGCACGGCCTGCCACGCCAGATGGATGAACACATCCAGCGGTGGCCTGCGCGCCTGCGGGTGGTCCTCCACATGCCACCACTCATGCAGCCCGCGCTGCGGCAGACCGCCACCCAGGGCTGCGTCCACCACTGGCCAGCCTGTGGGCACCTGGGATGGATGGCTCCAGCCATCAGCTGCGTGCGTGGTGAACGTGGGGTGTGGCAACACGCTGGCTGCCACGCGGCCCTCGATGCGGGCGACGCGCTCAGCCAGGGAAGCAAGCGCTGCCGCAGTGGCAGCGCTCCGGCCAGATGGAACAGGAGCATCCATGGATGTGCACGAATTTCTGCACAGCGTGCATTCGTTTGGCTTTTGTTAGGGTATCATGCCGCGCGGCTGTGTCAAGCCACAGGCGTGAGGAGCCCACCGCACTCGCTGCAGCGGACTGCATCTGTCCGCCGCGGATACCCGCAGTGCGGGCAGGCTGTTCGCCCCCACTGTTGGCGCGCACGCCTGGAAAGGAGAAGCACCACCCCCGGACCGCAGAGCACCACCATCGAAGCCAATCCCCACACCAACGCCCAGTAGCTGCCCCAGTCGCAGACGCAGTTGTCGCGTCGGCGGGCCCAGACCAGCACGCTGACGGCCAGCGCCATCTCCGTGGCGGTGCCGGCCATCAGCCAGCGGAACCAGCGCACCAGCACGGACGGGTGGCGCGATCGCCCAGCGTAGGCAAAGAAGGATGTCCACAGACTGGCAGACACCAGCCAGGCAGCCAACAAGCCCCAGGGGAGCCAGTCGCTGAAGCGTCCAAAGGCAGTGGGGCTTCCAGACCCTGGCCCGCGTTGCTTGGACAGCAAGGCGTCTGTCACCAGCCATGCAAGATCGAACACAGACAGGATGAAGCACGCAGAGACCACACCCGCCAGCATGCCAGCACCCAGCACGCTGGCGCGCATGGGCCGCCCCACTGGCTGCGCCCGGACTGGCCCCACCAGCGGTGCGATGAACAGGGTGGGTGCCAGCGCCATGACGCCGATCAAGAGGCACATGGGAACCGCATAGGGCCCAGCAGCAAGGAGGTGCTCCAGCGCAGAGCTCCAGGTGGAAAAGGCGTCGTACAGCGATGTCTGCGCAAAGGGCTTGGTGAACAGCTCAGCGGTGTGGCGCCACAGGTCGGCAACAGAGTCTGCCTCAAACACCCACATGCCCACTGGCACCACCACCAGAAACAGCGCACCGTGGGCCACGCACAGGCCAGCCAGCACAGCCCAGCGCTGCCACCGCCCGCTGCGTTGCATCTGCTTCTCCGGCATGGCTCGCGCAGCCTAGCCGTTGCATCAGCGCGCGGCTATCGTTCGCGCATCGTCACGCATGGCAGCGCGCACCACAGCACAGGCAGGACAGTGGCCCCAGCGCGGGGAAGGCACGTCCCCGTGGTGGCTGGTGCTTCCGGCCGCAGCACTGGCTGTGCAGGCTGGCGTGCACATCCTGCACGGCACCGATGTAGGCCAGTGGGGCTGGGACCAGACGCAGTATCACGCCAAGGTCATTCAGGAGTTCGCCAGCCAGTGGCCCCACTGCGATCTGGTGAACTACCAGAGCGCCACCAGCCCTGGCTGGCACCTGCTGCTGGCAGCGCTCCTGAAGATGGGCGCCTCCATGCAGGTGCTGCGCTGGGTGAACGCAGCCACAGGCGTCCTGCTCCTGCTGGTGGCCACCACCACGGCTGCCCGCTGGGCCCGGCCGCGCACCGCAGCGTGCCTGTTCATGCCGCTGGCGCTCTCGCCGTATGCAGTGGGCGGCAGCGCGTGGATCACCACCGATGTCCCCGCCCTGCTGTGCATGACTGTCGCGCTGGCAGCCACGACGCGCGCACCCGTGTGGAAGCCGCGCACGGCTGGCATCTGGGCCACGCTGGCAGTGGCGGTGCGGCAGCCCTTTGCGTGGCTGGCGCTTCCCATGGTGTGGCGCGGCATGCAGGACGCTGGCCGCAGCGCCACGGCAGACGCACAGCCCCGCTCCCTGGCGGTGGTGTTCGCGTGGGCCGCCCTGCCCATTCTCCTGCTGGGCGTGCTGGTCTGGCAGTGGCACGGGCTCATGCCACCGGCGTACCGCTCGCTGCATGACGCTGGTGCAAACCCCGCAGGCGTGGTGGTGCTCCTGGCGCTCACCGCGTGCTGGGGCGGCCCGCTGGCAGCCATCCTCCTGTGGCAGGCGTGGCGCGCCAAGAACCACGAGCAGCCGTGGATGGACTTCACCCTGCGCTGGGCAGCTGCCGCCGCAGCGCTGGCGCTCCTGTACACGCTGGCCATCCACACCAACTATTCCAAGGAGGACGGCCGCTGGGCTGGCCCCATCTGGAGCCTGGTCAACCACGCGCCCACGCTGGGTGGAACGCGCTCCTCGGTGCTGCTGGTGCTGGCGCCGCTGGGCGCTGCCACGCTGGCGGTGCTGTGGCGGTGCGCGCTGCGCCGCCACCTGGGCCAGGTGGCCGTGCTGTTCATGCTCTCGCTGGCCTGCGTGGCGGCAGCCAACACTGCCAACTCGCAGGCCTGGGAGCGCTATGCAGACCTGCCGCTCCTGGTGCTGCTGCCCTGGATGGCGTCGCTGTGCGCGCGCACCGAGCGCGAGGGCTTCGCGCTGAGCGTGGCCAGCCTGTGCGTGGCGGCGGTGCAGGTGGGCATCGCCATGGTCACGCTGTGGCGCCCTGGCTTCGGTGGCCCTGGCGGGCTGGGAGATCCTTCATGATGCGAGGCCCCACATGAAAGCGCTGATGCGGCACCTGCACGCTGGCATCTATGCCGAGCGCCTGCGCAACCTGGTGGACGCCATCGTGCCAGAGCTGCGCGCGGGCGACCGCGTGCTGGACGTGGGCTGCGGCAATGGCACGCTGCTGGACACGCTGCAGCGCGACCGCCGCTGCCCTGCCAATGTGGTGATGCACGGCCTGGAGCGCGTGCCGCGCGGCAGCGAACCCATCCCCGTGACGGCCTATCCCGGCGGCCGCATGCCCTTTGCAGACAACACCTTTGACCTGGTGGTGGTGGCCGACGTGCTCCACCACGAGCCAGACGTGGAAGTGCTGCTCTCTGAATGCGCGCGCGTGGCTCGCCGCGCGGTGCTCCTGAAGGACCACGCCCGCGAAGGCGCACTGGCCCAGGCGCGCATCAGCTTCATGGACTGGGCTGCCAATGCACCGTATGGCGTGCCATGTCTGTACCGGTATCTCTCGGTGGCAGAGTGGCACGCGCTGGCCGCGCACGTGGGCCTCACCGTGACGCGCGAGGTGCACCCCATGAAGCTCTATCCATCCGGTTGGGAACGCGTGTTTGGCGGGCAGCTGCAGTACTTCGCAGTGCTGGCCAAGCAGGCACGCTGAGGAGCACCCGCGCAGCGCGCCTGTGCCCGGCTGCGCCCCCGCTGAACTTCACCGCGCTCTGAACTACGCTGGCCCACATGGCAGCCCCGCTCGACCTGGTGTTCACCGTGCGGCCAGCCGAAGGTGGCATCCCCTTTGAGCTGGCGCCCGCTGCATCCGGCACCGAGACGGACACCGAGCACGTCATCGGCCGCGACAGCACCTCCACGCTGCGCCTGCCAGACCAGCGGGTCTCACGCCGCCACGCAGCGCTGCGCCTGGCGGACGGGCAATGGCAGGTGTCTGACCTGGGCAGCCGCAGCGGCACCATCGTGAACGGCCGGCGCCTGAACCCAGAGGAGTGGCACCCGCTCCTTCCTGGCGCAGTGCTGACCATCGGTCCCTTTGAGCTGCGCTTGAAGGGCGCGCCCTCCCAGCGCCCGTCCATCTCCATCCACGACGACCGCGGCGCTGCCAGCGCGATTGCTGCCGCAGAGCTGGGCTCGCTGGCCGCGCGCCGCCTGGAGCTGCTGGTTCAACTCTCCGGCAAGCTGCACATGGCAGCCGAGGCGTCCGAAGCGCTGGAGCACGTGGCGGACGCGCTGATGCATGGAACGGGCTATGCGCGCGTGCTCTTCCTGCGCCACTCGCCCGCTGCGTGCGACCCGCTCACGCAGCGCGTGCGCCACGCGCGCGCTCAGGAGGCGCCGCTCAGCCGCACCCTGCTGCAGGCGGCGTACACCTCGCGCGCAGCCGTTCGCCTGGAGGACCGCCTGGACCTGCGCGGTGCAGCCAGCCTGCTGCAGGGCGCAGTCACCAGCGCCATCTGCATCCCCATCACTGCGGCCACGGACGACCCGCTGTCTGCGCAGACCGTGGCCTATCTGGATTCGCCTGGCGGAGGCGCTGTGGCCGACGACGCCATTCCCTTTGCCTGCGCTGCATGCCAGCTGGCAGAGCTTGCCCTGCACAGCGCCGAACGCCGCGCGCTGGAAGCAGACGTGAGCGCCATGCACCAGGTGCAGCTGCAATTGATGCCGCCAGACCGCCTGGAGCTTTCAGGCCTGGTGGCGCATACGCGCTGCGTGCCCGGCCGCGGCGCTGCAGGCGACGTGGTGGGCGTGTGCCGCCAGCCCGACGGCGGCGCGCTCATCCTGGTGGGCGACGTCTCTGGCAAGGGCCCCGCTGCCGCCATGCTGATGGCTGCGGCAGTCAGCGCCATGGACGCATCGCTGGCGGCGGGCGCTTCACCGCAGCAGGCGCTCCAGCACCTGAACACGCACATTGTGGAGCGTTTCCAAGGCACGCGCTTTGTGACGGCCATCTGCCTCTTCGCCACCCCCAGTGGCCAGCTGCACGTGTGCGACGCTGGCCACGGCCTGGCCATCCACCTTGCGCCAGACCGCGAGCCCACGGTGCCATCGCTGCCTGGCGGCCCGCCGCTGGGTGCTGTGCCGGGCATGGAGTACGAGTGGACCACCCTGTCCTTGGAACCGGGCGAACGCCTGCTGATCCTGACCGACGGCGTCACCGAGCAGGCCGACCCACACGGGCAGATGTTTGGCATCGAACGCGCGCTTCAGGCCGTGCAGCACGCGCCCCAGCCGCCACAGGATGCCGCTGCGCTGCTGGACGCCCTCCGTGCGCACGCGCGCAGCGCCACCTTTACCGACGACGTCACCATCGTGAGCGTGGGGCGGATTTGACGCATTGCGTGCGCGCGCCGCATGCGCGTGCGCCGCGTGCGCGCTGCGTGCGCTGCGCGCTAGTACGCCATGAAGCTGAAGTGCATCTGCGTGTGATTGAGATTCAGGCGCAGCCACTCATCGTGGGTGAGCGGGCCAAGAAACGGGCTGGGCTTGGTCATCTGCTCGCCGCGCTCCAGGCGCTGCAGCGCGCGGCGCATGCGCTTCATGCCTTCGTCAAAAGTCACGCCAGGACGCGGCATCATCTCCACTGCGTCCTTGGGCAGCTTGAAGCCCGGCTTCATCCCGCCTGGCTTCAGCAGACTCTTCTTGAACAACCTGCCCATCAGCCTGCCCAGCCACGGAATGCGCTGCTTGCTTCCGTCCAGGCCAGCCTCGTACAGGATGGCGCAGTGGTCCATGATTTCGCCGGGATTCCAGTTGCCAGTGGTGCGCAGCGTGCCAGCGTGGTGCGCTGCCTGGATGCCATCCAGATCCTTGGTCACACAACCCAGGCAGGTGAAGTTCAGCGGGCGCCGCGGAGCCTTGGCAGTGTTGACTGACATGCGCGCAGTGTAAGGCGCAGCGCGTGGCGCATGGACGTGCGAGGACATGGCGCAGGACTTGGCGCGGCCTACGGCGCAGTCCTCGCAGCAGGCCGCGCAGCGCTGCCAGCCTCCAGGTATGCAAGCAGGTCCAGCACCTCCTGCCGCGTGCGGCTGTTCAGCAGGCCAGCTGGCATGCTGGAGGTGTCCAGCGGGCTGATGGCGCTCACGTCCTTCTTGGCCACGCGCTCCCGGTCTTCTGTGAGCGGATTGGTGCGCACCTCCAGCGCGTCTGGCAGGTCTGCCACGATGCGCCCCACCACCAGGCCGCCATCCTGCAGCTGGATCATGCTGTCGCGATACTGATCGGAGATGACGGCGGATGGCTCCAGGATGGAGCGCAGCAGATCGGTGCGCGTGAAGCGCGAGCCCACGCCCGTCAGGTCTGGACCTGTGGAACCACCGTCGCCCGCAAAGCGGTGGCACAGGATGCAGGTGGCTTCTCGGAAGATGCGCGCACCGCGGGCCAGGTCGCGTGGACCATCGCTGGGTTGGGCGGCTTCCAGCTCCGCCACGGTCCACACATGCATGGTGGCCGAGGCTGCTGCGGGTGGCGCACCAGCACCGGCTGTGCCAGTGGTTGCGCCAGCGGTTGCGCCAGCGCCTCCGCCAGCCGATGCGTGACCACCTTCAGATGCTTGTGGCGTGGCGCCTGCTGGCGGCGGGCCCACGTGCTCCTGCGCGTCGCGCTTGATCTGATCCACAAACCCACGCAGGCTGAACCCGCCAGCGCGGTCGTCTGCTGCGTTGAGCCAGGCCCAGTACTGCGCGCGCAGAGCGTCTGTCCATCCACCAGGAAGGGTGGCAGGCACGGTGCGAAGCATGGTGGCGTAGCGCAGCGCGGTGCTGCGGTCTGGCGCCTTGGCCATGCGGGCCATGGCCACAGGAACCACTTCAGGCACCTGCAGCTCCGCAGCAAGTTCAAGCGTGCCCCATACCAGCGGGCCTTCTGGCTGGCTGCTGCCCGTGCTGCCGGGGCTGCTGTTGCGGGCGCTGCCTCCGCTGCCGCTCAGCGCCTGGACACCAGCGCGTGCGGCAGCCAGCACGTTGGGGTCTGTCTTCAGCGCTGGCTGCCGGGCCACTGCAACTTCCAGCACGCGCACAGCTTCCAGCGCGAGTGGTCCCTGCGGCGCGTCTTGCAGCGCCGCGCTGGCCACGCGGGCGGCGTCGGCTGCGCCCTCTGCACCACCAGCGTGCGCCAGCGCCAGCGCGCCAGCCAGGCGCACGCGCTGCGACCGGTCCGTCAGCACAGCTGGCCGCCACACGCCCACAGGCTGGTGCTCCAGCGCCACGCGCGCTGCAGCTCGCACCCATTCGTCCTCTCCACCCATGGCGTCCAGCAGGATGGGCAGGGATTCGTCCAGGAGCGCTGGCTCCAACTGCACCTGCAGCGACTCAATCACATGGCGCAGTTCGCGCGCAGTGGCCTCGGCTTGCTCCTGGTCTGCGGCCTCCATGGTCTGCGCATCGCTGAGCGCGGTACCGCCCGCTGCGCCCGCCTGCGCATCATGGCTGCCCACGTAGCTCACGCAGTAGAGGCCGCTCTGCGTGCCGCGCCCGCCAGTGAGGAGATACATCTGGCCATCTGGACCCCATGCAAGATCCGTCACAGGCATGGGCCGGCCTGTGAGGAACGGCTGCCATTGGGCGGTAAAGGTGGAACCCTTGGCCTGCGTGGTCACCGCCAGCACGCGCCCAAAGGTCCAGTCTGCGCAGAACAGCATGTCGGTCCACGGCTCTGGCCACGCGCTGAGGTGGCCTGACACCATGCCTGTGGGGCTAGCGCTGTCTGTCTCGCACGCGGGTGGCAGGCTGTCTGCGTACCAGTCTGGCCAGCAGCCGCTGCCGCTGCGCCAACCGTACTCGCCGCCCTGCACCACGTGCACCACGCGCGGCGCGCGGTACCACGGCGCGCCGATGTCCCACTCCATGTCGCTGTCGTAGGTGAACAGCTCGTCGTGCTTGTCAAAGCAGTGGTCGTACGCATTGCGGAACCCACCAGCAAACACTGTGGGAGGTCCCAGGTCTGGATTCACGCGCAGCACCACGCCGCCTGGCGCGCGGATGCCCACTGCGTGCCCCCGCGGGTCCCACATGCGCTGGCCCACCAGGTCCTCTGCAAAGTGGTCGTAGGGCGAGCCCGGAGCCGCGCCAGGCGCGTCGTCCGTGGCGGAACGCGACACACTCTCTGGCAGCAGCGTGTGGTTGCCAATGGCCACATACAGCGCGCCATCGGGTCCCAGCACCACGCCGTGCGGGCCGTGCTCACCGCCGCAGTTCTGGTACTTCACCAGGCATGCGCTGTCGTCGTACACGCCGTCGTTGTCGGTGTCGCGCACACGCCACAGGCCAGCGCGTTCGCCGTTGTCGGAGACGTTCACAAAGAGGTCGCGGCCCACCACGCACAAGCCCTGTGCGCTGCCAAGCGCTGCAGCACCCTTCATGGGCAGCGGCTCCACCAGCACCTCCTTGCCAGTCCATGGTGTGCCATCGTTGTTCTGGCTGATGCCTGGCAGCCACGCGCGCATGAGCGCACCCTGCTGCGGTGAAATCACAGCCCGTCCGCGCTGGTCAAAGGCCATGCACACCCAGCTGCCCTGCCCGGGCGCAGCGCTGGTCAGCAGCTCCACCTGGAAGTCCTTGGGCGCACTGATCGCGCTTG
>JAXMAM010000023.1:0-51218 GCA_046350455.1 Phycisphaerales bacterium | reverse complement strand
GGGCGGGTGAGGAGGCGCGCGGCGGTGTTGTCGTCGCTCAGGATGAGCTGACTGTCCGCCTCGGTGCACTGCAGCGCGATGCGCACGCCCATCTGCCCCATGGTGCTGCGCGCCAGGCTGTACGCGCCGCCCAGCGTCTGGCTGCCCAGCACCACGTGCATGCCGAACGCGCGGCCCTGGCGCACCAGGCGGTCCAGGAGCAGCGCTGCGTCCTGGCTCACCTTGTCGTCCTCGATGAACAGCTCCTGGAACTCGTCAATGATGAGCAGGCTGCGCGGCATGCGCTCTGTCCGGCCCAGCGCGCGCCAGTCCGCCAGGTTCTGCACGCCCGCTGCGCGGAAGAGCTCGCCGCGGCGGCGCAGCTCGTCGTCCAGGCCCTGCAGCACGCTCAGGCCGAACTCGCGGTCGCTCTCCACCGCCACGGCGCGCGCGTGCGGCAAATGGTGCTCGGCGTACGCCTTGAATTCCACGCCCTTCTTGAAGTCCACCAGCCAGAACTCAAGCTCATCTGGCGAATACCACAACGCCGCGTTCACGATGAGCGCGTTCAGCAGGCTGCTCTTGCCGCTGCCGGTCTTGCCTGCCACCAGCGCGTGCTGGCTGGTGCCTTCGCCCAGCAGGAGGTGCTGGATGCGGTTGGCGCCAGAGCGGCCCACAGGGATCTTCAGGTTGGCAGCGCTGCTCAGCGACCAGCGCTCCGCAGGTTTGGGCGTCACGCTGCTGAAGGGCACCTCCACGCGCGCAGAGCCAGCGGCCACCCGGCCCACGATGCGCGTGATGCGCTGCAGAAAGACATCGTCTGGCGCTGGACCAGGCTGGAAGGGCAGGCGCGCCAGGCCGCCTTCGTCCAGGATCCACCGGCCGCTGCCACCAGCTGCGGCGCTGCTGTCTGGCTTCCACGCGATGGTGATGGCGTTGCGGCGCAGGTCTGCTGCGTCCAGCCCGGCAGGAAGCGGTGCGCGCGTGTCGCGCAGCAGCAGCACGTGCACGCCGCAGCGCGCGCCGCTCTGCAGGATGCTGGCAAAGCGCTTGGCCGCCTGTTCTGTCACGTTGGACGGGAAGTCGGCCATGACCAGGAAGCGCAGCGGCTCTGCGATCTCGCCAGCCTGCCGGTTGTACTCCTCGATGGTGGCGTACTCGTTCCGCAGGTGCTTCTGGATGACCAGCTCCATGTGGTCGGTGAGGTCGGACAGCCGCTGTTCGATGTGGCGCGGATCAGTCCAGATGCGATCGGTCACCAGGAGCTCCATGTCATCCGCCAGATGCATGAAGCCAGCAAAGCTCTGGCCAAGTCCCACCGGATCAATCAGGGTGAAGCGCGCCTTGCCAGGAGGGATGGAGACCAGGATTCGCGCCAGCGCGTTCTGCAGGATGCCCAGGCCCTCTGCGCGCTGCTCCGCCACGCAGTCCACCACCAGGGACATGCGGCCAGAGGCGCCCAGGAACGCTGGCAGCACCCATGTTTCTGGCGTGCCAGCAGGCCAGGCCAGGTCTGGCTCGGCAGGCCGGCCTTCCGGGACAGCAGCCAGCTCCAGCCGCAGCCGGCCCAGGCGGATGGCCGGCAGCGCAGCGCGCGGCGGGTCCCAGCTGCTCCAGGCGGGATCGCTCCATTCTGGGGCGCACTGGCTGTCCAGGGCCTGGAGGGCGGCCGCTGCTTCCAGGGTGGAGCGCTGCGCCATGTTCCATTCCGTGCGCTGCAGGGTGGCCTCCGCCTCTGCGGCGGCGTCCAGGTCTGCCTGCACCGAAGCGTGGCGCGCGCGCTCCTCGGCCTGCAGGGCCACCTCGCGCTGCTCTGCCTGTGCCAGGGCGGTGTCGCGGGCCTCGTCGGCTGCGTCCAGCTCCTGCATGCGCAGCTTCTCCACCTTGGCGCGGAAGTGCGGGGCGCGCTCGTCAATCTCAGCCAGCACCTCGCGCAGCTTGCGGTCAATCTCCGCCATGGTGGGGCGGTACTCCGCCTCTGCCTTGGCCAGGTCCGCGTCGCGCACGCGGGTGGCTTCCTCCTCCTTGCGGCGGCGGTCTGCCTCGCACTCCTGCTTGGCCAGGTGGATGGCGTGGCGGCAGAGCGCAGCGGTGCGCAGGAAGGGCGTGTACGCGTGGCGCACCTCGCGCCGCGCCAGCGCATAGAGCACCACCACACCCAGCATGAAAGCCAAAAGCGCGCCGCCCACGCCTGCTGCGGCGCCCATCCACACAGGCCACTGCTGGCCTTCGCCCACGATGCCGCCCATCACCACGCCCACGCCAACCAGGCCCAGAAGCGGAATGAGCAGGATGGGGCCGCGGAACAGGCCAGCCGCCCGGCAGGCGCGCAGCTTCTCCAGCTGGACCGCCAGCTCCTGCATGAAGCTGTCCGCGCTGCGCGCAGCACCAGCCTCCGCCTGGCCGGCGATGTCCAGCGCTGGCTCTGCAAGCGGCCGCTGCCGGTAGCGGCGCACCTGCGCGGTGCCAGCGGCCAGCAGCTCGTCCAGCGCGCGGGTGCGCTCACCCAGTTCGTCCATGCGCTTCTGGGCTGCCTTGCGGATGACCGGCACCGCAGCCTCAAAGACGCTTTCCGCCATCCAGACGGCTTCGTCGTACTTCTGCTGGGTGGCGTCTTCCAGCTCCTCTGCGCGCTTCTCAGAGCGCTTGCGGATGGTGGCCTCATCCTGCTCCACTTTGGAGGCGCGGTCGTTGGCCCGGCGGTCCACCTGCTGCAACTCTGCGCGGTGGCGGGCGTGGGCCTCGCCAACCGCAGCGCGCGTGGCCTCGCTGATGGCCCGGATGGCGCTCTGGTGCAGCTGCTCGTTGCGGGCGCGCAGGCGCTGCTGGCTTTCGGTCAGGGCGCGGGCAGACTCTGCCCGCAGCCGCGCTGCGGAGTACAAAGTCTCCACCATGCGGCGCTCCCGCTCCAGCGGGTCCGAGGGTTCCGTCGCGTCCTGCGCCTCCACGCTGGGGATCATACGGGTGCCCCCCACAGCGTCTGCTGGCGTCACAGAACCTCCTCTTGGCAGTCGCGTCGCAGCCGCTCCAGGGTCTCGTTCATGGTGTCCATGGCGTTCAACGCCGAGCGGATGGTGGTCTCCAGCGGTTCAAGATGCCGCTCCTGCAGCGCGCGGGAGACTGGGTCGTCCCAGTGCTCCGCAGCCTGCGCCCACGCCAGCATCAGCGCGCGGTAGGAGTCCTTCAGCTTGGCTCGTGCGCCCGGAATGCTCATGCGGGCTCCTCGGGGCTGGGCTGCTCTGTGCTGGGCTGCGCGCTGCCTGCGTCGGCTTCCTCGCCACTGCGCTTGATGCTGCTCACGCCCAGGATGTCCAGCAGCCGCTCGCTCTCCTCGGGCGAACTCCGCAGGTATTCCTCCAGGTGCTCGGCCATGCGGCGGAGCATGGCGATGACGTTGGGCAGGTCGCGGTCCAGCACCGTGGCCATGGGCGCCAGCGCTCCCCGGAAGACCACAGCCTGGCGTGGCAGCTCCATCTTCCACCGCCGCACGCTGGCCAGCTTCTGCTCGGCCAGCTCCAGGCGGCGCTTGGCCTTCTCCAGCGCCTTCTTCTCTGACACCACGCTGGGCCTGGCCTCTGGCGTGGCCTTGATCTCCTGCTTGCGGTACAGGGCGCTCTTGCACATGACCACCTGCTCCTGCGCCTTGCGGATCTGCCCGGTCCAGTAGGTGGTCATCTCAGTGTCCAGCCACACCAGGGTCTTCTCTACATCGCTCTCAGCGTCCTGGACAGCCAGACCAAACGCCTCCATGGCGTTGGCCAGGGTGGCGCGGAAGCGCTCCACCGTCTGCACGTCTGCAATCTTGACCTGCTCTCCCATGCGTCAGCGCTGGTTCAGGTAGGCCTCGGCAGCGTCTGCCTTGCGCAGCAGGTAGGGCACGTGCTGGTCGCACGCCTTGGTGAACTTCTGCAGCTGGCGGACAGTGGCCTCAAACTCCTCGGTGAACTTGGCCTGCTCCTGGTCGCGCCAGGTCTGGGCCAGCGTGGCCAGGCGGCTGTTGATGCCGCCCGTCTGCTGCTGCAGGTCCATGCTGAACTTCTTCAGGTCCTGTGCAAAGCGGCGCAGCTCTGCTGGGTCAACGACAGCCTTGGCCATGGGGCGCTCCTTGGGGATGGGCAGCGTTCTGGCTGCCCGCCCAAGAATACGCCTCCCGCTGCAGGAGCGGATGCGGCCGACCGCCGCGATCAGCCTCCTGCGTGCTTTGCGGCCAGGCCGAGCCAGCCCAGGACCTGGTCGCCAAACACATCAATCAGCGTGTCGCCGATGCCCACCAGCGCAGCGCCGGCGATGATGCCTGCGGCCACTGGCTCCTGGCTGTCCACCCAGAGCTTCCAGCCAAAGGTGCCCTTGCGCTCCTTGTTGCGCCGCAGCATGAGCTCAAAGAACCACGCACCGATGAACATCATGAACGCGCTCTCGGGCGGGATGACCACGCCCAGGCCGATGGCCAGCGGCGACAGCCAGAACTTGCCTCGGGTGGCCATGCGGGCGCTCTCCATGATGACGGCCGCGCCCGCGGCGATGATCATGGCCCACACGGCGCTCTGGGGCAGGGCCGAGCCGCCGCCCTCGTGCAGCTTGGTGATCAGGTCGGACACGCCCTTCCAGATGGTGGCACCCGGCATGGGGTGATCGTCGGTGATCAGCTGCGCCTCGATGGTGGTGCCATCCGGCACCTTCTTGGACAGGAACAGCAGGAAGAACAGAGGCACGCTGGCAATGGCGCCGCTCACGATGCCGATGCAATGCGCCCACGCCTGCTGCCGGGGCTTGGCGCCCAGCATGTAGCCGGGCTTGATGTCCATGAGCAGGTTGCTGGCGTTGCCCGCCACCTCGCTGGTCATGCCAGCGGTGATCAGGTTGGTGGCCGGGTTCTTGTCCATGGCGCCAAACGTGAACTGGGTGATCTTGCTCAGCGACCCAGTTGGCGTGGTGCTGGTGAGCGCGGTGGCGTTGGCCGCGATGAGCGTGAGCACGATGATGAGCGGGATGGCCAGGAGTCCCAGCCACGGGTTGATGCCAAACCACACGGTGCTCATCCACACGGCCAGGCCCGCCACGACCGGCACGCCCACCAGGCTCACCCACAGCGGGAACTCGATGTCGCGCAGCGGGTCTGCGGTGGTGTCGCGCTTCTTGAAGATGCCAGTGAAGGCGCCGATGAGCACCTTGGGCTTGGCCAGGAGGCCCACCATGCTGGCGGCCACCATCATGGCGATGCCCCACCACAGGCACCAGGTGTTCAGCAGGTGGCCGCGGCCGAACACGGCCTCGCTGAGCGGCGCTGTCTGCCCGTTGGCCAGGGTGAAGACCTGCGTGGCCACGTCAAAGGTGCCGTTGGTGGGCTTGATCTGGCCCTGGTGGATCATCAGCGGGGCCACCACGGCAAAGTTCAGCAGCGTGCCCACCACCAGGCTGTTGGCGATGCGCGTGCCCATCAGGCCGCCCGCGCCAAACATGGAGAGATCCAATGAGAAGGTCAGGGCCAGCTGCTTGATGTCCACGCCGCCGATGGTGGGGGTGAACCACGCGTTCTTCTTGGCCAGCGCCCAGTACCAGTTGGAGATGTTCTCCTGGATGAAGTAGGCCGCCTTCAGCCCCATCAGCTTCACCTGCAGGAAGGTGTGGTACCCCTCGCTCATGATGAACTTCAGGAACGCAGCCAGCAGGGCGGCCACCGCCAGGGCCTTGGCCTTGAACATGCCGCTGGAGGTGCCAGCCTCTGGGTCCACGTTCTCTGGGTCGTGCTGATACAGCGCGTCCAGCACCACGCCAGCAGCGCGGCCCTCTGGGAAGGGCTGCTGCTCATCATTGATGAAGCGGCGCTTCATGGGGAACGCCACCAGCACGCCCAGCAAGGACACCATGGTCATCCAGCCGATCATCTGGTACCAGACCATGATCCGGTTGTTGATGATCATGAAGGCAGCCAGGCTGCTGATGAGCGGCGCGGTCATGTAGCCGGCCGCGGTGGCGCAGCTCTGCATGGCGTTGTTCTCAAGGATGGTGAAGTCCTTGGCCAGGCCCATGCGCGCCATCACCCGGAACATGGCAAAGGCCAGGATCACGCTGGTGATGCCCACGCCCAGCGACCAGCCTGTCTTGGCGCCCACATACAGGTTGGTGGCGCTCAGCACGCCGCCCAGCAGGAAGCCAGTGATGCCAGCGCGCAGCGTGAGCTGCGGCATGTTGCCGCGGTAGACGGTCTTCAGCCACCATTCGTCCTTCTGCCGGGGAGTCCATGTGCGGATCTGCTCGTCAGTGAGGTGTGGAATGGCCATCGCGGGTCCTCAGGGGTCCTGGTGTGCTGGCGCTGGCACAGGGCCAGCCCAACATGACGGGGGCGCAGCGTAGTGGCACTTGGCCAGAAACGCACTGGCCCGCACGCCCCGGTACCTTGAAGGGCCGATGTCGGACTTCTTCCCAGACTCGGCGCCCCAGCATGGCTCGTTCGTGCAGGCGCTGCGCCAGGGAATGGATGCCATGGTCCGCCGGCCTCTTTTCTACGTGTATCTGGCAGTGGTGGTCACGCTGGCAGGCGCGCCGGTGCAGTACCTGTCTGGCGTCCTGGGCGAGTCCATGGAGCGCTTCGTGAAGGTGGCGGAACGCATGATGCCAGCGGACGGCCCCGGCGCGCAGCGCGGTGCCGGCGCGCTGGATGGCATGCCAAGCGAGGCAGAGGCCATCGAAGCACGCGACGCCACCATGACCTGTTGCGGCAGCCTGTGCGGCAATGGCCTGATCTCCTTCTTCATCCTGGTGCCAGTGCTGGCAGGCGCTGCCATGGCGGGTGCGGAGGCGGCTGCTGGGCGCGGCCGTGCAGCGGACATCTTCCTGGGCTTCCGGCGCTACTTCACGGTGCTGGGCGTGGGCATCCTGAGCATGCTGCTGGGCGGCGGCGTGGCGGTGGTGGCCTCCATGGTGGCCAGCCTGGGCGCGCGCAAGGGCGCCACGGCCGCAGCCAGCGCAGCGGGGCACGTGGCGGGGCACGCTGCCGAGACAGCGGTGTGGGCTGTGCTGGCGTTCACGGCGGTGTGCATGCTGTGGCTCAGCGCACGCCTGTGGCTGGCGCTCTACCGCGTGGTGGATCCCATGCGCCCGCGCATGGGCATGAGCCGGTCGCTGCGCTGGAGCTGGGACAACACCGCAGGCCTTGAGCAGTGGAAGCTCACCGCTGTGCTGGTGGTGGGCGGCGTGCTCATCGGCTGCATGCAGATCCCGGTCACCTACCTGGAGGTGGGTGGCCCAGAAACCACTTTGCTGGTGCAGGGCGTGGTGGCTGGCGTGCTGGCCGTGTTCGTGTGGGTGCCCGTCAGCCTGGCAGTGTCAGGCGCCATCTACATCCACATGGCTGCGGTGGCAGATGCCACACCACCTCCGCCACCGGGCATCCGGCGCGGCATCCGCGTGTAGCGCAGCAGCGTGCGCTCAGCTTGGGCGCAGCCGGTGCTCGGCCTGCGCGCAGCCTGGGCTCAGGTCTCCTGCTCTTCCTCGTTGTTCAGGAAGCTGGCCAGACGCTGCCGGCGCACTGGGTGCTGCAGCTTGCGGATGGCCTTGTTCTCCACCTGGCGCACGCGCTCGCGCGTGACCTTGAAGATGCGGCCCACTTCCTCAAGCGTGTAGGTGTACCCATCGCCGATGCCGTAGCGCAGCTTCAGGATCTCGCGCTCGCGGTAGGTCAGGGTCTTCAGCACGTCATTGATGCGCTGGCGCAGCAGCTCGCTGGACGCGCTCTCCGAGGGGCTCTCCTGCCGCTCGTCCTCGATGAAGTCGCCAAAGTGGCTGTCCTCGCTCTCGCCCACCGGACGGTCCAGCGAGATGGGATGTCGGCTCACCTTCATCACGCGCCGAGTCTCCTCGATGGGCATCTTGGCGCGCAGGGCGATCTCCTCCACCGTGGGCTCGCGGCCCAGCTCCTGGAGCAGATGCTTCTGGATGGTGCGCAGCTTGCTCATCGTCTCGATCATGTGCACCGGCACGCGGATGGTGCGGGCATGGTCTGCGATGGCGCGCGTGATGGCCTGGCGGATCCACCACGTGGCGTACGTGCTGAACTTGTAGCCGCGCTTGTACTCGTACTTGTCCACGGCGCGCATGAGGCCCGTGTTGCCCTCCTGGATGATGTCCAGGAAGGGCAGGCCGCGGTTGCGGTACTTCTTGGCGATGCTGACCACCAGGCGCAGGTTGCCGCCCGACAGGTCGCGCTTGGCCTGCTCGTACTCCAGGAACGCGCGCTGGATGCGCTTCACGCGCTTCTCCAGGTCGCCGGTGTCCTCCAGCACGATGCTGCGCAGGCCGTCCACCTCGTCGTGCATGACCTGCACGTCCTCAGGGTCGAACCGCTCTGGATGCTTGCCAGCCTTCTTCAGCTGGAACTGGATCTCCTTCACCTTCTTGTCCAGGCCCTGCAGCTTGCGCAGGAGCGGCTGGATGCGGCTGGTGCGCAGGCAGCACTCTTCCAGGAGCACCGCCACCTTGCGGCGGTTCTTCTCCATGTGGCCCATGATCTCCGCGCGCTTGGCAGCGTTCACGCCGGCCTCCAGCGCCTCCCACAGCTCGCGGTTGCGGGTGAGCAGCCGCTCGATGGTGGGCACGTTCATGGGAATGCGCGCGGCGATGGTCTCCTTGTGGTTCTCCTCCGCCGTGCTGATGCGCATGGTGCGGTCAAAGGGCAGGGTGCCTTCATGCACCTGCTTCAGGATTCCCACGGCCAGATGGGCCGCGTAGTCGCTGGCCAGCGTCAGGCGCCGGAAGCACATGCGCGTGGTCTCGATCTTCTTGGCAAGACGGATCTCCTCCTCGCGCGTCAGCAGCGGGATGGTGCCCATCTGCGTCAGGTACATGCGGATCGGATCGTCAATGCGCTTGGAGCCCTGCTCAGCCAGCGCTGCTTCCACCGCAGCCTGCGCCTCCGCCTCGTCCAGGATCTCCTCTTCCTCTGCTGCCTGCGGCAGGTGAGGCTCTTCTTCAAAGCCGGCCTCGAAGTCGATCGGAGGACCATCCTCCTCCTCGATCATCTGCACCTTCGGCGGCTTGCTTGGCTTCTTCTCGTCGCGCGCAAACTTCAGGTTGGTCTGCAGCGGCGCGTCAAAGGCGCTCCAGCCATTGGCCCGGCGCTCGTCCTCGTCAATCAGCTCGACACCCAGCTCCTCCAGGAGCACGATCATCTCATCCACCTTCTCTGGCTCCACAAACTCATCGGGGAGACAGCGGATGAACTCCTCGTACGTGATCCATTTGCGGCCACGGCCGAGTTCCACGAGCTGGCGGAGGACAGGAGTAAGGTCGGAGAGAGCGAGGGACACGTGTGGTTCCGAGTGTTGGCGGGTGCGGGCGAAACTGTTCAGACGATGGGACCCGAACGCTGGTTCGGGCTCTGGCGGACTTTCGGACGGAAGGCAGTGGGCTGATGGCCTGCTGCCTGGCGGTTCTGGATGACGGCCAGCAGCGACTCGACGCCGCTGGAGGCAGGAGAAGGAGATACGGGCTGCTGGGAGCGCCGGATCCCCTCAAGATCGGCAAAGGCCTGTGCCAGCCGTTGAGATGCGCCTTTCCCCTCCGGCGCACGCCTGCTGCCAAGGAGCAGCAGGTCGCTTGCTAGTGCCTTGAGCGTAGGACTGTGAACCTCTGCCAGGAGCTCAGGGGCCGAGAACTCGTGGCGATTCTCCAGCCAGGGGTGGATGACCTCCATCAGGGCCCGGTGGGGAGGGTCCTCAAACGCCTCGGGGGTGATGGCTTCTGCCACAGGCAGGGTGCAGTCGTCCCCCAGGCTCAGGCGCCCCTGGGCCACATGCGGATAGGCCAGAAGGAGGGCCAGGACGCTCTGCTCAGCCTCGCGGCGGGCCTTGGCCTTGGGCACGGAGTAGCCGCGCTCCTCCAGCGTGGTTTCTGGCGTGGATGCATCCACTGCATCGGCGGGGGCTTCATCCTCGGTGCGCGGCCGGGGCTGCGGCCCGCGCAGGGCGGCCAGCGCCTTCTCCAGCTCTGCTTCCGAGAGCCCAGTGATCTGCGCCAGGCTGGCCAGCACCAGCTGCCGGCGGATGCCAGGCATGGTGCGGAAGCCAAGCTCCACCAGCTTCTGCAGCAGGGCCTCGATGCGCTGCTGCCGGCCGCTCAGGCCGCTGGCCGTGCGGTAGTCGGCGTGGAAGCGGCGCACCAGGTACCGCAGCGCGTCCTCGCTGGCTTCAAGCGCTGTGCGGAACCGCTCTGCGCCACCCTCCATGCGCAGCAGCTCGTCTGGGTCCAGCTCATCTGGCAGGGTGCAGATGCGCACGTCCACAGGCTCGGCAAAGAACACCTCCACAGCGCGGTCTGCTGCGCGCTGGCCAGCAGCGTCGCCGTCAAACAGCAGCACCACGCGCTCGCACATGCGCTGCAGCACGCGGGCGTGATCGCGCGTGAGCGCAGTGCCCAGCGTGGCCACTGCGTTCTCCACGCCAGCCTCATGGCAGGCGATGACGTCGGTGTAGCCCTCGCAGATGATGGCCGTGCGCTGCGCGATGATGGCCTTCTTGGCCAGGTGCAGGCCATACAGGCCCTTGCCCTTGTGGAACACGCTGCTTTCAGGGGAATTCAGGTACTTGGGCTGGTCCTCTGGATTCAGCTGCCGCGCGCCAAAGGCGATGGGCTTGCCCAGCTCGTCGCAGATGGGAAAGATCAGCCGGTTGCGGAAGCCGTCCACCAGGCCATCGCGGCCCTCGCGCACCAGGCCCGCTGCGCGGAACGCCTCCATGGGCGGCATGCCTTCCACGCGCGTGCGGTCCGAGCCAGCCGAGGCCGACGACCCAGTCCTGCGGTGCTCGCGCAGCCGCTCCAGGTAGCGCACAAACGTGTCCCACCCGGGTGGCGCGGCTCCCAACTGGAAGCGCTCCTGCATGGCGGCGGAGATCTGCCGGGCCTCCAGCGCTGCGCGCGAGTGCTGCCCGTGCTCCGCGTGCGCCAGCGCGCGGCGATAGAACTCCAGCGCGATGGCGTTGGCCCGCAGCAGGTCGGCGCGGGCGCTGCCAGGGGTGTCATCGTGTGGGCGCGCCTGCTGCAGGTCTATCCCAGCGCGCTCTGCCAGGGCCTTGAGCGCCTCGATGAACTCCATCTTGTGGTAGTTCATCATGAAGTCAATGGCGTTCCCCGCAGCGCCGCAGGCAAAGCACTTGTAGAACCCGGAGCCCTTGTGCGTCACCACATGCATGCTTGGCGTGCGGTCATCGTGGAAGGGGCACAGCCCCACATGCTCGCGCCCCTTGGGCTTCAGCTGCACGTGCTCGCGGATGAGGGCCACCAGGTCAATGGCGTCCAGCACGCGGTCGCGGTCGGAATGGATGGATGGGATAGCCAACGCGACACACTCCGCACTGCAGAACGGGCACAGCGCCCGTCCTGAACGGCACCTCTGGATTCCCAGCGAACAACTTGTGCTGTGAAACCCTGCTCGAATCCATTCACGCGGAAGCCCCACACGGCTCCGCAGCAAAGTTTGCTGAAGATAGACCCAGCCGAGGCAAAGTCAACAAAATCACCCCATCCTGACAGCAGGTTGTAGTGGCGCACCCGCAGGCGGGTTGCGACTCAGGCGCCAGCCTTCTTGGCCTTGGTGTACGTGTACTTGCGCTTGGCTGGCTTCACCACCAGGCCCTGACGGATCGCGCGGACCGAGGCCCGGACGCGCACTGGGGTGCCGTCGATCATGGCATCCACTGTCTGCAGGTTGGGCTTGAAGGTGCGCTTCTTGACCGAGGTGGTCTTGATGCCCACGCCGCCCAGGTACTTGGCCTTGCCGCGGCGCTTGAGCGTGTTGCCTGAAGTGGTCTTGGCTCCGGTGAAATGGCAGACGCGCGGCATGGGTCAGGTGCTCCTTCGAGGGGGAATCCAGAAGGGTAGCAGGAAGCCGGGCTGGTGGCAAGGTGCCGGGAGGGCCAAGACCCATAACGCCTGCAGCGACGATCAAGCCAGGGCTGGCACGCCAGCATGCACTGGCCGGGTGACCAGGGTTGGGCTGGGAAGGACGGGCGCACGAGCCTCCACCAGCGTGGTGGCCACGTGGTAGTTGGCAGCGCCCACCGGGTTCGAGCTCTCCGACCGCCTGGCCCTGGCGCGCTCCAGCACCTGCTGCACGGCCTGCAGGTGGCGGCGGATCTCTGCCGCCTCAGCCTGGGTCAGGATCTCCCACGCAGCGGTGCTGATGGTGCTGGCGCTGGGCAGGTGTCCGGTCTCCACGCGGGACGCGGGAGACTCTGGGTCGTGCTCGTCGCTTGCGGTGGCGGTGGGGAGCAGCTCCTGCTGGCTTTCCTCAAGCCAGGCGCGCCACAAGGCGGCCACGCGGCGGCGGTCACGGCCGTCGCTGGGATCAAACGTCACCACGATGCGCGAGGACAGCGCCACAAAGAGCGCCGGCCGGCGGCCGCCACGGCTGATCGCTGCAGGCTCTGGCTCGGACGCAGTGGCCCGGATGAGCCCTGCGCGAGCGAGGAGATCCAGGTGGTAGTACAGCGCGGTGGTGCTGCTGCCAAGCACATCGGCCAGTTCCTTGATGCTGCAGCCGCCGCTGGAGCGGATGGCCTCAAAGATGCGCAGGCGGTAGGGGGATCGCAGCACCTGCCAGTGCGCGTGGGTGCGCACATGCAGGTGGATCTCTGCGTCGGGCATGGCCTGGGACCGTTTGTCCTCGACCAGCGTGTCAACAGCCATGGTCACATCCTTCCCCCGAAGGAACCAGAAATCGTCGTCCCCACGATGGCGCGGCTATGCGCTGAGGCCGGCGATACGCAACAGATACACCGTATGGGCCGCGTCGCCAGCATCAAAACTGCTTATTTCGTGGCTATCGAAGTCCAGGACACCCCAGGCAGCGCCATCTGGATCGCAGCAGGGGACCACCAGCTCGCTCAGGTCCCGGGGGTCGCAGGCGATGTAGGAGGCTCCCAGCGCACGGATATCTGGCACCACCAGGGGTTCGGCCGCCAGCAGGCACTTGCCGCACGCGCCATGGACGCCGATGGGGGAACAGGCTGGCTTGGGCTCGCGCGCGGCCAGGATCAGGCGCTGGTCATCGGGATGCCCGGGCTGGTCCACGTAGAAGCCCACCCAGCTCACGCCGGTGTCGCGCACCCGTGGCCAGAGCATCTGGATGAACGCGTCCATGCGCGCCTGCCGCGTGGGCAGCTGCGCAATCTGCGCAGCGGGCGCGCGCATGGCGTGCCAGTCGCGCGCAGCGCGCGCGGTGGGTGGCGTTGCAGGCTGGCTGGCGTTCGGCGCGGACACTGCTCAGGCGCTCTCGCGCTCGCGGCGACGGATCTGGTGCAGCGCGTAGCCATGCGTGATGGCAGCGGCGTCCAGCACGTAGGCCGCGTTCACGTTGTCCATCTCCGGCAGGTGGTACATGAGGTCAATCATGATCTCATCCACCACCGCGCGCAGCGCGCGGGCGCCGGTGTTGCGGGCCAGCGCGCGGTCGGCGATCAGCTCCAGCGCGTCGCGCGTGAACTCCAGGCGCGCGCCCTCCAGGCTGAAGAGGTGCTGGTACTGGCGGATCAGCGCGTTGCGCGGCTCCGTCAGGATCTGGATCATGGCCTCGCGGCTCAGCGGATGAAGCGGGCACATGATGGGCAGGCGGCCCACCAGCTCCGGAATCATGCCGAACTCCAGCACGTCGTCGGGGGTCACCTCGCCGATCACGGCAGCGCGCTCGGCCACCTTGTCGTCAAAGGTCACGGGCTCGCTGTTGAAGCCGATGCGGCGGCGGCCCAGGCGCTTCTTCACGATCTCCTCGATGCCGTCGAACGAACCTCCGCAGATGAACAGGATGTTGGTCGTGTCCATCTGGATGTACTGCTGCTCAGGGTGCTTGCGGCCACCCTGCGGCGGCACGTTGGCCATGGTGCCTTCCAGCATCTTCAGCAGGCTCTGCTGCACGCCTTCGCCGCTCACGTCGCGCGTGATGGAGACGTTGTGGCTGGTCTTGCCGATCTTGTCGATCTCGTCGATGTAGATGATGCCGCGCTGTGCGCTTTCCAGGTCAAAGTCAGCAGCCTGGAGGAGCTTCAGCAGCAGGTTCTCCACGTCCTCGCCCACGTAGCCGGCTTCGGTCAGCGTGGTGGCGTCGCCGATGGCAAAGGGCACGTTGAGCACGCGCGCCAGCGTCTTGGCCAGCAGTGTCTTGCCAGTGCCTGTGCTGCCGATCATCAGCACGTTGCTCTTGTCCAGCTCGATGGGGGACGACTCGTTCTCCAGCTGCGAGAGGCGCTTGTAGTGGTTGTGCACCGCCACAGCCAGCGCGCGCTTGGCGTGGTCCTGGCCAATGACGTACTGATCCAGGAACTCCTTCATCTGGCGCGGTGCAGGGATCTGCCCCAGCTGCGGACGGCTGCCAGCCACGCGGCGCCGCTCCTGCTTGAAGATGTTCTGGCACAGGTCCGTGCAGTTGGTGCAGATGTAGACGTCGTTGGGGCCCTCCACCATGGGGCCCACTTCGCGGCTGGTCTTGCCGCAGAAGCTGCACGTGGTCACCTTGCGGCCGCGGAAGCCGCTGCCGTCGCCGCCACCAGCGTTGCCACCAGAGCCACCACCTGCGCCGCCGCCTGCACCGCCAGCGCCACCGCCACCGCTGCCAGCGCCACCGTAGTCGCCGCCAAAATCACCTCGGCCGCCGGGCCGCTTGCCCCCGCCTTGCGAGCTCAGAGCGGCGGATGGGGGCAGGACTTGGCGTGGCTCACGCTGCATGCGTTGAAAACTCCCGCTGCCGACCGGAGTGGTCTGCAGACATGTGGATTGTCGAGTCTATCGGCCGGGTGCGCACTCCACTGCAAGAGTTGCGCTGGCTTGCCATGTTCTGTGTGTGCAGGCCACGGCTTCAGGGCGCTGGGGCAGGTGACCTTATCGGCCCGGCGCGCTCTTGGATTCAGCGCTTCTTGGGTGGAGCGCTGCCGCTCTCGGGGCCGCTCCAATCTGTGCCACCGCGGCGCGCGCGCTCATTGCGGGCCATCTGCCTGGCCTTGTTCACCAGCGAGGTGCGGGCGGTGTCGTACTCGCGCTGCGAGATCTCGCCGCGCTCCAGCATGTCGCGCAGGTCTTCCAGCGTGAAGCCCGGGCGCTGCACCGGTGCTGGCCCGCGGGCCCAGCGCCGCGCCCAAAAGATGAAGAGACCACCCAGCGCCACCAGCGCTACCAGACCCACGATGCCCAGCCACCAGGTGAGTTCTCCCATGACGCCGAGTTCTCCTGCCCAGCGGCGGGATCAGCCCTTCTTCTTGGAGGTCTTTGGAGTCTCTGCCTTCTTCTGCGCGTTCTTCTGGCGCTCAGACACCAGCTTGTTCCATTCTTCAGCCTGGATGTCCGACACCTTGGCCTTGTCCAGCACGCGGTCCAGCGTCTTGGCTTCGCGGATGGCCAGTCCCATCTCGTTCAGCTTGCCGGCCTGCTGCAGCTCCTGACGGGCCTGCTCTGGGCGCACGCCGCGGTTGCGGGCCATCTGCACGATGGCGCCGTTGACTTCCGCTTCCGACACCGCCACGCCGAACTGCTGCGCCAGGCGGGCCAGGATGAAGAACAGCTTCAGGCGGCGGCGCGTGTCCAGCTCGCTGGCGTTGCGCATCTCGGCCAGACGGCGCTCCACCTCGTCCTCGGTCATGCCCTGGCTGAGGTACTGAAGGCGCGCCATCTCCAGGTTGCGCTGGATCTGGTTGCCCGACATCTTCTCTGGCAGCGGGAAGTCAACCTGCTCCACCAGCCACTCGGCAGCCTGCTCTCGCATGGCAGCGCGCTGCTCCTGGTCACGGCGGCCTTCCAGGGCCAGCTTCACCTGCTCGCGCAGGTTGTCCACGCTGCCCAGGCCCATCATTTCAGCCATCTGCTCTGGGGTGACTGGCGCAATGCGCTCTGCAGCGTTGGGAGTGAACTCGATGGTGATCGCGCGGCCGCGCAGGTCCTCGCGCTCGTGCGCGTCTGGGCCTGTGGTCTTGAACGTGAAGGTGCTGTTCACCTTCTTGCCCAGCAGGGCCTTGTCCAAGCCCTCCACCATCAGGCCAAGCACCTGGCCCTTGCCTTCGTCTTCTGCCTCTGGCACCACCACCAGGCAGCGATCGGTCTCAAAGTAGGGCTGCTTGTCAGCGCCTTCCACGGTGACCACCGCCTTGCCCAGCATGCGGTCCAGCGCCTCGAAGGGGCCCTCGATGGGCGCTGGCGTGCCGAAGCGGTAGCTCATGCGGCGCACCTCTTCCGAGATGTGCTCGTCCTTGATCTCCGCGATGGGCTTGCGCACCTCCAGCGTCTCAAGGTCCGGGATGGTGATGTCCGGGACGATCTCCACGTCCATGGTCAGGGACATGCCCTTGCCACGGCGGACCTCCAGGTCGTTGGCCTTCTCGTCCAGCTCTGGCTCGCCCACTGGCTCCAGCTTGTTGTCCTGCAGGGCCTTGGTGTAGGCCTCGCTCAGGATCTGGTTGCGGGCGTCGTTGGCCACCACTTCGCCAAAGCGCTTCTCGATGAGCGACATGGGCGCTGCGCCACGCCGGAAGCCAGGCAGCTGCGCGTCCTGGCGGACCGCGGCGTAGGCGGCCTCCAGCTTGGCGTCCACCACCGCGCTGGGGATGGTGATCTTGAGGCGCTTGCGAGCAGGTCCGACGTCTTCAACGACAACAGAGGTTTCGGTGGCCATGGCGTGTCCAGTGGACAGGATGAGCCCCAGGCGGGGCTGGAAGGGGGCAAAGAGGGCGGAGTATACCCGTTCTGGGGGCTAGGGCCTACTTCATCAGGAGCATCTCGGCGTAGGTGGGCAGCGGCCACACGTCGCCGGGGGTGATCTTCTCCAGGGTGTCGCAGGCAGCCCGCACCCGCGCCATGGCGGGCACGATGGTGTCCCGCATGAAGCGCATCTGGGTGTCCTGGTCCTTGAACTCCTTGTGGGAGGCGGCCTCCAGGGCGTCCACCGCAGCGCGGAGCTCATGCACCTTGGTGACGTAGGCGCGCAGCTCTTCCTGGGTGTCTGGGCAGTCCACGTCTGCCGCCATGGTGGCGCTGACCGTGGTGGCCAGCTCCTCCTGGGCGCGCAGCACCGCTGGCAGCACCTGCGTGCGGACCAGCTGCACCAGCGTGCGGGTCTCGATCTCCATCACGGTGACGTAGTTCTCCACCAGCACTTCGTAGCGGGCTTCCAGCTCGCGGCCAGAGAGCACGGCGTACTTGTTGAACAGGTCGCGTGCGCTCTTGCTGTGGAAGGCTGGCAGCGCGTCGGCCGTGGTGCGCATGTTGGGCAGGCCGCGCTTCTCGGCTTCCTTGTGCCAGGCCTCGCTGTAGCCGTCGCCGTCAAAGCACACGCGGCGGTGCTTCTTGATGACGTCCTTCAGCACCGCCTTCACTGCGGTCTCCAGCTTGGAGGCGGTGGGGTTCTTGCCGGCCTTCTTCTCCAGCTCGGTGGCCAGGTAGTCCAGGCTCTCTGCCACGATGGTGTTGAGCACGGTGTTGGGCCAGGCCACAGCGCCCGTGCTGCCCACGGCGCGGAACTCAAACTTGTTGCCGGTGAAGGCAAAGGGGCTGGTGCGGTTGCGGTCGCTGGCGTGGCGCGGAATCTGGGGCAGGGTGGTGGCGCCCAGGTCCAGCGCGCCGCCGCGCTTGGTCTTCTTGGGAGTGCCGTTCTCCAGCTGGTCCAGGATGTCCGTGAGCATGTCGCCCAGGAAGATGCTCATGATGGCCGGCGGGGCCTCGTTTGCGCCCAGGCGGTGGTCGTTGGCAGCGCTGGCGATGCTGGCGCGCAGCAGGTCCGCATGCAGGTCCACAGCGCGGATCACGCCGCAAAGGAAGACCAGGAACTGCATGTTGGTGTGCGTCTCGTCGCGCGGGTCCAGCAGGTTGACGCCTGTGCTGGTGGCGATGGACCAGTTGTTGTGCTTGCCGCTGCCGTTGATGCCGGCGAAAGGCTTCTCATGCAGCAGGCACTCAAAGCCATGCTTGCGGGCCACCGTGCGGAGCACCTGCATGGTGATCATCTGGTGGTCCACGGCGATGTTGGCGTTCTCAAAGGTGGGCGCCAGCTCGTACTGGCTGGGGGCCACCTCGTTGTGGCGGGTCTTCACAGGCACGCCCAGCTCAAACAGGCGGGCTTCCACCTCGGCCATGAAGGCCAGCACCGAATCCGGCACCACGCCAAAGTAGTGATCGTCCAGCTGGTGGCCCTTGGGGGCGTTGGCACCAATCATGGTGCGCCCAGTCATCATGATGTCCAGGCGTTCTTCTGCGTGCTCGCGCTTGATCAGGAAGTACTCCTGCTCGCAGCCCAGCGTGCCAGCCACGTGCGTCACGCCGCGGTCGGTGCCAAACAGCTTCAGAATGCGCATGGCCTGCTTGGACATGGCCTGGATGCTGCGCAGCAGCGGAGTCTTCTTGTCCAGGGCCTCGCCTGTCCAACTGACAAAGGCCGTTGGGATGCACAGCGTGGTGATGCCGCTGGCGGTCTTCATGAGGAACGCTGGGCTGGTGGCGTCCCACGCGGTGTAGCCACGCGCTTCGTAGGTGTCGCGGATGCCGCCTGATGGGAAGCTGCTGGCGTCTGGCTCGCCCACGATCAGCTGGCCGCCGCTGAACTTCTCGATGGCGCTGCCGTCGTTCATGGGGCTGAGGAAGGCGTCGTGCTTCTCAGCGGTCATGCCGGTGAGCGGCTGGAACCAGTGGCAGTAGTGCGTGGCGCCGTGCTCGATGGCCCAGTCCTTCATGGCCACCGCCACCGTGTTGGCGATGGCGGGGTCCAGCGGCAGGCCTTCGCTCATGGTCTTCTGCAGCTTGGCGAAGACATCGCTGGGCAGGCGTTTCAGCATCGTGTCGCCGCTGAACGTCATGCAGCCGAAGTAGTCCGATGCGCGCGTGGGATTGTCGAAGGTGGAGGTGTTGGCGTTCATCGCGGTGGGGTTGGTGGTGGACATGGGGGGCGCTCCTCTGACCAAAACGCAGAGGCTAGATAAAAGCCGACTTATGGGCAAGAACAGGACCCAAACCAGGGGCCGTCCCAGCAGCTGCCCGCACCACGGCTGGGAGGGCTGCAAGCCCTTTCAAACCCAGCCATTACGGGCGTCACCGGGGGGTGGTTCACCGCTCAGAGTGCTGGGGGCCCTGGGTGGGCTCCCTATCGGCAGGATTGCCAGGCGACTCCATCCGGGGCACCGTGCTGTCCCGCAGCCACCCCTTGCGCCAGAAGTAGACGATGAAGGCCAGCGCGGTGGCCGCCATCAGCCCCAGGGCAAAGGGGTACCCGTAGTGCCACTTGTATTCCGGCTGGGCCTCAAAGTTCATGCCATACAGGCCAGCGATGAAGCTGAGCGGGATGAAGATGGTGGCGATGATGGTGAGCACCTTGGTCACTTCGCCCAGCTTCAGGTTCACGCTGGTCATGTAGATCTCAAGGAGGTCGCTGGCCAGGTACCGGTCAGTCTCCAGTTGGTCCAGCAGGCGGCTCACGTGGTCGTTCAGGTCGCGCAGGTAGGGGCGGGTGTCCGCGTCAAAGACCCTGTCGAGCGCTGCAAAGGCCACCATGGCATCTCGCATGGGGTACACGGCGCGGCGCAGGCGCAGCAGGTCGGAGCGCGACCGCCGGATGCGCAGCAGCTGGTCTGCGCTGGGGTTGGTCAGCACCAGATCCTCCAGCTCGTCCAGCGCGTCGCCCATGCTGTTCACGGGCGGGAAGTAACCGTCAATCACAGCGTCAGCGATGGCATATGCCAGGTACGGCGCAGCCGAGCTGCGCACCCGCCCGCGCGGCGTGCGGATGCGCGCGCGCAGCTCCTCCAGGCAGTCGCCAGCGTGGGCGCTCTGGAAGGTGATGACAAACTTGCTGGTGATGAACATGGACAGCTGCTCTGTCCAGAAGCCGCGCTCATCGGTGTGCGGCATGGGCAGCACCACAAAGGTGGTGTCTCCGTAGGGCTCCACCTTGGCGCGCTGCGTGGTGTCGGCCACGTCCTCCATGGCCAGCGGGTGCAGGTTGAAGCGCGCGGCGATGTCGTGCAGCACGTCTGCGCTCCCCAGGCCCTCCACGTTCACCCACAGCACCGGCCACGCAGGGTCCAGCTTGTCCAGTTCTGCCACGGCTCCAAGGGTGCGCTCCTCAAAGCCCTGCGGACCGTAGGCAAACACTGTGATGGTGGTGGGCAGCTCCTCTGGCGAGACCACCAGCGTGCCCGGCGGCGTGTGCACGTTGCGCGGCAGGTGTGTCTGCCGCACCTGTGGGCGGCGCGTGTGCTTGCGGATGAGCCGCACCACCTTCTTGGGCAGGTCCGAACCGGGGAGTGTGTTCATGGAAACCTCGCTGCAGCCGGGCAGAGCGTACCGCCGCAGCGTGCGCGGGGGTGCGCGGGCGCCGGATGCGCTGCACCTCAGGCTGGCACGGTGATCACTTCCAGCGTGTCGGTGGCTGGCGTGAGCAGCGCCACGGTGTAGCGCGGCGCGCGGTGGAGCGCGCCCGGGTTGATGATGCGCGTGCTGGCGCGGCGTTCGTCGCGCAGCTCATGCGTGTGGCCGTGGATCAGGTAGTCCGCGCCGCTGGCCACCGGCGCGCGCATGAGGGCGGGTTCGTGCCCATGGGTGAAGGCCACGCGCTTGCCGTCCACCAGCAGTTCCCCAGCCTGGCCGTGCACCCGGATGCCCAGGGCGCGTGCATACCCCTCCAGCTGGGGGGCGTTCCAGTCGCAGTTGCCCCACACCAGGTGGCTGTCCAGGCCTGCCAGCTGGTCTAGGACCAGTTCATCCTCCACGTCGCCGCAATGGATGAACAGCGTGGCGCCCTTGGCCTGCAGCAGGGCCAGCGCCCGCTTGGCGCGCTCCCAGCGGCTGTGGGTGTCAGAGATCAGGCCAACCACGGTGGGCATGGCTGTACCTTACTGGGCTTTGCGCGCTGCCACGCAGCACTTGGCTGTTGCACCGCGCAGGCAAGGACCACCCATGGCAGACGCCTCTCCAGCCTCCGTTGTCACCCGCTTTGCGCCGTCGCCCTCTGGCCACCTGCACGTGGGTGGGGCGCGCACCGCGCTGTTCTGCTGGGCGTTTGCCCGCGGCCGCGGTGGCACCTTCATCCTGCGCATCGAGGACACAGACCAGAAGCGCTCCAGCAACGCAGCCAGCGTGGGCTTCCTGAAGGACCTGGAGTGGCTGGGCATTGACTGGAACGAAGGCCCCGAGCTGGACGGCACCAGCCGCGGCACGCACGGCCCGTACTTCCAGAGCGAGCGCCTGGACATCTACAACCGCCACCTGGACCAGCTGGTGGAGCAGGGCAAGGCGTACTACGCCTTTGACACCGCTGCAGAGCTGGACGCCAAGCGCCAGGCTGCCAAGGCAGAAGGCAAGGCCTACCGCTACGACCGCACCACCATGGCCAACCTACCCAAGGAGACTGTGCAGGCATGGCTGAAGGAAGGGAGGCCAGCGGTCATCCGCTTCAAGACGCCAGAGGGGCCCATCACCATCAAGGACGAGATCCTGGGCGAGGCCACGCTGCCAGCGGGTGAAGTTGACGACTTTGTCATCCGCAAGGCAGATGGCTTTCCCACGTACCACTTTGCAGTGGTGGTGGACGATGAGCTGATGGGCGTGACGCACGTGCTGCGCGCGCAGGAGCACTTCAACAACACAGCCAAGCACATGGTGCTGCAGGACGCGCTGGGCTTCCGGCGGCCGGTGTATGGCCACCTGCCCATCATCTGCAACCCAGACGGCAGCAAGATGAGCAAGCGCGACAAGGACAAGGTGCTGCGCAAGGCAGTGCAGGAGCGCGCGCTGGCTGCGCCGCCAGAAGGCACCGTGAGCGCTGAGCGCTTCAAGGCCTGGCTGGCAGACAAGAACACGCAGCTGGAGCTGGAGGAGGCCAACGCCATGGCGGACGCGCTGCAGGTGGCGCTGCCAGAGATCAACGTGGATGACTTCCGCCGCAGCGGCTACCTGCCCAGCGTGGTGTGCAACTTCCTGGCGCTGAACGGCTGGAGCCCCGGCGAGAACCTGGAGAAGTTTGACAACGCCTTCCTGGCGCAGCGCTTTGACCTGAAGCGTGTGGTGAAGACACCAGCCAAGTTCGACCGCGTGAAGCTGCTCAGCTTCAACTGCGACGCCATCGTGGGCATGCCGCGCGAGGAGTTCGTGCGTCTGGCAGAGGAGCACGGCAAGCAGTACCACCCGGCCTTCATGGCCAAGCTGACGCCTGCGCAGTTCCGGCTGCTGGCGGACGCCAGCCATGAGCGCAGCAAGACCCTGGATGACATGTTCAAGAGCAACCGCTTCTTCACCGTGGCGGACGACGCTGTGGTCTACGAGCCCAAGTCAGCAGCCAAGGCGCTGCAGGGCGGCACCCCCAGCGGCATGGACCACGTGAAGGCGCTGCTGGCAGAGCTGCAGGGCGTGCAGGACTGGAACGCTGGCACGCTGGAGAACTGCATCAAGGGCTACGCAGACCGCACGGCAGGTGGCGCGCTGGGCAAGGTGGCGCAGCCGTTGCGCGTGGCGGTGAGCGGCGGCACCGTCAGCCCGCCCATCTTTGACACGCTGGCCATTTTGGGCAAGGAAAGCACGCTGCGGCGCATGCAGCGCTGCGTGGCGCAGCTGGGTGGGTGAGCAGCGCGCGCCTACTCAGACGGCTTCTTGGTCTTGCCAGATTTGCCGCTGAGGCCGGGAGCGACGGGTGTCCAGTCGCTCCACGTGTTGGCGTCGCCCAGCACGGTGGCTTCGATGCGGCCGGTGTCCCACAGGCGGTAGACCGTCACGCCCGTGGTGGTGGTGTCAGCTGCGATGCTCACGATCGCAGCGCCGCGGCCTGGGACAGCAGGAGTGTCCTGCGCGGCGGGCATGGCAGCGAGCGCAGCGGGTGCGTGTGCGCCCATTGCAACAGTGGGCTGTGTGATTTCCGTGGGCAGGGTGGCGGGGCTCACTTCCTGCTTCACCAAGAGTCCAGCTTCCACTGCCGCCAAAGAGAGCAGGCCAGCACCCAGCAGGGTCATGCCCACGCTGGGAGCGCGGGACACCATGCGGCGCATGCGCAGGTGCATGCGAGCCGGTCGGCCTGCGGAGTCCAGCGTCTCTGCGGGCGCAGGGCTTGGGGAATGTGCGGTCTGTGCGGGGCGTTGGTCTGGCGTTTCCATGGCAGGGGCCTGTATGCGTGCATCGGCAGACCCCGCTGGTTTGCTATACTTCTTGCCTGTCTCCTGGACCGTTGGCGCAGCTGGCTAGCGCGCCTCCATGACACGGAGGAGGTCACTGGTTCAAGTCCAGTACGGTCCACTGGTTGGGTTGAATCCCCGGCAAGATGGTGCATGTTCCGCGGGGGTCTGGGAGATGATGGCCGCTGCCCCCAAGGACGAATGGGGCGTCCAGAAGCACGATCACCCTTGCACATCCATCTGATCCAAGCAGCGCCAGCGTCACCAGCACGCCGTGGATGGTGAGGCGAATGAGCCCCAGCCGGAGCGCAGCGCGCAGAAACGTGCGTTGGAAGACGTGCCGACTCACGGCGTTTGAGGCTCCGCTGCGGCGCGCGCCACCGCAACCGCTCCACACTCCGGGCACACTCGCGCGCCAGCCAACGTGTGCTGGCATCGAGCGCAGCGTCCAGTGGCCTGCTCGCGGCGCCGCTTCCGTGCGAAGCCAAGGCCCGACACCACCGCAGTCAGCAAGGCGATGTTCCACTGCGGGAAGGTTGCCTCCACGCTGGTGGATTGAAATCGCTTCCAGGTGCGGATTTTGAGGTCCCAGTCCCACCAGCCATCAAAGTCCACGTTGTTCCACCACTCACCGGACAGGCCAACCGGCGATCGCGCGGAGTCCATGCTGGGCGGTGTCCGCAGCTGTCCGCCTGTGATTCCACCGCCGCACAGCGTGGCGTAGACGTCCACCGGATCCCAGCGCACGCGGAGCGTCACCATGAACCACTGCGACGCAAGCGCTCCCGCCAGGATGGCCACCGTGGTGACGGCCAGCGGCCACCGCCAGGGCGATCAGCGCGTGCTCCGCCCGACTGCGCATGCGCCGAGCAGCCGTACTTCGACACACAGATCGCCGCCAGCGATGAGGTCTACGGACTGCCCCGCGTCCAGGCTCGCGGACGCTCGCGGCCATGGCTGCGCTCGCGAAACCGGGCAAGATCTTGCGTCTGGCGAACCGCAGGTAGAGTCAGAAGCACAAGGGAAGGGTGGCTGTGCGGGCTGGCGCGGGCCAGCTGGCGCGGCGTTATGTTTCTGGAGGCACCGTCCATGCGTCAGTACGTCACGTTGTCCGCCGGGCTCGCGCTGCATGTCCGCGTGTACGCAGGCAGGCTTCGCTGGGCTGAGCCCATGAGTTCATTGATCTGAGGCCGGCCACAGCATCACCAGCATCTACGCCGTTCGACAGCCCGGCGGACCGTCTGCTGGGGGTGACCAATGCTCGCGCAGCGACATCATCTGCGAGCGGCTTCGTCCAGTCTGTGGCCAATCCGTACTGGCGTCCCGCTTGTCGCAAGGCTTCCTCTCCGACGACTCCTTCGTATTGCATTGGCACCAACGCGTCGAACATGGCTTCCTCGGTGTCAACTGCAGGCGGGGAGAGCTTCCTGAACTTCGACGACAGCACTGGCGCGACGGACTTCGTGATGTCGTGGAGTAGCGTCAGCTCCTGGTACGGCAGTCCTGGCACCAACAACTGGGGTTCCCATCAGCAACAGGGGTGATGGTGGCGCACCTGACCCATCACCTTTCCCTTTCCGGAGATATGGATCCAGTACAACTTCACTGCAGTGAGTGCAGCTGGCCAATGGGCAACAGGTCCTGGTGGGAGAGGGGGATCACGTCCTCTGCAGGTCTCGTTCCCGGCCCGGGTCCACTGGTAGCCTTGCACTTGCTGGACGAAGGGAGAAGCGCCGCGAAGGCGCGCTTGGCATTGATCACAAGAGGGAGGCATGCGTATCAAGACTCGCTGGTTGACTGTGGCTGGAGCAGCGGCGTTGGCGTGCACGCACGCAACGCAGGCCGATTTCCTGGGCTGGACCTTCGAAACGGCCTTCCCTGCGAGCAATGGCTTCTGGGGCATGAACGTGTATGCCCAATTCAGCGATCCCGGCGACCGGCTTTTTGCGTGTGGGAACGCACACATCACAACCTCCTTTGAGGGCGGCTTCTACCAGAGCCAGAGCAATCCATTCTGGGCTCCTTCGGGCACCCAGAACCAGAACACGTCATTGGACAGCTGGGTCACCATCGGCACGAATCCAAATGGCAACGGCAACGCCTTCGGTGGAACCGCGGGCGGTCCTGACTTCGCCAATTTTGCTGACTACTCTGGCACCACGACGTACGACTACTCGGTGATCGAGAGTGGTCCGAGTGGAGCCTCGTGGTACAACCCGAACAACGCAAACTCATATGGGTACGCCACCGGAGGAAGGGTCCTGGTAGGGCACTTTGTCTTCTACATCCCTGGCACTGAGGAGCCCATTGCGCCACATGGCGCCATCTACTGGAACGTGACAGCGGACGTGACCCTGGCAAGCGGGGGCCAAACGTACGTCGGCGCTGGCGATCATGTCTTCTTTTGGATCCCCGGCCCAGGACCACTTGCAGTGCTCGCGGTCGCTGGCCTAGGGCAGCGGCGCGCGCGGAAGCGTTGAGAATGGCTCCTCTCCGCGCAGCCGGCGCGCGATGTCCGCCAGGATGCGCGGGTCTTCGTGCGCGGTGAAGTGGTCGTTGTAGCCAAACTGGCCTGGCACCCACCACGGCACCTGCCCGGGTGGCGCGGTGTTCACAGCGCCCACAAATGTGTCATCCGCACGTGTGTAGGGGTACAGCGCAAAGAGGCCGGCAGCGCACACGGCGTCCACGCGCGCCAGGAATGCTGAGCCAGCGCGCATGTCTTTGGCTAGGTCGCTGATGGGAAAGGTCTTGGCCGCATCCGCGCCGCGCAGCGGTGACCCAATGGTGAACACGCGCACCACTTTCAGGGTGCGCGTGCCTGCTTGGGCAGATGCAGCCTGGGGGTCTGCTGCGTGAATGGCCACCAGTCCACCCATGGACACGCACACTGCGTCTACTTCCACCGTGCAGGTGGCGTCTGCGCATGGGCACGCAGACTGCACGGCCCCCAGCAACAGCGTGCGGGCTTCGTCAAAGCTGCTGGCGCTGCCAGGCGCGCAGACCACCAGCGTGGTGTCCTTGAGGCACGGCGCCAGCCACTGCTTGACGCTCGCCGTGGCAAGGCCCGGATCGGCATAGCCACCCACCACCACCACGGGCCGGGGCGCTGGCCTGGGGTCTGCCGCCATCTGGTGCAGCGCTCGATACGCCTCCTGGGTGGTGATTGGAAGCGATGGATTGGGCGGCCCCGCGCATCCAGAAAGCAGCAGGGCCGACCACACCAGAACGAGCCAGCGCATGGCCAGCAGGCTATCGCACGCATTCCACTGGTGAAAGGGTTTGGCTACGCTGCGCACCCACTATGGGCTCTGTTCTCATCTTCCTGGTTGCCTCATCGTGCATCTTTGGTGGGGCGCTGTTGGGCATGTTCATCCGCAGCCGCCTGCCCAACCACCACCTGAAGGAGGAGTCCAAGGACACTATCAAGGTGGGGGCCGGCATGATCGCCACCCTGGCAGCGCTGGTGCTGGGCATCCTGGTGGGCAGCGCCAAGAACGCCTTTGACAGCGCCAACACCGCCATCACGCAGAACTCCGCCAAGCTGGTGTTGGTGGATCGCGCGCTGAGCGAGTTTGGCCCCATGGCTGCTGACATCCGGGCGCGCTTGCGCCGGAACGCACAGCTTCAGCTGGCCGCCATCTGGCCCCAGGAACCGATGCCAGTGCAGGCCGAGCAGGTGCTGGAGCTGTCCTCTGGGATCGAAGACATCCAAGCCGCCCTCAGCGGCCTCAAGCCCGAGAATGAGGAGCAGCGCCGCCAGCTGGACACTGCCAACCGCTACCTGTCCGAGATGGCGCTCACGCGCTGGCTGCTGGTGGAGCAGGCGCAGACTGATCTGCCGCTCACGCTCTTTGCTGTGCTGGTGCTCTGGCTGTCCATGCTGTTCATCAGCTTTGGCCTGTTTGCGCCCACCAATCGCACGGTGATCTCCGTGCTGCTGCTGTGTTCGCTGTCGGTGGCGGCTGCGCTGTTCATCATCTCTGAGATGAATCAGCCGCTCGACGGAAGTGTCAAGGTGTCCAGTGGCCCGCTTCGCAAGGCCATCGAGCATCTTGGCAAGCAGCCGTAGGCAGAGGCGCTCCATGCCTCACGGTGCGGTGAGGCAATCCCCGGCAACTCTGGCAGGGTTGTCCCCGCACGCACACCGTGGGTGCCGGGACTCTCAGCGGCGCAATCGCGGAGCGATGCTCTGATTTGAAGCATGTGCGCCTTGCTCTGCGTTTTGAGTGGACTGCGCGTGCACCTCGGGGTATCCCAGCATGCGTTCGAACAGCTCGCACTCAGGAGACACGCATGCGCATTCCATCCCGCCGAACGCTTGCTGTAACCGCACTCGCACTGGCCGCCTTGAGCGTGGCAGCGCTCACCCAAATGCCGATGGCAGCACCGCCAGATGGCAACTACGCGCTGGTGGCAGTGAACGAACTGGGCATGCACTGCATGCAGGACGACTACTCGGAGTTCTGCATCCTGCCGCCGTTCAACTCCATCCGCGCGCAGCTGATCCAGCGGGGCAACCCGCCGCACATCGTGGAGAGTGGCGTGGATGTGCGCTACACCTTGCCAAGCCAGCAGCGCGCCACAGACCAGACCAACTTCTGGGTGTACGCGCCAGCAACCTTTGGTGTCACGCTGCCTCCGGGCGTCGGCCTAGGCAACACACGAACTTCAGGCTCCATGACCGCGCAGGGGAACGGCATCTGGCAGGCCACAGGCGTGCCGGTGCTGTCTTCGGACGACGAGGGTCGCGTGGACCCGTATCCACTGGCCCTGGTGAGCGCCACGGGCCCCGCTGGCACGGCTTGGGCGCCGCCTGTGGTGCCTGTGTCCAGCGAGATGAGCTGCAGCTTCTGCCATGGTTCAGAGGGCGGAAGCGTGGCAGAGTCCTTCCTGACTGCCCACGACCGCCTGCACGGCACCAATCTCATGGCAGCGCGCCCCGTGCTGTGCGCGCAGTGCCATTCGGACAACGCGCTGGGCGCTCCCGGCGCCCCGGGCGTGTCCAGCCTGTCCGCGGCCATGCATCTTTCCCACGCGTCGCGCGTGGCCACGCTGGGTCTGTCCAATGCCTGCTACGCCTGCCATCCGGGCGTGCGCTCGCAGTGCCAGCGCGACCTTCACATCAGCGAAGGCGTCACATGCACGCAGTGCCATGGCGGCATGACGGCCGTCGGCTCGCCACTGCGTCGGCCGTGGATTGACGAACCACGTTGTGCCACCTGCCACGACGACGAGGACAAGGACTTCGAGCAGCCCAACACGCTGTTCAAGGAGTCCATCGGCCACGGCGGTGTGCGCTGCGTGACCTGCCATGGCCCGCCGCATGCCATGGTGCGTTCCACCAACGAGCTGGACAACTACCAGATCCAGCGCCTGACGGGCTCCACGCACATGATCGAGCAGTGCACCACCTGCCACCTCACCGAACCACAGGGCGACTTCTTCCACCGCGTCGCTCCCTGACCGCTGAACCACTCACCAGCGCTGCCCACACCTGGGCAGCCGTAACAGGAGAACTCCCATGCTGATCCTGGCCGCTTCCCTGGTGCCATGCTTTGCTGTGGTGGCACAGCAGTTTGATGTGCGCGTGCTGGCGCCTGTGGCGCAGACGCCTGCCGCCGCCCGCTTTGAACCTGGCACCCGTGCCACCGCGCTGGCTGCCACCGGTGCCGCCGGCGGCTGCTCTGTGACAGACACCGCAACCCGCAACGTGCATGCCTGCCGGTGGAGCCCCACTGGGGTGGCCACCGACCTGGGTGTGCTCGGCACAGACATCCACTCGCAGGTGCTGGGCGGCAACGCCGCTGGCGACCTGGTGGGCGTCAGCTTTGCGCTCGGCAAGCGCGTGACGCACGGCGTGCTCTGGCGTGCGAACGGAACGGTGTTGGCGCTGGGGGACATGGAGCCTGTGGACATCAACAGCGCTGGCGTGGTGGCTGGATCGGTCAACGCCACTGGAAACGTGCCGGCCTGCACCCGCGCAGCGCGCTGGACCGCAGGCGCCACGGTCACGCTGCCCGTGCTTGGTGGCGGCCCCTCTGCCCGCGCTGCGGCCATCAACGACGATGGCTGGGTGGCGGGGTGCGGCATCCTGGCAGACCGCTCCACCACGCACGCGTGTGTGTGGACTGGCACGGGCGCGCCCGTAGACCTGGGCACGCTGGGCGGAACCAGTTCCTTTGCGCGCAGCATCCAGGGCAATGTGGTGGTTGGCGTGGCCGACACTCCGGACCTGGTGCCGCATGCCTGCCGATGGACGCTCAGCACCACAGGCACCGTCCTGCAAACGGAGGACCTGGGCATGCTGCCGGGCGCACCTGGCAGCAGTGCGGAGGTGATTGGTTCTGACGGCCGCGTGGCGGGCAACAGCGGCGACGCTGCCGTGCTCTTCACCGCCAACGGCCCAGTAGATCTGAACGCGCACATTCCAGCTGGCTCTGGCTGGCAGCTGACGCATGTGACATCGCTTGGCGATGGCGGCCGCATCGTGGGCCGCGGTCGCTACCACGGCATTCCGCGTGGATTCGTGCTGGAGCCGGCAAGCCTGCCATCGGACCTCAACCACGATGGCGTGGTAGACGGCACCGACCTCGGAATCCTGCTGGGCTCCTGGGGGCCATGCACGTGTGACGCAGACATCAACCACGACGGCACTGTGGATGGCACCGACATTGGTCTGCTGCTTGGAAGCTGGACCGCCAGCTGACAGGGCGCTGCCTGGCGCTACGACCAACGCCCCAGCAGGATGCCAAGATCCGTGCCGTCGGTGGTGCCGTCGCCGTCCAGGTCTGCGGCGCCTGTGCCCCAGGCGCTGAGCAAGAGGCCCAGGTCTGTGCCGTCCACCACGCCGTCGTCGTTCAGATCAGCTGGCGAGAGGGGCACCATGTCCACGCGGCCCGCGTAGGTGCCAGTGTCTGGATTCGCAAAGCTGCTGTTGGCCTGCACAGTGCCATACATGCGCAGCCGGTACTGGCCGGCTGGCAGCTCCAAGAAGATCCCGCCTTCGTTGTGCACGGGCGTGATGTAGCTGCTGGCGCTCTCTTCGTGGATGGTGCTGCCCGCCACGATCGGCAGGCGCTGCAGCATGAAGCTGGAGCCAGCGATGCCGGTGCAGACCAGGTTCCACTGCAGGCGGATGACGCCAGGCTGGCCCAGCGTGAAGTCCACCGAGGTGTGGAGGTCGGAGCGACCAAACGCAAACGTTCCGTTCTGCACCGCTGCCTGCCCGCTGCCTCCACCCACCAGCGACCAGCCAGCGCCAAGCTCGTCCAGCCGTGCTTGCACCCCAGCATGCGCGGCGGTGGGCAGCGCGCCTGCGTTGGCATCGGCCTCAAAGCCAGGCGCTGCCAGCAGGGGCAGCGTGAGCGTGTCCGACTGGCTGTGGTTGCCGTCGCCAGACGCAGTGGCAAACACATAGGTGTCCCCGGTTGCGGTGACGGGTGCCAGCGGAGGCGTGAACGCAAGGACGGGTGCAGCCAGCAGGAGGGTGATCATGCCCGCCAGCCTACCCCTCAGCGCACCAGCTTCACCATTTCATTTGCCCACATGGACGCAGCAGCGTCGGCTGTGCCCATGCTGGACCACTTCTCGGCTGACAGGCGCTGGGTGTTCACGGTGCTGGTGAACGCTGCCTGCACTGGCCCACCTTCCCCCAGTGTTGCAAACATCTCCACGCTGGCGTAGCCATAGCCCTTCTTTCTGAACTGCGTCTGGGGCGCAATGTTCAGAATGGGCTCATTGGGCACCAGCTGCGTGACTGCAGCGTGGATGACCAGGGTGCGGCTGCTGATGGCCGCAGGGGCAGCCACAGCCTTGCCTTGGAAGGCATCCACCAGGGTCTGCCCAAGCAGGGTGCGGAGCGACTTCACCTGCGCGGGTGTGATCTGGGCTGTGGCCGCCGGGAACAGGACCACTGTGTCCACCACCACCTGGTCGTAGGAGGCAGCGCCAAATCCAGGCGCTACAAACGTCGCCAGCGTGGCGTCGCCTGGTGCTGTGGTCAGCGGCACATCCATGGGTACGAAGCCCGTTCGTGGAACCACCACAGGGGTCTGGCAGCCAGCCAGCGGGGCAAGCAGGGCGCACACGAGCAGGAACGGCAGCAGGAAGCGCATGGCGGCATCATCCCCGCCGGCAAGGCTGGAGGCAATGGCTCCCTGGGTGGAGCGTTCTGGCCTCCAGCGGCGCCCCGTGGTGGGCTACGCTTTGACAGCCATGCCCCAGAGGTCCTACACACGTCTCCTGCCCGGGCTGCTGGGGCTATTGGTTGCCGCTCTGGCGCCGACGCAGGCTGGGTGCGTCCGCACGGTGCTGGAGGGCGAGGACCCAGACGTCGCCCGCCCAGTGGCCACCGGCGATTCCAAGCGGGACATGCTGACAGTGGACCTTCCCTGGATGCAGGCGCCCATGCCGCGCCTGCTGTACCAGGACAAGCCTGTGGTCTGCGAGCAGGTCCGCGCCTACACCCCAGACCGCCAGACCAGCCTCATGCTGCGCACACGTGCAGGCGTGAACGTCACCGTCCTCATCTCCGCCACTTCACCCACGCCAGACCAGGCATTGTTTGTCTACGAAGTCCAGAAGCTTCCGTCCGGATACTCCCTGGACCTGCCCATCGCCCTGGGCAACGTGGGCCGCCGTGGCCCCATCAAGATTGCCGTGAACGGCGCGCCCTTCAACGCGCCTCCATCCACCGATGCAGCCATTGTGCCCCTGGCCAGGGACTCCAAGACCCGCATTCTGGCCACCCGCATTCCACCGCCAGCCCAGCCAGCCCCAGCAGCGCAACCTGCCAAGCCTTGACTGGTTGGTTTCCTCACACCACTGACCCCTGGAGACCTTCATGCACTGGATTCCCGTCGCTGCCATCGCCTTGGTCGCCGCTGCCACACCGCTTGCACAGCAGGCTGCCGCACCAGCCAACACGCTGACCGCACAGGAGAAGGCAGATGGCTGGGTGCTGCTGTTTGACGGCACGCATGCAGGCCAGTCGCTGCGCGGCTACAAGAAGGAGGCCATGCCCGATGCCTGGAAGGTGGAAGAGGGTTGCCTGGTCCTGCGCGGCCAGGGTGGCGACATCCTCACCAAGGATCAGTGGGACAACTTTGAGTTCCAGGTGGACTGGAACATCGCGCCCGGTGGCAACAGCGGCATCATGTACCGCGTGACCGAGGACGGCACCTATCCATGGGAGACTGGTCAGGAGATGCAGGTGTTGGATGACTCCAAGCACCCCGATGGCAAGAACCGGCTGACCTCTGCTGGCAGCTGCTACGCCCTGTACGCAGCGCCTGAAGGCGTGGTGAAGCCAGCCGGCGAGTGGAACACCGCGCGCATCGTGGCGGTGGGCCCCAAGATCACCTACTACCTGAATGGCACCAAGGTGGTGGAGTTTGACATGAGCAGCGCGGAGTACAAGGAGCGCCTGGCCAAGAGCAAGTTTGCCAGCATGCCCATGTTCGGCACCAAGACCAAGGGCCACATCGCGCTGCAGGATCACGGCGACGTGGTGAAGTACCGCAACATCAAGGTCCGCCCGCTGGGTGCGGATGGCAAGGCAGCGCCAGCCACCAAGGCTGCGCCAGCCACGGGTGCCAAGCCAGCCACTGGTGGCACGCCCGCCACAGGCAGCACGCCTGCAGGCGGCGGCGCGCCAGCCACCAAGCCAAGCGGTGGCGGTGCAGGTTCAGGCACCCCGAAGGCCGGTGCATGATGCGCCGCGCTGCAGTGCTGCTGGTGGTGTGCGCGCTGGCCGCTGCAGGGGCCATGCGTGCCACGTGGGGGCAGGATCCATTTGACGATCCGCGCACCCTGGCAGAGCTGCGGCAGCTGGAAGAGCAGGTGGAGCAGGCGACAGCCAAGGTGCGGCCTGCGGTGGTGCTGCTGCGCGCCGCGAACGGCGGTGGCACTGGCACTGGCGTGATCATTCGGCCAGATGGGCTGGTGGCCACCTGCGGGCACGTGGGTGTGCGCCCAGGGCGGCGCATCACCGCTGTGCTGGCTGACGGCACAGAGCTGACCGGCCGCACGCTTGGGCAGATGAACGGCGCGCGCATTGACTGCGGGCTCATCCAGCTGGATGCTGGCGAACGGCAGCTGCCTTCTGCGCCGCTGGGCACCACGGAACATCTGGAGCGCGGCGACTGGGTGGTGACGCTGGGCTACACCCAAGGTCCACCAGACCAGCCACGGCCAGCGCTGGCACGCGTGGGCCGCGTGCTGCGCGTGTCAGACGAAGAGCTGCTGACCGACGCTGCCATTGACGCTGGCGACTCTGGCGGGCCAGCTGTCAACCTGCAGGGCGAGGTGCTGGGCCTGAACTCCCGGTGCGGCAAGCAGCCCTGGGAGAACGCAGCCACGCCCATCAATCAGCTGCGTGCGCGCATGGCGGAGCTGGAGAAGCAGAACGACGCACCACCGGGCGAGCGCCGCCGGGGCCGGCGTCCCACAGACGAGGACCGCCGCGGCGCTGGCACGCGCTTTCCGTCTGGCGCCAGCGACGACACGCGGCTGGGGGTCCAGCGCCTGGCCAACCTGAAGCCCGCGGTGCAGAACGCCCGTCAGGCGCTCCTGCGCGTGATGGTGGATGGCCGCGAGGTGGCCTACGCCACAGCGGTGGATGAGCGCGGGCTGGCGGTGACCAAGGCGTCGCTCCTGCCTGCGGGCGCGGCTCTTGGCATCCACACGCCCGATCTCAAGCTTCACGATGCTGTGGTGCTGGCGGTGGACCGGGAGAGCGACGTGGCGCTCCTGAAGGTGCAGGAGGTGGAGCCAGGCCAGATGGCCGCTGTGACATGGGCCGCGGAAGCCAAGCTGGTGCCGGGCACGCTGCTCCTCACGCCCCGCACGCTGGGCGATGGGCCAGCGCTTGGCTTCCTGGCCATCGAAGTGCGCGAGAGCGAGCGCGACTGGAGCAGCACTCCGTATCTGGGCGTGCGCACGGTCAGCGCTGCGCCGGAGGAGCTGGAGGCTGCAGAGGCCGATGCTGGCGTGACCATCGAGCAGGTGGTGGCAGAGACACCCGCTGCGCGCGCTGGGCTGAAGGCAGGGCAGCTGCTGCTCTCCGTGAATGGCACGCCGCTGTCTGGCGCAGATGCGCTGCGCCGCGTGCTCTCCAAGATGAAGGTGGGCGACGATGTCACCCTGACGCTGGTGGACGGCGCCGAGCGCAAGACTGTCAAGACCACGCTTGGACCGCGAACGTCCAGGCCAGGACAGCCGGTGCGAGGCAACACGGTCACGGCTGTCAGCGGCGTGTCCGCAGGGCTGGGGCAGGTGATCGCGCACGACGCCATCGTGGAGCCCAGCCAGTGCGGCGGTCCTGTGGTGGATCTGGACGGCCGCGTGGTGGGCATGAACATCGCGCGCTACGACCGGACCGCCACCCACGCCATCCCAGCGGCCCGCATGGAGCAGCTGGTGGCAGCGCTGCGGCAGAAGGCGGTCAGCGCGGCACTGGCACCGGTTCCGCAGGCACAGGGAACTGCGCCTCCCGCAGCAGCGCCGTGAAGCTCTCAGGCAGCGGGGCGGTCACAGTCACGGGCGAGCGGGGCTCGCGCGCACCAGGTGGCGCCAGCGAGACGCTCCACGCCACCAGCGCCAGCGGCAACGCTGGCCTGCCCTTGGGCGGCTTGCTGGTGTTGGGCGGCAGGTCCACGCGGTAGACGCGGTCGTTCACCACCGGGCAGCCCACGTGCGCCAGGTGCGCGCGGATCTGGTGCAGGCGGCCAGTCACCAGCTCCAGCTGCAGCAGCTCGCGTCCATTGCCACGGCCCAGCGAGCGGTAGCGGGTGATGGCCTCCTCGCCGCCGCGCGGGGTCACCGCGCTCACCTTCATGTCGCCGCGGCGCACCTCCTGCAGCGGCGCCCGGATAGTGCCCTGTGCTGCGGGAGCGCGCCCCTGCACCAGCGCCAGGTAGTGCTTCACCACCGCGCGGCGCTCGAACTGCGCGCGGAGGTCGTCGTAGGCCGTTGGCTCAAGCGCCACAATCACCGCGCCGCTGGTGTCGCGGTCCAGCCGGTGCAGCAGGCCCCAGTCGCGGCGCTCGCCCATGGCGGACAGCGCCTCTGGCCAGCGAGCCATGAGCCCGTTCAGCAGGCTGTCGCGCTGGTGGCCCAGCCCTGGTTCGGTGACCACGCCAGCTGGCTTGTTCACCACCATCCAGGTGCGCTCTTCGCGCAGCAGGTGGAATGGGACAGCGGGATTCGCAGCAGGGGTGGCCACAGGCAGAGGGGTATCATCGCTCAATCCGCGCTGCCTTGCCATGCCACCATCACAGCCAACGGTCCTGCTGAGCTTTGACGTCGAGGAGTTCGACGCGCCTGTCTCCCGCGGCACGCCCATGACCATGGAAGAGCAGATGGAGCAGGGCGGCCGCGGCTATGAACGGGTGCTGCGCCTGCTGCGGGAGCTGCGCGTGCCTGCCACCATGTTCACCACGGCCAACTTTGCACGGTGGCATCCAGACCTGGTGCGTCAGGCGGCACAGGAGCACGAGACCGCCAGCCACGGCTTCCTGCATGCCAGCTTTCAGGAGGCAGACCTGGCCACCAGCCGGCAGGCGCTGGCAGAGCTGACAGGCGCGCCAGTGCAGGCCTTCCGCCGCGCCAGGCTGCAGCCCACGCGGCCAGAGGCCATCCTGGAGGCTGGGTACACCATAGACAGCTCGGAGAACCCCATCTGGCTGCCGGGCCGGTACAACAACCTGCGCAAGCCACGCACGCCCTACCGCAAGGGGCCGGGCGGCGCGCTGCTGGAAGTGCCAGTCTCTGCCAGCCCTGTGGTCCGGATGCCGTTGTTCTGGCTGGCCATGAAGAATCTGCCCCCGTGGATGGTGCGCCACGCCAGCCAGCGGTGCCTGCAGCACGACCAGCTGCTCAACGTCTTCTGGCACCCGTGGGAGTTCATCGGGCTGGAGAAGAGCGGCCTTCCCACCTACATGCGCAAGGTGGATGGCGAAGCCATGTGCGACCTGTTTGCGCAGTACGTGGAATGGCTGCGGCCGCGCGCCCAGTTTGACACCTTTAGCAGCTGGGCCGCGCGCTGCGCCCCGGCTGCGTAGGCGCGGGGCGCGTCCGTATCATCCCGCCATGCGCGCGAGGGCGACACACATGCTGGCTGTGGTGGCTGCCATCTGCGTGGCACTGGCCGCGTGGGCGGGCGACCCAGCCCAGCGCAGCGAGGGTGATCCACCGCTGCCCACCCCGCAGCAGGCGGTGGAGCGCATGCAGGAGGCGCAGAAGGCGTTTGATGGCGCCCCCACGCCGCTCCTGGCCCGGGTGGCAGAGCAGGATGTGACCTCTGCCACAGAGCTGGCCAAGGTGCTGGGAGCCATCCGCGCCGCCCAGGGCGAGGCCAACGATCAGCGAGACGCGCTCCTGGAGCGCCGCCGGCTGTTCAAGGCTGACCAGGAACGAGCAGCGCTCTCGGGCACGGCGGCAGGGCCAGTGAGCGCGCTGTTGTTCCGCCACCGCAAGGAGCTGCCCACAGAGCAGGCGCTGCGCCTGGGGGTGGCCACCGCCCAGCAGCGCGCGGCCGCGGCGGAGATCACCTCCATTGACCTGGGCGACGCTGTGGCAGCGCTGCGCGACCCACTGGCTGCGGCCACGCGCATGGTGCAGGAGGCCCGCGCAGACCTGGCGCAGGTGCCCGCGCTGGCCACCGCGCTGGAGCGGCGCCGCGATCTCTACCTGAAGCCCCTGTGGCAGGCCCAGCAGGCCTACGCAGCCCGCCTGGCAGAGCTGGCGACGGGGGCCATCCAGATGCACCAAGTGGTGGAGGAGTACCGCAGCTTCCTGAGCGTGCAGATGCTGTGGCTGCCCAACGACAAGCCCATGACATTTGAGGACGCGCCGCGCGCGTGGGAGGAGCTGCGGCTCTTTGCGTCGGCCGAGTTCTGGCAGGAGATCATGGCCGGCGTGCGGGCATCGGTGCGCGAGTATCCGGAGCGCTGGGCTGCGGACACGCTGCTCATCGCTGGGCTCCTGGTGTTCCGGCGCAAGATCGGCAGCAAGATCCGCGCGTCGGGCCAGGCGGTGGGCACGCCTTCGGACCGCTTCTCCAACTCGGTGTCCTGTCTGCTGTGGACGCTGCTGTGGGCGGCGCCTCTGCCAGCGTTCTTCTTCTTCTATGGCCGGCTGCTCATGCTGTCGCCCAACGCCGGCACCTACATGACCGGCTTTGCGCGGTCGCTGGAGGTCCTGGCAGGATTCGCCACGCTGTGCTCGCTGCTGGCTGCGCTCACCCGGCTAGGCGGGCTAGCGGACGTGCACTTCGCCTGGCCTGCACCGGCGCTGGCCACGCTGCGCCGCGGCGTGCGCCTTGCCCGCGACCTTGGGCTGCCACTGCTGTTCGTGTCCGTGACGTCCTTTGGCGCGTCCCTGGAATCTGGATCGTCGGCGATCAGCCGGTTGTCGTTCATCGCGGCCATGCTCATCCTGGGGGCTGTCACAGCGCGTGTCTTCAACCCCAGCCGCGGCATCTTTGCCAAGGCCATCCACGACCGCCCCAACAGCTGGCTCTCCACGCTGCGTGGCGTGTGGTATCCGGTGCTGGTGGCAGTGCCGTTCGTGCAGGCGGTGGGCGCCATCGCTGGATACGTCCTGACCACGCTGGTCATCCTGCGCAACCTGGTGGAGACCTACATGGTCCTGCTGGCGCTGGCGGTGGGGCTGTCCATGCTGGAGCGGCTCTTCCAGGCCACCACCGACCGATTCGCATGGCGCCGCGGCACCAACACGGACGAACAGCGCCGCCAGGCCGAGCAGGCCACGCGCATCATCCGGCTGGCCACGTGGCTGCTCCTGGCATCGGGCGTGATCGCCGCCTGGAGCGACATGGTGCCAGCCTTTGGGCAACTGCGCGAGATCACAGTCTGGAACATCACGGGTGACGATCCGGAGCACGTGAAGTCAGTCACGGCCTACCACCTCCTGGGGCTGGGCGTCATCCTGGTGGTGACCGTGCAGCTGGTGCGCGACCTGCCCGGCCTGCTGAACATGGCTGTCCTGCAGCGCTTCCCGCTGGATGAAAGCGCGCGCTACGCCCTGGTCAGCCTGGGCCGGTATGTGCTGGTGGTGGCAGGCGTGGTGGCTGGGCTGTCCGCGCTCCAGATTGGCTGGAACAACGTGCAGTGGCTCGCTGCTGCAGTGACCGTGGGCCTGGGCTTTGGCCTGCAGGAGATCTTTGCCAACTTTGTCAGCGGGCTCATCATGCTGGCCGAGCGCCCGGTGCGCATCGGCGACGTGGTGACGGTGGACACCGTGACCGGCCGCGTGGCCAACATCGCCACGCGCGCCACCACGCTGGTGGACGCGGATGAGAAGGAGATCATCATCCCCAACAAGCAGTTCATCACGGGGAGGATCACCAACTGGACGCTGGACGCAGCGCCGCTGCGCTTCATCCTGACCGTGGGCGTGGAGTACGGAACAGATCTGGCCAAGGCGGAAGCCACGCTCCGCGAGGTGGCAGAGAGCCTGCCGCTGGTGGTTCGCGACCCAGCGCCCATGGTGGTGCTGCGCGAGTTTGGCACCAGCTCCATCGAGTTCCAGGTGTGGTACTACGTGGCCAGGCCCATGGACAACACGCCCACCCGCCATGAGATGATGAAGCGCATTGACCAGCTGTTCCGCGAGCGCAGGATTGCCATCGCCTTTCCGCAGATGGACGTGCGCATCGCAGGGCTGCAGGAGACGCTGGAGGCGGTGAAGAAGTAGCGGCCATGTCCTCCGCGGCTTGCGATAGAGTGGACGCCATGACCACGCCGCCGCGCACCCATGGAACAGCAGACCGCCTGGCGCCCTTTGGAGAGAGTGTGTTTGCCACCATCAGCCGCCTGGCGGCGCAGCACCAGGCGGTGAACCTGGGGCAAGGGTTCCCCAACTTTGACGGCCCAGAGTTCGTGAAGGAGGCTGGCAAGCGCGCCATTGACCAGGGCTTTGGCCAGTACGCGCGCACCTTTGGCCTGCCAGAGGTCACGCGGGCCATCGCGCAACGGCACCGCACGGACACCGGCGTGGAAGTGGACCCAGATGGCGAAGTCACCGTGACCAGCGGTTGCACCGAGGCCATCGCCGCCACCATCCTGGGGCTGGTGAATCCCGGGGATGAAGTGGTGCTCATGGAGCCTTTCTACGACTCCTACCAGGCCTGCGTGGCCATGGCTGGCGGCGTGCTGCGCACCGTGCGCCTGCAGGCACCGGACTTCCGCGTGCCGCTGGCGGATCTGGAGCGCGTGGTGAATGCGCGCACGCGGCTCATCCTGGTGAACACGCCGCACAACCCCACTGGCCGCGTCTTTGACCAAGACGAGCTGGCCGGCATCGCCGCCATCGCCCGCAAGCACGGCTGCCTGGTGGTCAGCGACGAGGTCTACGAGAAGATCTGGTTCGACCGCGCGCCGCTCTCCATCAGCACGCTGCCTGGAATGCGCGAGCGCACCATTGTGCTGAACAGCCTGGGCAAGACCTTCAGCCTGACGGGGTGGAAGGTTGGCTGGTCCATTGCGCCGCCCAGCCTCACGCAGGGCATCCGCGCGGCGCACCAGTTCCTGACCTTCTGCACTGCCACGCCGCTCCAGCGCGCCGCGGTGGATGCGCTGCAGGCCCCAGACAGCTACTACGCCGAGCTCAAGCAGGAGTACGCAGAGCGCCGGGCCGCCATGCTGGCTGCGCTGCGCGGGGCTGGGTTCGACCCCTACGTGCCAGAAGGCTCGTACTTTGTGCTGGCCGACCACACTCGGTTTGGGTTTGACTGCGACGTGACCTTTGCCAAGCACCTCATTGAGAAGGTGGGCGTGGCCGCCATCCCGTGCAGCGCGTTCTATGCAGACAAAGAGGGCGCCCGCGCGCTCACGCGGTTCGCCTTCTGCAAGACGCTGGACACCATCCGCCAGGCTGGCGAGCGCCTGAAAGCGCTGCAGTCTGCCGCCGTCACTCAGCCATCACGTACGTGAAGATGAGCGGGGCCACGATGGTGGCGTCGCTCTCGATGATGTAGCGCGGCGTCTTGGGCCCCAGCTTGCCCCAGGTGATCTTCTCGTTGGGGGTGGCGCCGGAATAGCTGCCGTAGCTGGTGGTGCTGTCGCTGATCTGGCAGAAGTAGCCCCACAGCGGCAACTTGGTGCGCTTGAGGTCCTGGTGCAGCATGGGCACCACGCAGATGGGGAAGTCACCCGCAATGCCGCCGCCGATCTGGAAGAACCCAATGGAGTGCTTGCGCGTCATGCTGGTGTAGCACTCGGCCAGCGCCATCATGTACTCGATGCCGCTGCGCACGGTGTGCAGGTTCTTCACGTCGCCTTCGATGCAGTGCGCGGCGTAGATGTTGCCCAGCGTGCTGTCCTCCCAGCCGGGCACGATGATGGGCAGGTTCTTCTGCGCTGCTGCCAGCAGCCAGGAGTTGCGCGGGTCAATCTGGTAATGCTTCTTCAGGCGGCCAGAGAGCAAGATGCGGTAGAAGAACTCGTGCGGGAAGTAGCGCTCGCCAGTCTTGTCGGCACGCTTCCACTCGTCCAGCACGGCGCGCTCCAGGCGGCGGATTGCTTCCTCTTCCGGAATGCACGTGTCGGTCACGCGGTTCAGGTGCTTGTTGTAGAGCTTCACCTCGCCCTCGGGGGAGAGCTCGCGCCAGTTGGGCACGCGCACGTAGTGGTCGTGGGCCACCAGGTTGAAGATGTCCTCCTCCAGGTTTGCGCCAGTGCAGCAGATCATGTGCACCTTGTCGCGGCGAATCATCTCGGCCAGCGAAAGCCCCAGCTCAGCCGTGCTCATGGCGCCGGCCAGCGTCACCAGCATCTTGCCGCCCTTGTCCAGGTGGGCCACGTAGCCGTCGGCAGCGTCAATGACTGCGGCCGCGTTGAAGTGGCGGTAGTGGTGCCGCATGAAGTCGCGGACGACCTTCTCGTGGCCGGACTTGAGGGCGGGGGCGGGCTTGGACTTCTTTGCCATGGGTGGGTTCCTGGGGTGCTGCCCCAGCTCTGGGGCGAATGGGGAAAAATACAGCAGGCCGGACGCGTCTGCATCCGGCCTGCCGCACGTGTCTTTCAAGGAGCGGTTGGCTGCGGCGTGGCCCCGTGGCGGCGGCCGCAGCAGGGCGTCAGGTGGTGGCCATCTCTGCCTTGCGCAGGTCTGGCACGCTCATCAGCTGGTAGGCGCCGTTAAACAGATAGCTCACGCCAAACCAGATGCCGAACACCCAGATGGCCAGCGCTGGGAAGTTGGTCATGCACACGCCGGCCAGGATGGTCAGCGTGCAGAAGACCATGGCCATCCAGTGGTGCACCACGTGGTCCCACGCAGCGATGGTGGTGACGATGCCGTACACGCCACCAATGATGGCGAACATGCCCAGCACCATCATGATGCTCTCCAGCGCCAGCACGGGCTGGAAGAACATGAGCGCACCCAGCAGTCCGCCCAGGATGGGCAGCATCCACAGCCACACGCTGCGGCGGTTGCCGTGCACCGAGCCCACCGAGAAGAGCCCGAACACGCCACCCACCATCATGAACGCGCCGGCCACCTGGCCGTAGATGGCCATGGTGACGAACGGCCATGCCACCAGCAGCCCGCCAAGCACAACAGAGAGAACGCCTGAAAACAGCAGCCACATCCATCCATGTTTGTGCGTCCCGATGCTCGGGAACGCTGCGGCAGTCACCTGATTCATGCTCGTATCTCCTGAAGGTTGCAGAGGCGCGGGGCGCGGTGCCCAGCGGCCATGCAGGAGATATCGGTCACACCGCAGTCCTGTCAGGAATTCTTCTTCTTGCTGGCTTTCGATCCCTTGGCTGGCTTTGGATCGGCAATGGGCTCTGGCGCGCCCAGCGGGGTGGAGCCAGGTGCAGGCCCACCATCTGCCGCCACAGCCTTTGAATAGGTCTGGTTGGCCAGCGGCATCAGCTTCTTCAGGCGGCGGATGCGGGTGTCCTCGCTGGGGTGGGTGCTCATGAACTCAGGCGGCGACCCCCCTTGGGCACCCATGCGTTCCCAGAGCGGAATGGCAGCCCGTGGGTCGTATCCCGCGTCCGCTGCGATGAACAGCCCCAGCTCGTCCGCCTCGGACTCCTGCATGCGGCTCCACGGCAGGGCCACCCCGTACTGGCTGCCCAGACCCATGGCGGCCATCACTGCGCCCTGCTGGGCTGGTTCCAGGCCACCGATGGCCATGGCCGTGCCCTCCAGCGCGGTCTGCATCATCATGTCGCTGGAGATGCGCTCCCCGCTGTGGCGGGCGATGGCGTGCGCTGCCTCGTGTCCCATGACCACGGCCAGCTCGTCGTCGCTCTTGGCCATGACGAGCATGCCGGTGTACACGGCGCTCTTGCCGCCAGGCAGCGCCCAGGCGTTCACGGTCTTGGGGTCGTCAATGACTGTCCACTGCCACTCAAAGCCCTTCACCGCGTCGGGGTGCAGGCGCTTGGCAGCGGTTGCGATGCGCCCGCCCACGCGCTGCACTCGGTCGTAGTCCGGTCCAGAGGTGATTTTCTTCACCCCAGGCTGGCCCAGCGCTTCCTGGTATGCGCTGGCGCCCAGCTCCTTCTCCTGCGCCGGGGTCATCAGGTTGAGCTGCGAGCGGCCGGTGCCGCTGACGGTGGTGCAGGCGGGGAGCGCGGCGCAGGCAGCAGCCAGGCACGCCATGGCGAGGGTGGTGCGCATGTCACGCATGGTACGAGCAGCGCGGGCCCACTTCTATACTCGCCGCGCATGAGGTGGATCATCCTGCCAGTGGCCAGCGCTGTGCTCGCAGGATGCACGCTGCCCATGACCAGCGCAGTGCAGATGCACAACGCGGGCGACCTGGATGGAGCGGTCACGCAGGCAGAGACCTCTGGCTGCCGCGACGAGATGCGCAAGAAGGGCAAGGACCAGCTGCTGGCCTTGATGGAGGGGGGCAAGATCTTTCAGGATGGCGGGGCGGCCAGCCAGAGCCAGGACGCGCTCTATCAGGCAAGCAAGCTGGGCGAACGCTTTGCCACGCTGGACAATCGCCCGGATGCTGGCGAGCTGGTGGGCAGCGCCATCGTGAACCCCACGGTGCGGACCTACCGCGGGACGTACAGCGAGCGCATCCGCGTGGAGGCGTACCAGACGCTGAACATGCTGCTGGCAGGCAACGCGCGCGAGGCCGCGGTGTACGCCCGCCGCACGGGGGAGCGCCAGACCGACGCGCGCGTGCTGCAGCAGAAGGAAATCGCTGCTGCAGAGCAGGACATGAAGACGTGGAAGGGGGGCGCTGCAGCGGGAACCGTGCAGCAGGTGCTGCAGTCCAGGGAGTTGCAGACGCTGGATGCAGACGCTGCCTACGCCGCATACCTGGACCCGTTTGCCAGCTGGATCGGCGGCATCGCCTGGTGCGCCACTGGCGACGGCCAGGAGTACCAGCAGGGGTGCAGCAACATCCAGGAAGCCGCGCAGATGATGCCGGACAACCCCTACCTGCGCGCGCAGGTGGCCAGCAATCCGTTCCAGCTGGCGCGGATGGGGCAGCCGCAGGTGCTGGTGGTGTTTGAGAACGGCATCGCGCCCAGCTACAAGCAGATCACCATTCCGCTCTTCACGCCATGGACTGGCGTGAGCACCATTCCCATCCAGGTGCCGGAGTATCACCCTTCGCCCATTGGCGCCCTGAGCGTGGGTGCGCCCGATGGCACGCTGGCAGAGACCAGCACTGCGCTGCTGGCGGACTACGACAAGATCTTTGGCGCGCAGTTCAAGCGCATGGAGCCGGACATCATCTTCAGCACGCTGGTGATGATCGCTGTGAAGGAAGGCGCCACGCTGGGCGGATACTTTGCCACGCAGAACAGCAGCGGCGGGCAGGTGGCGGTGCTGGCGGCTGCCTCGCTGTACAAGGTGCTGACCAATCAGGCAGACCTGCGCACGTGGCGCACGCCGGGCGCGCAGATCCAGATGGCGCAGGTGCCGCGCCCGCAGAGCAGCGTGCTGGAGATCAGCCTGCAGGGTGGTGGGCCGCAGCCCCCCGGCGCGCCGCGCCAGCGCATCCAGCTGCCAGAGGGCCCCGTGGCGCTGGTCTACGTGCGGAGCGTGGTGCCCGGGCAGGTACGCTGGTTCACCGCGGCGCTGAGCGGGAGCACCGCACCCGCTGGAACCATCCAGCCCACGCCAGCGTCTGAACCTGCAGCACCCGCCAACCCGCCGCCACCACCCTCTGTTCCCAGCACGCTTCCCGGGCAGCAACCGCCGCCACCACCCTCACCATGAGCACCTCCGCACTCTGCACCCTTGCTCGCACCGCTGCTGCTGCCACGCTGCTGGCCCTGGGCGCCTGCAACAGCGTCACCAGCGTCAACACCGTCCAGCCCGAGGGCTCCACGCCCATCCCGCCCAGCGTGGTGCTGAAGAAGACCAACTTTGACGCCTCCCTGGCCCAGGGCGCCACCGTGAACGGCGCCTACGAGAGCCGCACGCCTGCTGGCGCGCTCCGCGTGCAGGTGCAGGTGGCCAACCGCAGCGGCACCAGCGAGACAGACTTCATGTGGAAGTGCGAGTGGTTCGACGGCAAGGGGGTCTCCATCCCTGGCCAGAACCCGCAATGGACCAAGGTCATCCTGCTGCCGGGGCAGGAGACCACTGTCACCCTCATCGCCCCCAATCCAGAAGCTGTGGACTGGCGTCTCTCCATGACCCGCTGGCAGCGCTGACCACTGCGTCCGCCCCGCACTCCGAGGATCTCCATGCGCCAGGACACCCACCCACGTTCCCACACCACCATGCGCCTGCACACTGCCAATTCCGCCCACATCGTCCGCCCCTCGTCCCTGCTGGCTGCGCTCCTCTGCGCTCCAGCGCTGCTCCTGGCCAGCTGCAAGAACGACCCGCAGCGCGTGGACCCATCGGGCAACCAGGCCATCACCACCATGGGGCTTGACTACGGCGACTCGCAGGAGATCGCCACCAACATGGCGGACCAGCTGCTGCAGAGCCCCAAGCTGGCGGCGTACCGCACGGGCCCCAAGTCCATCCTGGCCCGCTACAACAACACCGTCAACAAGTCCAGCATCCCGGACCGCGACCTGCCCATGAGCATGGTGACCACGTCCATCCGCTCGCGGCTCATCCGCAGCGGAGACTTTGAGTTCACCGCTGCGCTGCAGACCGCAGAGGGCGCTGATCCATCTGTGCGCGAGGCGCGCGAGCTGTCCAACGACCCCATGTTCGACCAGCAGACTGTGCAGGAGACCGGCCCCATGGGCACTGTGGAGGCGCCGCGCCTCTCTGTGAACAGCGAGCTGCTCTCTGCCTACTCCGCCAACAAGGACGACGCCCAGCGCACCTTTGAGCTCCGCGTGTGGGTGGTGGACCTGCGCACGGGCCGCACTGTGTGGGAGAGCACCTCCAAGCCCATCTCCAAGGTCAGCAAGCGCTGAGCCGCGCTGCGCCGCGGCTCCTGCCGCTCGCTGCTAGCGCCGCAGCAGCGAGAGCACGATCTCAATCGCGATGAGCGCGATGATGATCCACTCCAGGATCTCGGCCCGCAGGTTCACCTGCTGGTCGCGGATCTTGTCGTAGATGGTCTTCAGCGTCTCGATCTTGCGCAGCACGCTGCGCTCGTAGTCCTCGGTGTGAAAGCGGCGCGCTGCAGCCTGGTGCACGCGGGCCAGGTACTGGTCGCCCAGCAGCTTGAGCGCGTTGTTGACCGCCTCAAAGAGGGTGGCTGCGTCAATCTGGAGCTCTGCCAGGCGCACTGCGTCGCGCCCTGTGCGGCCCATGAACACGCTGCGCCGGCGGAAGTGCTGGGCGGAGAGCTCGTAGGCCTGGGCCAGGCTGGCATCCAGCTCGTCGTCCAGGTGGCGCATCTCCAGGAGCTCCACGTTGGCGTACTCCAGCACTGCCAGGGCTGCGTCTGGGTCGTCGTCCACCAGGAGCGCAGCGTTCCAGTCCACCACCGCAAGGTCGGATGGCGCGTAGCGCACCGTCTGGGCAAAGGCGTCCTGCGTCTCCTGGTCGGACAGCGCGCCTTCTTCTGCGCGCAGGAGCCGCGCTACCAGCGGGCGCTGCTGGTGCAGCAGCCATTCAGCCTGCACGGAGGATGGCAGCGCAAAGACCACGTAGTCCTCCACCTGCTGGCCCAGGCGCGGCTTGGTGACCGCAGGCAGGATGCGCTGCAGCACCTCTCCCGCAGCTTGCCGCGCGTGCGCCAGCAGCGCGGCATTGCCCATCAGCGCGCGCGCCAGGCGCACGTGGTCCTCCAGCGTGCCTTCCAGCGGAAAGCGGAAGCGCACGCTGAGCGCGCCAAAGTCAAAGACCAGCACCGTGCATTCGGGCAGCGCGCTCCAGCCCGCCACCTGCACATCGGGGCATGGCTGCACGGTGCGCACTGGCTGCGGCTGGAAGTCAGCGCCGCCTGGGTTGCGGGAGCCTCCACCCAGCGGCTCGCGCGCGGCTGCGCCGCTGCGCAACGCCGCCTCAGCCCTGCGCAGGTCCACGGCAAAGCCCACCTCGAAGGCAAACATCACGTGGCAGGTGCTGTGCGGCGCCGCAGAGCCGGGTGCGCCGGCCGCAGCGGGACCACTCGGTGCGGTCACGGCTGCACCCCAAGGCGCAGCGACTGCTCTGGATTGATCTGCGACCCTGGCACCGCTGGCAGCCCCAGGAGCTGGAGCGCCAGGTTGGCGGCATCGGCGTTGCGGATGGGCTGCTGCGGCGCGTCAGCTGGCACGCGCTCATCTGGCCTCGGCTGCGCCCTCGCGCGCGCGTTCAAGGCCGCCAGATCCTGCTGCGGCTGGTCCTGTCCCAGCCACACCAGGAATGGAATGCGGAAGTTGACGGCTGCCTCTGGATCAGTGTGGGTCTTCAGGGGCACGCCACCGCCGTGGTCTGCGGTCAGGATGATGGCAGTGTGCCCGCGCAGCGCTGGCGAGCTGTCCACCGCCTGCAGGAGCAGGGCCACTGCTGCGTCGGCCTGCTGCACGCTGGTTCGATAGGCCGAGCCTGGCTCCAGCAGCCAGCCCTCGCTGTGGCCGCCCGCGTCCGGGTCTGCAAAGTGCACCAGCATGAGCGTGGGGCCGCTTTGCGCCTGCAGCCACGCCACGGCCTGCTGCGCAGCGTCGCGCGAGGCGGGGGCGTAGGTGAAGGTGTCAATCTTGCACTTGCCGTGGTCTGGCGGCACCAGGTCTGGCGCGCCGTGGTCGTCGTCATACGACTGCACAAGCAGCCAGAACTTGGTCTTGGTGACGAACACGCCCGTGCGCACGCCGCGGTCGTGCGCCACGTCGAACATGCTGGCCACGTAGGGGCCTTGCGCTGGTGCAGCGTGCCGCCGTGGCGGGCTGCGGGTGGGTCGTCGTTGGTCACCCAGTTGTGGCCAGCGCGCCGGTCGTCGTCCGCCCTGTGATCATGCCCACATGGTTCGGCAGCGTCACCGTGATGTCTGGATCCGCGCGGGCGTTCAGCGTGCCTGGCCCCTTGGTCAGGCGGGCAAGCGCAGGGGTGGTGGATGGAGCGCCCAGATCAATGGCGTCCGCGCGCAGCCCGTCCACGCTGACCACCAGCACGTGCTGGATGGGCCCAGGCGCCTGCGGGGCCGCAGCCACCTGCAGCCACAGGAGCAGCGCGCCGGCCATCATCATGAAGCGCTCCGCCGCGTGAGCACGATGGTGGGCGCCTTGAGCGGCAGCGCCACGATGCGGATGAGCACGGGCACCAGCCCATCGGGCGAGGTGGTGAAGGCAAAGTGCCTGCACACCGTTGGAATCAGCCGGCGCATGATGACCTTGGCCGCCATCTCGCCGATGCAGATGTGCGGGCCTGTGCCAAATGGCATGTACGCGGTGCTGTCCATGCGCAGCGTGCTGCCTGGCAGCCAGCGCTCGGGCAGGTACTCCAGTGGGCGCTCAAAGGAGCGCTCGTCCCGCTGCATGCAGATGAGGAAGGCCATCAGCGGGCGGTGCGCTGGAATAGTGCAGCCGCGCACCTCCACTGGCGCACCTGTCACGCGCACTGCCACTGGCACGCCGGCGTACAGGCGCAGGATCTCCTTCATGGCGGCCTCGGTGAACGGAGGCTCCTCGCCACCAGCGCGAGCTTCATCTGCGATGGTCTGCGCATACGCGGGATTCTGGCCAAGGTGGTGCAGGAACAGCGCGCTGGTCTGCGACACAGTGTCCAGCCCAGCCAGCAGCAAGTGGATGGCGTGGTCGGTCAGCTGTGCGCTGCGCGGGAGGCCCTCGCCCTGGGGTGGCAGCAGCTGGTCCAGCTGGGCCATCATGCCCTTCGGCCCGCGCTCCACGGTGTCCGAGATCAGCGTGCGCAGCGTGAAGAAGCGGTTCACCATCTCGTCAAAGGTGATGGGGCCCTCAGCGTCCGGGGTGGGCCAGAGCTGGTTCAGGTCTGGCACCGCGTGGTGGAACACCTCCAGGAGCGCCAGCTCTGCCTCCACCAGTTCGCGCTCTCGCTCCGGGTCCAGCGGCCCAAGCACCCACTCCAGGAAGACCCGGCACAGGAGGTCCAGGGTCAGCTTGCTGGTGACCTGCGGCGTGCCTGTTGGCCAGTTGGCAACCGCAGACTCCACCCGCCGGTCCAGCGCGTCCGCCAGGGGCGCCAGCCCGGCGCCGCGGAAGCAGGGCGCTGCCGCCACGCGCACCTTGCGGTGCTCTGCGCCTTGCAGCGAGATGAGGCCGTGCGGCGCAGCCGTGCGCAGCGCAAAGTTGCGGATGAGGCCGACCTCTTCGTCACTGGAGCCGCGCAGCAGCACCTGCCGGACCAGGCCCGGGTCGGTCACGATGACGCTGCCCAGCCGCCCGTTGGCGCGCCGCGTCTGGGCGATGCCGCCAAGACCACCCACCACGCGGCCTACCGCTGTGGGCGGATCCTCGCCGGGGCGTGGCTGCAGGTCGGCGGTTTCTGCGACGGGAAGCTCAGTGGAAACGGCCATGCCGGAGTGTACTCCGCACCCCTGGCTCCTCAGCGGCTGCAAATGTCACATCGCGGGTGGCCAGCGCTGCAACGCAGGGCACCCGCGATGGGTTGGAGAGCAGGGTTCGAACGCAGACTAGGCGTCTGCGTTGCCGCCGTCGGCAGAAGCCGTTGGCGGCGTGGGAGCCATGGGTGGGACCGGGGGCACGGGTGGCAGCGGCGCGGCGGGCGCTGATGGCGCACGCTGCTTCAGCGCGCCGCTCTTCACGTCGTTCAGCATGCGCTGCACCTGGGTGCGGACCTCCGGCTTCATCGCAGCCAGCTCCTCCTTGGTGGGCTCGCGGGCATCGTCAAAGACCGTGGTGTTGTCGCGCACGTCGCGCACCTGCATCTTCACCTGGCCCTTGTTGAGCGAGTAGAAGATCTGCACGTCGTCGGTGGAGTAGTTCATCTGGACCGAGTCGGACCTGGACGACTTCTGCTCCGCAGCGCGCGGCGCCTTGGGGGCCTGTACCGCGGCATTCCCACGCACGATCACCGGCGCGCTGGCGCCGTTGAGGCCCTGGACAGTCACTGTTCCAGGCGTGGTGGTGCCCATGGCCAGCTTGCCAGGCTCCAGCACAAAGAGGTCGCTGTCCGGGCTGAAGCCCCAGTCGGCGCGCATGCCGCCTGGACCCAGCTTGGGCAGGTCCTTGCTTCCCAGCGTGATGCTGGCGGTGTTCTCCTTGCCGCCGCGCAGGTAGGTGATCTTCACTGTGTCGCCTGGCTTCCTGGCGCGCACCAGCACTGCAAACTGCTCGCTGTTCACCAGCATCTGGTCGTCCAGCTTGGCCAGGACATCCAGCTTCTGCAGGCCAGCCTTGGCAGCCGGGCTGTCTGTCTCCAGCATGGTCACCATCAGGCCAGTGCCCGGAGTGACGGCCAGCTGCGCAGAGAGCGGCGGCTTCACGGGATCCGTGCTCACGCCGATGTAGGGCGCGTTCTTCTGGATTTCGATGCCTTCACCGCTGGCAGCCCAGCGGAAGCGGGACATGCCTGGAAACGCCTTCTGGGCCTCGATGAGCGCCTTGCGCGCTTCGCCGTGGGCCTTCATGGCCTCCTCCATCGCGGCAGCCACCTCTTCATTGATGCCCTCGAGATCCTCCAGGTCTACGCCTTCCACCTCGATCATCTGGTCATCGTCTGCGGTCGGGGTCTCGTCCTCCTCGTCGTCCGCAGTGGTGGTGCTCACAGCCACCGTGCGGGCCAGGCGGGCATCGCCTGGGGTGCGCACCACCGTGCGGGTGGATGCCGGAGGATTGGAGGCGCTGGCGGCGGCGGGCGCGCTGGCGGCGGCGTGTTCTGGCGCCTGGCAGGCGGCCAGAAGCGCAACGATGGCAGAAATCACAAGCTGAATCATGGTTCGGTTCCTTCCGATCTGGGCGGGATGATGCATGGCTGCGAAGGCTCAGTCCACTGTGGGACGGCCGATGATGATGCGGGGTTCGTACGAGCGGATTTCGATCACAGCGCCGTTGGCTGGATCGCGGTAGCGGTCGGTGCGCTGCAGAAGGTTCTGGGCAGAGTGCACCAGCTCGCCATCCGGCAGGCGCCGCGCACCCAGGTTGCTCCAGCCAGCAGACTGCCATTCAGTGCCTTCTGGCACCCAGCTTCCGCTGGCGTGGTCGCGCATGGACCAGCCCAGCGCCAGGCCAGCAGCCAGCGCCACCAGCGCTGCGGTGGCAGCGGGCCAGCGGAGCGCCAGCAGGTTCTGCACGCGGGGCCGGTCTGCAAAGTGCGCGGCCGAGGCGATGCGAGCATCCAGGCGCCGGCTTGGGGCCTGGAATGGCAGGGCAGCCACCAGCTGCTCCAGCTCAAGGTCTGCCACAGGCAGGCCCTTCTCATCTGCGTCGAAGGTCATGACGACACCTCCTGAAGTTCACGGCGCAGTGCTGCCACTGCGCGGCTGTAGCGCGCTGCCACGGTGCCGAACGGCGCACCGACCACAGACGCGATCTGTTCAAATCCAAGACGTCCCAGCGCGCGCAGGATGATGACCTCCTGCTGCTCGGGTGTGAGTTCGTTGATGGCTTCGCGCAGCCGGCGCGCCGCATCTGCATCGCTGGCGCGGAGCAGGGGGTCTGGCTGACGGCTGTCGAAGAGGTTGTCGTGCGCCTGCTGTGCAAGACGCACCTTGCGGCGACGGGCAAGGTCCAGCGCCGCGTTGCGGACCACCACAAAGAGGTAGGCCGTGGGGTCGCC
>JAXMAM010000022.1:0-55044 GCA_046350455.1 Phycisphaerales bacterium | reverse complement strand
AAGGCGCCGCGATGCCACTGGAAGACCGCCACCACCAGGAGCGCCAGCAGCGCGGTGCCAGCGCCCACCATCATGCGGAACGTCCAGAAGATGACATCCGCGTTGGGGCGATCCTCTGGGCGCACCAGGTCGAGCCCAGGCACTGGGGTGCGCGGGGGAAACTCGCGATACACCAGCATGGACAGGCCGCCAGGGAAGGACAGCCCGCTTGCGTTTGCACCCTGCGACGCATGCGGCGTGCCCACCACGCTGATGGAAGTGGGGCCATCTCCTGTGACTGCCAGCGCCTCCATGGCCGCCAGCTTGGCGGGCTGCACGGTGGCAACCATGCGGGCGTTGGCGTCGCCTGTGACCATGGCGCCCACCACGCCGATGACTGCGGCCGCCAGGCCCGCACCCATGGTGCGGCGGAAGACCTCGGTGCGCCGGCTGCGCAGCAGGTACCACGCGCTCACGCTGACCACCAGCGTTCCACCCATGACCAGCGCCCCCACCAGCACATGTGAGATGCGGTTGGCTGAGGAGGGGTTCAGGAGCGCGCCAAAGAAGTCCGTCAGCACAGCGCGCTGCAGCACCTGGCCGTCCACTACCCACGGGACGCCATCGCGTAGCACAGGCTGCACGCTGTAGCCGGACGGCGTCTGCATCCAGCTGTTGGCCACAGTGATCCACACTGCGCTGAAGGTGCTGCCCACCGCCACCATGAGCGTGGCAAAGAAGTGGAACCCCGGCGAGACGCGCTTCCAGCCAAAGACCAGGATGGCCAGGAAGCCGCTCTCCAGGAAGAAGGCCCAGAGCCCCTCTGCCGCCAGCAGGCTGCCAAACACATCACCCACGAACTTGCTGTACGCAGCCCAGTTGGTGCCGAACTCAAACTCCATCACGATGCCAGTGGCCACGCCCACCACAAAGTTGATGGCAAAGATGCGCACGAAGAACTTGGTGGCGCGCTCCCACACTGGATCGCGCGTGCGCAGGAACTTCCACTCCATGTACACCAGCAGCCAGCCAAGCCCAATGGTGAGCGGCGGAAACAGGTAGTGGAACATCACTGTCACTGCAAACTGCAGGCGTGAAAGTGATACGAGGTCAAAGTCCAAGGTTGCTCCCGAAAGCGTGCGCAGATGCTACCTACGCACAGGTGCGCGATGCCATGCCATGCGGCAGAAAGGCTTCGCGGAGCGTGTGCTGCTCCCCCAATGTGCGCTGCTCCCCCAGCGCGTGCTACTCCCCCAGCGCGCGCAGCACCACCGTGGCGTAGCTGCCGCGGGGGAGCTCAAAGCGAACGATGCTCTTCTGATCCGCGGTGGCCGACCGCTCATCCGCCACGGGCTGCGAAAGGCTGAACGCGCGCACCACGCACACCGCTGGCCGCAGCGCTGTGCCAAGATGCACTCCCACCTCCTGCGGCACCTGCAGCTCCTCCACGGTAAGTCCATGCTCTGCAAGGGCTTCCACAGCGTGCGGCCCCCACGGCGGCTGGAGCGGAACGCTGCTTGTGAGGAGCGGCAACATCTGCTGCTGATGCGCCATGCTCCACGCTGCCGCCGGGGAAAACCACAGTTCCCCTGCAGGAGACTGCACGCTCCAGGCTGCGTCGTGCGCGTTGGAGCCGTGCGCCGCTGCGCTCCGCACCAGCCTGGCCACCGTCTGGTTCCACACCGCACTCTGGAACGCTTCTAGGCAGAAGAGCTGCAGAAAGCGCGGCAGCGTGCGAAAGGCTTGCTCTGGAGTGGCGCCGCGTGCAAGAGCCTCGAACGGGGCGCGCTCGGGGCAGGCTGGCAAATCGCGCGCCAGCTGCGGCCACTGGCCCCACGCCTGGGCGCACAGGCGGGTGGAGGCGCGCGTGCGCCCCATGTCCTTGCGAGCTGGCGTGCCCACCAGGAGGCGCAGCGCTCCCAGCGTGTCGCCGCGCAGCAGCGGCACAGCGGCAAAGCCCTTGCCGTGCCGCACAGAGCCAAAGCGCTGGTCTCCAAAGTAGTTGGGCAGGAGCAGTGTTCCAGCTTCGTCTCCAGGCAGGGTGAGCGCCTCTGCCCGGCGCTGCATGCGCTGGTAGCTGCCTGGGCGCAGGCCTCGCACCGTGATCTGGAAGGCGTTGCGCGCGATGCACGCAGCCTGCAGCGGCTGCGCGTGCCAGCCAAGAAGGCGGATCCGCCACCCCGGTGCGTCTGGCCCACGCGTGTGGTCCCGGCTCTGCGGCAACGCGCTGGCCTGCGCCGCCGCATGCGCGTGGACCGAGATGTGCTGCGCGGTGGCGGCGTGCTTGTCCTTGAGCCCAGCGGCGTGCACTTGGCCGACAGCCACGCGGAGCGCGCGCGCCACCTGCTGCTCGGCCTCTGGCGTGGTCAGGCCAGTCTTGCTCAGGCGGTACACCGCATGTGGCGTTTCTGGGGACCAGGCGGGGGCCAGGGCCTCCAGCACCGCTGGCTCCAGAAACTCCTCCACCTGGAAGTCCTGTGGTGTGCGCCGAAGCGTCATGCGCGCGTCTTTGCAAAGCGGCGGAACGCGGCCAGCGTGGCAGCGCTCACGTGGTGCTCGATGCCCTCTGCGTCCTCCTCAGCCACACGCGCGTCCACGCCCAGCGCCAGCAGGAAGGCCACCACCGTGCGGTGGCGTTCTCTAGCCTTTCGGGCTTCGCGCTGGCCAGCTGCGGTCAGCCAGATGCCAGCGCCAGCGTCGGGCTTCACCAGCCCCAGGCGGCGCAGACGGGCCACCGTGCGCACCACCGTGACATGGCTCACCCCCAGCAGCGCTGCCAGATCCACCACCCTGGCGGCCCCCCGCTCCTCCGCCAGCTGGGCGATGGCCTCCGCGTAGTCCTGGGCGGTCTCGCTGGCACGGGCGGCCCGCACGCGGCGGAACCCGTTGCGGACCTGCGCCACAGCGGCTGAAGCCTTGCCAGCGGCGCGTTTCTTGGACGGTGCTCCCAGCCTGACCATGTCCAAATTGTACCCTTGACTACACCATGTAGCCAATGCTACATTGAGCGCATGGGCCACGGACCTGAGCGCGCGCCGGAAGTGCATGGACAGCTGGGCGTGGCCGCCGCACCTGACTTCAGCCGGTCGCTCCCCGAAGCGCACCGCACCCTCAAGGTGTGGCAGGTGGCCGATGGCGGTCGCCCGTGGTGGCGCCGCATGCTGGGGTTTGCGGGCCCGGGCTTCCTGGTGGCGGTGGGCTACATGGACCCGGGCAACTGGGCCACCGACCTGGCGGGAGGCAGCACCTTTGGCTACTCGCTGCTGTGGGTCATCCTGGCATCCAACCTGATGGCCATGCTGCTGCAGGTGCTGTGCGCCCGCATGGGACTGGTCACCGGCCGGGACCTGGCGCAGTCATGCCGTGACTACTACCCCCGCCCGGTGGCCATGGCGCTGTGGCTGCTTTGCGAGGTGGCCATCGTGGCCTGCGACCTGGCGGAAGTCATTGGCTCTGCTGTGGCGCTGCAGCTGCTGCTTGGACTGCCGCTGGAACTCGGCGTGCTGCTCACCGGCCTGGATGTGTTCCTGCTGCTGTTCCTGATCAACTTTGGATTCCGCAAGCTGGAGGCGCTGGTGATCACGCTGGTGGCCACCATCGGACTGTGCTTTGCCTACAACATCTGGCTGGCCAAGCCAGACTGGGGCGCGGTGGTGCACGGCGCGCTGGTGCCCGGCGCCCTGAATGAAGAGGCGCTGGTGATTGCCCTGGGAATCCTGGGTGCCACGGTCATGCCGCACAATCTGTACCTGCACTCGTCCATCGTGCAGACGCGCGCGCACGGACGCACGCCCGAGGATGTGCGCGCCGCCATTCGGTTTAACACCGTGGACACCATCGGCGCGCTGGGGCTGGCCTTCCTGGTGAATGGCGCCATCCTGGTGCTGGCCGCTGCGGTGTTCTGGAAGATGGGCGTGCAGGTCACGGAGCTCAACCAGGCGCACGAACTGCTGAAGCCTGCGCTGGGCGGAGCAGCGGCCACCTGTTTTGCGCTGGCGCTTCTGGCATCTGGGCAGAGCAGCACCATCACTGGCACGCTGGCTGGGCAGATCGTCATGGAGGGGTTCCTACGCATCCGCATCCAGCCCTGGCTGCGGCGGCTCATCACCCGCCTGCTGGCCATCGTGCCAGCGCTGGGCATCATCACCTACACCAAGGGCGAGCACACTGTGCAAATGCTGGTCATCTCGCAGGTGGTGCTTTCCATGCAGCTGCCGTTTGCCATCTTCCCGCTGGTCATGATCACCAGCAGCAGGAAGCACATGGGCGAGTTCGTCAACCCAACCTGGATGAAGGTGGCTGGGTTCGTCATCTGCTTCCTGATCACAGGCCTCAACATCAAGCTTCTGTGGGACACGCTGGGCTGGGAGTGGGTGGCTGCTGGCCTGGGGATCATGGCAGCGTTCGCAGCCTGGGTGCGCTGGGGCTACCGGCCCAGGGCCGCATAACCCCCGCTTGCCAGCCTGCGGAACAGCGCCCCTCCCCTTCTAGCCGGGTTTCCGCTACACTGCCCCGTTCCCCCCAAAGAGGGGTGCAAAGGACTCCAGAGCCATGAAGCAGGACATTCATCCCAAGTGGTACCCCGAGTGCAAGGTCTATTACCGCGGTCAGCAGGTCATGACCGTCGGCGCCACGGTGCCAGAGCTGAACGTTGAAGTGTGGAGCGGCAGCCACCCCTTCTTCACTGGCCAGAAGACCTTCATTGACACCGCCGGCCGCGTGGAGCGCTTCCAGCGCAAGTTCGCCGGAGAGTACTTCAAGAAGGATGCCAAGGAGCCCACCAAGAAGGCTCCGGGCGCTCCCGCCAAGAAGTAGCGACGTCCCCCGTCAACCCCAGCAGCCGCGCCCATCATGGCGCGGCTGTTTTCGTAGCCATCTGTTGCGACCCGCTGCGCCGACACGCTGCCCATGACTGACATCCCCCCCAATCTGCTGCGCAAGCTGGAGGACCTGTCCCAGGAGCACCGCCAGACGGGTGAAGCCATGATGCAGGAGGATGTTCTGGCAGACCACCGCAAGATGCGTGCGCTGAGTTCCAAGCGTGCCGCGCTGGAGCCCGTGGTGAGCCGCTATCAGGAGTGGCTTGCGGTGGGCAAGGAGGCAGGTGACCTGCAGGCGCTGGCCGCTGGAACTGACAAGGACCTGGCGCACATGGCACAGGAGGAGCTGCCCCCCTTGCTGGCGCGCCAACAGGCGCTGATGCAGGAAATCCAGGAGCGCCTGGTGACCAGCGACGACAGCCGCGTGGGCGCTGTGATCCTGGAGCTGCGCGCTGGCGTGGGTGGCGACGAAGCCGCGCTCTGGGTGGGCGACCTGCTGGAGATGTACCGCCGCTACGCAGCCCGGCGCGGCTGGAGCTGGGAGGAGATGGAGCTGAAGCCAGGCGATGCTGGCGGCTTTACGCAGGCCATCATCGAGCTGGAAGGCCCAGGGGTGTGGAGCGAACTGGGCTATGAAGGCGGCACCCACCAGGTGAAGCGCGTGCCCGCCACAGAGACGCAAGGCCGCGTGCACACCAGCACCGCCACCCTGGCTGTGATGGCAGAGCCGGAGGAAGTGGAGAGCGAAGTGGACCCGGAGGAGGTCAAGGAGATCCTGACCACTGCGCAGGGCCCTGGCGGGCAGAACGTGAACAAGGTGGCCACTGCGGTGCACCTGATCCACATGCCCACTGGCATTGAGGTGCGCATGCAGGAGACGCGCAGCCAGACGCAGAACCGCGAGAAGGCGTGGCGCCTGCTGCGCGCGCGCGTGTATGAGAAGCGCCGCGCCGAGGCAGAGGCGGCCCGGAGCGCAGAGCGCAAGAGCATGATCGGCAGCGGTGGCCGTGCAGAGAAGATCCGCACCTACCGCTGGAAGGAAAGCGTGGCCGTGGACCACCGGCTGGAGCAGAGCTTTGGCCTGCAGAAGCTGCTGGCCGGCGAGATGGAGGAGCTGATCAACGCCCTGCGAGCCAAGGACGTGCGGGAGCGGCTGGAAGGGTTGTGATGCGCGAGGCTGGCTGGCAAGCTACCTCTGCTACCAGTACTGGGCGCCCCACGAACCCAGCAACACTCCGAGGTCTGATCCGTCTACAGCCCCGTCGTTGTTGAGATCGCCCACGGAATCACCCGTCACCCAAGCGCCCAAGAGCAGACCCAGGTCCGTGCCGTCGACCACGAGGTCATCATTCAGATCGCCGACCATTGGCCCTGAAGACGGAACCTGCGCAACAAACTGGACGATTGGATTGGATTCGCTCATTGATTGAACACTGACCATCCCGGGTCGCGGCGCCACATCTGCATCAAACCAGAAGTTATAGAGAGTGCCCCACCTTAGGAGGTGTGGAGCGAGACTCTCGTCCGAACCCAGCGGACACCGCCATGTGAGCCGCGAAGGAATACGCCCAAAGTCCCAGTCTGAACTATCCACCAGCTCTCCCGAGTGGGGCGCAACCCCATGGAAGCCTGTGTTGATGACGGCGACATTCGGGGATGTAGGAATCTTCAGCACACCCGCGGCCAGATCGCTGTTGACATTCTGCAGCGCGTATTCGTAGTGCCACGTTCCGTCGGCATTCGGTGTGATGCGATAGGCGAGCAGATAGAGCCCGCCTGAAATGACTGTGGAGACCACCTTCACGTCCGCGTGCACCTCTTGCCAAGCGAAGATGGCTGGGCGTTGCTGATGGGTCGATCCGGTGAGTGACAAGTTGAACGCTCCATCCGTTCCTAGGGACCCGACGGTGACCTTGCGGAAAGCGCTCCCGTTGGCGGATTCGGTCGGGGGAGGATTGAAGCGATGGAGCACGATGGCGTCAAAGAAATACTGTGCTCCAGGGTTTAGGCTGGGGTCCAAGTCGCTCCGGTGCACCTGGCAGCGGCGCTCAATTGGCGAACCCATCGGCGGCAGGTCTACCGGCCATTCGAAGGAGGCAGTGGATGGAATGACCCAGGAACGGGGCGTCGAACTTACGGCTGACCCTTGGATGGCGTGTTGGCTGGAACATCCGACCCCAAGCGACAGGGGACAGGACCACGGAGGGCCTGAAGGCGAGCAACTACCGCAAAGAGTGCTTTGGACAGCGGGACATGATCCATGGCCCACCCACGACTCACCGATCTGGGAGATCCTTCCATTTGAGACCCTGTACATGCTGTACGTCGTCACAGGGTGCGCGCTGGCATCGGTAGTCCCGTCACCATCCTCGTCCGTGTAGATCCAAGCCGCTGGCTCTTGTCCAATGTTGCACACGGTCATTCGGGCGTAATAGGCCATGACGTCCCCGACCGCACCCACCGACGCCACAATTGGAATCGATCCAACAATCAAGTTCGATGGCTGTGATTGACGCGGTGCGGAGGGCTCAGCCACCACCGCGAACGACGTGAGGCATCCTGCAACGGCAAGCGCTCCAAACCAGATGGTCATGCGGTTTGCTTGGTTCATGGTGTACCCCTGGCAAATCGAGACTCGCAGAAAGAGGATGCACCGGTGGCCAGTCCGCCCGGCGGCCTCGTCGCCCGATAGCCTACACCTGAGTCGCTCGCACCAACAATCAGCGTCGCAAGTTCCCATGCACCCCACCCAGCCTTCGCATCCGCCGCACCAGGGTCCTGCCATCTCTGGTGATCCCAGCTTCCACAACAACGTGCCAGATCCGCTTCTGGCTGGGCCCACGCTGCCCACGTTCCGCTTTGCGCTGGAGGCCAGCCAGGGCAAGACGCTTGGCAACAGCTTTGGCAAGGAGGCCACAGTCACGCAGCTGCCCATCTCCAAGGGGATCGCAGGCGTGTCCATGCGCATGGAGCCAGGCGTGATGCGCGAACTCCACTGGCACGCCACTGCTGCAGAGTGGGCGCTGGTGCTGGAAGGCCGCGTGCGCACCACAGTGATTGACCCAGAGGGCTGCGCAGAGACCAACGACTTTGAACCAGGCGACGTGTGGTACTTCCCGCGCGGCCACGGACACGTGCTGGAGTGCCTGGGCGACAAGCCCTGCCACTTCATCCTGATCTTCGACAATGGCTACTTCAGCGAGTTTGGCACCTTCAGCATCAGCGACTGGGTGGGCCACGTGCCGCCCGCGCTGCTGGCCAAGAACCTGGGACTGCCGGAGAGCGCGTTCGCCAGCTTTCCCAAGAAGGAGGTGTACTTCGCCAAAGGCGCGCTGCCACCCAAAGTGGCCGACCCTGCGCTGCAAGGCGTGAAGCCTCCATCGCAGACGCACAAGTACAGGCTGCTCTCTCGCCCACCGCATGGCACCTTCAGCGGGGGCCGCGAGTGGCGCGTGGACTCCACGCACTTCCCCATCTCGCGCACCATGACGGGCGTGGTGCTGGACCTTGACCCGGGCGCGCTGCGCGAGCTGCACTGGCACCCCACCGCCGACGAATGGCAGTACGTGGTCAGCGGCACTGTCAGCGTGACCATGTTCGGGTCTGGCGGCCGCTTCCGCACCGAGACGCTGCAGCAGGGCGACGTGGGCTACATCCCGCAGGGGTACGGGCACTCCATCGAGAACGTGGGCAGCGACACAGCCCGCATTCTGATTGGCTTCAACACCGGCGTGTATGCCTCCATCGGGCTCTCCCAGTGGATGGCGGGCAACCCGGCCGACATCCTGGCCACCAATTTCAGCCAGCCGCCAGACCTGATGCGGCAGCTCCCCGCAGGCGAGGTCTTCATCGCACCGCCCGGCGGGGTGGCTGCAGGTGGGTTCAAGACCAAGTGAGGCGCGCTGCACTACCTTGGGGGCATGAGCAACCTCGCTTCGCGCATCACACCGTCCCGGGCACTGGGTCTCCTCTCGCTGGCTGCTGCTGTTCCACTTGCTGTTGTCGCCATCGGCATGACGCAGACCAGCACTGATTCTGGCGAGGATGTGTTCGCCGAGCTCATGCGCCGTGTGTCGCACCTGGAGGCGGAGTGCACTGATCTGCACGCGCGCGTGGCCGTGCTGGAGGCAGCGCAGCGCACGGGTGGCGGCGGAGGATCGGGCGGCGGCGCTTCGGCTGGTGGCGCCACGGCTGGTGGCGCGAGCGCTCCCGCTGGCAGCATGCTCATCATGAAGTTCTATTCGCTGCAGACGCCGCCACAGGACCCCAACCTGATGACGCAGGCGCAGCAGCTGCGCAGCGATGCAGCGCAGATTGACCAGCAAGTGGCGCAGCTTCGCATCCAGATCGGCCAGCTGCTGGACAACTCGGTGGGGCAAGGCGACGACAGCACCCGCATGGAGTCCGCCGGCCAGCGCGGCGCGCTGCAGGCGCAGGTGGACCAGCTGTGCGACCAGGCCACGCGCAAGCGCGCGCAGGCCAGCAGCATGGAGCGCCAGTACAAGTATCCGCCGCGCGTGGTCCGCGGCTGGGATGGCCAACGCGTGGTCACGCTGCCGGTTGACGGCGCCAACTCCGACGTGGTGGACGGCCTGAATCCAGGCGATTTCATCACCTGGCGCGGCGTGCGCAGCCAGCTGAACGGCAACGTAGAGGTCTACAGCAAGATCTTCACGCTGCAGAAGGTGCCAGCACCCGCCAACTTCCGCGACCCGCCAGGCGGCCAGCTGCCGGAATAAGGCTCACGCCCCATCCATCGCGCGAAGTTCAGGCCGGAACACACGTGAGGTCCACCGCTGCCACAGGGAGCGCAGCGCTGGATCTGCTGTGTCTGGGAACTCCACCACCTGCACGCCGGCTGGCCCCACCAGGGTCACGCGCACTGCGTCGCGCCGCCCGCGCGTGAGGAGGAGCACAGAATCCTCCACTGTCCAGCGGCGATGGTTGTCCATTCGCTCCACTGCACCGCTGGCTGCAAGCAGAGCCACCGAGCGCGCGCGGCGGCCCACCAGCAGCACGCCCAGCATCATGATCATGCCCACGCCAGCAGGCGCCATGCCAACAGTGCCACCCACCATCAGCCACTGGATGGCTATGCCACCCAGCACCAGCAGCGCGCACACTGCCAGGATCACCCATCTGCGGAACTGGTGCAGACCGCGCACGATCTCTGGCTCCAGCAGCGGGAGGCCCATGTCTGCCGCCAGGTCATCGCGATAGCGCAGGCTGCACACAGCGATGGTGGGCGGACTGCTCTGCTGGCACGCGGCCAGCAGTGCGCGGCGGGTGGCGCCTTCACGCAAGATGCCCGATGCGGCGGCGCGCCATTGGCACCAGGCACGCCCCACGGCGCTTTCGAGTGGCAGGCTCCGCCACAGCCACGGCTGGATCACAAGCCGGAACACCAGTGCCAGCACCGACGTGGCGCAGACCGCAGCGCCAAACGCGATCATGAACCACCACAGGAATGTCTCGGCGGCCAGCGCGGGCTGCAGCAGCTTGGCCATGTACAGCACCATGCCGCCCAGCACGCCAGTGCCGATGGCAGTGAGCGGTCCAGCCAAGCCGTCCGGGTCGAACGATGCCAGGATGAGCGCGCGCGGCGTGGGCACCCACCGCACCTGGGATCGCGGCGTGCGCACAGCGGCTCAGTGCGGGAGCGGGAAGCGCTCGGTGAAGGTGCGGATCTCTTCGCGCACCGCGCGGCACTCGTCCGCGCTGCCCTTGCTGCCCATCACGCGGTCTAGCCAGCCAGCCACCTGCGCCATCTCTGGCTCGCGCAGGCCGCGCGTGGTGAGCGCTGGCGTGCCCAGGCGCAGGCCGCTGGTCACCATGGGTGGGCGCGGATCGTTGGGGATGCCATTCTTGTTCACCACGATGCCTGCAGACTCCAGCCACTTCTCCGCGTCTGCCCCCGTGAGGTCAGCGCTGCGCTGGCGCAAGTCCACCAGCATCAGGTGGTTGTCGGTTCCGCCGGTGCACAGGCGGTAGTTGCGCTTGGTGAGCTCCGCGGCCAGTGCCTTGGCGTTGCGGACCACCTGCTGGCTGTAGGCGGTGAACTCGGGCTTCAGCGCCTCGCCAAAGGCCACAGCCTTGGCCGCGATGATGTGCATGAGTGGACCGCCCTGGCTGCCGGGGAACACCTTGCGGTCCACCTTGGTGGCCAGCTCTGGGTCGTCGGTCAGCACCATGCCTCCGCGCGGGCCGCGCAGGGTCTTGTGCGTGGTGGTGGTGACCACATGCGCGTGCGGGAATGGGCTGGGGTGCACACCCGTGGCCACCAGGCCAGCGATGTGCGCGATGTCCGCCATCAGGTACGCGCCCACGCTGTCTGCGATGGCGCGGAAGCGTGCAAAGTCAATCACGCGCGAATAGGCGCTGTAGCCGCAGATGATGACCTTTGGCTTGCATTCGGTGGCGATGCGCTGGATGGCGTCGTAGTCCAGCAGCTCTGTCTCGGGGTGCAGGCCATACTCGGCGATCTTGTAGAAGGTGCCGCTGAAGTTGGGCTTCAGGCCGTGGCTCAGGTGGCCGCCGCTCTTGATGGGCAGGCTGAGCACCGTGTCGCCCGGATCCATCAGCGCCATGAAGGCTGCGATGTTGGCGTTGGCGCCGCAGTGCGGCTGCACGTTGGCAAACCCGCACTTGAAGAGCTTCTTGGCGCGCTCGCGGGCCAGGTCCTCGATCTGGTCGTGGAACTGGCAGCCGCCGTAGTAGCGCTTGCCCGGGTAGCCCTCTGCGTACTTGTTGGTCAGCCAGCTGCCAGCGGCGTGCATGACCGCAGCGCTCACGTGATTCTCGCTGGCGATGAGCTCCAGCGTGGTGGCCTGGCGTTCGGCCTCCTGGGCCATCAGCGCGGACACCTGGGGGTCGTGGGCACCCACCAGTGCAAGGAGTTCCTGGGACATGGGATCCATGGATGTGGCGACAGCGTGAGGCATTTCCTCCACATGGTACGGGGGCGGCTCCAGGCCGAACTACGATGGCGCCCGAGGAGACGCCACCATGCCTCGACTGAAGCACAAGAAGACGCGTTCTCGGTCTGTTCGCACTGCCAAGAGCGTGAGGCGGAGCCGGCCGCCCACGTCGGCCGCGTCGGACACGCTGCAGGTGAAGACGCCCGCGGGCCTCATCACCATCACCACCGCCAAGGAGCATCACACAGCGCTGCGGAAGGATCTCACGCAGTATCTGAAGGGCAAGAAGCCCAACCTGCGGCGCTATCCCACACCGGAAGGTACTGCGTTCCAGCGCAAGTGCTGGGACGCGTGCCGGAGCATCCCCTACGGCCAGACCCGCACCTACGCGTGGCTGGCTGAGCAGGCTGGGTCGCCACGGGCAGTACGTGCAGCTGGCCAGGCCATGCGGCGCAACCCCATGCCCGTGGTGGTGCCCTGCCACCGCGTGGTGGGTACAGGTGGTTGGATCGGAGGGTTTGCAGGGGATGCGAGCCCGACCGGCGCCACAGTGGGGCTGAAGAAGTATCTGCTGGGCATCGAGGTGAAGCCGAACTCACGCCGCCCCACGGCGTAGCCGATATTCTCCTGCCCCCCTTCTTCTGTCCCCCCAAGGAACTGCTGCATGAAGCTGACGATGGTCGGTACTGGCTATGTGGGTCTGGTCACTGGTGCGTGCTTTGCCGAGACGGGCAATCACGTCATCTGCCTGGACGTGGACCCACGCAAGATCGAGCTCCTGAAGAAGGGCGAGAGCCCCATCTATGAGCCCGGCCTCAGCGAGATGCTGGCGCACAACATCGCAGCAGGACGCCTTGAATTCACGCTGGACAAGGACGCTGCCTACAAGGACGCGGAGGCCATCTTCATCTGCGTGGGCACGCCCAGCGACGATGACGGAAGCGCGGACCTGCAGTACGTGCTGGCGGTGGCGCGCGACATCGCGGCGGCGCTGGAGAAGATCGGCGCCAAGGGCAAGCCAAAGACCGTGGTGGTGAAGAGCACGGTGCCAGTAGGCACCAGCCACAAGGTGCGGGACCTCATCCGCAGCCTCACCAAGGTGCCCTTCCACATCGCAGACAACCCGGAGTTCCTGAAGGAAGGCGACGCCATCGCAGACTTCATGAAGCCGGACCGCATCGTGTGCGGCGTGGAGAGCGAGGACGCCGCGCAGGTCATGCGCGACCTGTACGACCCGTTTGTGCGCAACGGCAATCCCATCTACATCATGGATGTGCGCAGCGCCGAGATGGTGAAGTACGCCAGCAACGCCATGCTGGCGGCCAAGATCAGCTTCATCAACGAGATGGCCAACCTGTGCGAGCACATGGGGGCTGACATCGTGGCGGTGCGCGAGGGCATGTGCGCGGACAAGCGCATTGGCAACCAGTTCCTGTATCCCGGCCTGGGCTACGGCGGCAGCTGCTTCCCCAAGGACACGCAGGCGGTGGTGGGCATGGGCCGCGCAGTGGGCTTTGACTGCAAGCTGAACGCGGCCGTGCACGCGGTGAACCAAGACCAGCGCGCGCACTTCTGGAAGAAGGTGGAGAAGCGCTTTGGCCCCGGCGGCGTGAAGGGCAAGAAGCTGGCCTTCTGGGGCGTGGCGTTCAAGCCGCGCACAGATGACATCCGCGAGGCACCCGCTATCACGCTGATGAAGCGCGCGGTGGAAGCCGGCGCGCACGTGGTGGCGTATGACCCAGTGGCGCTGGAGAACCTGGGCCGCGAGATGCCTCACATCCCGCATGCCAAGGACATGTACTCCGCGCTGGACGGCGCGGACGCGCTCATCATCTGCACCGAGTGGAACGAATTCCGCTCCCCAGACTTTGCCGACATGAAGAAGCGCCTGAAGGCGCCGCTGATCTTCGACGGCCGCAACCTCTTCCGCCCCGCGCAGATGAAGTCCGAGGGCTTCGAATACCACTCCATCGGCCGCTGAGAAATTCGTGCCAGGCACGGGTGTCCCGGGTTTCTGGAAACTCGTGCCTGGCACGGGTGTCCCGAGTTTTTCTGGCGCTGCGGAGCGGGGTGGTGCCCAATGGGCGGCCACGGGCCTTGGCCGAGCTGCGCCGCTGAGGCGCCCAGCCTGACAACTGGGTCTAGCCGCCGCGCCGGAGCGCCAGCGGCGTCGGAGCGCCGGGGTGTCGGCGCGCCGGTGGCGAGGCATGAGCGGCCCCGTCAGCCCGCAGCGCGGCAGTTCCCCGCTCCGCAGGGCCGCCGCGCCCTGCCAGGCAGCCTCCCGCCTGGCTCCAGACCCTCGCGCCATTCACCGCCGTCACCCGGTTCCTGCGCCCCAGCGATCACGCAGTCCGGGGTGTCCGCATCCCGTGCTCCGGCGCCCCGCGCCCTCGCGTCCCACCACCCCCGCACCCAGCGCCCCGCGTCTCCGCATGCGCGCGCTTCTTTGCCCCCTCGCCCTGCGCCCCCCGCCTCCTCGGCCTCCCCACCGCCCCGCCCATCTCCCTGCCAGCCCACCTCCCCGCCCGCGCACTTCCCTCACACTCACCCCCTCCCCAGATCCCCTGAATAAGTAGGGACACCCGTGCCTGGCACCAATTTCCATCAAAAAACCATGCGGAATTGTCAGTTCTGGCCTTGCGTCCGCCGTTGGAATCCCTATCTTTCACGGCGTTCTAGGGCGGAGCGCCCGGAACAGCCCCGAAAACGAACCGTTTCAGGGCCGCACGTGGTGGCGGCCCACGAATTCGGGACACGATCCCGCTCTCTAGGAAAGGAAGTCAGGATGGCGACCGCAAGTGCAAAGCCCCGCAGCAAGGGCGAAACGCTCAAGATGATCGCGGAGAAGACCAAGCTCCCGCGCAAGCAGGTGGGCCTGGTGTTCGAGGAGCTGCAGAACATCATGAAGAAGGACCTGAGCAAGAAGGGCCCAGGCGTCTTCGTTGTTCACGGCATGATGAAGGTCATGGTCATCAACAAGCCAGCGACCAAGGCCTACGAGAAGCCAAACCCCTTCAAGCCAGGCGAGATGATGCTTGTGAAGGCCAAGCCGGCCACTCGCAAGATCAAGATCCGCCCGATGAAGAGCCTGAAGACGATCGTCGGCTGATCACGCGATCACAACACACTCCGAAGAGCCCCGTTCACGCGGGGCTCTTCGCGTTTTTGCGCCACGCATTCGCAGCGCGAGCGCTGCACACGCCACGCGCACGCGCTGCACGCGCTCCCCCCGCCTCACCCAATCACATCACGCAAGCGCCCTGCTGCCTTCGCAAGCCGCGCCTCTGCCTCTTCACGCGGCAGCCCAAGCCGCCGCATCACGATGGCCGTCTTCAGCGTGCCACCTGCAGCCTGCAAAAGCGCCAGCGCACCCGGGCGGTCAAGCGCTGGCTCCAAGAGCCGCAGCGTGCGAATGGCCCGATCCACCAGCTTGTCATTGGTGGCCGCCACATCCACCATGAGGTTGCCGTATACCTTGCCCAGCCGCGTGAAAAGCGCGGTGGTCAGGCAGTTGAGCGCCAGCTTGGTGGCGCTGCCAGCCTTCAGCCGCGTGCTGCCAGTGAGCACTTCCGGGCCTGTATCCAGCACAATCAGATGCTCGCAGCCACCGCTGTCTGCATTGGGCGTGCACGCCACGAACGCCGTGAGCGCTCCCCGCTGCCGCGCCAGCGCCAGCGCGCCCAGCACATACGGCGTGGTGCCGCCAGCTGCAATGCCCACCACCGAATCGTTCGCGCCCACCTGCAGTTGATCAAACACCGCCGTCACCCCCGCCGGATCATCCTCTGCGCCCTCGCTGCTGCGGCGCAGCGCGCTGTCACCACCCGCGATAATCCCCACCACCTGCGCGGGGTCGCTCTGGAACGTGGGCGGACACTCGCTGGCATCCAGCACGCCAAGCCGCCCGCTGGTGCCAGCGCCCACGTAGATCAGCCGCCCGCCCTGCTGCGCGCGCAGCACCACAGCGTCCACCAGCGCCGCCAGCGCTGGGCCGGCCTCGCGCACCGCGCGCACCACGGCAGCGTGGTCCTCCACCAGGAGCTCCACGATCTGCTCTGTGCCAAGCTTGTCCAGCTCGCCGCTCAGCGGGTGGCGATGCTCGGTGCGGACATGGCTGCGATCGGGCGGAAGGCGCATGAGGTCACTCACCCCTGATCTGGCGACCACAGTCCCAGGTTGCGCAGCAGGAAGCTCCACTTCACGCTTTCGTGGGCAGGACTGAAGATGCCGTGATTGGATGTGGGAAACAGCATCATCTCGAAGGGCGTGTTCCCCCGCTGCCACTGATCTGCGATGGCAAACGTATTGGCCGGATGCACGTTGTCATCCACCATGCCGTGCAGCAGCAGGATTCGCCCCTTCAGCTTCTTGGCCAGGCGCACCGCGCTGCCGCGGTCGTACCCCTCTGCGTTCTCCTGCGGCGTGCGCATGTAGCGCTCGGTGTAGATGGTGTCGTACTGGCGCCAGTCGCTGGGTGGCGCGCCAGCCACGCCCACGCTGAACAGCTCTGGATAGCGCAGCATGCACATGAGCGTCATGTACCCACCGTAGCTGTGGCCTGTGACCGCCACACGCTTGGGGTCCACCAGCCCGCGCTTGACCAGCTCCTTCACCAGCAGCGCCTGGTCATCCACGTCCTTGCCGCCCAGGTTCAGGTACGTGGCGCTCTCAAACGCCTTGCCGCGGCCCGGCGTACCGCGATTGTCCAGCTTGGCCATCAGCAGGCCGAACTCTGTCTCGCCCTCCACAGGCTGGAAGCGCGTGCTGACCGTGTTCACGCCAGGCCCGCCATACACGCTCAGCACCAAGGGGTACTGCTTCTCTGGGTCGTATCCGCGCGGCTTGTAGAGGATGCCGTAGAGCTCGGTGCCATCCTCTGCCTTCAGGCGGAGGAACTCAGGCGGCGTGACGCCCCGCTTGGCCAGCGCGTCTGCGGGCGCCTGGGCCAGCGTGGCGCGCAGCGCGCCGTCCATGCCGTAGAGGCCCGTCATGGGCGGCGTGTCCACGAACTCCTTGGTGGCCACAAAGCACGAACCATCTGGCGCGATGTGGAACCCAGACCAGTGCATGTCCCCCTGCGTGAGCCGCTGGCCACCGGTGCCATCCAGCTTCACGCGGTGCAGCTGCGGGTTGATCTTGGTCTCGCTGGAGCGCGCCACGTAATAGAGCCAGCCGCCAGCTTCGTCCACCTCCACGATGTCCCCAGCCACCCACGCGTCCTTGGTCAGGTCGGCCAGCTTGCCCTTGGCCAGGTCCCACAGCTGCCAGTTGGGAAAGCCGTTGGACTCTGTCTGCCACAGGAACCGGCTTCCATCCGCCAGGAAGCGCAGTGCTGGCGAGTTGTCATGCCACGTGTCCGACGTCTCCTTGATGAGCGTGCGAACCTCGCCTGTGGCTGGGTTGGCCGCGCAGAGCTCCAGCGTGTCCTGCCTGCGGTTGGTGCGGAAGAACAGCAGCGCATCGCCTTTGGGTGTCCAGCGGGCGCCGTACACGTACTGCGCTGCATCCGGACCCACGTCCACCGGCACGCGGCGCTTGGTGGCCAGCTCGTAGATCTCCAGCTTGGCCACGCCGTTTTCGTCGCCCGGCTTGGGGTAACCAGCCACCAGCGGCTGCGTGCGCGTCTGGGTCAGCCCGGACACCAGGCAGTAGTCCTTCACGGGCCGCTCATCGAACGCGTAGTACGCCAGCCGCTTGCTGTCCGGGCTCCACCACATGGCGGTGTTCTGGTCCAGCTCCTCGGCGTACACCCAGTCCGCGCTGCCAAACTTCAGCTTGTCCTTGCCCTCGGTGGTCACCTGCACAGGCTGTTCGCCCTCTGCGGTGGGCACCAGCGTGACGTTGGCATTCTTGAACACCGCGCGCCACTTGCCGTCTGGCGAAGGCACCTCCGCCGCCTGCGTGCCGCGCGCACCGCGAGGCTCGCGGTAGCCGCTGCGGGACGGATCCTCTGGCGCCGCGGGAGCATCCTTCTGCGCCGCCGCTGGAGTGCCGCCAGCCATGGGCACGGTGCGCCATGAGCCCGCGTACTCAAACCACAGCGTGCCAGTGGCAGGGTCCCACCGCACATCGTTCACCTTGCCAGCGCTGCTGATGCCGCGCGCCTGCTGCTCAAGCTGGCGCACCTCCTCTGCGTGCGGCAGCTGCTCAAACGGAACCCACTGAGGCGCTGCAGCCGCTGCGGCGCACAGCCACAGCGGCACAGCCACGGCGCGAATGACTCCTTGCACAGCGATCTCCTCTTTCAGATGCGGATCAGTCGAATGCCGTCATGGCGCGGAACGCGCGGTAGCGGTCGTCAATCTGGCCGGTGTTCAGGCGCATGAGGCGCTCCAGGCCAAAGGCCTCGATGGTGAAGCTGGCCATCACCGTGCCCCAGGCCATGGCGTGGCGCAGCGCGTGGAAGTCCGTGCCATTGCTGCGCGCCAGGTGGGCCATGAAGCCGCCCGCAAAGGTGTCGCCAGCGCCGGTCGGGTCCACCACCTGCGTGGCGTCCGCTGGGTAGGCGGGCACGCTGGCCACGCCGTCGCGATGGATGAGGATGGCACCGTGCTCGCCCTTCTTCACCACCACAAACTTGCGCGGGCCGTTCTCCAGGATCATGCGGCCGGCCGTCACCGGATTGCGCTCATCTGTCATCTGCGAGGCTTCCTCGTCATTCAGGATGACGCCGTCCACCTGCTGCAGCAGCTGCATGAGCTCGGTGCGCGCGATGTTGATCCACAGGTCCATGGTGTCGCACACCGCCAGCGCGCGCTTGGGGAAGTGCTTCAAGAGATCCATCTGCACCATGGGGTGCGTGTTGGCCAGGAACACAAATCGGCTGTCCTGGTACGCAGGCGGCACCTTGGGCGGCGCCTCTTCCAGCACGCCCAGGCGCGTGAAGAGCGTCTCGCGGCGGTTCATGTTCTCCAGGTAGCGGCCGCCCCAGGCAAAGGTCTGGCTGTTGGGACGGCGCTCCAGCCCAGTCAGGCAGATGTTCTTGAACGACCGAAGCTGCGCCTCATGTGCTTCCGGCCAGTCTCCACCCACCGCGCCCACCACGCGCACGGGGGACAGGAAGCTGGCTGCCGCAGCAAAGTAGCTGCACGACCCTCCCAGGACGCCTTGCGCCTCGCCAGTGGGTGCGTGCAGGGTGTCAATGCCGATAGTTCCGGTCACAAGCAGGGACATGCCGCGAGTGTATCCCGCAGGAAGCCCCTATTCGCCTGTGCTTGCGCGGCTCCAACCCAGCCCGATGGGTACGCCCATCAGCGCGCCGGCGGCAGCATCCATGGGCATGATGCGCGACCAGCCTGGCAGCGCGTCGCCCGCCACCAGCTTGTCCAGCGGCAGCTGGGCCGACACCGCGGTCAGCACCTGCATGATGCCGATGCACAGCACGGGAGCAGCCATCACCAGGATGGGCTGCGAGCGCCCCTGCAGCTTGCGCGCAGCCAGCGCCACCGCCGCGCAGCCCAGCACCATGGAACCCAGCGCCTGACCCTTCATGTTGGTGCGCACCAGGAGCCATGCAGCAGCCAGCGCCACCAGCCCGGCTGCCAGCGAGCGCAGCGCGTCTTGGTTGAACACCTCCGCCATGAACGAGCCCTTGGCATTGCGCGCTGGAATGTCTGGCAGTGGACCCGACGCGCGGAAGATGGCCATGGACATGGCCGCCACTGCGCCGCTCCATGCAATGGTCTCGAACGCGATGGGCAGGAGGCGGTCTCCATCCCACGCTGCGTCAGCGATGGACCCTGTGCGCATGGACAGCACCGCCACGCCAGCACCCGCCACAAAGAGCCCGACCGCTGCGTTGATCACGCGGCCCACGGCAGCGCCCACCAGCGTGAACGCCACCAGGCCAATGCCGACAGCCAGCGCTGCCAGCGTGGGTCGGGCTGCATCGAGCGCTGTGGGCGCCAGCACGCCGCGCTCTCCCACCAGGAACGGCAGCACCGGGATGGCCAGCACGCCAGCAGCGATGGCACCCACCGCCATCACCGTGGCCCGCACCAGACCATTCTGAATGCCGCGGTGCGCAGCCGGGTGAGCAGCGGCGTGCGCAGCCGGGTGCCCAGCCTGCCCGGCCGCCGGCGCGCCGCGCTGACCAGGATTGGGCGAACTAGAAGGCTGCGGCGCGGCTGGCTCCATCCCCATGTGCTACCGCACTCTGCGCTGGGCAGCAACCACGCCAGACAGCCCGCTGCCCGGCACCAGTGCCAACCCGCGTTTCATATGATCTCGGCCCACATGGCAGCCACACACACGGTCGTGCTGGATGGTTCGCCCCTCACCCCAGCGCAGGTGGAGGCGGTGGCCAGGCACCAGGCCCGGGTGGAGCTGGCCCCTGCGGCCCGGCAGCGCGTGGCAGACTGCCGCCGCGCGCTGGAGGCCCATCTGGCTGGCGGCCCTGTGGTCTACGGCGTGAACACAGGCTTTGGCTCGCTCAGCCGGGTGCGGGTGGACACCGCCCAGCTGGCAGACCTGCAGGCCAATCTGGTGCGGTCCCACGCCTCTGGCACTGGCGAACCAGCCGCAGACGAAGTGGTCCGCGGCATGATGCTCCTTCTGGCAGCCAGCCTGGCCCGTGCCCACAGCGGCGTGCGGCCAGAGCTGGTTGAGCAGATCGTGGGCATGATCAACGGGGGTGTCACCCCGCTGGTGCCCAGCCGCGGTTCTGTTGGGGCGTCTGGAGACCTGGCCCCGCTGGCCCACGTGGCGCTGGTGCTGCTGGGCGAAGGCGAGGCGCGCCATCAGGGCAAGCTGGTCAGCGGCGGCGCAGCGCTGGCAGCAGCCGGGCTCAAGCCCTTCACGCTGGCCGCGCGCGAGGGCCTGGCCCTGATCAACGGCACGCACTACATGGCCAGCGTGGCGTCGCTGGCCCTGCAGGACATGCGTGCGCTGCTGCACACCGCTGTGCGGGCCACCGCGCTGTCCATGGATGCGTGCCGCGCCACAGACTCGTTCCTGGACCCGCGCATTCACCAGGCCCGCAACCAGCCTGGCCAGCAGCGCGTGGCGGCAGCCATCCTGGCGCAGCTGGCTGGCAGCCAGATCCTGCTGGCCCACAAGGAAGACGACCCGCGCGTGCAGGACCCATACAGCTTCCGGTGCTCCCCGCAGGTGCTGGGTGCTGTGGCGGACGCCTTGGCGCACGTGCAGCGCGTGGTGCAGCACGAGCTGGGCGGCGTGACAGACAACCCGCTGGTCTTCCCAGACGGCAGCAACACAGCCATCCTGTCTGGCGGCAACTTCCACGGCATGCCGCTGGCCATCAGCATGGACCTGGCCAAGATCGCGCTGGCGCATCTTGCTGGCATCAGCGAGCGGCGCGTGTTCTGGATCCTGGCCGCCACAGACCCACAGAACCCTGTGCGTGCCTACCTGAGCCCCCAGCCCGGCCTGCATTCTGGCTACATGATCGCGCAGTACGCCGCAGCGGCTTGCTGCAACGAACTGCAGACCCTGGCCCACCCTGCCAGCGTGGGCAACGTGTCCACCAGCGCAGGCATCGAGGACTACAACTCCATGGGGGCCACCAGCGCCAATCATCTACGCATGAGCGTGGACCGCGCGCTGGAGACCGTGGCCATCGAGCTGCTGGTCATGTGCGAGGGCCTGGAGTACCAGCGCCCCCTGCAGAGCGGTTCCGGCGTAGAGGACCTTTTCCGCCGCGTGCGCGCGGAAGTGCCACGCCTGGTGCAGGACCGCCCGCCAGCTCCAGACATCGCACGCCTGGCCGCCCAGATCCGCCAGGGAGCGTTCTGCGGCCCAGACTCAGACTCCCTGCTGCACTGCCCCTAGCCAGTCCGGTCCCTCCCCCCGCCCACCGATCCCCGATCCCCGATCCACCCGGCCGGCGGCCCACACCGCCACGCTCCCGCCGACGGACCCCGGTCGGCCGCATGCAAAAAACGGATCAACTTTGATCTGATTCTTGCAGCGCGGCAACCGAGGTCATGCCCAGGCGCGAGGTGGCGATCTGGTGTGGAGGAGACTGGCGCCAGCTGCCCTGACTGGCGCCAGCTGCCTCAGGCTGGCTTGGACGGGCCGCGCTCTTCCTGGATCAGGCCGCGCTCGGCGTCGGCCACGCCCTTGGCGTTCAGCTGCACGCGCTGGCTCATGCGCGTGACCACGGTGCTCGCGATGATCTCGTTGGCCAGGATCACGTCTGTGGCGCCTGCGTGGGACAGCCAGTCCTTGCCTGCCTCGGTGTTGCCGATGGCCGAGATGTACATGGCCGGATTGAGCGCCCGGGCGATGAGCGTCATGGCCAGCTTCTGCTCGACCTCTGAGACAGTCACCACCAGGCCATCCGCGCGCTCCACGCCGGCCTCGCGCTGCGTCTCTTCCTTGTTGGCGGCCCCCTGCACCACGGCAAAGTTGTCGGCCGAGGCCTGCTCGGCCAGCGCGGGCGACTCCTCGATCACCACCACCTTTCGGCCGCTGTCGCGCAGCCGGTGTGCCACGCGCTGGCCAATGTCGGTGAACCCCACCACGATGACGTGATGCTTCATGGACGCAAGCATGCGGTGCATTCTCCTGTTCTCTCGGTAGGCCACGATGTCCGGGCTGGCCATGGTGCCACCCAGCGAGCTGAGCGCGTACGCCACGATGGTGGTGGAGACGAACATGGCAAAGATCATGAAGATCTTCTGGCCGTGGTTCAGCTTCTGCAGGTCGCCCAGCGTGGTGAGGGTGTTGGACGCGTTCCACAGCGCGTCAAAGACGTGCTCGCGCAGGCTTTCCTGGCGGTCCTCCAGGACCAGCAGGCCCACGAAGGTGAAGAGCAGCGAGAGCCCCAGCGCGCTCAGGTTGCGGCGCACGCCCCGCCGCCATTGCATCACGGCCACGCGGCCTTGAACTGGTTCCTCCACGCGGTAGATGGGCATGGCGCAGCCACGGTACACGCCCCGCCTAGAATGCGGGCCCATGGCTTCTGCGTCCACTGCTGCCAGTCGAGTCGTCCGCGCCCCCCGCGGGGCCCAGCGCACCTGCCGCACCTGGGCTGCCGAAGCAGCCATGCGCATGATCATGAACAACCTGGACCCCGAGGTGGCCGAGCGCCCTGGCGACCTGGTGGTCTATGGCGGCCGCGGCAAGGCAGCGCGCAACTGGGAGAGCTTTGATGCCATCGTGCGCGCGCTGCAGCAGCTGGCCGCAGATGAAACGCTGCTGGTCCAGAGCGGCAAGCCGGTGGGCGTGGTGCGCACGCATGCCGATGCGCCGCGTGTGCTGATTGCCAACAGCAATCTGGTGCCGCACTGGGGCACGCAGCGCGTCTTTGATGAGCTGGAAGAGCGCGGCCTGATGATGTTCGGCCAGATGACGGCCGGCAGCTGGATCTACATCGGCACGCAGGGAATCCTGCAGGGCACCTACGAGACCTTCGCAGAGTGCGCGCGCCAGCACTTTGGTGGCACGCTGAAGGGTCGCCTGAACGTGACCGCTGGCTGCGGCGGCATGGGCGGCGCGCAGCCGCTGGCCATCACCATGAACGAAGGCACAGCGCTCATCGCGGATGTCTGCCGCGAGCGTCTGGAGAAGCGCGTCACCGACCGCTACCTGGACGAGATCCACGAGGACCTGGATTCGGCCATCGCGCGCGCGGTGGAGCTGAAGAGCCGGGGTGAGGCCATCAGCGTGGGCGTCCTGGCCAACGCAGTGGATCTGCTGCAGCGGCTGAAGGACCGGCGCATCGTGCCAGACACGCTCACGGACCAGACCAGCGCGCACGACCCGCTAGAGGGGTACTACCCCGCTGGCCTCACGCGCGAGCAGGCGGACGTGCTCCGCACCAGCGATCCCGCTGAATACCAGCGCCGCAGCATGGCCAGCATGGAGGCGCACGTGCGCCTCATGGTGGAGTTCCAGCGCGCTGGCAGCAAGGTGTTTGACTACGGCAACAACATCCGCCAGCGTGCCTTTGACCACGGGTTCAAGGACGCGTTTGCGTTCCCGGGATTTGTGCCGGCGTACATCCGACCGCAGTTCTGCCTGGGCCGCGGCCCCTTCCGCTGGGTGGCGCTCTCTGGAGACCCAGAAGACATCCGCACCACGGACGAGGCTGTCCTGGAACTCTTCCCCAAGGATGAGAGCCTGCACCGCTGGATCCGCATGGCGCAGCAGCGCGTGGCGTTCCAGGGCCTCCCAGCGCGCATTTGCTGGCTGGGCCTGGGCGAGCGGCACCGCGCTGGCCTGGCGTTCAATCAGCTGGTGGCGTCAGGCAAGGTGAAGGCGCCCATCGTGATTGGCCGCGACCATCTGGACTGCGGCAGCGTGGCAAGCCCCAACCGCGAGACAGAGGCCATGCAGGATGGCACAGACGCTGTGAGCGACTGGCCGCTCCTGAACTTTGGCGTGAACATCGCCAGCGGTGCCAGCTGGGTGAGCTTCCACCACGGTGGCGGCGTGGGCATCGGCTACAGCCAGCATGCTGGCCAGGTGATCGTGGCAGACGGCACGCCAGAGGCCGCCGCCCGCCTGGAGCGCGTGCTGACCAACGATCCCATGATGGGCGTGTTCCGCCACGTGGACGCTGGATACGAGCTGGCCAAGGAGTGCGCCACGCGGCTCCACGTGAAGATCCCGATGCAGTGAGCAGCCGCAGCGCGGCGGGGGCCGCAGCGCGAGAAACGGCGCGGGCGAGCGGCCGTGCGGGCTGGCGCGCGGCGCGGCGCGCGCGCGTGGCGGCGCGGGCGAGCGCGCGTCACACGGCTGGCGGGTGGGTGGCGCGGCGCAGGCGGTCGCGCACGCCGGACCAGCGCGGGTCCGCGGAGCAAGGGTCCTGGATCACGATCAGCCGCGCGCCGCTGGCGTCGGCTGCGCGCAGGCGGTCGTAGAGCACGGCTGCATACGCCTCGCACAGCTCGGGCATGGGGAACACCTGGTGGTGCGTGCGCCACCCCGGCGGCACGCCATGCGGCGCCACCATCAGCACCGCGCATCCCGGCTCCTGGCCCTGCATGAACGCCTCCAGCTGCCCGCGCGGCACCAGCACGGCTGGCGTCACCGGCGCATAGTGGCTGATGGCTGTTCCAGGGCTGGCGCCCTGCTCGGTGGCTTCGCGCGCGCGCACTGGGCGGCCCAGCGCGGCCTGCAGGTCGGCCGCGGTCACGCTGCCCGGGCGCAGGATGGTGGGCTCTGGCGCAGTCAGGTCCAGCACAGTGCTCTCGATGCCCACCTCGCACGCCCCGCCATCCAGGATCAGCAGGTCTGGCACATGCGCAAAGTCGTGCCGCACGTGCGCAGCGCTGGTGGCGCTGGTGCGCCCGCTGATGTTGGCGCTGGGCGCGCTGATGGGCTCGCCGCCCACAGCCTCAAGCAGCGCGCGCGCCACCGTGTGCCGCGGTGAGCGCACCGCCACGGTGTCGCGCCCGCCGGTGGACTCGCGCGGGACATCCGGATGCCGCGGCAGCACCAGCGTGAGCGGCCCCGGCCAGAACGCGCTGGCCAGGCGCGTGCACTCATCGGACCACGCGTGCGTCACACGGCGCGCGCCTGCCACATCCAGCACATGCGCAATCAGCGGATTGTTGGCAGGCCGCCCCTTCAGCGCGTGGATCAGCCGCGCTGCGTCCGGGCTGAAAGTCCGGCCGCCCAATCCATAGACAGTCTCCGTAGGAAAGGCCACCGCCTTCCCCTGCCCTAGCAGCAGGGCTGCCTGCGCGATGCTCTCCGGTGTGGCTGGGCAGATCTGCGCCACGCTGCTACCGCCCAGGCGTTGCGTCCACCAGCTTCAGCTCGATGCGGTTGCGCTCCAGCCCCGTGCCCATGGCCGCGTACAGATTGGCGATGGCGATGTTGTACTCCGCCAGCGCAGTGGCCTCTGCCAGCTGCGTGATGGCCAGCGAGTCCTGCCGCAGGAACTTCAGCGCCAGGAACTCTGGCGTCAGCTGCGCGATGTTCTCCTCCTCGATGCCCAGCGCACGCATGTTCTCTGCCGCTGCCAGGCGCTGCGCCCGAGTCTGCCCGATGAGCCGGTACGAGTTGGCAGCGTCCTGCAGCGCGTTCTTCACCGCCAGCACCGTGTCCTGCACAGCGCCCTTGTAGCCGATCACCGCGCGGCTGCGCGCCAGGCGCGCGCGCCGGTAGTCCGATTCTGCCGCACGGTTGCCGATGGGCTGCCGGAACGTGGCGCCCACGGCGTATTCGATCCAATTGTTGTCGCCAAAGTCGCCCCACGCGCTGCCAAGGCCAGAGGCCATGCCATACAGCGCGCCGCTGGCCTGCAGGTCAAGCTCTGGCAGGCGGCCGTTGTCCGCCACATCCAGGTTGATGGAGGAATCGTCAATGCCCAGTAGCGCAGCCGCCACCCCTGGGTTCTGCGCCATGCTGGTGGCCAGCGCGTCGCCCAGGCTGTAGCGGAGCGGCTGATCCACCGGCGTGTCCACGGGCACCACAGTCTCGCTTCCGCCTGCTGGCAGGCGCGGGTCGTTCATCAGCGCCTTCAGGTTGTTCACCGCGCGCTGGATCTCGCGCTCGGCGCGCATGACCGAGGCACGGCGATCCTCCACCTTGCTCACAGCGTCTGCGTACTGCGCCAGGCTGGTGTCGTAGTTGCGGCGTCGCACCAGCACGTCTCGCACCATCTCGCCCTGCTTCAGCAGCCACTGCGCGCTCACCAGGCGCTGACGGGCCACGTACACCTGCCAGTAGGCAGCTTCGGTCTGCGCCACCGTCTGCAGCAGCTGCTGCCGCATGAACTGCACCGACCTGCGGTCCTGGTTGCGCGCCAGCTTCAGCTGCGCCAGGTTCACATCGGTGCCGAACCCCTTCAGAAGCGGCTGGCTCAGCGTCAGGTTGACTGCAGTGTTGTAGGCCGGGTTGGGTGTGATGACGTCGCCCGGGTCGTTCACCTTCTGCGACTGCATGGAGGTGCTGGCCACCAGGGTGCCGCCCGTGGCCATGCGCTGCTCCAGGCCGGTGGTGAAGTTCCACCCGCGCTGGTCCTGGGACGGATTCAGCAGGAAGCCACCACCGCCGCCCCCCAAGGAAATCGCCTGCTGGGGCTGGTTGTCGCGGGAATATCCACCGCTTGCAAACAGCACGGTGTCGAAGACCGCTTCTGCCGTGACAATCTCAGTCTGGGTGATGGCCTCATCCAGCCGGGCTGTCTGCACAGAAAGGTTGTTCTGCACCGCGGACGAGACCGCCTGCTGGAGGGTGAGCAAGATCTCCCCAGGCCGCGGGGTGGTCAGGTCTGGGCCGATGTCCAGCCCAGCGCCAGCGTGATCTGGCTGGGGACCCATCGCGTCCAGCTGGGCTCGGCGGGATTTCAGGCTCTCAAAGACGTCGCTGGTGGGGGTGGTGACTGGCGCCAGGGGCTGTGGGGCAGCGCCGTTGCCAGCTTCGCGCGCCAAAGCAGCCTCCAGGGATCGCTGAAGTTCAGCGTCCTCCTGCGCTTGCAGCGGACTTTCGCACCCGGCAGCGGCCAGCACCAGCAGGCCAGCCAGCACGCCGGGGAGCACGCCGGGGAGCACGCCTGGGAGCACGCCTGCTCGGGCCGCCGCCCCCGCGCGCGTGCACACCGCTGCCGCGCAGGCGCCGCTCCAGAACACGGACCGAACAGCCGCAGTGCAGCCCGCACAGACCCACCTGCGCGCCGCGGGCCCAAAATTCATTGTGCGATCTGGGGCTGCCATGGATGGCAAGTCTAGCCCGCTCCGATACACTGCGCCCATGCAGCACGGAAGCTCACCCGCATGGATGCGGGCTGCTGGAAGCATGACGCTGACCACGGCAGCCCTGCTCACCCTCCCGCTCACCCAGCCGGCCCTCGCGCAGGACGCAGCGTCTCCTGCCGGTGCCACGGCCACGCCAGCAGCCGCTGAGCCATACATCGCAGTGGTGCAGGGCAACACGGTCAACCTGCGCAGCGGCCCCAGCGCACAGAGCGCGTACGCGTTCGGCAAGCTGAAGGCCGGCGACGCAGTCCAGGTGATCAAGGAAGAGTTTGGCTGGGCCAAGGTCCGCACCTCTGGGCCAGCGTTCTCCGCCTTGTACGCCTATGTGCCAGCGGACCGCCGCGTGACGCTTGGCAGCAACGGCACTGCACAGGTCACCGCCAAGACAGACCTGCGCGCACCCAACGTGGACGCGGGCGGCGCACCCGAGAAGAGCTGGAAGCTCATCGGCACCGTGGCCCCAGGCACCACGCTCACCGTGCTCGGCACCATCGCTGGCGACAACGAGTCTGTCTACAAGGTGGCGCTCCCACCCTGCGGCGAAGGCTGGGTGAACATGCAGTTCCTGCGCCGCGCGTCGGCTGCAGAGGCTGCCACCTACACCGAGACGCCCGTGAACGCAGCGCCAGCAGGTTCGGCAGCGCCGTCCTCTGTTGGCAGCGCTCCCACGGTGCAGCCAGCGCCAACCATGGCTCCAGCTGGCGACGCCACCACGCCTGGAACCGTCACCACAGCTGCCTCCGACACGCAGACCACGCCTGGAAGCCCAGCCATTCCACCGCTGCTGGATGACCACAGCGGCCGCGCTGTTCCGGCCGGCACCAAGCTCTCCAGCGATGGCGAAGGCGCCATCGAAGTGGCTCCCCGCTCCCAGCGCGCAGCCGTCGCCAAGCAGAGCGCTCGCGCCAGCTGGGCAGACCTGGAAGCGCAGTGGGAAGCCGTCCGCCAGCAGCCACAGGCTGGCGCCGAGGTGGAGGCCCTGCGCGGCCGCTACCTGGAGCTCTCCCGCACCGCCCCAGCCAACAGCGCGCTGGCCCTCATGGCCACGGCGCGCGCCGAGCAGCTGGAGCTGATCTCCGAGACGCAGAAGCAGTCGCAGCAGCTGGCTGCCATCAAGGGCCAGATGACCGAGCGCCAGCGCGCGATGATCCAGATCATCACGGACATCCAGCGCCGCGCGGAATACACCACCGTGGGCGTGCTGAACGCCAGCGTGGTGTACGACGGCAAGCGCCTCCCGCAGCTCTACCGCATCACCGATCCGCAGACCAGCCAGACGCTGGCCTACGTGCTGCCCAACGAGAACATCCCCATGGGCACCATGCTGGGCACGCTGGTGGGTGTGAAGGGCGGCAAGGAGTTTGACAGCGCGCTCAACCTGACCGTGATCAGCCCCCAGGTGGTGGAACTGCTCACGGTGCGCGAGACCCCGCAGGTGACCGCCGTGGAAGTGAAGACCGACGCAGCCAAGCCCGCAGAGGCCGTGGCAGAGCAGGTCCCAGCACAGACCACCACCCCCTGATTCCCAGCCACATTTTGAAGCTCTCTCAGCCCACGCATGCCACCGCATGCGTGGGCTATACTTCCGCTCCCCAGTCCGTGATGAACGGGCTCGCTGGGGCGTTAGCTCAATTGGGAGAGCGCTGCCTTTGCAAGGCAGAGGTTACCGGTTCGACCCCGGTACGCTCCATTCAGGAAAGTGGTGCCTGGCACGGGTGTCCCTACTTTCCGGTTCCTCGGGATGGATGACGCGTCACCCGCGCTCGCGGACGTGGTGCGCGGCCTGACGGAACGCGCACACGCTGGCCACCGCTGCAAGCTCCACGCGCAGGAGCGTGGGCCCCAGATGCACGCGACGCGCGCCCGCCTGCTCCATGGCGGCCACTTCTGGATCGCTGAACCCGCCCTCTGGGCCGATGAGGATGCCGACTGGCGCAGCGCTGGATAGGGCCGCCTCGCCTGCGCGCGCCGCCTCGCCCGCGCGCGCCCCCCCGCTCGCACTCGCCCCCTGCTCCTCTCGCCCAGCCCACTGCCGCGCCACTTCCTGCACGGGCACGCCACCCGGATGGCACAGCACCGCCATGCCGCCCGCTGCCACCACCTGTGCTGCAAAGGCTGCAGGCGTGACCGGCTCGCCCAACGCTGGCAGCCACGGGCACCGGCACTGCTTGCACGCTTCCATGAATATCCGCTCGGTGCGCACGCGGTTCACGCGCTCTGCGTCACGCACGCCAAACGCTGTGGCCATGGGGTGCACGCGCGCCACCGCCAGCTGCGCCAGCATGTCTGCCATGGTGGACCAGCGGTCGCCCTTGGGCGGGGCCACCGCCACCTCCACACGCGGCAACTGCCGCGGAGCCTGCTCCACGCTGTGCACCAGCGCGGGCACGTCATCCTCGCGCCCGCCTCCCCCTTGCAGCGTGGCCTGCGCCACGCACCCCTGGCCGTCAAACAGCACCACGGCGTCGCCCGCACCCAGGCGCCGCGCACCCAGCGCGTGCCGCGCTTCGGCCGCTGGCAGCCGCGCCACGCTTCCGGGCGCTGGCACATGGGGAAGATGGAACCAGGGTGTCGCCATCAGCGTGACCGCGTGGCAGCAAGGTACACCTCTACCCGCGACGTGCTGCCCTTGAACACCAGGTCTGGCTCTGGCGCGCCAGGCACGCCCGCAGAATCATCCGCCCGCTTCACCAGCACGCGCCGCGTGGCCACCGCCCGCGCGGCCGCCAGCAGTTCCGCCGCATCAGGATCATCCCCCACTGCCGCGCGGAGCAGCTGCATCTCCTTGCGCGGCAGCGCGCTGCGCTTGCGCTTGGGCGGGAACATGGGGTCCATCAGCACCATGTCCGGCGCCGGCATCTGCTCCAGCAGCGTGCGCGCGTCCCCCTCTACCAGCTGCAGCCGCCCCAGCGCAGCCTGGTCCACGCGCGGGTCCTGCGCAGCGCGCTCCAGACCGTCGCGCGCCACCGCTGCCACCAGTGGCGAACGCTCGATGGCCGTCACCTGGCACCCCAGCAGCGCCAGCACAAACGCGTCGCCCAGCAACCCCGCGGTGGCATCCACCACCACAAGTTCCGCAGATTCACGCGCGCTCTGCACGCCCAGCGCCCGCGCCAGCGGCAGCTGCCGCATGCCTGCCGCGCGCACTGCGCCAAGATCCACCCACGCGCCGTGCCCAGGGGCGTCCGCTGCGCCGCGCAGCTCCAGATGCCCGCTGTGCGCCGCCACCACCATGGCCGCGCGCACTGGCTGCTGGGCCTCCGCTGCCGGTTCCGGCTGATCCGACTGGTCTGACTGCCCTGGTGCTGCTGGCTGCACGTGCGCGTTGTACCGCACGCTGGGTTCCGTAGACTGCAGACCTCATGTCCCGCGCCCCAGTCTTCGGCAACGTCCTGCAGATGATCGGCAACACGCCCATGCTCGAGCTCACCAAGCTCGATCGCGGACCCTGCCGTCTGTGGGTAAAGATGGAGAACCAGAATCCCGGCAACTCCATCAAGGACCGCATCGCGGTGACCATGATCGAAGCCGCCGAGCGCGACGGCCGCCTGAAGCCGGGCGGGCACATCATCGAGGCCACGGCCGGCAACACTGGCCTGGCTCTGGCGCTGGTGGCTGGCCAGAAGGGCTACCACCTGACCGTGGTAGTGCCCGACAAGATGAGCGACGAGAAGATCTCGCACCTGCGCGCCATGGGAGCAGAGGTGGTGCTGACCCGCAGCGACGTGGCCAAGGGCCACCCCGAGTACTACCAGGACGTGGCAGCGCGCATCGCGCGCGAGCGCCCCGGCACCTTCTACGTCAACCAGTTTGGCAACGAGGCCAACCCAGACGCGCACTACACCACCACTGGCCCCGAGATCTGGGAGCAGATGGAGGGCAAGGTGGACGCGTTCGTGGCTGGCGTGGGCTCGGGCGGCACCGTGAGCGGCGTGGGCCGCTACCTGAAGGAGAAGAATCCCAACTGCCAGATCATCTTGGCTGACCCTGCGGGCTCCATCCTGGCGCCGCTGGTGAACGAAGGCAAGCACGTGGAGCCAGGCTCCTGGCTGGTGGAGGGCATCGGCGAGGACTTCGTGCCCAGCATCTGCGACCTGAAGCTGGTGAGCAAGGCGTACTCCGTGACCGACGCGCAGGCCTTCCACACTGCGCGCGAACTGTTGCAGAAGGAGGGCGTCCTGGCTGGCAGCAGCGTGGGCACCCTGCTCCACGCCACGCTGCAGTACTGCCGCGAGCAGAAGCAGCCCAAGCGCGTGGTGACGCTCATTTGCGACAGCGGCGCCAAGTACCTGAGCAAGATGTTCAACGACTTCTGGATGATGGACAACGGGTTCATCGAGCGCCCCAAGACCGGCGACCTGCGCGACCTGATCGCGCGCCGCCACCTGGACCGCGAGGACTACACGCTGACGCCAGACCTGCCGCTGCAGCAGGCCATCAAGCGCATGCGCCTCTACAACGTCAGCCAGATGGTGGTGCTGGACCAGCACGACCAGGTGCAGGGCATCATTGACGAAAGCGACGTGCTGCTGGCGCTGCTGGACGATCCCAAGGGCTCTGGCAACCGGCCCGTGCGCGACTTCATGACCAGCCGCCTGGAGACTGTGAAGCCAAGCGACACGCCATCCAGCCTGCTGCCCATCTTCCGTGCAGACCGCGTGGCCATCGTGAAGGACAGCAGCGCGTTCTACGGCATCATCACCAAGATTGACCTGATCAACTACCTGCGCAAGCAGCTGCTGTAGCACGCAGCGCGCGCGCCCCCACCGCCCACACCGCCCACACCGCTCGAACTCCCCATGGCACACTCCCACTCCCACCCGGCCAACCTGCATCTGGACTCGCGCGTCATCCACGGCGGCCAGCGGCCAGACCCCACCACTGGCGCGGTCATGCCGCCCATCTACACCAGCAGCACGTTTGCGCAGGAAAGCCCAGGCGTGCACAAGGGGTTTGAGTACAGCCGCAGCCACAATGTGACGCGCTTTGCCTTCGAGCGGTGCCTGGCAAACATCGAAGGCAGCCCGCTGACCGAGGCAGACGACACCACCTGCGGCGGCTTTGCGTTTGCCAGCGGCCTGGCTGCCACCGCTACAGCGCTGGAGCTGCTGGACAGTGGCGACTGCATCGTGTGCATGGACGATGTGTACGGCGGCACCAATCGCCTGCTGAACCGCGTGCGCCGCCGCAGCCAGGGGCTGGAGGTGGTGCATGTGGACATGACCAATCTGGCGTCGCTGGAAGAGGCGGTGCGGACGCATTCGCCCAAGATGATCTGGGTGGAGACGCCCACCAACCCCACGCTGAAGATTGTTGATCTGGAGGCCGTGGCGCGCCTGGGCGCCAGCGTGGGCGCAGTGACCGTGTGCGACAACACGTTCGCCACGCCCATGCTGCAGCGGCCGTTCGAGAGCGGCATTGACATTGTGATGCACAGCACCACCAAGTACCTGGGCGGCCACAGCGACGTGGTGGGCGGCGCACTCATCACGCGGCGCGCAGACCTGGCGCAGAAGCTGCGCTTCATGCAGAACGCCATCGGCAGCGTGATGGGGCCGTTTGACGCCTATCTGTCACTGCGCGGCGTGAAGACGCTGGCCGTGCGCATGCGGCAGCATTGCGCCAGCGCCATGCATTTGGCGCAGTGGCTGGAGAAGCACCCCAAGGTGGCGCGCGTGGCCTACCCCGGCCTGCCCAGCCATCCGCAGCACGCGCTGGCCAAGCGGCAGATGAGCCTTGACGGCGGCCCTGGCTACGGCGGCATGATCACCATCTGGCTGAAGGGCGGCCTGGCAGAGAGCCGCATCTTCTTGGAGCGGGTGCAGATCTTTGCGCTGGCAGAGAGCCTGGGCGGCGTGGAAAGCCTGATCGAGCACCCAGCCATCATGACCCACGCCAGCGTGCCGCCAGAGCAGCGGGCCCAGCTTGGCATCAGTGACAGCATGATCCGGCTGAGCGTGGGGATCGAGCACACCCCAGACCTGGAAGCCGCGCTGGCCAAGGCCCTCGAAGCGGTTCCCAAGCACGCCTGAGGGGAAATGAGCCGGGCAATAGGGGGCAGCCTGGGGGCGTTGGGCTCCCGTGATCCTGATGCTGGCTTCCATCTTCAGCATGCTGCTTGAGCTGACAGCCATGCTCAGCCACCAGCAGGCGCCCGGAACTGGTGGGGGCGTTGCGCCCGTGCCAGCACCAGCGCCGGCCAGCGCGCCGGCTGTGCCCCCGGCCACAGCGCCTGCCAGCGCGCCCGCCACGCAGCCCGCCGCCGCGCCGCCTGCTGGCTTCCTGGCTGGGCCCAAGGCGGATGCGCCACAGGAGCACCGCCCCACCCTGGTGGAGCGCAACTTTGATGGCACGCTGGTGCGCCTGGACATGGATCCCGACATGGCTGCGGTGCTGCGCCTGCCACTGAGCGAGGCAGCCCGCGCACAGGTGGAGGAGCTGGTCACCGACCGCCTCCGCTGGACTGACCGGTTCGTGCGCGACCACTACCGGCAGATCATCGAGGTCCGCACAGCCAGCGCGGATGGTCAGCGCCCGAACCCGCAGATGGCAGAACGCCTGCTGCAGCCGGTCCGCGCGCGCGAGCGCTTCACCGCGGTGGCGCAGGTGGCGCTCACTGCCAAGGAGGTGGCCACTGCGCGCGCCATGGCCACGGAGTACCGCGATGCGCTCCGCGCAGAACTGCGCAAGGCAGCGCCCGACGCCTCCGAAGCTCAGATTGATGCGCGGCTGGAGATCGAGGAGTTCGGCCGCATGGTGGCGCAGTCCATCCAGCGGCGGGCCGACGCTGCCAACGCGCGCCTGCGTGAGGTGTCCGAGACCCTGGATCTGACGCCAGAGCAGACGGAGCGCGTGCGCGCGATCTTCATGGAGTACGCCGTGGGGGCGATCCAGGGCAGCCGCCCTGAGAAGCTCTCCCTGCGCGAGTGGAACGTGGCGCTGCGGCAGCTGGACGAGGTACTGACCGAGGAGCAGGGCAAGAAGCTCCGCGCCTTGCTGGCCCAGCGCGCGGAACGCTGAACACGCAGGCCACGCCGCAGAGTTGCGCGCGGGGGTCACGCCGCGCGGTGGCGCGCGTGACCCGCACCGCGCCGCCCGCTCTCATTCTCTCGGCTTGCCGCCCTGTTCTTGGAAAGTAGGGACACCCGTGCCAGGCACCAATTTCGTGTCGAAGAGGGTGCGGCGGTCGGTCACGTCCAGTTCGGGGAGCGGCGCAGCGCCGTAGAGGGCCAGCGACTCGGTCCAGGTGCGGGGGCGCGGGGCCAGCGCGGCCGCAGCAAAGGTGAAGAGCGCCTCGGCCTGCGCTGCGCCAAAGGAGGGCTGCAGGCCGCCGCGCATGGCGTCGCAGTCTGCGCGGAAGCGCGCAGCGCCGCCTTTCAGGAACTCGGGGTGCGCGTCCAGCAGCGCTGCCACGCCGCGCTGGTCGAGCGCTGCGCGCGCCTTGACGCCCTGCCCGCGGCGGTAGGCGTCGAACGCCTGCAGCAGGCCCATGACCGCCGAGACTTCTGGGCGTTGCGCCACCTGCACCTGGCCGCCCAGGTACTGCGCCAGCGCCTCCATGCGGGCGCGCTGCGCGGCGTCCTCTGTGGTGGCTGCGATGAACAGCGCTGCGCTGCGGCCCCAGGTGTCCAGGTCAAGCGAGCCAGCTTCGGCAGCCAGGCGCAGCGCCAGCGCACGGTCTGCCTGGCCAGCCTGACCAGCCGGAGCGCGGTCTGCGATCTCCTCTGCCAGCGCCATGCGCGCGGCCGCGTCCTGCGGCGGAAGCGCAGCCACGCGGGCGTCGCGCGCAGCGGGCCATGCTGCCGCAGGCACGCCCACGCTGGTGGTGGACTGCGCGGCCCCGGCCAGCCCAGCGGCTGCACAGAGGAGCGCCCACTGCCATGCCGCGCGCGTGCGCCTCATGATGCGCCTCCCTTGGGTTCGCTGCCAAATGCCAGGGCTGCCAGCTCTGCCATGGCCGAAGCGTTGGCCTGGATCTGCGCCTGCACGTCCTGCGCCTTGGCCCGCGCGGCGGCTGCGTTCTGCAGCACCGCCTGGATCTCCGAGCGCCGCCGCGGGAGCTGCTCCATCAGGATGGCAGCATCCAGCTCCAGCAGGTGCGCCTGCGCTGCCGCAAAGCGCTGCGGAATGCCCTGCGCCATGCGGCGTCTGGCTTCGTCCCGCTGCTGGATGGGGGCCAGCGTGTCGGCTGGCACAGTGCGCTGCGCGTCTGCAGCGCGCGCGCGAGCCCAGGCAGCCATGGCCAGGTCCGGTGTCCAGGTTGGATCGGTGTCCGCGCCCAGCGCCTTGGCTGCCGCTGCAGCTGCCAGCGTGAGCTCCCGTGCAGCTGCATCCAGCATGTGGCGGTCGCTGGCGCGCAGCGCATCCAGATGGTCGGCCAGGAGCAGCGTGGCTGCAGCGCGCAGCGCAACCTCTGTGCCGTGCGGGGCTGGAACACCCTCCAGCGACGCCGCAAATGCCGCCGCCTCTGCAGCGCTCACTGCGCTGGCCACCTCCGCCATGAGCGCTGCAGCAATCTCTGGTCCCTGCGCAAACGTGTCGGCAATGACGCCTTGCGCCACACTCCGCGTCTCTGGGCTGGCCGCTGCCAGCGCCTCGTGCGCCAGGGTCTTGGCATCCAGCGGTCCAAGGTCGCGGATGGGCCGCGTGCGCAGCGCGCGCAGCCAGGTCAGGCGGTCCGCCAGCGAGCGCCGCGACCGCAGCTCTTCCTCCAGGCGCCCGTCTGTGGAGGGTGTGCGGGCCTCCTCGCGAGCTTGGCGGCCCTTCCAGCGGTCCTGCTCATCGGGCGCAAGTCCGGGCGGCTCTGCCACCTGTGCCAGGAGCGCAGACGCCTCGCTGGCCCGGCCGCGGACCATGAGGTGCGCCGCGCACACCAGCGCCATGGTCTCTGCGCTGTGGGCGAGGCGCGCCACAGGCGTGTCCGCAGCCCGAGCCGCCACAGTGGCCCGGGCAGCCCGCCAGCGATGCACCAGCTCCGGATCAATGCCCCGAAGCGTGCGCTGAGGTGCTGCGCTTTCCGCGCTTTCTGCAGCCAGCGCCTTGGCCATCAGCTGGCCCACGCGCGCGCGGTCGTCCATGGTGGCGCGTGGATCCACCACCAGCCACGGATCCCACCACGCACCAGGCCGCCGCGCCGCCAGCACGCTGGAGAGCCCATGCAGCGCGGGCGACCGCACGGCCGTGTCGCCCATCCACGCGGTCCACGCCTCGGCCAGCCTGGCCCGCCGGGCCGCGCCGCCCGACCACGGCAGCGCCTCCAGCATGGCGCCCGCTGCGTTGGCAACGCTCCCAGGCCGATCCATGATGGCGTTGCCGCGGAGCAGCGCGTCCAGCGCCTGCACCACCGCAGCGTCGCGGGCCAGCTGCGCCTCTTCACCGCGCTCTGCCGCGGCATCCAGCGCGGCCAGCCAGCCAGTCACCAGATCCCCTGCTGCGGCAGCGGCCCACGCGGTGCACGCCTTGGCCACCGCTGGCGCCTTGGGGCCAAGCCAGCCCAGCGCACCTTCTGCAAAGGCGGATGCATCGCCACCACCCGCGCCGCCTGCCACCGCCTGCAGCATGCCAGCGCCGCCAGCCGCGCGCCACCAGTCGCGCGTCTCTTGCGCGGTGGTGCGGACCGCCTCCTGCCAGGCATCGGTCATGGTGCGGCGCGACGCTTCTGGCGCGCGCGCGATGCCGCGCACCAACGCCTCGATCAACGCTGTGCGGCGCCCGGATTCCAGGATCGGCCAGCACTGGATGAAGGCGTCTGCTGCGCGCTGGAGCCGCGCCAGTTGGGCGTCATCCAGCGCGTTGCCATCCTGCCCCACGCGCTCCACGGCGGCTTCTTCTGCAGCCAGGGACTCCAGTGCTTCGCGCATCCATGGCGCGCTGGTGGTGCCTTGCAGGCCGGGTGCGCGCGGAAAGACTGCTGGCGCTGGTGGGATGGTCCGACCGCGGAGGGGAGCAGCGGGCGTGGACGTGCCACCAAGCGCTGCCTCCAGCGCGCCAGAGCCAGCCGAGGCGTCTGGGCTGCTGGTGGTTTCTGCGCTGCTCTCTGGTGTGGGCAGGAGCGGACCAGCGCTGCTGCGATCCGCGCGCGCCGCATCTGCAGCACGTTGCGCTCCCTGCTGTGCGGCGCTGGGTGGCGGTGGTGGCGCAGTGGCCACGCGATAGGCCACCCACAGAAGCGCGCTGGTGAGCAGCGTGCCAACCACCAGGCTGAGCGCTGCCACCAGGAGCCCGCGGCGGTGCGGCGCGGGCTGCACGTGCGCCGCGGCTGGTGCGTGCGGCGCGGCTGGTGCGTGAGCCGCGGCTGGTGCGTGCGTCCCGCCCGGCACGTGCGCCTCGCTCTCCCCGCGCGCAACCTGCCGCAGGGCCGCAGCGATGCGCCACGTCTCGATCTTGCGGCTGGCGGCATAAACCCCCAGGCGATGCCGCGCCCGCGCATTCCAGCCGCCGCTGGCGCGCAGGATGCTCAGCACGTTCTGATCCACCGCGCGCTGCCGGGGGTCCTGGCTCATGGTGTGGCCCCCGCTGCCAGGGGAAGCGTCTGGTCAAGCTCTGCCAATCCACGCGCGGCAGCCCCTTGGCCCAGCCCACCTGAAAGCTGCTTGACCTGCTCCAGGATGGCCCGCGCACGCGCTGGCTCGCCATCTGCCACCACCCTGATCTGCAGCGTCTTGGCTGCATACCAGGCGTCGGTGCCCATCGGCAGGCGCCCCACCAGCGTGCCCAGGCGCTCGGCAGCGCTGCTGCGGTCCCCTCTGGCCCAGCGGAACGCAGCATCAGACAGCAGCAGGTCCAGGTCCCGCGGCCGCTCCTCCAGCGCGCGCTCCAGCGCTGCCGCTGCACCAGCGGGGTCCACAGCCGGCGTGGGCGAACGCAGCAGCGCTGTCTCAGCCACCACCCAGGCCACCACGTCTCCTGGCGGCGGCGAGGAGGGCGCGATCCCCACCACCACCGCGCGCGCAGCCTGGGCGCGGTCGGTCATGGAATTCGGTCTGGTCGCGCAGCAGCGCGTCGCGCCGCGCGCCACGCCACGCGGCTCCACGGCGTGGCCGGATCTGTGGCACGTGCCGCGTCCATGGCCTGCGCAACCTTGCCAGTGAGCGCCGCCACCTGCACGCGGCGCGCGGCCAGCTCCTGGGCCAGCTGCTGCGCGAGCGCTGGACGCTGCTCAGCACGCGCCTCCAGCGCTGCCAGGCTCTCTGCGGCACGGGTGGCGTCGTCCACGCCCACGGCCATCTCCACGCGGCGGCGCAGTTCGGCGGTGCCGTCGTCGCCAGCGCCGGGCGGCTCTGCGTCGCCCAGGCCAAGCGCGCGGCGGGCCGCAGCGGCGCGGTCTGCGCCAGCCAGCGTGCGGAAGCGGCGGTACAGGCCCTCCAGCGCTGCCTTGCGTGCCGCGGGCGCAAGCTCGGTGGGCACCTCTGCGCTCAGCAGCGCCTCGATGTCAGCCTGCGCAGGCGTGGGCATGTGCGTCACACGCCAGGCGTGCGCGCGCGTGGCTGCGCTGGTGCCAGGCAGGTCCTCGATCAGGCGCTTCAGCAGGGTCTGGATGACATCCTGCGGCGTTTGCTGCGCCGTATTGGGCGCAGCGTGAGCGCTGCCGCCCTCGCGGAAGCGCCGCCCGCATTGCTGCTGTCCGTGCGGCTGGCCTCATCCAGGCAGAGCACCGCGCTCCACAAGGCGTCGCCAGCGCGGTCACCGGTGGCGCCAGCAGCGCTGGCGATGAACGCCTGCGCGGCTTCTGCCGGCCGGCCTGCTCCGCGCAGCGCCCAGCCCTGCAGGGCGGACGCACCCGCTGCGATGGCAGGTGGCGGGCCAGCGTCCAGCGCTGCCTGCAGCGCGCGCGCAGCCTTCGTCCCACGCCTGCTTGGCTCCGGCAGCGTCGCCCCCCTGCTGCAGGCGCTGCGCGCGCGACGCAGCGCGCACGCCCTCAAAGAGCTGCGCGCCAGCGCCAGTGCCAGCGCCCTCCGCCACGCCGCTCATGGCAGCCAGGTCTGACAGCCGGCCAGCGCCAGCGATGCGCGCCACCGCCTCGGTGAGCACGTCTGCAGCGCCGTCTGCCTGGAGGTGCGCGCGCAGCCCGCGCCGCAGCGATGAGCGCCATGGGCACGCCCTGCGGGCCATCGCCCTCCTGAGTGAGGAGCTGCAGCGCGCGGCGGAAGTCTCCGCGGTCCAGGTACGAAGCCATCCGCCACGCCGGCAGCTTGGTGCGCACGCTCTCGTGCGTGCTGGGCGCGTCCAGGAGCGCCATCCACGCGTCGGCGGTGGCGGCGCTCTGCGTCAGGCTGGCCGTGAGCGCAGACCCCAGCACCGCGCTGGCAAAGCCCTCGTTGCGGCGCAGGTCCAGCGAGACCTCGGAGGGATCCACCGCAGCCTTGCCTGGCTCGATGAGCTTGGAGAACATGGCCAGTGCTTCGCTGGCACGGTCGCGCCAGCCCTCCTGGCCAAGCTCGCGCCCCAGCCACGCCTGGTAGTACAGCGCCCACGCGGTGAAGAAGTCCGCGCTGCGCGCCACCTGCTCCTGCTGCGCGCTGCGCTCCGCCAGCAGCTCTGCCTGCAGGCCGCTGGCTGTGGAAATCTGTCGCTCGGTCTGGTCGCGCGCGCGCAAGGTGCGCACCACCAGCGCCTGCAGGCTCTTGCCAAGCTGGCGGAACTGCGCCAGCGCCGCCTCGGTGCGCGCGTCGTCTGCGCGGCCAGCGCGCCGGTCCTCTGCCACGCGCTGCGCTGCGCGGTGCTGCGAGCGCAGGAGCGCCAGGCGCAGCGGCTCCGAGCCGTTGTCAAACTTGTCCACGATGCGCAGCGACCGCGCCATGATGGCGTCGCGCCGCGCTGCATCTGGTTCGTTCTCCAGCCGCGCAGCCAGGAGGAGCGCCAGCCGCCCCACCAGCGCGGCGCGCTCTTCGTCGGTCAGCGCTGCCTCCAGCTGCTGCTCCAGGTGCGTGGTCAGGATGTCCTGCAGGCCCAGCGCCTCCAGGCGCGCAGCCACTGGGTCTGCCACGTCGCCGCCAGATGCCGGGGCGGCGCTCAGCTGGCCTGCGCGGCGCACGCGCTGCGCGCCGGGCGCGTCGCCCAGCGCCTCCAGCGTGAGGGCCGCGCGCTGCCGCGCAGCAGCCGCCAGGCAGGGCTGCGTGGCGGCGTCCTCTGCGTCCACCTTCAGGGCTCCACCACGCCGCGCTCACTGGTGGTGATGTCTGGTTCAGCAGCCAGGCTGGCTCCGGTGGCGAACTGCGCCCACGCATCCGCCCACGCGGGAAGCCCGCGGCGGAGGCTGGCCAGGGACTTGCGCCCTGCAGCGCGCATGGTGGCATCGTCGGACAGTGCGTTGCGGATGGCGTCCAGCAGCGCCTGGCCCTGTCGCTCTGCCTCGGCCTGCCGGCCCAGCCCAGCGCGCGAAGGCGCCGGCGCGCCCTCCAGGAGCGCGGCCACCGCCGCCACCGCAGCCTGCCAGGCGTCGTCGCCAGCGCCCAGCGCGCGGAGCGCTGCGGCAGCGCGCGCGGCATCGGGGCCGGCAAGCGCCATGGGAGGAAACGCGGCGGGCAGGACGCGCGGCGCATCCACCAGCGCATGACTGCCTTGCGCCCACGCTGGAACAGACGCGCCCGCGCGCAGCACGCGCATGGCCTCAAAGGCCACCGGCAGTCCATCCGCCCAGCGGCCAGCGTTGGCATACGCCTGGGCCAGGAGCAGCGCTGCACCGGCGCCATCTGCGCTGGGCTCAGCGCCGCGCCATGCAGCGGCCGCGCGCTCCAGGGGCTCGAGCGCTCCCGACCAGTCGCCGCGCTGGCTGCGCATGCGGCCACGCCACAGCGCTTCGCCAGCAGCCAGCCACTGGGCCGCGTCAGCGGGCGCTGCGCCAGCCACGGCGCGCACCTCGCTCCAGGGGACGCGCTGCTCGCCCGCTGCTGTGCGCACCACCAGGCCAGCAGGGCCAGCTGCAGCCACCGTGCCCTCCACCGCTGGCGCGCCACCGCGCAGCTCCACCTGGTCTGCGTTCGCGCTCGCTGGCAGCAGCAGCACCGCCCCCAGCACAGCTGCCATCCAGGGCGCGCGTACTGGCATCCGTGGCGCACGCACAGCAGACAGCCGTAGCGCGCGTGCACCCCCAGTCAATTGCCGCCTCCGCTGCGGTTTCCTCTGCCGCTGCGACCGCCCTGGCCATCCTGTGGGCCGCGCGCATCGCGCACCTCGCGGAACTCGCCGCCCGCCTCCTGCGCCACCTGGCGCAGGCGCGCGCTGCCAGCTTCGTCGCCAAAGGCGATGGTGTTCACGGTGACGTGCCGGCCAGTGGAGTTCAGGCGGCGGATCTCGTTCACGCTCTCCTCTGGAATCTCGCCGTCGCTCAGGAAGAAGATGACGTCTGGGCGGATGTCCAGCTCAAACGTGCGCTTGAACGCGCGGGTTGGCTCTGTGCCGCCGCTGGGCGCGATGTCCTTCAGCCACTTGGTCAGCCGCTGCATGGTGGAACTGCGCACGCGCTCCCAACTGCCGCTGAAGACCACAGGCTCGCCGCTGTCGTAGAAGACCACGAACACCGTGGCGTAGTCGGGCAGCCCTGCCACAGCCTGCCGGAGCTCGGTCTTGGCGCGGTCAAGCCGGTTGGACATGGAGCCGCTCTTGTCCACGATGAACGCAAACCGCTGCCCAGAACCGCCCACGCCAAAGAAGCTGGTGGACGCAGCGCCGCCGCCCAGGCCGCCGCCACCACCACCTCCTCCACCGCCGCCGCCACCTGTTCCGATGCCGCCGTTGCCGCCCTGCTTGCCGCTGAAGCCAAAGCCCTCTGCGCCGCCGATGGTCAGGCCGCTGCCTTCGCCAGGCATGCCGCCCAGGTCAGGGCCAGCCAGGCCTGGCAGCGGCTCCGTGGAGCTGCTCTCCACGCCAGGCGCCAGTTCTGGGCCATCGCCAGTGCCGCCGCCACCCAGGTTGCCAGAGAGGTCCTCGGACGGCATGACCGCCATCTCCACCACCGTGCCCTCTGGAACGGGCAGGCCGTGGTGCTCCAGGCGCACCGACGCCATCCACACCACCACCAGCGCGTGCACGGGCAGGCTGCATGCAATCCCAATCAAGAACCAACGCAGCGAATGGGAGCGCCGGGCGGCCGACGCAGAAATCGCCCTGCTTTCAAGGGGCATGTCCTGCGCTGATGGGGCTGCTGACGGCACAGGTGAATGGTAGGGCCAGCCATCATCCGCACCCCATGGGGGCGGCGGTTCCCTTTACCATGCCGCCGCTTGGCCCGGCCCCCCGGCGCCAGCGGAGGACGCGTGCCCAAACGATTCCAACGAGTGGTCCTGAAAGTCAGCGGCGAGAGCCTGGCCAAGCCGGGCGAGCTGGGTGTTGATCCCGGCGAGCTCAGCCTGCTGGCAGAGGAGGTGGCGGACGCCTATCGCCAGGCCAGTCCGCTGCAGCTGGCCATCGTGGTGGGTGGTGGCAACATCATCCGCGGCGCGCGCCTGGCGCAGACCGGACAGGTGGACCAGAGCACGGCCGACTACATGGGCATGCTGGGGACCGTGATCAACGGCCTGGCGCTGAAGGAGGCGCTGGCGCACCACAACGTGGAGGCGCGCGTGATGAGCGCCATCAACCTCACCGCGGTGGCGGAGCCCTTCATCCGCGCCCGCGCCATCCGGCACCTGGAGAAGGGCCGCGTGGTCATCCTGGTGGCGGGCACTGGCAATCCCTTCTTCACCACGGACACCTGCGCTTCGCTGCGCGCGGTGGAGCTGGGCGCGCAGGCGGTGCTGAAGGCCACCAAGGTGGACGGCGTGTACACCGCTGACCCCAAGAAGGATCCCGCCGCCAAGCGCTTCGAGAAGCTGTCGTTTGCAGCCGCCATCGAGAAGCAGCTGGCTGTCATGGACCTGACCGCACTCACCATGTGCATGGAGCATGAGCTTCCCGTGGTGGTGTTTGACTTCCGCAAGCGGGGCAACATCCAGCGGGTGCTGGAGGGTGACTCCAGCGTGGGCACTGTGGTGTCCAACGAACCGATGCCCCAGTCCGCAATGAGGTAGCACGAATGGATCTTGACACTGTCCTGCTTGAAGCCGAAGAGCGCATGTCCAACAGCGTGGACTACTTCCAGCGCGAGCTGCGCGGCGTGCGCACTGGCCGCGCCACCACCGCCCTGCTGGAGCACATCAAGGTGGACTACTACGGCAGCAGCACCGACCTGCGCGAGCTGGCCGGCATCAGCGTGGTGGACGCCACCACGCTCATGGTCAAGCCGTTCGACCCAGCCAGCAAGAGCGAGATCGTGAAGGCCATCGAGGCCATCGGCGTGCGCGCGCAGGCTGAAGGCAACGCAGTGCGCGTGATGGTGCCCGCGCCCAGCGCAGACCGCCGCAAGCAGCTGGTGGGCCAGGTGAAGAAGATGGCCGAGGACAGCAAGGTGGCCATCCGCAACGAGCGCCGCGACGCCAACAAGAACGTGGACACGCTGCAGGCTGACAAGAAGGCCGGCGTGACCGAAGATCAGGCCGAGAGCGCCAAGAAGACCATTGATGACCTGACCAAGCAGTTCACCACCAAGATTGACGAACTGCTCGAGAAGAAGGTCACAGAGATCGAAGACATATGAGCCGGGAAGCCTTCACCCGGCGGAGCGTCGGATGCGCACTCCTTGCCACCGGCGCGGCGTTGGCCGCTGGCGTGCTGCAGGCGTGCACCACGTACCGGTCTGCATCGGTCCCAGCGGCGGAGGCCTCGCTGCCAGCGCCCGCGCGCGTGGTGGTGGTGGACCGCGACGACGTGGTCATCACTGAAAGCTGCACCCTGCAGTTTGCAGGCGCTGTGGCAGACCTGAACGGCAACGGCGTGGTGCAGGTGACCGCCCCCAACGTGGTGGTGGACCTGGGCGGCGCATCGCTGGTGGGCTGCGGGCAGCTCACGCCGCAGCATGAGCGCAAGGGCATAGGCATCCGCGTGACAGCGCCGGGGGTCACCGTGCAGCGCGGCGGCGTGCATGGGTTCCATGATGGCATCGTGGCGGTGGGCGCTTCTGGCTCAACCTTCCAGGACCTGGATCTTTCGGACAACTTTGCGCAGCTCCTGAAGAGCTCGCCCAAGACAGAGTCCAACGACGACTGGCTCTGGCCCCACAACAACGACGACAACCAGTGGCTCAAGCAGTACGGCGCCGCGCTGTGGGTGGAGGACTGCGACGGCGTGACGGTCCGCCGCGTGAAGGTGTGGCGTGGCCAGAACGGCGTCGTGCTGGACCACGTCCTGAAGTGCCAGGTGTACGACTGCGACTGCAGCTTCCTGAGCGGCTGGGGCGTGGCCCTGTGGCGCAGCAACGGCAACGTGGTGGCGCGCAACGCGCTGGACTTCTGCGTGCGCGGCTACAGCCACGGGGTGTACAACCGCGGGCAGGATTCGGCGGGGATCCTGTGCTTTGAGCAGAGCTGCGACAACATCATTGCGTACAACAGCGCCACGCACTGCGGCGATGGCTTCTTTGGCTTTGCTGGCAAGGAAGCGCTGGGTGAGAACCCGCCGCCGCCAGCCGTGGCGCAGACGCTGGGCACGCCCGATGCGCGCAAGGCCTTCTACAAGGGGCGCGGCTGCAACCGCAATCTGCTGTTCGGCAACGACTTCTCCGACGCTGTGGCGCACGGCATCGAGATGACGTTCAGCTTTGACAACGCGTTTGTCAACAACATCATGATGCGCTGCGCCATCTGCGGCGTGTGGGGCGGATACAGCCAGCGCACGCTGGTGCGGGGCAACACGTTTGCAGAGTGCGGCGCTGGCATCCGCAGCGGCGAGCGCGGCGCCATCAACGTGGAGCACGGCCAGGAGAACGTGTACCTCTCCAACCGCTTTCGCAGCGACCAGGTGGGCGTGGCGCTGTGGTGGGACGAGGACGCGGGCATCGCCAAGACCCCGTGGGCCGAGGCCAACGGCGTGCTGAGCACGCGCAACACCATCAGCGGGAACGACTTCAACGGCCTGCCCACGGCTGTGGAGCTGCGCGCCACCACCAATACGGCGGTGTTCGACAACGACTTCAAGGCATGCCAGAACTGGGTGGGCGCGGACGCTGCCAGCAAGCCAACGGTGCTGCACGGGCCGCTGCAGCCGCCGCCAGAGGAGTCGTTTGACATTGGCGTCATCCGCGAGAAGGTGGCGCGCCTGCCGGGCAACACCACGCCTGTGGGCGCGCGGCGCGAGATGGCTGGGCGCAGCCGCATCGTGATGGGGCAGTACGGGCCGGCTGTGCTGGTGCCCACCAAGTAGCATCTGGCTGTGCGTTGCCCGTATTGCCAGGCAGACAAGGACAGCGTGGTGGACAGCCGCCCCAGCGAGGAGGGTTCGTCCATCCGGCGCCGGCGCGAGTGCACCGTGTGTGGCAAGCGGTTCACCACCTATGAGCGCGTAGAGCGCACCGAGCGGCTCACCGTGGTCAAGAAGGACGGGTCGCGCGTGGCGTTTGACCCAGAGAACGTCATGAAGGGCATCCTGGCAGCGTGCGGCAAGCGGCCCATTGCCACGGATGTCAAGGAGGCCATCGTGCGCCAGGTGGAGGACGAGCTCCTGCGCGAAGGCGAGCGCGAGGTGGCCAGCCGCGAGATCGGCCGCCGCGTGGCAGAGCGGCTGCGCGGGGTGGATCACATTGCGTACATCCGCTTTGCCAGCGAGTACTACGAATTCCGCTCGCTGGAAGAGATGCAGCGCGAGATGGCCGACCTGTCCAGCCGCCCCGCCCCCACCCCCGGCCACCCCGAACTCTTCAAATAGAAAGTGGTGCCTGGCACTCCTGGCCCTGGTTTCCAGAAAGTCGTGCCTGGCACGGGTGTCCCTACTTTCCAGGGCGAGCCTGGCGCGGGCCAGGGTGAGCCGGGTGGTGCAACGCCGGTTGAGTTGGTGCTGTGCGGGGGTGAAGGCGGCACGCAGGATGAAGGCGTCAGCGCGAGCGGCGGCGGTGTGAGCGCGCCGGACGCCCGCGCCACCGCATCGGACGCCCACGCCACCGCACCGCCCCGCTCCCGCCTCTCGCCGCCGCACACCGCAGGCACCGCAGACCTGGTGCTGCGCTCGCCCGCGCGCCGCAAGGCCATGGCCGCTGTGTGGGCCGTGGGCGGGCTGGCGCTGGGCATTCCCTCCATCCTCATTCCGTTTGTGCACTTCTGCGCGCCGTGGTTCCTGCCGCTGCTGGGGTTCTATCTGGCGCGGCGCAGCCTGAAGAGCACGTTTGTGGTCCACAGCGTGGAAGGCACGTGCCCCGCGTGCGGGCAGCCCTTCTGCCTGACCGGCCGCGAAGCACACACAGGCGCGCGCCAGTTCTGCCCGCATTGCCGGGGTGCGTTTGAGATTCGCCTGCCCGGCACGCCCACGGCCGCCGCACCCGCCGCGTGACTGGCACGCCCACCGCGCAGCCCGGAAACTGGGGACAGGAGTGCCAGGCACCACTTTCCGGAAAGTAGGGACACCCGTGCCAGGCACGACTTTCGGAGGAGGCACTGGTTTCGCGGTAGATTGCGCGGTCCTATGCCGCGCATCACCCTTCCAGACGGATCGGTCAAGGAGTACTCCAGCCCCGTGACTGCGGCCACGGTGGCCAAGGACATCGGCGCAGGCCTGGCCAAGGCCGCCCTGGGCGCCAAGGTGGACGGCACCCTCTGCGATCTGAGCACTGTGCTCACCAAGGACTGCGCGCTCAGCATCGTCACCGCCAAGAAGCGCGACGGCCAGCCAGACCCGGACGCCCAGTTCCTGCTCCGGCACAGCACCGCCCACGTCATGGCCGAGGCCATCCAGCGCCTCTTCCCCAAGGCGCAGCTGGTGTACGGCCCGCCCGTGGACCAGGGCTTCTACTACGACATCAGCTTTGCCAACGAACGCGCCATGAGCGCGGACGACTTTGCCCGCGTGGAGGCCGAGATGGCCAAGATCGTGGCAGAGGACCGCCCTTTCACCCGCTATGAGCTGCCCGTGCCAGAGGGCATGAAGCGCCTGGAGCACGAAGGCAGCAAGTTCAAGCTGGACAACGCCCAGCGCGCCGCAGAAGCTGGCAGCACCGTCCTCTCCTGGTACGCCACTGGCGAACCCGGCAAGAACTGGGACGACCTCTGCCGCGGCCCGCACGTGCCCAGCACTGGCCGCCTGGCTGCGTTCAAGGTCATGAGCCTGGCCAGCAGCTACTGGAAGGGCGACGAAACCAGCGACCGCCTCACCCGCGTGTACGGCACTGCCTTCGCCAGCCCAGCAGAGCTGGACGCGCACATGAAGCAGCTGGAAGAAGCCAAGAAGCGCGACCACCGCGTGCTGGGCAAGCAGCTGCGCCTCTTCCACATTGACGAGATGGTGGGCCAGGGCCTGGTGCTGTGGACCCCCAACGGCAGCGTCATCCGCAACGAGCTGCAGAACTTCATCGGCGCAGAGCTGCGCAAGCAGGGCTACCACCAGGTCTACACCCCGCAGATCGGCAAGCTGGACCTGTACCGCACCAGCGGCCACTTCCCCTACTACCGCGAGAGCCAGTACCCGCCCATCATCGAGCACGACCAGATGTCCGCCCTGGCCAAGGAAGGCTGCTCCTGCGCAGAGCTGACCAACCGCATGGACAAGGGCGAGATTGACGGCTACCTGCTGCGCCCGATGAACTGCCCGCACCACATCCGGCTGTTCGCAAGCCAGCCGCACAGCTACCGCGACCTGCCCGTGCGCCTGTGCGAGTTTGGCACTGTGTACCGCTGGGAGCAGAGCGGCGAGATCGGCGGCATGACCCGCGTGCGCGGCTTCACCCAGGACGACGCCCACCTCTTTGTGCGCGAAGACCAGGTGGCCCAGGAAGTGCAGGGCTGCCTGAGCCTGGTGAAGCTCATCTTCCAGACCCTGGGCATCAAGGAGTACCGCGTGCGCGTGGGCCTGCGCGACCCAGACAACGCCAAGTACGTGGGCGACCCCGCCAACTGGGACAAGGCAGAAGCCGCATGCCGCGACGCCGCGCGCTCGCTGAACGTCCCCTTCAGCGAGGAGCCTGGCGAAGCAGCCTTCTACGGCCCCAAGATTGACTTTGTGGTGAAGGACGTCATCGGCCGAAGCTGGCAGCTTGGCACCGTGCAGGTGGACTACAACCTGCCCATCCGCTTTGACCTTTCGTACGTGGGCGCAGACAACCAGCCGCACCGCCCGGTGATGATCCACCGCGCGCCGTTCGGCAGCTTTGAGCGGTTCGTGGGCTGCCTCATCGAGCACTTTGCCGGCGCCTTCCCGCTGTGGCTTGCGCCCGAGCAGGTGCGCGTGCTGCCCATCAGCGACAAGAGCGCGGATTACGCCCGCGAGCTGCACAGCGCGCTCCGCGCTGCCGGCCTGCGCGCAGACCTGGACGACAGCAACGAGCGCATCCAAGGCAAGATTCGCACCGCCAGTGAGATGAAGGTGCCATACCTTGCCGTGGTGGGCCCCCGCGATGCAGAAAACCGCATGGTGAGCGTGCGCGCCTTTGGCGTGGAAGCCAACCTGGGCGAGGTGAGCTTTGACACCTTTGTGAACACCCTGCGCGACGAATACGCCACCCGCGGCACCACCACCCTGCGCGCCACGCTGGGCAAGTAGCGCGGCGCGGCCCGCGCAATGGGCGCTGCCACGCGGTGCGCGCGCTGCGGGCTAGCATGGCCGCATGCACCTGTCCCACTGCCGTCGTGCGCTCCCTGCCTGGTTCCGCGCGCTGCTCCCCACTGCGGTCCTCTGCGCAGCGCTGCCCCTGGCCGCCTGCCAGGAGACGCCCAAGATTGACTTTGACGACGCTGGCCGCCAGTTTGCCGCGCGCGGGCCACAGCCTGGGCAGCCGCTGCCAGAGCTCTCGCTGGTCACGCGCGAAGGCCACCGCGCCAACCTGCCGCAGATTGCAGCAGGCCGCCCGCTGGTGCTGGTGACAGCCTCGCTCACCTGCAGCGTGGCGCGCGAGCAGCAGACGCTGGTGAACCAATTGGCAGAGCGGTATGGCGACCAGATTGCGGTGGTCATCATTTACACCATCGAGGCGCACCCCAAGACAGACCCCTGCCCCTACACCAACGAGGAGTGGGTGCCAGAAGCCAACAAGCGCGACAACGTGCTGGTGCGCCAGCCTGGCACGCAGGCCGCGCGCATGACCCTGGCTGCCGAGTACCACACCCGCTACGCGCTGGGCAGCACCCTGCTCATTGACACCATGGACAACGCGTCCTGGAAGGCTCTGGGTGCTGCGCCCAACCTGGGCCTCTTGGTGGACAGCAAGGGCATCATCCGCGCCCGCGAAGGCTGGTTCGACGAAGAGGCCATGGAGAAGTCCCTGGCAGAGCTGGGCATCCAGCCGCTGCCAGGCAAGCCAGCCATCAAGAAGCCCAAGAAGTCCTGATGGCACGGCCCGCGCCCCAAGGCCAAAGGACCACCTTTCACAGCGTTTTTGCACCATTCTTGCGCACCCCCGCAGGCATGGGGTACCTTATGGCGCGCGGGCCCGTGTGTCCGCCCCTTGACCTGCGCGGCCCGGGTCAGCGGTGTTTCTGCAGCGAGGCGGCCGCTCAAGCGCCTCACGATTCTTTGTAAGGACACAGCCATTTCCAGTTTTCCTCCCCGCCGTCCCCCGTTCGCTGGTCGCCCCTCTGGTCCCGGAGGCGACCGCCCCAGGCGCGATGGTCCATCATCGGGCCCCCGCATGAATGAACGCATCCGGATGACACCCATCCGTCTCATTGATGAGACAGGAGAGATGGCTGGCATCGTGGAGACAGATGAAGCGCGCCGCCGCGCTGCAGACCTGGGCCTTGACCTTGTGGAGATCTCGCCAGACGCGCGTCCGCCCGTCTGCAAGATCATGGATTACGGCAAGTTCAAGTACGAGGAATCCAAGAAGCAGAAGGCAGGCAAGAGCAAGGCCAGCGAACTGAAGGAAGTGCGCCTGGGCCGCTCCATGAAGATTGACCCGCACGACGTGGAGATCCGCGTGCAGCAGGCCCGCCGCTTCCTGGTGGAAGGCCACAAGGTGCAGCTGGTGGCCAGCTACAAGGGCCGCGAGATGGCGCACCGCGAGATCGGCGAGCGCATGTTTGCAGATGTCATCGGCCGCCTGGTGGACCTGGGCAAGCTGGAGATGTCCCCCCGCCTGAACGGCAAGCGCCTGAACGCCATCATCTCGCCAGACAAGCAGAAGATCGAGCAGTGGAAGCGCAAGGAGCAGGCTGCTGGCCGCAAGGGTGAGATTGCGCCTGTTGAGGTGCCAAAGGACCTGCCTGAGGACGACGAGGACGGCGACGAGTGAGCAGCTCCATCCGGCCGCCGCACGCGCCGGAGGATGAGCCGCACGGCGAGCTCATGCTGCGCACCTTTGCGTTCCCCAAGGACGCCAACCCGTCTGGAGACATCTTTGGCGGCTGGCTGCTTGGGCAGATGGACCTGGCTGGCGCCAGCCTGGCTGCGCGCCGCGCCCGCGGCCGCGTGACCACCGTGGCGGTGGCGCAGATGGCCTTCAAGCTGCCAGTCTTCATTGGCGACGAACTGTCGTGCTACTCCACTGTCACCCGCGCTGGCCGCAGCAGCGTGACCGTGCTGGTGGAAGCCTGGGCCCGCCGGCACGACGGTGGCGACGTGGTGCGCGTGACCGAGGGTCTCTTCACCTACGTGGCCATCGGCGCAGACCGCAGGCCGCGCGCGCTGCCGCCAGCGTGACCCGGCCGGCGCACCACCTCGCGCCCTTCGCACAGGTTGATGAGCGCTGGCAGCGCGTACACCGCTGGCGTGCGCCCTGACGGCGGCACGATCACCGCCACAATGCCGCTGCCCACCAGCGCGCGCAGGATCTCTGACAGCGTGGGCCTGCTGGGGAACGGGCCTGGCCACGCCAGATCAATGGCGCGGAACACAGGCCGTGCAAACATGAAGTCCAGGAGCGGCACTGCAAACTGGCTGTTGGTGCGTGCCAGCATCTGCTGCTTCAGGTCGTTGTAGAGCGCCAGCGCCTGCTGCGCGCGCAGGCGGTTTTCCTCGGCCTGCTCCACCACGCCAGCCAGGAAGAACTGGCACCAGCGGTTCCACGCGCCAGGCTCACGGCCCAGCCCGCGCAGGCAGTGGTAGTACTGCTCGCGGTGCGCCTCCAGCCAGGCGGACAGGTAGAACGCTGGGCGGCTGAGCACCTTCCGCTCATGCAGGAAGAGCGGAATGAGCATGCGCCCCAGGCGTCCGTTGCCGTCTAGGAACGGGTGCAGGATCTCAAACTGCGCGTGCACCACCGCCAGCTGCACCACCACGTCGCGGTCCTCTGCGTGGAAGTAGCGCTCCCAGTCGCGCAGGTGCTGCTGCAGATGCAAGGGCGAAGGCGGCACGAACAGCGCCCGCTGCTGGTCTGCGCCTGGCGCGCCGATCCAGTTCTGCGTGGTGCGGAACACGCCCGGCCGCTTGTCCTGCCCGCGCACGCTGCTCATCAGCACGCGGTGGAGCTCCAGCAGCCGGTTCAGGCTGAACGGGCGCGCGTCTGCGTCGGCCTGCGCCTGCTTGAGCGCGCGGCGGTAGTTCAGGATCTCTGCAATGTCCAGCGTGCGCTGCGGGTCTGTGGGCGCCTCGCCGCCCTCAAACTTCAGCACTTCCCCGATGGTGGCCTGCGTGCCCTCGATCTTGCTGGACAGCACCGCCTCGCGCGTGGCCAGCGGGGTGAGCAGCAGGTCTGGGTTGGGCAGCGCTGCCAGCATGCCGTCGTAGCTGGCCAGGGCGCGGTTGGCCTTGCCCATGAGCGGGATGAGCGGCTCCCACTCCAGACTCTGGATGGGCAACGATTCAGGGGTGAAGGGTTCCATGGGTGCACCAGCCGCCACGCGGCTTGTCTATGGTATAACCGCGTTCGGCCATACACAAAGCAGGTTGTGACTGGTTTGGCAGCAGCTAGCGCCCGCAAACGCGCTGTTTTATCAGCCCCCTACTCACCCAATCTGCTTGGCCACCCACCACGCTTCGGTCAGGCAGGTCTCCACCGCGGGCAGCATCCACGTGTCCTGGCTGGCAAACCAGATGCGGTCTGCCACTGGCCGGCGCAGCGTGGGGCACAGGTCACCTGAATAGGTGCCGATGGGCGCATAGGCCATGGCATGCCCCCAACGGGCCAGGCGCACGCACTCCACGTGGTGCGGTGCCAGGCCAAGCACGTCCAGCATGCGCCCGATCTGCGGCGCACCCAGCGTGGCGTAGTCGCGCCACTGCGCCTCCTGCACCACCGTGAACCGCGAGGTGTGCCACGGCAGCGGCCAGTACAGCGTCAGCACATCGGCCTCTGCGTGCGACCGCGCCACGGCAAAGCCGCCGTACACCGCGTCGGTGATGCGGCGGTCCACCTGGCACTCCACAGGCGAGTCTGGGAAGGCGTCGTCGTGCACCAGGAACAGGTCGTAGAAGTCCTTGGGCACGCGCGTGTTCAGCAGCACGTTGGCCACCACGTACGGCACCGTGAACACGCTGTTCATGGCGTCGCTCTTGTCAGGATCAATCTCAGAGATGTCCTGCATCATGTGGCGGAAGACGTGCTTGGGCCCGGTGTACACCACGTGGCGCGCGCCCATGGTGTGCGTGCGGCCAGTGGGATCGCGCCAGGCCAGTATCACGCCCTGCGGCACCAGCTTGATGTCCGTCACCATGCAGCCAGCGCGCAGGCGCGCGCGCCCGTTGGGGCGCAACGGCGCGCGGACCAGGTCGTTCCACAGCATGGTGGCCAGGCCAGCATTGCCACCCGGCAGCACGATGCGCCCGTACTCCTCTGCTGCGATGAAGTTCCACCCTGCCGCAGCAGAGATCTCCTCCCAGCCCACGCCAAAGCTGGAATAGCAGTACGCCTGCAAAGACTTGTGCAAGAGCGGCGGAATGCTGCGCCCGCAGATCTGCTCCACGGCGCCGCGGAAGGTCTGCTGGTCCAGCTGCTGCGCGTAGGCGCGCTCGCGGTCATTGGCCCATGGGATGTTGGGGTACGCGCGGTTGGCAAACACCTGCACCGCAGCCTGGTAGGCCTGCAGCGCCTTCTGCTCTTCTGGCGAACACCCCTGGCACAGGTCCTGGATGATGGCGTCCTGGTACTCCAGCTGGAAGCCAGTGCCCTTGTCCACGCGCGCGTGGTCCCACACGCCCAGGTCTGTGTAGAGCTGGTCAAAGGCGTCGCCCTTGTCTGGCATCATGAAGTACGCGCTGCCCAGCGAATACGGAATGCGGTTCCAGCTCTCGCCGCTGGCCACGCCGCCCATGCGGCTGCGCAGCTCAAAGAGCACCCAGTCCTTGCCGCCGCGAGTGCCAGAGCTGTTGGCATCCGCGGGCGCGCCCAGCATGAGCGCGCGGGCCGTGGCCATGCCAGACAGGCCGCCGCCGATCACCACCACGTCCACGTGCTCATCCAGCGTGGCCCAGTGGCGCGGTGACTCTGGTACATGGAACGGCAGACCACCGCCTGGGAACTCATCGCCGTACCAGACAGGCGAGAATGGCAGGCCGCTGATGTGCTCGATGGGGCCCACGCCAGCGCCGCCAAAGCCGTTCAGCCGCAGGATGGGCGCGCTGGCTGGGACTGGCGTGTAGAGCGGTGAGCTGCTCAGGTCACCAAACGCAGAGGATGTGCCGCCCCAGCCAGCCAGGTTGCTGTGCGTGGCCAGGCTGGACAGCCGTGACGCCGCCCCTGCCGCCCTGCTGGCTGGCAGCGCCAGCATGGCACCCACCGCGGCCAGCCCTGTGTGCAGGAACGCGCGGCGCGAGGGGTGGGAGGAGTGGGGGTGGGGGTGACCGGCCATGCTCTCTACTTCAGGCTAGCCGTGAAGCGGCGGCACGCAATCTCAATCTGCGGATAACCAGCACGGAATGTGCCCCCCCTACGCAGGCGTACTGGGTGTGAACCGTTGCTGCAGGGTCAACAGGGGTGCAAAATCGCCCTGGTCTGCCGCGCGGATGGCTGCCAGGTACGCGCTGCGCGCCTCACTGCGAGCGCTCAGCTGCGCAGCTGCGACTCAATCTGCGCGGGAGGCAGGCCAATGTTGGTCTGGTGCGTTCGCAGCGTGCTCAGAGCGACCACAGCCTGCGCGGAGAGCCGGCGAGGAGTTCATGCACGGTCTTGCTGACCATGCGAGCAAAGGCATCTGCGCTCAGAACTTGTTCTTCCAGCGCGCTGGTGCCCTGCACCATGCGCATCAGGCGCTCAGCCTTGGTACGAGCCACCTGCTCGCGAAACACTTCTGGATCATGGGGCGCAGTCTGGAGCGGCACACCCAGCGCTTCGGCCACCGCGGACACGCTGGCATACGACGCCTCTGCAGCGCGCCCAGCCAGGATGCGCCGTACCGTGGCCACGGACACACCGCTGCGTGCTGCCAGCGCAGGAATGCTCATCCGAAGCTGCTGCCGGCGCAGCGCCAGGGTGTTGGAGATCGTTGCGTCCATACATCAAAGAGTATCGTATGTGAGCGCATTTGGCTACCTTTCCGCTCTTTTACGAGCGCATTTCGCGCAGCCTTCAACGTCCGAGAATGCACGGACAGCTTGTCTCCCTTTCTGGCGTACAAGACGCACCATGGAACACCGCCGCCTCGGCTCATCTGGCCTCAAAGTCCCTGTCCTCACCTATGGCACTGGCACGTTTGGCGGTGAGGGTGAGCTCTTCAAAGCCTTTGGCGCCACCGAGGTGAACGAAGCCCGGCGCCTGGTGGACATCTGCCTGGA
>JAXMAM010000021.1:0-55694 GCA_046350455.1 Phycisphaerales bacterium | reverse complement strand
CGCATCACCTGGGACGCAGCCAGCGAGGCCGACGCGCTCTTCTCAACCCTCATGGGCGAGAACGTGGAACAGCGCCGCGCTTACATCGAGAAGCACGCGCTGGACGTGAAGAACCTGGACATCTGAACCGCATGTGCGGTGACCAGCGCTGCGCGCGCTGATCCCTGCGTGTGCGCGCCTTCACTCTCCGGGCGGTGGAGGCGGGGGACCGTTCGGGCCATCTCCGCCAGGCGGCGGACCCATGCCTGAGCCCCTGTGCGGCGGCGGTCCGTCTGGGCCGCCATCTGGGCCACCGGGGCCACCCGGGCCACGCGCTGGTGGATCCTGTGGCTCAGACGGCGGTGCGAAGGAGTTCGCGGTGTAGCCACCGCTGGGCAGCTCCACGCGCTTGATCACGATGGACTTGGGCGCGGGCGCGCCCTGCATGCCGCGAGCGCCAGGCCGGCCACCGCGCGGGCCGTCACCCATGCGTGGCGGCGGACCATCGCAGCGCGGTCCTTCGCCGCGCGGGCCACCCTCCATGCGGGGGCCAGGGCCATCCTGCCGCGGCGTGAACGCCATGCGCGCGCGCACCACCGAGTGCGTGGCGGGATCCATCCACAGCTCAATGCTGTCTGGTCCGCGGAACGAATCTGCATTGCGCGTGGCACACACGCGGTCGTAGGAAGCGCCGCCCTCCGCAGGCGTGCTGCCGCAGTGCGAGATGGTGTAGTTGCCTGCTACGTCGTCCAGCAGCACGTCCAGGCGGTCCACCAGCAGTTCGCCGTTTGGCGTCTCAATGAACCGCGGCCAGCGCGCATCCTCTGGCAGTCGGATGACTGCGCCGTCAGCCTGCTGCACCCAGCTGGTGGTGCCGTTCAGCGCGCGCACCATCTGCTTGCCATCCGGCATGGTCATGGCCAGCTTGATGTGCTGGGCATCCTGGATGTCCAGCGTGCCCACCATGAACACAGAGCCACCAGCCAAGCCGCCCTGCCCCACGGGCGCAGGCAGCTCCACGGTCACTTCATAGCGGCGCTCTCCAGCAGTGCGCTCTGCAGCGCGGGCCTGCTCGAACATGGCCCCTGCTGTGCTGGGGCGGTTGAACATGGTGAGCGTGCCAAAGACCAGCACCGCTGCAGCCAGGCCGCCCCATGCGCCAGCGCGGGTGCGCCAGCGCGCGCCGCTGATGCGTCCAGCCACAGACGCCCTGCCGTATGCATCCGCTTCCACTGCGCCCATGGCGCGGGCCACGCGCGCATCCACGGTGGCGCGGGTCTGGGTGGCCTGATGCCACAGCAGCGCGTCCACCACGCGTTCGCGGGCTTCGGTTGCGGAAGACGTGCCACCGCTCTGGGGCACCTGGAACCATTCTTCGTTGCGGCTTGGCATCACGCCAGCGCTCCTTTCCGGGTCATGCAGTCTGCCAGCAGCGCACGGGCGCGCTGCAGGCGCTTCTTGACAGTCTCTTCGTTGGCCTGCACCTGCCGCGCGATGGCAGCCAACGGCTGCTCGCTGCGGTAGGCCAGCTGCACCACTTCTGCTTGTTCTGGAGCCAGCGCCTCCAGGCACTCCTCCAGCACCTTGATTCGGTCGTCAAACGAGTCGCCAGGCCTGCGCTCCAGCGCGTGGATGCTGCGCTCGATCTGGTCCAGCGTGGCTGGGTCGCTCAACTGCATGCGTCCCGCTCGCGACCGCCAGTCAAGCACCAGGTTGCGCGCAATGCCGCGCAGCCACGGGCCAAATGGGCGCGAGCGGTCAAAGTCTGCCAGACGCCGCCACGCCACCAGCACCGCTTCCTGGAACAGATCGTCCACCGCTGAGGAGGGCACTGTGGCGCGCAGATACACCAGCAGCGCATCAGCGTGCTCGCGCACCAGGATGGCGTAGATCTGCCGTGCATCGGGAGCTGGCGTGGTCATGCCATGAGTATTGCCCGTGGCAGCCCCTGGGGGACACGCAATCCAGCGTCCAGCGGCCGGGAAAGGCCCCTGCCTGGCTGCCTAGGCCTCATCCATGCCGCGGGCGCGCAGCAGGCAGGCATCGCAATGGCCACAGGGCTGGCCTCTGGGGCTGGGGTCGTAGCAGCTGATGGTGAGGCTGAAGTCCACGCCCAGCTCGCGGCCGCGGCGCACGATCTGCGCCTTGCTCATGCCTGCTAGCGGTGCAGCAATGCGCATCCACGTCTGCCCGCGTGCAGTTGCTTCTACGCCAGCACGTGTGCTCAGGTTGGCCATCCGCTCGAACGCCTGGATGAACTCTGGCCGGCAGTCTGGATAGCCGCTGTAGTCAATGGCGTTCACGCCGATGCCAATCTCCTGCGCACTCAGCGTCTCGGCCAGCGCCAGCGCATGCGACAGAAAGATGGTGTTGCGCGCGGGCACGTACGTAATCGGTATGTCGTGCGCGTGCGCCACGTCGCGGTCCTTGGGCACGGCGATGTCTGCAGTGAGCGCGCTGCCGCCAAAGGCACGCAGGTCAATGCGCGCCACGCGGTGTGAGGCCGCCCCCACCGCCTGCGCCACACGCGCCGCCGCCTGCAGCTCGATCTTGTGCCGCTGGCCGTAGTCAAAGCTGAGCGCGTGGCACTCCTTGCCCTGCTTCACCAGGTGGGCCAGCACCACAGCGCTGTCCATCCCCCCGGACAACAGCACCACAGCGCGGCGTACGGGCGTCATGACGGACTTGGCACCTGCTCCAGCACCTGCTGCAGGATGCGGCGCGTGGTCTGCGTGTCGCCCTGATGCATGTAGGTGCGGCTGATCACACGGTGGGCGCAGACCGGAATCACGTTGCCCACGATGTCTTCCGGCACGCAGAACTCACGCTGCGCCAGCAGCGCGGTGGCGCGCGCGGCCTGCGCAAGCGCCAGGCTGCCGCGCGGGCTGATGCCCACCTGCAGCTCCTCGTGCTCGCGCGTGGCGTGGGCCAGCGCGATGATGTAGTCCACCAGGCTCTGGTCCAGGCGCACCTGGTCCACGGCCTCCTGCAGCTTGACCACCTCTGCACCTTCCATCACTGGCTTCAGGTCTCGCAGCGTGGTGCGGGCGGGCTGCTTGTGCAGGATGCGGCTCTCGTCATCTGGGCTGGGGTAGCCCAGGCTGATGCGCATCAGGAATCGGTCCAGCTGGTTCTCTGGCAGGAAGTACGTGCCTTCGAACTCATACGGATTCTGCGTGGCCACCACGATGAACGGCTGCGGCAACGGCAGCACCTGGCCTTCGGCGCTCACGGTGCCTTCAGCCATGGCCTCCAGCAGCGCGCTTTGCGTGCGCGGGGTGGCGCGGTTCACCTCGTCGGCCAGCACCACGTTGGCAAAGATGGGGCCGTGCTTGAACTCAAAGGTGTCGCTCTCGCGGTGGTAGATGCTCACGCCAGTGATGTCGCTGGGCAGCAGGTCTGGCGTGCACTGGATGCGGCTGAAGGTGCAGTGGATGCTGCGAGCCATGGCGTTGGCCAGCACGGTCTTGCCCACGCCGGGCACGTCCTCAATGAGTACGTGGCCGCGGGCCAGCAGGCACACCACCAGCCGATCAACGGCCTGGCGGTTCCCCATATAGACGCTGGCGATGTTCTCGCGCAGCCGCGCGACGGCTTCGGTGCTTGACATGGCGGTGCCTGAGAGCAGCAGAGCAAGTATATCGTTCACACTGTGAGCGAAGCCCCGCCCCCAGAGCCAGACCTGCCAGAAGTGGACGTGGAAGGTCCCGTGCTGGCGTCGCACGTGCTGTGCGGCCGGTGCAAGTACGACCTGATCGGCTGCCGCGCGCTTGGGCAGTGCCCCGAGTGCGGCATGGACATCGTGGTCACGCTGGCGCAGCACGCAGACCCAGCGGTGGCAGACCTGGCGGCCCCAGAGCGTCCAGCCCAGGCATCTGTGGCGGTCATGTCCATGGCCATTGGCGTCTTTGCTGCCATGGTCATCCAGGGCGTGGCGCCGGTGCTGCACTTTGTGGACTCGCTGACAGGCCGCGGCGCTGCGTTCCCAGCGCAGGTGGAACGGCCCTCGTGGCTGGCGGCTGGCCTGGTGCTGGTGGCGGCCACCAGTCTTGCAGCGCACGGGTTGAGCCGCCGCGTGAATCCCACGCTGCGCGCCACCGCCGGCCGGTTCGTGCCGCGCGCGCTGCTGGCGCTGTGGGCGTGGGCGGCCATTCTGCTGGGCGGCTTCATCGGGTCTTTGCTGCCTGCCATGCAGGTGCGCAGCTTTGCGTATGTGGTGATGGCGCTGCAACTGCTGCCAGCGCTGCTCTCCATTGCGTGCGTGGGCATCGTGGTCAGCCGGATTGGCACGCACAGCCGCGCGTACCGTGAAGCCCGCCAGGGCCGCCAGAGCGGGGAACTGGTGATGATGACCCTGGCCGGCGCCATCACCATGACCATGGTGCATCCAGCGCTTGAGCCGCTGGGCTACCCAGAGCTGGCGGACATGGCTGGCATTCTGGCGCTGGTGCTGCTGGCGCTCAGCCTGCTGGGCCTGGGCTACCTGGTGGCCAATGCCTGGGTCATCAGCACCGCGCTGCGCCGGCCAAGGATTGATGTAGAAAGGCTTGGCTAGGCGGCCACGCGCGGCTACCTTTGTGGCATGAACGGGAACTTCCGGATGTTCAGTCGGGTCAATCTGTGGCGATCTTCGGCGGCATGTGTGCTGGCAGGCGCCGCCGCAGCACTCACTCACGCTGACTTCACCAACATCTCGTCCGAGTCCATCACCCTGGGCTCCGGTCAGGTTGTGGTCAACATCTACGCTTTCTTTGACAATGCCGGCGACCGGCTTCTGGCCATTGAGGACGCCACTGTCTTTACCAACGCGTCGAGTGGGTTCTTGCAGAGCGCTACCAATCCCCACTGGAAGCCTGCCAACCAGAGCTCGCTGGTTTCGCCGGACAGTTGCGTGTGCATTGACTCCAATGCCAGCAACTTCATGATCATTGCTGCCAACACCGCCGGCAGCGCATCGTTCCTGAACTATGACGCGGCCAATGGCGCGACGGACTTCAGCTACATCCACGGGTCAGCGGCGGGTGCAGGCTGGACCAACGCCAATCCAACTGGCTCAGTGGGCGTTGCTGATGGCGGGAAGGTTCTGGTGGCGCACCTGGTGATTGGACCAGGCATCAACGAATGTTCGGGAGTGTGGTGGGCCAGCAAGGTGCGGTACATCCGAGCGAGCGACGGCGCCACTGTGACCGCGGACGTGCCGCTGATGCGCCGAGCGGTGGTGGCGGCCCTGCCAGTCTGCGGCCACAGCACATGCACGGACTGCTGCACCCCCAACCCATTTCCCATTCCCACCTGCTCTGACTCCACCTGCTGCCAGGTGGTGTGCCCTGTGGACCCGTTCTGCTGCCAAACTTGGTGGGACACATCGTGCGCCACAATGGCTGTTGACCTGTGCGGCGGCTGCAGCCCTGTGTGCCGCAGCGATCTCAATCACGACGGCATGGTGGACGGCACAGACATCGGCCTGCTCTTGGGCGGCTGGGAGCGGCCTGGAATCACAGACCTGAATGAAGACCTCACCACCGACGGCAGCGACCTGGGCGTGCTGTTGGGCGCGTGGGGCCCCTGCCTCTAGGAAGCCTCGCGCTCCCTACCCGCCCTTCCCGCACTCTGGGCATCGGCCTGGCGCTGCAAGTGGATGTCCGCACGCAGCGCACGCACCGTGCGAGCCAGAGACCAGCGCATCCGTGCGCCGCCAGCCCAGCCACAGCCACAGCGAAGTGCCAATCAACACAATGGGCAACACCACACCCAGCACCGTGGCGCCCGTGGATGGCCCGTACCTGTACAGGATGCCCGTCTCTGCACGCGCGCTGGCGTTTGGGGACCGCGCATGCTCAACGGTCAGCAGCGGGACAAAGTTGTGCACCGTGTTCTGAACCCAGAAGAAGTAGCTGAAGTGCAGCGCCAAGGCGCACACCCACAACACCAGCAGCACCACCCAGCGCTGCCCCTTGGTCATGGGATTGCGCCCGGATGCCATGCACCTAGTCCTGCAGCTCGACTGTCCAGTACGCCTCGTCCAGGAATGCCTTCCACGACTGGTACTTGGGGCTTCCAAGCCGCAGCGTGATGGCTGGGTTGCGCTTGGGCTTCACAGGCGCGCGCACCAGCTTCATATGCGCCTGCGACGGCGTGCGGCCACCCTTGCGCGCGTTGCACTTCACGCACGCGCAGACCAGGTTGGTCCACGTGTTGCCGCCACCCTGCACGCGCGGCGTGACGTGATCCAGCGTCAGTTCGCGGGTGCTGAAGTGCTTGCCGCAGTACTGGCAGCGGTTGCCATCGCGCGCGTAGATGTTGCGGCGGTTCAGCTTGACTGGCTCGCGGGGCAGCCGCTCGTAGCCGAGCAGCCGAATGATCTTGGGCACCGCGATCACCAGCCGGGGCGTGGTGACCCAGTCGTGCTCTGCGTGCTCAAACTCCCGCTGGAACTCTGCCGCTTCCGCCCACGTGCTGAACGAATAGCTGACGTAGCTGCCGGACTCCAGGCTGACAACCTCCGCTGCGTCCTTTGCAAGCAGGGTGAAAGCCCGGCGCGCATCCACCACGCGGATGGCGCTGTACAGCTTGTTCAGAACCAGGACGCGCGCGTCAAGTGCGCTCGCCAGTGTCATCCATGCCTCCTGAGCCGAAAGGCTCACCAGTCTGAAGTCCCAGAAAATATAGCCGCAATCGGCGCGGTTTCCACCCGAGTGAGGGTTCTGGGGCGCGGAACACCCCGGCACCAGCGTGTCCACGGCTGCTGAGGCGGGCTGGCTCACCCCGCCAGCGCCTGCTGCGCCACCGCCAGTCCCTGCCCCGGGATCAGCAGCGGTGTGCCCGCGGGAACACACTCCGCCACCAGGCTGCGCAGCACCGGTAGCGGCATGACGCCCTCTGCCAGCGGGCACTCTTCCATGCGCTCTGCGTCTGCCGCCATGCGCACGCCCCGCAGCAGCACGGCGTCTGAACGCGGTCCGAACACAGCAAAGAGCGTGCGCAGGTGGTCGTGCAGGTCTGGCAGCATGCTGGGCTCCAGCAGCGCGCCTGGGTCAAACGCCAGCCCAAACGGCCGGGGCCCCTGCGGTGCGCGCGTGTCCGCTTCCAGCGGGGCGCCTTCCAGCACTTCCTCGCCCCACCAGGTAAGGGCGCTGCGCGCGTCGCTCAGCACGTGCCGCGCGTGTGGCACCAGCAGCAGGCGCCGCCCATGCCGCACCAACTGCGGGCGCAGGCTTTGGCACGCCTCGCGCAGCATGGCCGGCCCGCGCATCCAGTTCATGGGAGAGACCTCATCCAGCCCCCCTGCCAGCGTGCCGCTCCAGGCAAAGATCCAGTCGCCAGGCAGCTCTGCGTCAAAGGCAAAGTCTGGCGAGAGCAGGTTGCCTGGCGCAAAGCACCCCAGCGGCGCGCCAGGGTTTGCCAGCGGCGCAGCCATCCACTGGCACAGCGGCGGTGCTGGCAGCTTGGCTACTGCCGCAAGGACGCGCGGCGAGTGCATGGCATGCAGGTACATGCGGCAATCGTAGAGGGGCGCGTGGGTAGCATTCTGGGCATGCTGCCCTGTTCGCGCGCGTTTCTTGGCTGTGCCGCACTCCTCACCATGAGCGTGGCCGCTGCGCCGCAGAGCGCTGCGCCTGCTCCTGCTGCGCCTGCCGCTGCGCCGCCCAAGACTGCTGCGCCTGCCGCTGCGCCCGCCACCGCGTGCCCGCCTGGCAGCCAGCCGCTGTTCAACGGCACCACGCTGGATGGCTGGGTGCCAGTGAACGTAAACCCGGACACGTTTGTGGCCAAGGACGGCGCCATCTTCTGCAATGGCAAGCCCACAGGCTTCCTGCGCACGGACCGCATGTACCAGAACTACGTGCTGGATCTGGACTGGATGCACCAAGACAAGGAGGGCAACGCTGGCCTCTTTGTGTGGAGCGATCCGCTGCCCAGCCAAGCGCAGACCATGTTCCCGCGCGCCATCGAAGTGCAGATCATGCTCACGCCCGATGTGAAGGACAAGGAAGGCCGCCTGCTCTACACCGGGCAAGGCGACGTCTTCAGCATCTGGGGCGCCAAGATGACGCCGCTCCGCCCGCACCCCGCTGGCTGGGAGCGCACGCTGCCAAGCCAGCGCGTCACCAAGGGCGCTGGCGAGTGGAACCACTACACCGTCACCTGCAACAACGGCAACCTCACGCTGGCCATCAACGGCGTGGACGTGAGTGGCGCCACCAACGTCACGCCCCGCAAGGGCTACATCTGCCTGGAGAGCGAAGGCAGCCCTGTGTGGTTCAAGAACATCTGCCTGCGCGAACTTCCTGCGCAAGAGCCGCTGGCCGCAGCAGACACCTGCATTGACGGCACGGGCTTCACGCGGCTGTATGACGGCGCATCGCTGCGCGGCTGGCACGAAGAGGATGGCAAGACAGGCCACTGGACGCCCGCCAACGGCATCCTGACCTACGACGGCAAGGGCAGCCACTTGTGGACAGACCAGAGCTATGGCGACTTTGAGCTGGTGGCAGACTGGCGCTGGACCAAGGATCATCAGGGCCGCATGGCGCGGCCATTCATCGGCGCAGATGGCAACGAGGTCAAGAACCCAGACGGCACGCTGAAGACGGTGGATGTGGACGAGCGCGACAGCGGCATCTACCTGCGCGGCAGCAGCAAGGCGCAGATCAACATGTGGCTGTGGCCCTGCGGCAGCGGCGAAATCTGGGGCTACCGCACCGACGCGCAGCAACCCGCTGCCGTGCGCGCTGCGTGCACCCCCAAGGTGGCCGCAGACAAGCCAGTGGGACAGTGGAACCGCTTCATCATCCGCATGGTGGGCGACCGCGTGACAGTGACTTTGAACGGCCAGACTGTGATTGACCAGGCCCAGCTGCCCGGCGTGCCAACCAGCGGCCCCATCGCACTGCAGAGCCACGGCTGCCCAGTGGAGTTCCAGAACATCTTCATCCGGCCGCTGCCGCCCAGCCCACCCAAAAACTGATTTTGTCAGATCGGCCTCGAACGGTACGCTCAAAACTCCAAGCGCCTCGTGGGGGCGCCCGTTCTGTCTTACCCCATTTTCGTGAGGTTTCCCGATGCGCCATTCCTACGCCATTGCCATGGCTGGTTGTCTCTTGCTGACAGCGGCTGCCAGCGCAACAGACAAGCATTGGAACGTCGAAGATGGCTTGTGGAACACGGGGGGCAACTGGCTGCCCAATGGTGTGCCGCAAGCCGCAGATCACGTCTTCATCGGTTCCACAGTGCCCGCGTTGAACGGGTGGCTCACGCTCAATGTCAACGCTCTTGTCAGCGCCATTGACATCACCGACGGGATGATGCTGGACTGCAATGGCTGGCAGCTGGTGGTCAACGACACTGTGGACATTTCCGGCCGCAATCAGGTGCAGGAGGGCAAGATCACCTATGCCTATCCATCACGCCTCAGGGTGTCAGACGGCCCCGCCGCGCTGGACGCGGTGATCCCCAACATTGTGATCTCCGATGAGGCCATGCTCGAGGTGGAGGAGGGCGCCGTGCTTCGCGTGACCAATCTCCTGAATGTTGGAGTGGACTCCGCAGTCTACGGCGCGGGCCTGATTGAGCTCACCGGCAACGGTGCTGCTGCGCTCACGTTGACCGGCTACTTGCAAACAGCCGTGGAGGACCTGACCATCACGCAGCTTGGCACAGGGCGCATTGACCTGGACGGCGCGGTGGCCGGCGATCACACCATCAACATCACCACCGCTATGAATGACGGCTCGGACTTTGCAGAGCTGACCATCAATGGCGATGCGCTGCTTGACCCGATGGGCGACGACATCTTCATCGGCGGTGGCAATCGGCTCACCATGAACCTCTCACAGGGCTGGACGATGGATCCGGGAACCGCCATCAAGATCTTCTCCGATATCCCGCCGCTTGAAGCCCACCTGGACGGCAGCCTGCTGACCATGAACGGCGATATCACGTTGCTGGGCACCGGCGCATGGGCCTCCATTGCAGCGCCCATCGTGCTGAACTCAACGTGCCAGGTGACAGTGACCAACCAGGGCCAGCTTGATTGCCACAGCTCTGCCGACCTGCATGGCTGCGATCTGATGATTGGCCTGGAAGGTCAGGCAAACTTCCTTGGAAGCACGATGGTGCATGGCGCCACCGTCACGACACAAGACGACAGCCTCCTCCACGGGTTTGTCGCCTTCCTGGGCAACACCACGTACGACGGCGATCTGATCATTTCAGGTGCAGGACGCCAGCTTGGCGACGCCACCGTGATCGGCCCCACCGTGATCGAGGCTGGGCTGTTTGACATGGACGGCGCCGGACAGGTTGAGTGGGCGGTCCAGAACAACCTGACGGTCCGCGCGCCGCGGATTGACAACGCCACCAACTTCTTCGATGGCGGGATTGACGTGGGTGGCAACTTCCTGGCCAAGCTCACAGTGGAGGACGTCGTCAGCGGGCACTGGAACATGAGCGGCGTGATGACGCTGAGCGGCGTGGGCGCCATCGTGTCCGAGCGCCTGGCTGGCGACACCATGCGGCTGGATGGCGCGCTGACCATCCAAAATCGCGTGAGCAGCGCAGCACCCATCACCTTCCAGAGCGGCAGCTCCACGACGTTTGGAACCAACACCTCGCAGCTCCACCTGGGAGCAGCTTCAGAGGTGGAGGCGGGCGCGACCTTTGCGGGTGGAGGCCTGCTGCGCACCAAGCCTGGCGCCTCGCTCACCCTTGCAGACAACGCCACCACAGGCAACGTGGGCGTCACCAACGCGGGCAAGCTCTACGTTGGCAACTCGCCTGGCGCGGCATTCGTCGACCGCCTGACGTGCGAGGCCGGCTCCACGTGGTCCATCGACATCGGCGGCTATACGCCGCAGAGCCAGCATGACCTGCTCTTTGTGCTCAACGGCCTGGCAGAACTGGACGGCAACCTCGACGTGCAGCTGCTGGACCTGGGCAGCGGTCTCTTTGATCCGCAGCTCGGAGATTCGTTCCTGGTGCTGCGCGCCTCGGGCGGCATGGCGGGAGCGTTCGCCAACGCCCCCATCTCCTATGGGTCTGGCAAGGTCTACCTGTGGGCAGTGGACTACAGCCCCAGCACTGTGACCTTGCGGCTGGACGCAGTGGTTCCCTGCCCTGCAGACCTGAACTCGGACGGCGTGGTGGACGGCACCGATCTGGGACTGCTGCTGGGTGCCTGGGCGTCGGACGACGCTGCAGCAGACCTCTCAGATGACGGGGTGGTGGACGGCACCGACTTGGGCCTGCTGCTTGGCTCTTGGGGCTCCTGCCTGTAGGCCGCCCGATCCATCCCACCACCCTGCCACGATGGCAGACTGTCACGCGCGCTCCCGCCACCGCAGGGGCGCGCTGGCGTTTCAGGGGAGCCCAAGCCGGGCGCATCTGGACTGTCAGAATGGCTTAACCTCTTGCTGCGCATGAAGTTAAGGCGGAATACAACGCAGTTTCCCCCCGTTTGGCACTGGTTTTGCACTTGAGAGGGCTCCCAGGCACGGCCCAGACCGGGCCAGCCGGGTTCAGAGGCGTTTCCCAAAGCAGACCAGACACAAGGACCACACACCTATGGCCGTCAAGGAAATCTCGTTCGACGTGGATGCGCGCAAGCAACTCCTGGCAGGCGTGGAGAAGCTCTCCCGCGCTGTGAAGAGCACGCTGGGCCCCCGCGGGCGCAACGCTGTGCTGGACAAGAGCTGGGGTGGCCCCACCGTGACCAAGGACGGCGTGAGCGTGGCAGAAGAAGTGGAGCTGCGCAACAAGGTGGAGAACATGGGCGCCAAGCTGGTGAAGGAAGCCGCCAGCAAGACCAGCGACGACGCTGGCGACGGCACCACCACCGCCACCGTGCTGGCTGAGGCCCTCTTCAAGGCTGGCCTGCGCCAGCTGGCTGCGGGTGCAGACGCCAACACCCTGGTGCGCGGCATGCGCAAGGCTGTGGAGACCACCACTGCCTACATCAAGGACATGGCTAAGCCAGTGGCCAGCGTGGACGGCGGCATCGCTGCTGTGGCCACCATCAGCGCCAACAACGACGCTGAAGTGGGCAAGATGATGGCCGAGGCCTTCAAGAAGGTGGGCAAGGACGGCGTCATCACCGTGGAAGAAGGCAAGAGCCTGGAGACGGTGGTGGAAGTGGTGGAGGGCATGCAGTTCGACCGCGGCTACCTGAGCCCCAACTTTGTCACCGACGTGGACGCCATGCGCTGCGAGTTCGACAAGGCGCTGGTGCTGGTCTATGAAGACAAGATTGACACTGTGGCCAAGCTGGTCCCCTTCCTGGAGAAGGTGGTGGAGGCCAAGAAGCCGCTGCTGATCATCGCAGAGGACGTCTCTGGCGAAGCGCTCAGCACGCTGGTCATCAACAAGCTGCGCGGCGTGCTGCAGGTGTGCGCTGTGAAGGCTCCTGGCTACGGCGACCGCCGCCGGGCCATGCTGGAGGACATCGCCATCCTGACCGGCGCCAAGCCCATCATGAAGGACCTGGGCATTGACCTGGACAAGGTGACGCTGGCTGAGCTGGGCCAGGCCAAGAAGCTGGAGGTGGATGCTGACAACACCACCATCATCGAGGGCGCAGGCAGCACGTCGGCCATCAAGGCCCGGTGCGAGCAGCTCCGCCGCGAGATTGACGAGACTGAGAGCGACTACGACCGCGAGAAGCTGCAGGAGCGCCTGGCCAAGCTGGCTGGTGGCGTTGCGCAGATCAAGGTTGGCGCTGCCAGCGAGAGCGAGCTGAAGGAGAAGAAGGCCCGCGTGGAAGACGCGCTGCACGCCACGCGCGCAGCCATCGCCGAGGGCGTGGTGCCCGGTGGCGGTACGTCGTTCCTGCGCGCAGTGCCAGCGCTGAAGAAGCTGCGCACCCAGCTGGAAGGCGACGAGCAGGCTGGCGTTGACCTGGTGATCGAGGCGCTGCAGGTTCCGCTGCGCACCATCGCCGACAACGCTGGTGAAAAGGGCAGCGTGGTGGTCAGCAAGGTGCTGGAGTCCAAGGGCAACGAGGGCTTCAACGCACTGACCCGCCAGTACGGCGACCTCATCAAGGACGGCGTGATCACGCCAGCCAAGGTGGATCGCTGCGCCCTGCAGAACGCAAGCAGCGTGGCCAGCTTGCTGCTGGTCACTGACTGCATCGTGACAGAGAAGCCTCAGCCCAAGGAAGAGCACGGCCACAGCCACGGCCATGACCACGGAATGGGTGGCATGGGTGGAATGGGTGGCATGGGCGGCATGGGTGGCATGGGCTTCTGAGCCAACTTCAACAGATCAGACTTTCACTTCACGGAGATCACAGCAATGTCGCAGGTTCGTCCTCTCGAAGATCGCGTTCTTGTCAAGCCGCTGGATGCAGAGACCAAGACGGCCACCGGCCTGTACCTGCCTGAGAGCGCCAAGGAGCGCCCCATGCAGGGCAAGGTGGTGGCCACTGGTCCAGGCCGCATGCTGGACAGCGGCACCCGCCAGCAGATGCTGGTGAAGAAGGGCGACACGGTGGTGTTCGGCAAGTACGCCGGCACTGAGGTGGAGATCAAGAACGTCAAGCACATCATCGTCCGCGAGAGCGAGCTGCTGGGCATCCTGGAGGGCTGAGCCCCCCACCGCCCAGCCCTGTTCCTCTCCGCAGCTGCAACACACACGCACACCGACTTACCCAGGCATTCCCATGGCGAACACCAAGCAGATGAAGTTCACTCCCAACGCGCAGGTCGAGCTCAAGAAGGGCGTTGACGCAATCGCGCGCGCTGTGGCGGTCACGATGGGCCCCACCGGCCGCAACGTGGTCATCCAGAAGAGCTACGGCAACCCGCACGTCACCAAGGACGGCGTGACCGTGGCCCGCGAAGTGGAGCTGGAGGACCCCTTCAGCAACCTGGGCGCCAAGATGGTGCAGCAGGTGGCCAAGAAGACCGCTGACGTGGCCGGCGACGGCACTACTGCTGCCACGGTGCTGGCCGCGGCGGTGTTTAACGGTGGTCTGCGCTTCATCGCCACCGGCGCCAATGCGGTGAGCGTGCAGCGCGGCATCAACCTGGCTGCAGAGACGGCCTGCACCGCCATCACCGACATGGCCCAGAAGTGCAAGGGCAAGGACGACCTGGTGAAGGTGGCCACTGTGAGCGCCAACCACGACCGCGCCCTGGGCGAGCTGATCGCCGAGGCCATCCACAAGGTGGGCCACGACGGCGTGGTGGAGGTCGAGGAGGCCAAGGGCAACGAGACCACGCTGGACTACGTGGAAGGCATGTCCTTCGACAAGGGCTACATCTCGCCCTACTTCATGACGGACCCCAAGAAGGCCGAGTGCGTCCTGGAGAACCCGTACATCCTGCTGTACGAGAAGAAGATCGCCAACCTGACCGACCTGCTTCCGCTGCTGAACAAGATTGCCGTGGCGCAGAAGCCGCTCTTGATCGTGGCAGAAGAGGTGGAGAACGAGGCGCTGGCAGCACTGGTGGTGAACCGCCTGCGCGGCGTGCTGAACGTGTGCGCCGTGAAGGCGCCTGGCTTTGGCGACCGCCGCAAGGCCATGCTGGAGGACATCGCGGTGCTGACCGCTGGCACGTTCCTCAGCGAGGACCAGGGCCGCACGCTGGAGAGCGTGGAGCTGAACGAGCTGGGCCGCGCCCGCAAGGTGGTGGTCAACAAGGATGAGACCGTCATCGTGGAAGGCGCTGGCAAGAAGAAGGACATCGAGGCTCGCGCTGCGCAGATCAAGGTGCAGCACGACCGCAGCACCAGCGACTACGACCGCGAGAAGCTCATGGAGCGCCTGGCCAAGCTGACCGGCGGCGTGGCCATCGTGCACGTGGGCGGCGCCACCGAGATCGAGATGAAGGAGCGCAAGGACCGCGTGGACGATGCCCTGCACGCCACGCGCGCTGCCGCCAAGGAGGGCTACGTGCCCGGCGGCGGCGTGAGCTTCCTGCGCGCCATCGAGGCTGTGAATGCAGCCCGCAGCAAGGCCAAGGGCGACGAGCGCTTTGGGTTCGACATCATCGCCGAGGCGCTGCGCGAGCCCACCCGGCAGATCGCGCTGAACAGCGGCGTGGATGGCGACGTGGTGGTGGAGCGCGTGCTGACCAGCAAGGGCAGCACGGGATACAACGCCTCGACCGGCGAGTACGAGGACCTGGTGAAGGCCGGCATCATTGACCCAGCGCTGGTCAGCAAGACCGCGCTCACCAATGCTGCCAGCGTGGCCGGCCTCATGCTGACCACCGACGTGCTGCTGACGGAACTCAAGGAGGACGCAGAGCCGACCGCTGGTTCCGTGAACTGATCATGGCACGGCGGCTGGCCGATGTGCCATGAGCACCCAGCAGGACTACTACCAGGTCTTGGGCGTCGCCCGCGACGCGTCGGCTGACGACGTGAAGCGGGCGTATCGCCGGATGGCCATGAAGTGGCATCCGGACCAGAACCCTGGCAACCCAGAGGCTGAGGCGCAGTTCAAGGTCTGCGCTGAGGCCTACGAGGTGCTGAGCGACCCAGAGCGGCGCGCGGTGTACGACCAGTACGGGCACGCCGGGCTGCGGCAGCGCCCTGCCCATGACTTCCGCAGCATGGACCCGCAGGACATCTTCAGCATGTTTGCTGAGATCTTTGGCGGGCAAGGCGGTGGCGGCGGCGGGCGGAGGCGCGGCCCAGCGCGCGGGTACGACCTGGAGACCAGCGTGGAGATCAGCCTGGCCGACGTGCTGCACGGCTGCGAGCGCGAGGTGAAGTTCAAGCGCGTGGACGTGTGCGGCACCTGCAAGGGCAGCGGCGCCAAGCCTGGCACGCAGCCCGTGGCGTGCGCCACCTGCGGTGGCCAGGGGCAGGTTGCGCAGAGCGGCTTTGGCGGGATGTTCCGCATGGTCACCACCTGCCCCACGTGTCGTGGGCGGCGGGTGGTCATCAAGGACCGCTGCAGCGAATGCAATGGCTCTGGCCGCACCAGCGTGCAGCGGCACCTGACCATCAAGGTGCCGCGCGGCATCCATGACGGCCAGGTGGTGCGCGTGGCTGGCGAGGGCGAGCCGCCCTCCCCCGAGCAGAGCCCAGATGGCACGGGCGTGCGCGGCGACCTGCACGTGGGCGTGCATGTGACAGACAACCCCGCGTTTGAGCGGCAGGATGATGACCTGCTGACCACGCTGGACGTGAGCTTTGCCACCGCAGCGCTGGGTGGCGCGGTCACTGTGCGCACGTTGGATGGGGAGGCCGAGACAGACCTGTACCCCGGCACGCAGCCGGGCGACACGTTCCGTCTGGACGAGCGCGGCCTGCCCAACCTGCGCTCTGGCAAGCGCGGCGACCTGATCGTGATGGTCAACGTGCAGATCCCCAAGAAGCTCACTGCGCGCCAGCGCGAGCTGCTGCAGGCCTGGCAGGCAGAGGAGCCCCCGCGCCAAGCCAAGGGCAAGGCCAAGGGCGGCTCCAGCGCCGGCAGCGGAGGCAGCGCGGGTAGCGCGGGCACCGCAGGCGGCACGGGCAGCGGAGGCACCGCTGGCACCGCGGGCACCGCGGGCACCGCAGGCACCGCGGGCGGCACCGCCGCGGCTGGCGAACCCAAGCCACGCAAGCGCGGCGGCTTCTGGGGCAAGATGAAAGACACCTTTGGAGCGCAGCCATGACACCATCGCACCAGCGCCCTCACGGACACCATCACGACCGCGAGCAGCCCGATGAAGACGCGCGCCGCCGCGAGGCTGATTCCCACGCGCAACCGCACGTGGATGACCGCGCCCCAGAGCCAGAGGAGGCGCGCGATGCCATCGAGGCGCTGGAGCTGGAGCGTGATGCGCTGCGTGCCCAGCTGACAGGCCTGGAAGGCACCATCAAGGAAGAGCGCGAGCTGCGCCTGCGCGCGGCAGCGGACTATCAGAACCTGCAGCGCCGCATGGCCGAAGCAGAGGTACGCCTGGCCAGCGCTGGCGTGCTGGCGGCAGCCCGCAACGTCATTCCGGTGGTGGAGCACTTTGACCTTGCCCTGACCCAGGATCCGGCCACCATGAACGCAGAGGCAGCGCATGCTGGCCTGCGCATGCTGCGCGATGAGCTCATCAAGGCGCTGGAGAAGACCGGCGTGGTGGTGGTGGCGCCCAAGCCAGGCGACGCCTTCAACCCCAAGGAGCACGAAGCCATCATGCAGCAGCCCGGGGCCGGCATCAAGAGCGGGCACATCACCATGCTCTACCAGGCTGGCTACCGCTTGGGCGACACGGTCATTCGCGCTGCCAAAGTCTCTGTCGCGCCCTGAGCGGTCCCCCGCGTCACGAACTCTGCGCCATGCCCACGTACGACTATCAGTGCGACGGTTGCGGCCACCGCTGGGAACTTTTCCAGAGCATCAAGGCTGACCCAGAGCGCACCTGCCCCAAGTGCCACAAGAAAAGGGCCCGCCGCCTGGTGGGCATCGGCGCTGGCATCCTGGTGAGCGGCCGCTCGCGGGCCCCAGAGCCGGCCGCAGCCACTCCCAGCTCCGACGCCACGCCAAAGAGCGCGGCCAACACCCCACCCAGCCCAGCGGCCAAGCCCGGCACCCCGTCCGCACCCGGCACACCGATCGCGCCCGGTACGCCCACCGCGCCCGGCACCCAAGCCGGCACCCAAGCCGCCTCCCAGACCGCCGCGCAATCCGCATCGCAGCCGGCCACCCCAGCTGAGCCCCCCGCAAGCAAGGCCACGCACCCCGCCCGCGAGGGCCGCGGCTACGGCAACATCCGCGACGCCATCCAGCGCCAGCGGCGGGCCAGCGAGCAGTCGAAGCCAGCCGCAAAGGCCAAGAAAACCAAGCCAGCGCCCAAGCGCGGCAGCCGCTGAAACACGCTCATTTCGGCTTCCCGGAGTGGTCGCACGCATGTGCCACGGAGCCATGTCAGACCGTGGGGGACCTCGGTTTTCGCCATGCAAAAATCAGATCAAAGTTGATCCGTTTTTTGCATGCGCGCGAGAGGGGTCCCCTGCTCCCGATGGCGTGACCCACGGACGAAGGGACGGGGGCCTCGCGCGCGTCTTGGGGCCTCGCGCGCGCCTTGGGGCCTTGGGGGCTTGCGGCCTTGAGGCTTTGAGCGCGCTTTGGTGCCGCGCACGCGGTTTGGCTCTCCAGGTGCGGTCTGGCGCCGCCCACGCACTTCGGCATGGGCGGGGTGTTCGGTGCTGCGCAGGCGGAACTAGCTGGCCGCTGCGGCCAGGGTCTCCTGGTCCAATCGGTCCAGCAGCGCAGTGCGCAGGGCCTGCGTGATGGGGCCCACGGTTCCAGGGCCAATCTCTGTGCGTTCCACGCGCGCCACCGGCAGCACCTGCCAGCTGCTGTTGGTCAGGAAGACCTCATCTGCCTGGAGCAGCGCGCTGATGTCCAAGCGAGAGCGCTCCACGGGGTGGCCAGCCTCTTCAGCCAGGCTCAGCACTGCGGCACGCGTGATGCCGGGGAGCACCGGGCTGCGCAGCGCGCCTTTGGCTTCCTCGCCGCGCGCAGTGGGCGTGCGCACCACGCCATCCTTCACCAGGAAGATGTTGCTCACGCAGCCGCAGGCCAAGCCGTTGGCCACGTCAAACCACACTGCTTCGTTCATGCCGGCTGCGGCGGCGTGCTGCAGCTCGCGCAGGCGGGGCCAGTACCACAGGGTCTTGTGCCCTGCAAAGGGGTCCAGCATGTTGAGGCGCGCGTCAGCCACGCGCACGCCCACGCCCTGCTCAAAGAGCGCTGCTGGATAGGGCGTGGGTGGCTGCACCTGGATCAGGATGGTGGGGTCGTGCCGCACCTCTGCGCCACGGGACAGCATGTTCATGTCGCCGCCGGTCAGCGTCAGGCGCACCCGAGCGTCGCGCAACTGGTTGCGGTCCAGGGTGGCGTCCACTGCGTCGCACAGCGCTTCTACGCGGAGCGTTTCCACCAACTGCAGCTCGCGCGCGCTGGCATACAAGCGCTCCATGTGCTCCAGCAGGCGGAAGGCCCGGCCGTGGCGGGCGTGCATGGTCTCGATGAGCCCCACGCCATGCTGCAAGCCAGCGTCAAACGCAGAGACTTTGGCTTCAGACATGGGCACAAAGTGGCCGTTCAGCCAGGCTTCCAGGGGCATGCGCGCAGGATAAGCCGCGCGGCGGCGGGGCGGCGGTGAGGCGGCGGCGAGGCAGCGGCGAGGCAGCGCGGCGGCGGCTCCGTGGCGCGGCGGAGGCGAGGTCGCGGGCGCGCGGCGGTGGGTCAGAGGATGAGCGCGCCCTGGCGCAGGAAGAAACCCACGCGGCGGGTGTGGAACAGCTGGTTGCCGATGATGCCCTGCGCGCTGGCCATGCTCAGTGCGCCGGCCAGCACCTCGGGCAGCGTGCCGCAGCGCAGGGTGACATGCACGCCGCCCAGGGACATGGCCACGTCATGCGTCTCTGTCTCAAAGTCCTCCGAGTCTGGGAAGAAGTCCATGACCTTCCCAGCGGACGGGAACTTCTTCAGCGCCGGATCCTGGAAGTACGAGAGCTGCGCACCTGTGTCCAGGAAGAACTTGCGGTAGTCCTCACCAGCGATATCCGCCATGATCATGGGCAGCCCCATGAACTCCCACAATGGCACCGCCATGCCATCCAGATCCAACTCGCCAGTGGAGAAGGTGATCTTGCCCCCGGGCTCGTCAAAGATCATGTCAAACGCAGCCAGCACATCAGAGCCGAGCAGCCCCGCGCACTCCACGCCCACGTGCTTGACCAGCCCGTCGATCCCAAGGCCGTGATAGGAATCGTCAAAGGCAAAGTGCTCGCCCAGCAGGTCAATGTGCTTGTTGCGGCCGAAGCTCTCTGGCGCACCAGTGTCAAGCAACCACAGACGGGACCCGAGTTCGGCGAACAGGTGCCCGTTCATAAACCTCAACGGCGCAGTGACCGAAGGAGGTGCCATGGCGGCTGGGCGCAGCGTACCACCGCACGTCCGGCCTGTACCGCTTGGTGCGGGCAGCCTGTGACCGTGGGGTGACGTGCGGCAGCACAGATGGCCCGGAAGTGCCCTGCGCTCAAGGCTCTGCGCGGCTCTGCCGAGGCTAGGTGGGCAGCGACCGCAACTCTAAACAGGAGCAACACATGGAACCCAACCACGCAGATCGTCCGCAGGGGCAACAGCCGGAGTCCAGCACCGGGGCAAACATGAAGCCGCAGTCTGTGCCGCTCTACCCATCGGTGGTCCAGTCCTTCATCTGCGCCGCAGCGTGCGCGGCCTTGGGCGGGGTCCTGCTGATTGGCTTTGGCCCCCGCGCCGCGCAAGCAGGTGGAGGCGAATCCCCGTGGATGCGCATCGCATGGGCCATCGGCCTCCAGCAGCCCGAAGGCTGTGGCCACAGCTACGAGGCTCGAGCTGGCCAAGTCACCACCATGGTCACGCGGTTCAACCAGTTCCTCCCGGGCGGTGCAAAGCCGATCCCACTCATTGACGGGCAGGTGTATCACCCGCAGGACTTGGAGTGCTTGGTCACCGCGGGCTACTGCGCACTTGCGGACCCTTCGAATCAAGTGGATCCCACCAAGGGCTGGGTATGGAGCAGCACCACTCGCCGGTTTACACCTGAACCCTAGAGCAGAACCGCCGCAGGGGTGCGGCACCGCTTCTACACTCTGCGCGTGCCGCTTCGCTTTATCCAACGCATCATTGACCACCTGGCCTACGACAACTACACGCCCGCAGGGCTGGAGGATGTCCGCAGCCAGATGCGCGTCCCAGAAGAGGACGCCATTGCGTTTGAGACGGCTGTGAACCAACTGGCACAGGCTGGCCGCATTGAGATCGGCAAGGACGAACGCCTGCGCCTGCCCCGCTACGGCGAAGAGGCCACGGGCAAGCTGCGCCTGAACGCGCGCGGCTTTGGGTTCCTGATTCCAGACAGCCCCACGCGCGAGGGCGATCTGTTCATCCCCGCAGGCCTCACCCGCGACGCCCTGAATGGCGACCGCGTGCGCGTGAAGGTGCTGAACCGCGCAGAGAGCGGCCCCGGCTGGGGCGCCGGCGGCGCCCGAGCTGGCGGCGCGCGGGGCAAGGGCGGGCGTGGTGCCGGCGGCCCAGGCAGCGGGCCCACAGGCAAGGTGGTGGAGGTGCTGGAGCGGGCGCAGAGCCACTTTGCTGGCACGCTGGTGAAGGACGGCCGCGAGTACCAGGTGGTGCCAGATGGCCGCGGCCTGCGCGACCCTGTGATCATCCGCGACCCGCACGCCAAGAACGCCAAGCCAGGGGACAAGGTGGTCTTTGAGATCGTCCGCTACCCCACGGAGTACGACTTTGCAGAAGGCGTGATCGTGCAGGTGTTGGGCCAGGCTGGGCGCCCAGACGTGGAGACGCAGGCTGTCATCCAGAGCCACAACCTGCGCGAGGAGTTCAGTGAGGAAGCCATCACCGAAGCCCGCGAGGCCAGCCTGCGCTTTGACCGCGAGCACGATGGCCCCTGGGAAGACCGCGAGGACCTGACCGACACGCTGATCTTCACCATCGACCCGCCCGATGCGCGCGACTTTGACGACGCCATCAGCATCACGCACGACGCCACCCGAGACGAGTGGGAGCTGGGCGTGCACATTGCCGACGTGAGCCACTTTGTGAAGCTGGGCGGCACGCTTGACCTGGAGGCCCGCGAGCGCGGCAACAGCGTGTACCTGCCGCGGCACGTCATTCCCATGCTGCCGGAAGTGCTGAGCAACGGCGTGTGCAGCCTGCAGGAGGGCGTGGTGCGCTTCTGCAAGAGCGTGTTCATCACGTTTGACGGCCAAGGCAAGCCGCTCACGCACCGCCTGGCCAGCACTGCCATCAAGAGCCGCAAGCGCTTCACGTACATCGAGGCGCAGGCCATCATCGACGGCGACCAGGGCCGCGCGCGCGCCAACGCCCGCACTGAGACCGGATACGACCCAGACGTGGTGGATGCGCTGCGCCTGAGCCAGCGCCTGGCCGTCATCCTGCAGCGCCGCCGCGAGAGCGACGGCATGATCACGCTGGCGCTGCCAGAGGTGGAGCTGACCTTTGACGAAGCCGGCCACGTCACCGGCGTGACGCCAGAGGACGACAGCTACACGCACAAGCTGATCGAGATGTTCATGGTGGAGGCCAACGAAGCGCTGGCCCGCACCTTCAGCAGCATGAATCTGCCGCTCCTGCGGCGCATCCATCCAGAGCCTTCGTTTGGAGACCTGGAGGAGCTGCGCACGTTTGCGCGCATCGCCAAGTACCGCCTGAGCGACGAGCCAAGCCGCAAGGACCTGCAGGCCCTGCTGAACGCCACGCGCGAGAGCGAGTCTGCGCGCGCCATCCACTTTGCGGTGCTGCGCACGCTGAGCAAGGCCAGCTACAGCCCTGCGCTGGTGGGCCACTACGCGCTGGCCAGCGAGCACTACGCGCACTTCACCAGCCCCATTCGCCGCTATCCAGATCTCACAGTGCACCGCGCCATGGCGGCGTACCTGGATGCCACAGAGAACGGCCGCAATCCGGGCGGCCGCCGGCGCCGCCAGCTGGGCGCGCAGCTGGAGGGCGACGAACGCGTGCTGGATGAGCCAACGCTGGTGAAGATCGGCATGCACTGCAGCGAGACCGAGGTGAACGCAGAGGACGCAGAGCGCGACCTGCGCACGTTCCTGGTGCTGCAGTACCTGAAGGAGCACCGCCTGAGCGACACGTTCTGGGCGGTGGTCACAGGCATGAGCGGCAGCACGCTGGTGTTCCTGAGCCTGGAGAACTACCTGGTGGACGGCGTGGCCCGCACGCAGGAGCTGCCTGGCGCCACCGCGCGCGGCGAGCGCTGGACCATCAACGAGACCACCGGCCGCCTGGTGATGCCGCGCAGTGGCGCCACCATCGGGCTGGGGGACCGCGTGCAGGTGGCCATCGCGCTCATTGACCTGGCAGCGCGCAAGCTGGACCTCACGGTGCTCAAGCTGGCCAATCGCCGCGACCTGCTCAGCCTTGACGCCCACCGACCTGCAGGAGGCTGCCGGGCACGCGCAGCGCGCATCGCCCGCGCCCAAGCAGGGCCAGCGCAAGGAAAGAACCGCAAGGACCGCAGCGGCTACAAGAAGGGCCGCCGCGGCCGCAAGAGCCCGGTAGCGCGCGGGGGTGGCGGCAGCGCGGCGGCGCGCCACGGCGGCGCGCAACGGCGGCGCGCATCGGCGGCGCGCAACGGCAGCGCCACGCGGAGTAGCATTCCGCGCATGATTCCCGCTGCGTTCTCTCTGCTGGCGGCGCTCACGCTGGCTGGCCATCCTGCAAGCGCCACTGCCCAGACCGCACCCAAGCCGCAGCATCACTCCGCTGGCACGGCTGTGCCACTGTGGGTGCCAGCAGACCTGCAGCCCGGCGTGGCGCGCGCGCTGCAACGCGCTGGTGACAACGCGCCAGAGCTGCAGAAGGCGCTCTCGGGCATTGATCCTGATTTCCGCGACAGCATGGCCTACCTCATCGGCACCATGCCAGAGCGCGACGCGCAGAGCCTCTCCGCGCAGTTCCTGCTGACCAACGTGCGCCTAGCGTGGAAGGCGCGCCGCGCAGCTCCGTGGGGCGCTGCCATTCCAGAGGAGATCTTCCGCCAGTACATCCTGCCCTTTGCTAGCCTGAACGAGCGCCGCGACGACTGGCGCCAGGACTTCCTTGACCGCTTCAGCACCGAAGCGTGGAAGTTCAAGGACCCCATTGATGCCGTGAAGTGGATCAACGACCACCTGCCAGACATGGTCAAGGTGCACTTCAGCGCTGACAAGCGCAAGAAGCCTGACCAGAGCCCTTATGAGAGCATGGAGATCGGCTGGGCCAGCTGCACTGGGCTGAGCATCCTGGTGGTGGATGCGTGCCGCGCTGTGGGCATTCCTGCGCGCATCGTGGGCTGCCCAGCGTGGAAGACGGTGCAGGGCAACCACAACTGGGTGGAGGTGTGGTGGGACCGCTGGTACAACGTGGGCGACAGCGGCAGCGACCCTCGCGGCGTGGACTGGGTGCGCGAGCGCTGCCGCACGGAGACAGACCCCGACGACTGGGTGCACGCGGTCTACGCCGCCGTGTGGCGCCCCACCAACACCAAGTTTCCGCTGGTGTGGGCCTTTGAGATCGAATATGTGCCAGCTGTGAACGTCACGCGCTTCTACAGCGCTGAGGTGCAGTACCCGTTTGAGGTGCCAGGTGGCGGCCCCGCCCAGGTGGAAGTGCGCTGGGGCGGCGAGCTCATTGCGCGCGCCACCGCAGCCGCTGGCGCCAAGAGCGTGGTGCTGCCCCTGGCCCGTGGCGGCGTGTTTGAGGTGACCACCATCAAGCCAGATGGCAGCCGCCAGACTGCGACCGTGAAGCCCTGATCGCCGAAGAATGGTGCAGATCCACCGAGGCCTGCACATGACTTCCACCGAACCCCGCCATCGTCTGCTCCTGGTCCTGGCTGTGGCGCTCTGCCTGGCCTGGCAGGAAGCCCCCACCGACAGCAACGAGGGCGACCTTGGCCAGCCAGACCTGCCCGCTGCTGGCCGCGAGGTGCCGCGCGGCGAGTACAAGTCGCCCTACTCGCTGAAGTTCAGCGTGGCTGAGAGCGAGCTGCTCTTTGACCGCAATGAAGAGCGCGGCCGCGTGGACCAGCAGTCCAGCATTCCGCACGACCGCTGGAACTCAGAAGAGGTGCGCAAGCGCTGGGGCAGCTGGGGTCCGCCAGCGCGGCGCTTTGCGATGCCAGAGCGCGTGCGCGACTGGCCAGCAGACCGGCAGCGCGAGCGCGTGGTTGCCACCGCTGCGCGGTACATCGGGCACGACTACCAGCACCACCACATTCCAGACTGGGATCCACCCAAGGACTGGCCGTGGAAGAAGTGCTGCACCGGCCACAACGGCCCGGGCATTGACTGCTCCAACTTCAGCTCGTGGAACTACAACTGGGCGCTGGGCATTCACATGACCAGCGCCATTGGCGCGCAGTCCAAGGTGACCAAGGTGCAGCAAGGCGAGCGCGAGCTGCCAGCCCACCGCATCGAGCGCCCAGCAGAGGGATACAAGGCGCTGTGCGCAGCGCTGCGCTCTGGGGACCTCCTGTACATCACTGGCAAGCCAGGCGGCGATGTGACGCACGTGATCATGTGGGTGGGTGCCTGCGGCGTGGCGCCAGATGGCTCACCGCTGGTGATTGACTCCACTGGCAGCGGGCACAAGGACTCCAATGGCGTGGCCATTCCCAGCGGCGTGCGCCTGCGGCCATTCACCGAGGACAGCTGGTACTTCAAGTGCTTCTCGCACGCGCATCGGCTGGTGCCAGACAGCGCCAGCAGCCGCTGAGGGGCTGGCCGCGCGCACTCGCCCAGTCACTTCTTCTCTGGCGGCGTGAGCTTCTTGTGCACGTCTGGAATGGCCATGATGGCCGCTGTGCCATACCACTGGTGGAACTCGGGGACCATCTCCTGATTCATCACCACCGGGTCGGTGGCCACCAACGCTCGCGCCTCCTCGATGGTGGGCACTGCAAAGATGAAGAGGCCGCGCCAGTCTGTGGCGCCGCCGTCTGTCTTGCCATACGGGCCAGCCAGCATCAGCTTGCCCTCGTTTGCCAGGCGCTGGATGTTGGCCATGTGCCCTTTGAACATGGCATCGCGCTCTGGGCCAGCGGGCATGGTCTTTGGACCAGTCTTCAGCAGCACAAACACATACATGCGCATGCCGCGCTCATCTGCGCCCAGTGACTTGGCAAGCTCCGGGTCATAGGCAATGGCTGGCGCAGGCTTGGCTGCCGCAGGCTTGGCGGGCGCATCCTGCATCCAACCACCCAGCGCAACTGCGGCGGCACACGCGGCAGCACCCAGCGCAGCAGAAGTCAGCGAGACGCGTGCACGATGGTGTGATGTGGCCAGGTTCATGCCACCATCGTACTCCTGCGGGTCCGGTGGTCACGGTGCCATGGTGCGCAACACGGGGTACTGCTCTGGCCCAGGCGTGGCGCCCAGCACCGGGTCGAGGATGTTCCACGCCATGAAGCCGTCGTCCGAGCGCGGGTCCAGCAGCACAAAAGCAAGGCGCGCCAGCGGCTGGTTCATGGGGATGATCAGTGATCCAGCCGGCACCTCCACCTGGGCGTTGTGCCACTCGCCGGTCAGCGTGCGCAGCCGGTGCTCGCCACCGCCGCGGTAGGGCTGCGCGTCCAGCGTATTGCTCTTGATCTGGAAGCGCTCCACCGCCATGATGCGTGGCGCGTCTGTCACCGTGAAGCGCACGCCATGCGACTCCAGGCGGTCCTTCACGCTGGCCAGCATGCGGCGCGTGGGGGCAGAACCTTCGCCCGTGGCCGCTGGAATGACATAGGCCGCAGGCACCTTGCTGGTCTCTGTGGCCTTGATGGTGCCAAAGTAGGGCATGCGCTCCACGCGCTGGCTGCTGTCCACGCGCACGCGCATGGGGCTGTCTGGCACATACGGGTTGCGCACGCGCTGCGTGTCTGCCAGCACAATGTCAACCGCGTCTGCGGTGCGCTCCAGCGTGCCGCGCACCGCGTGCTCCCTGCCGATGATCACCTCTGCGTCCGCGTTGGCGCAGGTGGCGCGCACCTGGTCTGCATGCGCTGCCACCCAGGACACAATCTCCTCCACAAACCACAGCGTGGCCTTGATGCGGTCCTCAAACGTGGCGTAGGAGTACGCCTCGGACAGAATGCCGATGCGGTTGCGGATGCCAAAGTAGTTGTGGTGGTAGCGCAGCTTGTACAGGTCTGCGTCGGCATACCAGCCGCGCTCTGGCCGGTCAGATGGACCGCCGTAGTAGAAGAGGTTCCAACCGTGCTTGGCCTTTACCGCGCTGGTCACAGCGGGCAGGAGCTCCTGCCTGGCCAGCGCCACCACGCCTGCTGCAGTGCTGGGGTTGCCCGGCGCTTCGTAGGTCAGGTAGTAGCCGTGATCGCTGCCGTCGGTGGTGTGCATGTCCACGCACACCTGCGGGTCGTACTGGCACAGCAGGCGCGCCATGGAGCGTGCTTCTGCGGTCTCCAGCTTGGTGCAGTCGCGGTTCAGGTCCAGGTCCTGCGCGTTGTGGCGCTGGCCCATGCCGCCTTCAGGGCCATACTGCGGGCCGCGGTTGCGCACGTCCACCCGCTCGTTGCCGTCTGCGTTGTAGATGGGCGCGATCAGCAGCACCACATCCTTGAACCACTCTGCGTGCGCGCCGCCAGCCAGGTCGCGCAGCAGCCAGAGCATGGCTTCCTTGCCCTCCACCTCGCCAGCGTGGATGTTGGCCTGCAGGAAGATCCGCACCTTGCCAGTCTGCAGCACTGCAGCAGGCGTGGCGTCTGGCGCACCCACCACCACCAGGGGCAGCGCGCGGCCTTCGGTGGTGTAGCCGTAGGTGGTCAGCTTGAGCTGCGGATTGGCCGCTACCGCCGCGCGCAGGTAGGACATGACATCCTCGTAGCGGCTGGTCTCCTGGCAGTGCGTGGCCTCTGGCCGCGTGGGCGGCAGCGGCGCTGCAGGTGAAGCCGCGCAAGCCAGGCCTGTGGCGGCAAGGCCTGCCGCGGCAAGGCCTGCTGCGGCAAGAAACGCGGTGGCCAGACGTGCGGTGGCAAGGCGCGCGCTGCCAGTTTGCTGCGTGGTCCACGCTGTCTTCATGCTGCCAGCCTAACGGTGGGCTCCCCGCCCCGCCACCGCTACGCTGCCGCGCATGCGCACCCCGCCTGCCGTGCAGATTCGCCAGACCGCTGCTGCAAGCCCAGAGGCGCGGGCTCTGTTTGCGGCGCTCGACGCAGACATCAGCGCCCGCTACCCCGGTGCCCCAGTGCACGGCCTGCAGGAGCACGAGTACCACTCACCTTCCATCCACTGCTTTGTGGGCTGGCTGCACAATCAGCCTGTGGCCAGCGGCGTGCTGCGGGTGTTGGATGCCACCACCGGTGAAGTGAAGCGCATGTACGTGGCCCCTGCCCTGCGCGGCCAGGGCATCAGCCGAGCCATGCTCCATGCGCTGGAGGACCACGCACGCGCGCTCCAGCTTCGCACCGTGGTGCTGGAGACAGGCGTCAAGCAGCCAGAGGCCATCGGGCTGTACGAGTCTGCTGGCTATCTGCCCATGGAGCGCTATGGTGAGTTCATCGAGTGCGTGGACAGCGTCTGCTACCGCAAGATGCTCTAGCGCCGCACTGGGCTGCGCTTCCCCGCGCTTCCCCGCGCCGCCCCGCGCCGCCCCCGCGCCCCGCACGCGCGGGTAGGCTGCGCGCACACCTTCCGCAGGAGAACAGCATGAATCGCACTGCCATGGGGATTGTTGGAGGACTGGTTGGCGCCGCTGCCGGCGCTGGGCTGTTTGTGCTGCTGCTGACTGCCGGGCTCTACACCGGGCTGCTTCCCGGAGCTGGCGCTGGCGTGGGTGCCGCCATTGCGCGCGCCAAAGGGCCACTGGTCCCCATCATGGCGGGTGTGTTCGGGCTGATCGCGGCAGTGCTGGCGGAGGCGTACGCCATGCCATTCCAAGCGGATGAGAGCCTGGGATTCTTCCTGCGCAACTTCACCCATGTCGAGCCCTTCCATCTGCTGTTCATGGCGGTGGGCGTGGCCTGCGCCATCTGGATCCCCTGGCGTGAATCGCCGCGCGCTGCGCCTGCATCATGAAACGCGCCACGCTCCTGTCGTTGGCCCTGCTGGCTGGCTGCACCAACCCGCACGCCATCCAGCCGCCGCCACCATCGCAGCCCACTGCGTGGAGCGCCGCGCCGTCGCCGCAGAGCGAGGCCATCTTCCACTCCAACCCGCGCTGGCTGGGCGCAGACGCTGCGTACTCCATCCCGCTCTCGCCAAATCGCAGCCTGTGGCTCTTTGGGGACACCTTCATCGGCCTCACGCCGCAGAACGTGCGCACCGAGTCCATCATGGTGCGCAACAGCATCGGCATCCTGCAGGGCGACACGCTCAGCAGCGGGCGCATGGAGTTTGCGTGGCGCACCAAGACAGATGGCACGCCAGGCTCGTTCTTTCCAGAGAAGGACAAGCACCTGTACTGGCCAGGCCACGGCATCCGGCTGGCCAACGGGCCGCTGGTGATCTTTCTGTACGTGATGATTGACACCCCGGGCCAGGGCCTTGGATTTGCCTGCGCTGGCTACGCGCTGGCCGTGGTGGAGAATCCGGACGACGCACCCAGCGACTGGCGCGTGCAGATCACAGAGCAGCCTCCGCAGCCCTTTGACGCAGTGCCTGCCACGGCGGTGGTGCAGCAAGGCCCGTGGGTGGTGGCCCTGGCGGTGCGGCAGAACGGCGTGCACGCTGGCGCGCTGGTGCGCTACCCCGCCAACGCGCTGGCCCGCGGCGACCTGTCAGACGCCCAGTGGTGGATGGGCCCGCAGCGCGGCTGGGTGTCGCAGACAGACATGGGGCTGGCAGGCCCCACCTGGGTGATGGACGACGCTGGCGCAGAGTGCTCCCTGCACTGGGACGCCCCGCTCCAGCGATTCGTGCATGTGGCCAGCTATGGGTTCGGCGCCACGCAGGTGGGCGTGCGCACCGCGCCAGCCATCACCGGTCCGTGGAGCGCACCCACCATGGTGTACCGCCCACCAGAAGACAACCAACCCAAGCCCTTTGTGTACGCAGCCAAGGGCCATCCTGAGCTGCATGCAGACAAGCCTGGCGGCCTGGTGGTGACGTACGCCACCAACTCGCTGGAATTCGGCGAACTGGTGAGCCCCGACGGCCAGAAGCGCCTCTACTGGCCGCGCGTGGTGGAGATTGTGCCGGTGGGGGGACGGTAGAGGGGCGCGGTGGAGCGATCGCCCACGCCTGCTCCCAAAGGGCGAACGCTCACGCCACCCACGGGCACCGCGGGTTGGTGCTCTCGTACCGTGCGCTGAACACTTCGGCCAGGAAGTCCTCCATGGCGCGGAACGCGCGGCGCGCGATCACTGGGCTGAACTGCATGCCGTTCTTGGCGTCCTGCGCCTGCGGATTGGTGAAGGCGTGGCCGTGATGGCCGTACGCGTCCAGCTCCCAGTCTGCTCCAGCGTCGCTCATCTCCTTGGCGAAGGCCGCCACTGCGTCAGGCTTCACCATGGGGTCGTTCCAGCCGTGGCAGGCCAGCACCTTGGTGTGCATGGAGTTGGCCACAGGCACGCCAGCAGGCGGAGCAAACAAGCCGTGGAATGACACTGTGCCGCGCACGCCCGGCACGCCAGCGCGCGCCACATCCAGCGCGCACAGGCCACCAAAGCAGAAGCCGATGCACGCCAGGCGATCCGGGTCCACAGCAGGCTGCGTCTTCACAAACTCCACTGCAGCCAGCGCGCGCCGGCGCAGCATGGCGCGGTCTGCCATGAAGGGCGACATCAGCTTGCTGTTCTCCTCTGGAGAGCTGCCGCGCTTGCCATCGCCATACATGTCCACAGCAAAGCCCACGTAGCCCAGCTCTGCCAGCATGTCTGCCTTGCTGGTGGCAAACTCGTCCTGCCCAGCCCACGCGTGGAACACCAGCACGGCTGGGCGCTTGGCTGGTGTGGAGCTGTCGTAAGAGATGTAGCCCTCGAGCTTGGCGGAACCGTCGCGGTAGGTGGTGTGTGAGGCGTGCATGACGCATTCATGCTACGCAGGAAATGTGCTGCGAAGAAGCGCAGCAAATGCGTGACGCGCGCAAGGGCATGCACATGATGCGCGCATGGAGAGAGGTGCGTTGAAGAGGGCGCGTCCGCGCGCGTGGGGTGCGTTGATCCTGACAGGCGCAGGCGCCTTGGCGCTGGCGCCACACGGGCAGCCACCCTGGCGCTGGCATGGAGCGGTGGAGCCGCCAGCTCCAGTGCCGGGCGCGTTTGGTGCAGCCGTGGCGATGTCTGAGGGCCGCCTTTGGATCGGCCCCTGCCAGGACCGGGACCTGGGCCAGGGACCGCCGCAGGTCTGGGCCCTTGGACTCGCCACGGGCACCTGGACCGCGGTCGAACTCCCCACGCTGGACAGAACCGCTGGCTTTGGGCTGGCGCTGGCAGCGTGCGGGGCCAGCGCTGTCATCGGCGCGCCTACGGCTGGGTGCAAGGAGGGCGCATGCCACACCGGCGACGCCTGGCTGGCGCACCTGACCGGCGTGAGCCAGCACTCCAGTCAGGCTGAAACAGTGCTCCTGGAGCACCTTCCGCCCCCGCTTCCAGAGCCAGGCGCGCAGTTTGGCGCAGCTGTAGCGCTGGATGATCGCTGGGTGGCTGTGGCTTCACCATGGGCCACGGAGAACCACACGCTGCATGCTGGCTGCGTGGATGTATTCGACCGCGCGCATCAGAACAAGCACGTTGCGCGCCTCTTCTCACCCCGGCCCTGTGTCAGCGGCCACTTTGGGGCTGCGCTGGCCATGCAGGACGGAACGCTGCTCATCGGAGAGCCGGGCGCAGCAGGGCCTGCAGCGCCAGGGAGCGCACTACCGCGCGACGGCGCTGTGCATGAAGCAGCCCTGCGCTCTGGCCGCTGGAGCGTGCAGTCATCCTTGCGCGCGCCTGCGGGTGCGCTCGGCTGGTACGGTGCCAGCCTCGCACTCGCAGGCGATGACCTTCTGGTGGGCGCGCCGCGCGCAGGTGCTGTCGTGCACCTGGTGCGCACTCCCACCGCAGCAGACCGGTGGCGCGTGGCGCACCTGCTGCAGCCGCCCGCACCTGCTGCTGGCTTTGGCTGCGCAGTGGCCCTGAACCACGCTGGAACTGCGCTCATTGGCGCCAGTGCAGACAGCAACGCTGCCCGCTTTGGCGGCTCTGCCTGGCTGGCAGACTTGGCCACGGGCGCTGTGCAGCCCGCTCCACTCCCCGGCCCGCAGGCAGACCAGAACCTGGGCGCTGGCGTGGCGCTGTGGAACGGCTGGGGCGCGGTGGCCTCTGCTGGCAATCCAGAGGACTCACCCCCGGCACCCGGCGTGGTGCATCTCCTGCAGCAAGCGGACTTGCGCGGCACACCGGCCGCACTGGCCACGCCACCAGCGCACGCCACGCCACCAGCGCACACCTCCACACCTACGCGTGGCAGTCCACGTCGGCGTCGGCCATGGCGGCAGCAGCGGCAGCGTCGGTCACTTCTGGCGGATGCCAGCCCATGCGGCCTGCACGCGCCTCGGCCTCCGCCCCATAGTGCTTCTCAAAGATCGCGTGCCACTGCTGCTGGTTCTCGCAGGCGATGAAGTCCCGCTGCACCTCCGAGGCCCACGGATGGTGGTGCGCAAACTTGATGCCAAACTTGCGCATCTGGCGGCCAGTGCGCCGCTCGCCGTGGATCACCTGCGCCAGGCGGTAGTGCTCCTCCAGCACCGCGCGCTGCTGCGCCAGCGTGGGGCCCACAGGCTTCTGGCCAGCCATCATGGCGCGCGCCTGCGCAAAGATCCAGGGATTGCCGATGCACCCGCGCGCCACGCTCACCGCCTGCACGCCGCACATGTCCAGCATGCGAAAGATGTCCAGCACCGTCCACACATCACCCGAGCCAAAGATCAGGCGGTCTGGATAGCGCTGCACCAGGCTGCGCAGAAACTCCCACTTGCCGGGACCGTTGTACCGCTGCTCCACAGTGCGGCAGTGCACGGTGGCCCATGCATATCCCAGCTCATACGCCGCGTTGAAGATTTGCTCAAAAGCCTGCACCATGGCAGGCGTGTCGTCATACGAACGCCGCAGCTTGACCGTGCACGGCCGGTCGCGCGGCACGGCCTCGCGCACCGCGCGCAGGATGGCGATCGCCTCCTCTGGATGCGCCAGGAAGTGCCCACCGCGGTTGCGGCGGCGGATCTTCTTCACTGGGCACGCCAGGTTCACGTCAATGACCTCATACCCCATGTCCACCAGGATCAGGCTGCCCTTGGCCATCTCATGCGGCAGCGTGCCCATGATCTGCCCAGCAGCCGGATGGTCGTCCAGGCCAGCCAGGCGGTTCTCTTCAAGGTCGCCCATGCCCACTTCCGTGGCGATCAGATCGGGGTCCTCCTTGCGGCGCCCCTTGCCGCCGTTGATCAGCGTGCGGTCCAGCAGCGCTTCGGTCACGCAGAAGGGTGCGCCGTGCTGCCGCGCCACCAGACGCATGGCGCCATCGGAATACCCCGCGAGCCCAGCCTGGAAGAAGGGCGCGTCAAAGCGGGGCACCAGCGCTGGGATGCGCGGGTCCACCGCTGTGGCGCGGGCAGTCTCTTCCACAGGCCGCGAGAGCTGCCGCGGCGGGAGCTGGCTTGGATTCAGTTCAACGCCCATAGAGAGGTGCAAGGCCGAACTGGAAAGCGTAGGCAACCCACCCCCTGCGCGGAAGGCGGGCTTGCGGCATACTGCACACATGGTCTGGGCGCCTCGCCACACCCTTTGTTGCGCGCTTCTGACAGCCACTGCTGCGGCGGCTGCGGGTGGCTGCCAGAGCTACCCCTACGACCCCGAGAAGGCCACGCGTCCCTACCCCGTGCGCCTCACCCAGTCTGATGTCATCAAGGTGCAGGTGATTCCGGACCTCGACACAGGGAACATCACGGTGGTGAACGCCACCGCCACGTCGTACACCAACTTTGACCTGTGGCTGAACCGCCGGTACATGAAGCACGTGGAGTCGCTGAAGTCTGGGGAGACACTGGAGCTGAACATCGAGACCTTCTGGGACGAGCGCGGCGAAGGCCCCTTCCCTGGCGGCTGGTTCCGGTACTTCGACCCCACGCCCGTGGTGCTGGCACAGATGCAGCTGGCCCCAGACAAGCCGCTCATTGGCTTGGAGTGCGTGCCGCCCAACACAGACCGTCGCTAGCGGATGTTCCCTGACAACAGGAACGCCCGGCGCAGCACGCCCACGGCCAGATCGGTGATCCATGGGTCGGGCGCATAGGTCAGGCTGCTCCACGCACTGACAGCCACGCGGTGCGGCGCTTCGGGAGACTTGCTCTTGCTGGTGGCGCCAGTGCCGGCTGCGCCAGCCGCTGCCAGCGCGTTCTCTGCACCGGGATCAGCGCTCACCGTTGGCTCAGCAGACTCAATCTTCACCTCCACCACCGTGGGGGCGATGTTGTCCGCGTAGTACAGGAACTGCAGGCGGCCTTCCTTCAGGCTGCTGCCCTTGGCGCCTGCAGCATCGCTGGCCTTGCCCATGGGGCGGAAGCCTTCGCTCTCCAGCGCGCCCTTGGCTTCTGCGTAGAGCTGCTCAGAACGGCCTTCAACCGCCATGCGCTGGGCGCACCCGCCCAGCAGCGGGAGCGCCATCACACACATCAGGAGCAGGAACTGGAAGCGTCGCACGACCCATCTACCGGGACACTGCCACGCAGGTTGCACCCTGCGCGCCTCGGCACCAACGTCCCGATAATCCGCACGCCTCGACCCTACAGCCCCATGCGCGCGCGCTTGGCATCCCACTCAGCCTGTTCGCGCTTGTTCTCCGTTGCCAGCGGCTGCCCCGTGCGCAGCGCTTCGATCTCCAGCCGCGTGAGGTGCACGGAGTTCAGGCGGTAGTCCTCGAACGCCTCGCACGCCACTGGCACGATGGGCTTGATGAGCTCATACATGGCGCGCGCAAACGCCTGGATCTCCAGCTGCGCGTGCGGGTCCATGCGCAGCGACAGGAAGTGGAAGATGTTGTGCAGGTCGCACTTCCAGTACCACTCGGTGTAGACGCTCACAGGCAGCGCCATGCGGGCCAGCTCGCGCGCCACGCCCTGCTCGCTCAGGTGCAGGTAGTCCTGGTACAGGTGCTCTGCCTTCTCCAGCAGGTTCAGGAAGTCCTGCGCGGTGCCAGCCTCGATGGGCTCGTCGCCACCCTGCCGGTTGCTCTTGCTCTGCTTGCGCACGTTGTCCAGCGATGGCCGGTAGAACCGGTCTGGCACGATGCTGTAGCGCGCGGAGTACTCGTTGACGTTGGCCGTGCGATGGCGGATCCACTGGCGCGCCACAAAGATGGGCATGGCCACGTGGAACTTGAACTCCACCATCTCAAAGGGCGTGCTGTGCCGGTGCCGCATCAGGTAGCGCACCAGGCCGCGGTCCTCCGACACCTGCTTGGTGCCCTGGCCGTACGACACGCGCGCTGCCTGCACCACTGCAAAGTCGCCTGTCTTGCCCTCTGGCACCAGGCGCGGCATGGCGTCCACCAGCGCCACAAAGCCGTGGTCCAGCACAGGGATCTCCCAGCGGGCCGCGCCCTGCATCACATCGTGCAGGGGCGCTTCAGGCGGCTGCATCTTGATGGCAGCGGGCGCAGCAGTCACAGCAGTGTCGGAAAGCGCGGACATCCTGTCATTCTCCCTTGGGCTTGGCAGCGGCGGGTGCGGCAATCTGCGCCCGCGCAAAAGACTTGATCCATTCGTTGACCATCTCCACCGTGCCGATGCCAGTGGCCATGCCGTTGGCAGCCAGCGCTGGGGCCAGATTGCTGGTGGGCGCCCAGGTCACGGTGAGCAGCCCAGAGGCTTCCTTCAGGGGCATGGGCTCCGCCCCTTCCAGCGCCACCTGCTGGGTGCGGGGCCACCCCTGGCCCTCTGGAAGGGTGACAGAGAGGTCCGCAGATGCCAGCGCTGTGTCGGAGGTGGGGAACGCGCCGTGGTGCTGCTGCGCATAGGCCAGCACCGCCCAGCCCACCGAGCGCAGCGCGCGGTCCGCCTGCGCTGCCTGCGCACGCACGCCGCTGGTCACGAACATGCCCCACACCAGCACAAACAGGCTCACCATCACAAACGCCACCGAGACGCTGATGATCACGCGCCGATTGCGCGCCGCCTGCTGCGGGTCCATGGGCGTCTGGCTGCCCTGCATGCCGCTCATCGCTCCACCTCTTCTGCCAGCATGCGCTGGCGCTCGCGGCGCTTCACCGCATCCACGCGCGGATCGCACTCTGGCACCGCCAGCAGCAGGCGCTGCGTGTACGGATGCTGGGGGTTGCTGATGATCTGGTCGCGGCTGCCTTCCTCCACGATGCGCCCTTCCTTCATCACTGCGATGCGGTCGCACACATGGTGGATGACCGCCATGTCATGGCTGATGAACAGGTAGCTCAGGCCAAACTCCTGCTGCAGGTCCGCAAGCAGGTTCAGAATCTGGCTCTGCACGCTCACGTCCAGCGCGCTGGTCGGCTCGTCGCAGACGATCAACCGCGGCCCAAGCGCCAGCGCGCGCGCTATGCCGATGCGCTGCCGCTGCCCGCCGCTGAATTCGTGCGGATACCGGTCTGCTGCCGCGCGCCACAGGCCGCAGCGCTCCAGCAGCGACTCCACGCGTTCGCGCAGTTCTTCGCCGCTGGCCATGCCGTGCACCTCCAGCGGCTCACCCACGATGCGCCCCACGCGCATGCGCGGGTTCAGGCTGCCACCCGGATCCTGGAAGATGATCTGCATCTGCCGGCGCAGCTGGCGCATGGCGCTGGCCCCCTGCGCAAACACGTCCTTGCCGTCAAAGACCACCTTGCCGCCCGTGGCTGGCTGCAGGCCCAGCAACGTGCGGCCCACTGTGGTCTTGCCGCAGCCGCTCTCGCCCACCAGGCCAAGCGTCTGCCCGCGCCCAATGGTGAAGCTCACGCCGTCCACCGCCTTGTGATGCCCCACCGTGCGCTGCAGCAGCCCGCGCTTGATGGGAAACCAGGTGCGCAGGTCGGTCACCTGCAGCAGCGGCGCTTCCTGGCCAAGGCCAGTTTGGGTTGACACATCGGGCGCGTGCATCCTGCGCAGCGCATGGTACGGCGGCCAGGCAGCGCGCCGGGGCGCTTGGGCACGCGTGGGGCACACGTGGGGCTCGTGCTGGGCACGCGCCTGGGCACGCGCCTGGGCGCGCCGCCTCCGGTCTAGCGCAGTTCCAGCTCCACAGAGCGCTCCGCTCCATTGGGCAGCCGGATTTGGAAATTCACAGACGGCGTCCCCAGGAGCCGCGGCCGGGTGGTGAAGGCGCGGGTCAACCGGATGACCAGGTCGTCCAGGCCGCGCACGGACTGGCCGTCGCACCCCACGATCACGCTGTCCACCGCCACCTTGCCGTCCGCCGGAGAGTCCTTCACCACGCGGCCCACCTGCACGCCGCGCACAGGCTGCTTCACGTCCTTCAGGTCGGCCAGTCCCATCCGCTGCAGCCCCTCCACCAGGGGCGCTGCGTTCACGGTGGGGTCCAGCGTGCCCAGCTCAGCGCTCAGCTGCATGCGCTCGCCAGCGTTGCGCTCCACGTCTGGGCGCCAGACCTCCAGCGGCATGGTGGTGCCAGGCCGACTGGTGCCGATCTGCGACAGCACCTCGTCCCGGGTGGAGATGCGGCGGCCGCCGATACCCACAATGACGTCCCCCACCCGCAGGCCCGCCTTGGCTGCCGGGCTGTCCGCGCTCACTGCGCTGACCACCGCGCCGTCGCCCTGAAACGTGTTGGCCACCACCACAAAGGCCGGCGACCGGCTCTGCAGGCGTCCCACCGATCCCACGTCCACCACGCTCACGCCCAGGAAGCCCTTGGCCACCTCGCCGTGCTGCAGGATCTGGTCCACCACGTTCTCCACGATCTGCATGGGGATGGCCAGGCCGATTCCTGCAAACTGGCCGCTGCCCACTGTGCTGCCGCGGCCTGTGGCGATGGCGGTGTTCATGCCAATGACCTTGCCTGTGATGTCCACCAGCGGCCCACCCGAGTTGCCGGGATTGATGGCTGCGTCCACCTGGATGAAGTTCTCGTACTCCACCTCGGCCAGGCCCGCGCTGCGGCCGATGCCGCTCACGATGCCAGAGCTCATAGAAAACCGGAACTCAAAGGGCGAGCCGAAGGCAAACACCATGTCGCCCTGGTCTGGCAGCCTGGATGAGCGCGCCGCGGGGGTCAGCCCCTCGGTCTTCACGCGCAGCACTGCGATGTCAGTGCGCAGGTCCAGGCCCACCAGCTCGGCGCTCAGAAGGGTGCCGTCGTTCAGCTGCACCTCCAGCGCATTGGCTCCATCCACCACATGCGCGTTGGTGACGATGTTCCCCTGGTTGTCCCAGATCCAGCCGCTGCCGCTCTGCGTGTAGTCGCGCGAGCCCAGGCGGCCGCGCACCTCTGCGGCCACGCTCACGTGCACCACGCTGGGCTCGGTCACGCGCGCGATGTCGCGCAGCGCGCTGTTGATGCCCGACAGCACCGTGTTGGACGCCAGCCGGTCTGCCGCTGCTTCTGCGGCACGCTCTGCGCGCTCCCGGTCAGCGGTGCGCAGCAGCTGCGGCACTGCCCACAGCGACAGCCCAATGCCCGCCACCAGGAGAAGCGGTGGCAGGATGCGCCCCCATGCCGACGGCTGTGGCTCCCAGGACTGGTACTGGCTCATGCAGGGTCGCCCGCAAGCTGCCGCAGCCGGGCAAGCTCCAGCGGCGGCATGGTGTACGGGTGCGGGCCAAGCTCGCCAGACTGCACGCGGCTGCACCACTGCTGGGCGGCGGCCTGCACGGCCTGGCCAAGCTGCGCAGCAGGCTGCGCAAAGCCAGGCTGCCACTCGGTCAGGCCCAGTAGATCCTGCAGCACCACCACCTGCCCATGGCAGGCTGGGCCAGCGCCGCAGCCAATCACCGGCACGGTGGCGCGCTCCACCACCATCTGCGTCACCTCGGCTGGGCAGGCCTCCACCAGCAGCATGGACGCGCCAGCCGCCTCCAGCGCAGCGGCGTCGTGCATGACGCGCATGGCGCTCTCTGCGGTGCGGCCCGTGCTGGTGTAGCCGCCCTTCAGCTTGCTCTGCTGCGGCCGGCTGCCGATGTGCGCCACCACTGGAATGCCGGCCCTGGCCAGGCGCTCCACCAGCGGCGCGTCGGTGCGGTCCAGCTCAAGCTTCACGCAGTCGGCCATGCCTTCGGTCAAGAAGCGGCCTGCGTTGCGCAGCGCCTCCTCCACCGAGACCTGGTAGCTCATGAACGGCATGTCGCCCATCACCACGCATCCGGGTGCGCCGCGCTTCACTGCGGCTGTGATGGCCAGCATGAACTCCAGCGGCGCATAGTTGGTGCTGGGGAACCCCAGGATCACTTCTGCTGCGGTGTCGCCCACCAGCAGCACGTGCACGCCTGCGCGCTGCAGCCAGCGGGCGGTGGTGGCGTCGTAGCAGGTGAGCGCGCTGAAGCGCTCGCCTGCCCGCGCCATGCGGCGAAGGTCGCGCAGTCCCAGGCTCTTGGCGTTGGTTCCTTCGGGGCCGGACATGGCAGCATTCTATCCCGCCCAGGTGCAGCTACATGCCGCGCCGCATGGGGTTCACCACCAGCGCGTCGCGGCCGCAGATGATCAGGTCCGCAATCTCGATGGCTTCTCGGAAGCTCTCCTGCGCCTGCTCCAGGTTGAACACGGGGTTGATCACCTTCCCCTCGTCCAAGTGCTCCTGGGTGGCCACCGCGTCGCCAGCCACCAGCACCGTGTGCGCTGGCAGTGGCAGCAGCAGCCCCGCCGAGCCCGGCGTCACGCCATACAGCGGGAACAGGTCCACGCCATCGGCCAGCTTGTCTGGGCATGCCTTGCACTGCTGCAGCAGGGCCACTTCCTCGCGGATGGTCTTGGCCAGGTCTGCGTCGCCAGCGCTCTCTGCTTCCTTGTAGCTGCCCACCAGCTGGGCGCCCACAGCCTCGCGCTCCAGTTCGCTCACCAGCCAGGTGGCGTCCTCGAACGCAGCCAGCCCCCGGCGGCGCATGGGGTGGAAGTTGGTCAGGAAGACGTGCGTGATGTCGGAGGGCTTCAGCCCGCTGCGCTCAGCGAGGCGCGCGGTCAGGATCTGCGGCGGCAGCGACGGGTCCACCAGGATCTTGGCGTCACCCGTGGTCAGCAGCGTGGTGGTGGCGTGCGCTGGGCGCACGTCGCCCTTCTCGCCCCACAGCGGGTGGTGCGCCATGGCGCCAATGGAGATCACTCGGAAGCCGACCATCGAGGCGCAGAGTGTACGCCTGCAAAAACAGAACCGGCCGCCCTCACGACTCGAGCGGCCGATTCATGGAATCCCGACCTCGGCATCCGAACTCAGTGCCGGGGTCGAGGGTGACTGTTCCGGACGGGTAGGCCGACCGCAATGGGCCGTAAACGCGGCTGAAGCGCAGAGCCCTGCATCTGGGCCGATGGCCGCTGCGATGCGAGGAGCTTTTTGAGACGCTTCCATAGGCCGCTCATAGGTGCCTCCATTCGGAACACCTTCAGAGTCGGATCTAGAGGACTGGTTGCCACGCGCACCTGCCCAATTGGGCGCACAAATCTCAGATCCAGGCCGTCATAACCTGAACCCGCCCGCGCTGGCAGCGCTGGAGCGCGGGTGAGGCTGGACCGCGGGCGCCACTGCCTGCGGCGCGGCCTACTCCCCGATGTCCTCGGCCCACAAATCTGGCTTCTCTGCCTGCAGGCGCTCCATGAGGGCCACGCAGCGGGGGTCGTCCAGCAGGGTCAGGTGGATGCCATTGGCCCGCATCCAGCTCTCTGCGCCCAGGAAGGTGCGGTGCTCGCCGATCACCACATGCGGGATGCGGAACAGGATGGCCGTGCCGCTGCACATGGGGCACGGGCTCAGCGTGCTCACCAGCGTCAGCTGCCGCCAGTCGCGGCGGCGGCCAGCGTTGCGGATGCAGCTGACTTCCGCGTGCGCGGTGGGGTCGCCGCTCTGCACGCGCAGGTTGTGGCCAGCAGCCACCACGCGGCCAGTGGCGTCCAGCAGCGCGCTGCCGATGGGGATGCCACCTTCGCGCCACCCCTGCTCTGCTTCGCGGATGGCAGCGTCCAGCCCTGCCTGCAGCACGTCACGGCTCAGTTCCTGGGTCATGCGCCGCGCAGCGTACGTTGAAGCCCTTCAGCAAAGGGCACGATGACGCTGTAGCCCAGCAGCGCGCCAGCGGCGCGGATGTCCGCCTGGCTGTCGCGCACATCGCCCATGCGGCCGGGCTGGAAGACGGGCTCTGCCTTCACGCCCAGCTCAGCGGCCATGGTCTGCAGCAGGTCCATCACGCTGTACCGCTCGCCGCACGCAATGTTCACCACCTGCCCATCCAGCTGCGCGGTGGCCGCACCGGCCAGCAGGTTGGCGTGCACGGCGTTGGCCACAAAGGTGAAGTCGCGGGTCTGCAGGCCGTCCCCGTAGACCACCTGCGGCTGGCCGCTGCGCAGGGCCTTGGCAAAGAGCGGGATGAGCGCTGCGTACGCCGAGTCATCCCGCTGCCGGGGACCAAAGATGTTGAAGTACCGCAGGCTGACGCCGGACATCCCGTAGCACGTGCACCAGGCGCGCAGCATCTGCTCGCCTGCCAGCTTGGTGTAGGCGTAGGGGCTCAGCGTGTCGGGCCGCATGGTCTCCACCTTGGGCAGCGTGGCGGTGTTGCCATAGCTGCTGCTGCTGGCGGCGTAGACCACGCGCTGCACCTTGTGGCGGCGCGCAGCCTCCAGCACCTGCAGGGTCCCGGTGACGTTGTTGTGGTGGTATGCCTCTGGCTGCTCCACGCTCCGCGGCACGCTGCCCATGGCAGCCTGGTGGAACACAATCTCTGCGCCAGCCAGCGCAGCGTCCAGCGCAGCTGGGTCGCAGATGCTGCCCTCCACCACGCGGGCGGCTGCAGCAGCGCCGCGCAGATTCTGGCGGAGGCCGTTGCTGAAGTTGTCCAAAACGCTGACGGACGCGCCGCATGCAGCAAGCGCGTCCGCCAGATGGCTTCCGATGAACCCCGCGCCACCCGTCACGCAGACGGTGCGTCCGCGGTACCAGGCACGGTGAGCCTCAAGTGCCGGATGGAGCATGCAGCTCCGCTCAGGCCTTGAAGGTGCTCTTGAAGGTCTTCATGGCCGCGATGAACTGATCCTCGAGGCCCTTGAAGGACTTCTTCTCCGCCAGCTGGTCGCGCAGCGGCTTGCCTGGGCCGGTGAAGTACTCCAGCAGGCCGCGCTCAAACTGCGCCACCTGCGGCAGTGGCACGTCGTCCAGCAGGCCCTTGCTGCCTGCAAAGATGCTGATGCACTGATCAATGACGTTGTAGGGCTGGAACTGGCCCTGCTTCAGCAGCTCCACCATGCGGGCGCCGCGGTCCAGCTGGCGCTGGGTGGCGGCGTCGAGCTCGGTGCCCAGCTGGGCAAAGGCTTCCAGTTCACGGAACGCAGCCAGGTCCAGACGCAGCGAGCCAGCCACTTCCTTCATGGCCTTGATCTGCGCGTTGCCGCCCACGCGCGACACGCTGATGCCCACGTTGATGGCGGGACGCACACCAGCGGAGAACAGCTCGGGCTGCAGGTAGATCTGGCCGTCGGTGATGGAGATCACGTTGGTGGGGATGTACGCAGACACGTCGCCTTCCTGCGTCTCGATGATGGGGAGCGCAGTGAGCGAACCGCCGCCGTTCTCATTGCTGAGCTTGGTGGCGCGCTCCAGCAGACGGCTGTGCAGATAGAACACGTCGCCGGGGTAGGCCTCGCGTCCGGGTGGACGGCGGAGGAGCAGCGACAGCTCGCGGTAGGCCACGGCCTGCTTGCTCAAGTCGTCGTACACGCAGAGCACGTGCTTGGGCGTCTTGCCTTCCTTGCCCAGCCACATGAAGTACTCGCCCATCGCGCAGCCCGAGTAGGGGGCGATGTACTGCAGCGGCGCTGGTGCGCTGCTGCCGGCGTTCACGATGATGGTGTAGTCCAGAGCGCCGTTGCGACGGAGGGTCTCCACCACGCTGGCCACCGGTGGAGTCCTTCTGACCCACTGCCACGTAGATGCACACCACAGCGTCCGGGGTGCCCCAGTACTGCTTCTGGTTGATGATGCAGTCCAGGCAGACGGCAGTCTTGCCCGTCTTGCGGTCACCGATGACCAGCTCGCGCTGGCCGCGGCCCACGGGAATCATGCTGTCCACAGCCTTGATGCCAAACTGCAGCGGCTCCTTCACGGGCTGACGGGCAGCGATGCCAGGCGCCACGATGTCCACCTTGCGGCGGCCAGTGGCGCGGATGGCCGGGCCACCGTCCACAGGGTTGCCCAGCGGGTCCACCACGCGGCCCAGCATCTCGGGGCCAACCGGCACTTCCAGGATGCGGCCGGTGGCGCGCACCGTGTCGCCTTCGCGGATCAGGTTGGTGTCGCCAAAGAGCGCCACGCCCACGATGTCCGACTCCAGGTTCATGGTCAGGCCAGTGACCACCTTGCCTTCCTGGGTCTGGAAGTCCAGCAGCTCGCCTGCCATGACCTTGCTCAGGCCGTAGACGCGGGCGATGCCGTCGCCCACCTCCACCACCTGGCCCACCTCGGAGATCTCCAGCTGGCTGGCGTAGTTCTGGATTTCCTGCTTGATGACTGAGGTGATCTCGTCGGTCTTGATCTTCACGGGCAACCTCTGTTGCTGGGGGAGTGCGAAAGCGTCTTACGAAAGGAAAGTCGAAGCGTCGCGGCCACCGAGGCCGCGCTCGATGAGCGCCTGGCGCATGCGCCGCAGCTGGCTGGCAACCGAGCCGTCAATCAGCTGGTCGCCGATGCGCAGCTTGACGCCGCCAATCATGCGTGGATCTGCGTAGTGGTGGAGCACCGGGTCCTTGCCCAGGGCCTTGCGCAGCTGCTCCTGCAGCACGCTGGCTGTGGCTGCGTCCACGTGGCCTGCCACCGTGAACACGTCCACCTCGATGCGGCCAAAGGCATGGTCCAGCAGGCTGTCGAACGCCTGCTGAATGCTGAACAGCTCGGCCAGGCGGCCCTTGTGGTTGACCACCAGCAGGAAGTTCAGCAGCGTGTTGCTCACGCGGCCGCCAAAGGCCTTCTTCAGGCTCTCGGCGCGGCGCTTGGGATCAATGATGGGCGAGGTGATGAACTCGCGGATCTTGGCGTCGCTGCGCGCCACCTCGCAGACGTCGTTCAGCTCCTGGCCGATGGCCGCAGCGCCTTCGTTGCCGCCCTGCTTCTGGGCCAGCTCGAAGAGCGACTTGGCGTAGACGTGTGCGACCTGGTCAAGCTGCTCGGGCATGGATCACCGACGGCCAGAGGCCATTTCGTGGAGCGATTCCTGCACCAGGCGCTGGTTGTCCTGATCGTTGATCTGGCGCTTCAGGATCTTGCCAGCGATGTCCGAGGCCAGCGAAGCAGCCTGGGACTGCAGGTCGGCCACGGCGGTGCGGCGGGCCGTCTCGATGTCTGCGTTGGCGCGGGCCACGCGCTCAGCCAGTTCCTGCTCGTTGCGGGCCTTCAGCTCATCCGCCACGCGCTGCGCGTCTGCGCGGGCCTGGCGGATCATGTTGGCGGCCTCCTCACGGGCGCTCGCCAGCTGGCGCTCGAACTCGGACTGCGCCTGCTTGGCTGCAGCGCGGGCGTCTTCCGCCGCCTTGATCTCGCCCAGGATCTTGGAGCGCCGGTCATCCAGCGCCCTGCTGATCATGGGCCACACGACAAAGGTGAAGATGCCGGCAAACACCAGGAACACCACGATGGTGGTGATGCTGGAAAGAGGTGCCAGCTCGAGCGGATTGGCGCCGCCTTCAGAGGCGAGCAGAACAGGGTGCATCGGCGATGCTCCTCAATGAATGGACGGGCAAGACAGAGGGGCTGCGGCTGCTGGCCCCCGCCCTGGATGACGGGGGCCAGCAGGTGTTCCGCAAACCAGCGCTTACTTGGCGCTGTTGAAGCCCAGCAGCGACACGACCACTGCGAACAGCGCCACGCCTTCGATCAGCGCGGCGGTCAGGATCATGTTGATGAAGATCTTGCCGGCCATCTCTGGCTGGCGGGCGATGCTCTCCACAGCGCCAGAACCGATGCGGCCGATGCCCAGGCCAGCGCCCAGCACAGCCAGGCCGCCGACGATGCCGGCGCCGATGCCGATGCCCAGGCCAGAGATGCTCATGCCGCCAGCGTGCGTGTCCTGCGCCAGGGCCGGGTTGGCCAGCAGCGCAGCAGCGAGGACGGCGAATGCGATGGTCGCGATGTTCTTCATATGACTCAGGCTCCGAAAGGTGAATCTTGGGTTGTCCGACGCCGTGAACCGCGTCGTCGCTTCTGTTGATTCCCGCGGTTCACGGTCGCGGGGAAGGGGAAGATTGTAGGCGAAATCCGAGCTTTAGTGGTGCGCTCCGGCAGGCTGCGGATGGGCCTCGTGGCCGTGGCCGTGATCGTCCGCATGCTCCTCGTGGTCGTCGTGGTGCGCCATCTGGCTGATGAACACCGCAGTCAGGAACATGAAGATGAAGGCCTGGAGGACCGCCACGAACAGCTCCATGAAGGAGATGACCACGGCGAACACGCCAGAGACCACGCTGATGCCCAGCACAGCCAGGATGCCCTTGCTGGCAGCCATGGCGCCGAAGCCCATGAGGGTGGCCATCAGGGTGTGGCCGCCCACCATGTTGGCAAAGAGACGGATGGCCAACGCAGCAGGCTTGATGAACAGGCCCAGCAGTTCCACCACGAAGATGATGGGCACCACCAGCCACAGGGCCTTGGGGCCACGCACCAGTTCTGCGCCGCCGCACAGGTGCTCCAGCCAGCCGCCAATGCCCAGCTCGCGGAAGCCCTGGTACTGGATGGCGATGAAGCTGCACAACGCCAGCGCGCCAGTCACGCTGAGGCTGGCGGTGGCAGTGCCGCCAAAGAAGACCAGGAGGTCCTTCTGCTCGCCGGTGTCGCCCGCGCTGCTGGCGGTCAGGTAGTTCATCACAGCTGGCACATCCATGAAGGGGATCAGGCCCAGGATGTTCAGCGTGAGGATGAGGAAGAACAGGGAGAGCAGGAAGGGCAGCCAGCGGCGGGCCAGGCGGTCGCCCATGACGGGAACCAGCATGCCCTCGTACAGGTAGACGATGAGCGCCTCGATCAGGTGCGCGAACTTGCCGCGCGTCACGTAGCGCTCGTTGCCCATGCTCTCTGGGCCAGTGCGGATGCGCGTGGCCACCCACAGCAGCGTCACGATGATGCCAATCCCTGCCACCACCACCGACACCGTGCTCAGGCGGATGTCCGCGCCAAAGACGTTGGAGAACTGGCTCTGGTTGTCCAGAACGTGGTGGAGTGGGTTGCTGCCCGAGGCAAGGGTGAATGGCATGGGGGCGACCAGCAGTCTGTGGGAAGGATGATGGCGGACGCGGCACCTGCCGCGCTACAGGCTCGAGTCCATGGACTTCAGCGCTTGGCGCGCGACAGAGGCTGTCTCTGCCACCAGGCACGCCAGGTACGCCCCACCAGCCCCCAGCGCAAACGGCGCCAGGCCCGATGGGACGGCGAAGTATATCGGAATCCCAAGCGCCATCAGGCCCAGGAGACGGAGGATGGTGGCCCCCAGCCAGAAGGCCGCCAAGGTGCTCGCCGGCCGTGGTTTTCCGGACGCGATGAGGGCCGCCCCCACCAGGAACATGACCGTGGTGGCCGCCACCCCAGCCAGGGCTGGGGGGAGGTCTGACGCCCGGTTCAGGAAGTGAACGATCACCACTGCTGCCCCGCCGCAGATCATCCCGGTGCCCAGAACCGCCATGAGCACAGGCAGTCGTGGGATGGTCAGTCGTTGCTCGCGGTCTTCCATGGCCATGGCAGCGCCTCAATCTCCGCGCTTGGTGGGCTTGCGGTCCAGCTCCTTGTTCAACCGCCAGGCGCTCACCAGGAGCGAGGTGAGCCCCACCACGATTCCAATGGCCCCGCCTGTGACCAGGCCCCACGGCTCGGTGTGGAAGCGCCAGTCCACCAGCCAGCCAAGCAGCGCGCCGGCCCCCACCTCGCTCGCCACCTGCATGCCCAGGCCAGCCATGCGCCACCCCAGCCGAATCTCCTGCTCCTCGCGGGAGGGGTTCAACATGCGGATGGCTCGCGGCGTGCGCCGCTCGGGGGCTGCCATGGTCCCCACTCTATCAGCGCCAGAGGGGCTAGAATGACCTGCCTATGGCGATCCGTGATTCCGAAGTCAAAGACGTCACCCCAGATCGGCTCAACCGCACCGAGAGCCTCTTTGTGGTCAACGTCTTCAAGGGCCTGGGGACCACGCTGCGCCATTGCTTCCAGAACGTGGGCCGCGGTGGCTCCAACAAGGACACCATCTGGGTGGTGCAGTACCCAGAACAGCGGCGCGAGCAGCGGCCAGTGGAGGAAGGTGGCATGTATCGCCCCTACTTCCGCGGCGTGCACCGCCTGAACAAGGATGAAGACGGGCGCGTGCGCTGCGTGGCCTGCTTCATGTGCCAGACTGCGTGCCCAGCGCACTGCATCCACATCGTGGCAGACGCCAGCCCCTGGCCAGACCGCGAGAAGTACCCCAAGCAGTTCGACATTGACGAACTGCGCTGCATCTACTGCGGCATGTGCGAGGAAGCCTGCCCTTGCGACGCCATCGAGCTGACGCCGGTGTACGACATCACGGGCCTGTCGCGGCAGGAGATGATCTTCGACAAGTCCAAGCTGCTGGAGATGTACGACCGCACCGTGGCTGACAAGCCCATGTGACGGCAGCGCCTGCGGGCGCCGCTACTTCTTCTTCTTCTTGCGCTTTGGGGTGTCGGCCTGATCGCCGCTCTGGTTGTTGTTGCCGCCACCAAAGATGCCGCCGAGGGTGCTGCCGATTCCTTCCAGCGTCTTACCGATGTTCTCGCCTGCAGCGCCCGGCTTGAACTGCACCTTGATCTTGCGCTTCAGCTGCGCGGGCTTGCCATCCACCTCGCCCAGCGGGCCGCTGAAGGTGATGCGCAGCTGCACCATGTCAATGGCGCCGGACGCCAGGCCAAAGACGCTGGCCAGCTCGTTGCCGCCATCCTCTGCTGGCACGTTGGAGAGCATCTGCCGCGCCAGCGAGCCCATGGGGTAGTTGGCTGCAATGCTGCGCGCCTGCGGCGGCGTGCGGGTGAGGTCAATGTCGCCCGAGAAGATGAGCTTGGTCACCCAGTTGTTGCCCTGCTTCTCCACAAAGACGTTGAAGTTCTCGTAGGTGAGCTGGCCGCGGCGCACCGCCACCACCAGCGGATCAATCAGCCCCTCCACTGGCTTCTGTTCCGTGGACTGCCAGATCTTCAGCATGTTCAGCAGCTGGTTCTGCGGGTTGCGCTGCAGCAGCACGTTGCCCACCGTCAGCTTGAGGTCGGCCTCCAGGTTGTGGTAGTTCCCGTCCATGGGGTACCGCACGCTGCTCACCAGCAGCTGGATGGGCTTCTTCTCGTCCGCCAGCGAGACGTCCGTGAAGATGGGGTTGATGGGCTCCAGCACGCGCTTCTTGAGCGGCACGCTGGGAATGAAGTTGGCCTCCAAGGGCTTGGCGGTGTCCACCAGCAGGAAGCCCTTGTCCATGCGCACGCTGGGCGCACGCATGGTCAGGAACTTGCTGTCCACCTGCGCGGTGCCATTGGCGGCGCCCGGACCAGTGCTCTTCACATCGGCGGTCAGCGTGACGTCCGGCCCCAGCGCCTCCTCCAGTTCGTTGCCCATGCCAAGCAGCGCGCCCAGGAGCGCGGTTGAGGCCTTGTCCACCTTGGCCGATCCATCCAGCTGCATGGTGTCGAACGCCACCGCTCCATCTGCGCGGGTCCACTCGCGCAGCTGGCCGTTCAGCGTGGCGGCGGCCACCTGCGCCTTGCCATCGGCACCCTTGCCGCTCAGCTCCACCTTGCCCTGCACGGTGGCCGGCTTGCCGATGCCCGGCGCATCCACCTTGAAGGCGGCGCCTTGCACGGTGACTGGCTGGCCTTCCTTTGGCGTGAGCGTGATGCTCTCCAGCTGCACGTCCACCAGCGCTGCAAAGCCCTGCGGCAGGCGCAGGCTGACCGTGGCTGGAGCGGCGGCCGCGCCTTCGTTCAGGCGGTGCAGGCGCATGCGCAGCTGCTGCACGGAAGCGTGCAGGCGGAGCGGCGTGGAGGAGCGCCACGTCTCCTTGTTGTCTGTGTTGCGATCGTTGAGCAGGCTCACCACGGACGGGCCTGGCAGATCCAGGTCCACCTGGCTGGGCTGCAGGGTGAGGACGTCGTCCTTCAGGTCTCCCTTCAGGTTCACCTTCAGACGCTCCACCTGGCTCTGCGCCTCAAAGGCCAGCGTGCCATCTGTGTTCTGCCTGGCGCGCAGCGTGGCGCTGCCGCCGCTGCCGATCTGGCCGCGGGAATCCGCCGGCACGCCCAGCAGCTCTTCCAGCCCAGCGCCGTTGATGTTGGCCAGCGCCAGGTCTGCGGACCAGCTCTGCCCGGCCTGCCACTGGAACTGCGCATCCACACCAGCCACAGCCTGCGCTGCGCCCTGCTGCGGCGCTGCAGTCACCGCTGTCTTCAGGGTCCCCTTGGCGCTGGCAGGCTCGGCCAGGCCGATAGTGGCGTCCAGCGTGGTCTCGCTGAGCTGCGCTGGCACGGCCAGACCGTCCACGCCTGACACCGTGAGCGCAGGCACCTTGAGCATGACACGCGCCTCGGCGGGCGGGCCAAAGTTCCACAGGCCGCTGCGCGGCACGCGCACGCTGTGCATGGCCAGCGTGGCGGTTGCGGGCGCGCCCAGCTTGCCGAGCTCGTCATGCGCCACCGCTTCCAGCAGCGCCTGCGTGACAGGCACTGTGCCATCCACGTCCACCGTGAGCGAGTCTGCCGCCAGCGCACCCTTGATGGCGGTGCGGAACTGGCCGCCAGAGAGATCCGCCACCACCTGGCCAGCCTTCAGCGAGCCCTTCAGCTGCACCTGCACGCGCGCGCCCTCTGCAGGCAGCAGCGCTGGCCCAATGCGGGCCAGGGCCGGCACTTCATCCACGATCTGCGCTGTCTTCACAGGGCCCACCGCAGCAGTGGCGTCGAACAGCGCCTCTTCCAGCGCCAGCGCGCCCTGGGCGTCGAACAGCCCAGAGACAGTGCCCGCGATGTCCACAGGCGAGCCATCCAGCTGGGTCTGCAGGCGCATGCGGTAGGCGCCCGCTGCATCGGTGGTTCCTGCCTCCAGATCAACGCTCCGCACCAGCACGCTGCGCGCGCCTTGGCCAGTGCCAAAGCCCAGCTCGATCTCCTGGTCCTTGGCAGGCGTCACGCGCGCCTTCATGGTGCCGCGCACCGCCTGCATGTTGAACGCGTCAGGAGGTGGCAGCTGCACGTCGGTGGCGCTCACCTGCAGGTGCAGCGGCACGTCCACGTCCACGCCCTGCAGGCCCATCGCCGCCAGCCGTGCAGGCTGGAGCGCAGGCACGTCCATGGTCACTGTGCTGACCTGCAGCGCACCATTGACAGCACGCGTTCCCTGCGCGCGCAGGACTGCGCCCGGCGAATCCAGCTCCACCTTGAGCGGGGCTGGCGCGCCAGAACCGATCTCAAGCATGGCGCGGGTGATCTGCGGGCCAAAGTCCTCGGTGGCGCGGATGCGCGCCATCTCTGGCAGCCAGGGGTCCACCAGCGCTGTGGGCACCGCCTGCGCCTGCACCTGGCCTGTGACGCCAAATGCGCCACCCGGGGTCAGCGTGCCGGCCACGCGCAACGGCTGGCCTGCCGCGCCGCCAGAGGCCGTGGAGGCGGAGAGGTCAAAGGTGACGCCCTTGTCCACTGGCGCAGCGCTGGCTGTGAGCTGCAGCGCGGCGATGCCCAGCGGCTTCATCTGATCGCCCACCTTCACCGCAGCGCCTGGCAGCGCCAGCACGGCGTTGGCCTTGAAGGCCAGCGCTCCCACTGGCAATGCGCCCGTGGCGTCTGCAGGAGGCACCACCACGTCGGTGGCGTTCAGGGTCATCTTGCCCGGGCCGGTCATCTGCAGGCCATGCGCCGCCATCAGCTCGGGCGCCAAGTCCGCCGCCACCGTCACGCGGCCCAGCGTGGCCTGGCGCGTGGTGGTGTTCACGCTGCCTTCTGCGTCCAGCTGCACGTGCTGGCTGCGCACCGTGGCCTTGATGCCGCTGCCTGTGGCATTGGCAAACGATGCATTGATATCCACCGTTGGGCCCACGTCCCGCGCCAGCACCAGCGGGCTGTGCCCCAGCAGCTGCTGGAGTGGCGCAGTGGGAACGTTGGTGCCCACCACGCGGCCCTGCACGCCCGCCAGATCCACTGCGGGCCAGCCCGTGTCAGTGAGGAGCCGCGCCAGCTGCAGCTGCACGTCCAGGCTGGACGGCTGGCTGCCCTGCACTGCGCCCTTGGCCTGCAGCAGCACGTCAGCAGGACCTGTCATGTCCTTGGCGTTCACCTTGGCGGTGGCGGACTCCAGCATCACACCCACGCCACCCGCAGAAAACGCCAGCTTTTCCGCGCTGGCCTGCACATCCAGCGGCGTGCCCTTGAAGCGCACGTTGCCCGCTGCGTCCACCAGGCTGTCCGCCTTCACGGCCACCGCAAACTGGCCCTGCGTGCCCTGATAGAAGGCGTCGCCCTTCAGGTCCACGCTGGCAGCGCCCCCTGCCACCAGCGCCACAGTTCCCTGCAGCTTTCGCACCGATGCGTAGGGCTTGCCATCCGGGCCATCCACCACCATGTCCATGGGGCCGATGGCCAGCTTCCAGTTCACGCGTTCCGGGAAGGGAGCGGAGGACTTGGTGCTGCCGCTGCCAGTCTTGGAAGCCGCACCGGAGGCGCTCTCCGACACCTGGAACATCTTGGTGATGCCCAGATTGCCCTCTGCGTCCATCTGCGTCTTCACCGCGCCCTGCACGCTGCCGGAGAGCGATGTGACTCCCTGGGTGATGAGCGACCACAGGCCCTGGTCCAGCTGCAGCGTCAGATCCACGCTGGTGTGATTGGGCGGGTCCTCAATGCGCAGCTGCCGCAGCACGATGGGGCCGCCCCAGCTCACATCCAGCCCACCAATGGACGCGGTGCCGTTCACCGAGCCCTGCACTTGGCCAGTGATGGCCCCACGGAAGAGGCCCCAGCTGATGGTGGTGGGCAGCATGACCACAAACAGCGCCGCGCCCAGCAGGACAGCGCCGCACACGTAGGCGATCTTCCGCAACCGGGTGGAGCGTGGCCGCCCGGCATCCGCATGCTCGTTCGATGTGTCGTTCACGCTGTCAGTCTACGAGGGCGGGCGCCGCGCTCGGCTGCCTCCCCGCAGGCGCAGCGTTGGCAAGCATGCGTTCCAGCGCCAGAAGCGCAAGCTTCCGCGCTTCGGGGTGCACCGTCACCTGGTTTACCACCCGCCCCTCTGCCAGATTGTCCAGCGCCCACAAGAGGTGCTGCGGGTCAATGCGGTACATGGTGGTGCACAGGCACTGGCACTCGCTCAGGATGCGCGCATGCACGCCGCGCTCTGCCGCCGCGCGAGCGATGCGGTTCACCAAGTGCACCTCTGTGCCGATGGCCCAGTTGGTGCCCGGCTTGGCCGCGGCCAGCGTCTGGATGATGAACTCCGTGCTGCCGCGCAGGTCCGCCAGGTCCACCACCTCCTGCGCGCACTCCGGGTGCACCATCACCGTGATGCCGCCGCGGTCCTTGTACTGCGCGCGCACGGCGTCAATGTGCTCTGGCCGGAACAGCTTGTGCACGCTGCAGTGCCCTGCCCACAGGATGATGGTGGCGCGGCGGATGTCTGCATCGGTCAGGCCGCCATGCTCCATGCGCGGGTTCCACAGCGCCATGTCCGACGGCTTGCCAGTGGCCTCCGCGTCCAGCTCTGAGACCAGGCCGCGCGCCTTGGCTGTGTTGCGCCCCAGGTGCTGGTCGGGCAGGAACAGCACCTTCACCTTCTGGCCCTTGCCCAGCGGCGTGGCGCCGCCCTTCATGGCCCACTCCATGACCTGCGCTGCGTTGCTGCTGGTGCAGCAGGCGCCGCCGTTGCTGCCCACAAAGGCCTTGATGGCCGCGCTGGAGTTCACATAGGTGATGGGCACCACGCGCGTCCGGGTGCCAGCCACCACACGCTGGATGTGCTCCCACGCCTGGCACGCATCCTCGTACGCAGCCATGTCCGCCATGCTGCAGCCAGCGCTCAGGTCGGGCAGCACCACCTGGACCGACTCGTCTGTCAGGATGTCCGCCGTCTCTGCCATGAAGTGCACGCCGCAGAACACGATGTACGTGCTGCCCCGCTTGATGCTCTCAGCCGCGGCCATCTGGCTCAGCTTCAGGCTGTCGCCCGTCAGGTCTGCGTGCTGGATGACGCTGTCCTGCTGGTAGTGATGTCCCAGAATCAGCAGCTTGGAGCCAAGCTCGGCGCGGCGCGCTGCAATGCCGGCGCAGAGGTCCGCGTCGGACATCGTGCGGTAGCGCTCAGGGAGTGCAGGCTGCCAGAGCATGGTCCTTGATTGTAGGTGGGCGCTACGCTTGCGCTGTGCCCCTGCCCACACTGGTCATTTCCGCGCCCGCCAAGCTCAACCTGGCGCTCAGCGTGGGCCCGCCTGGGCCAGACCGCATGCACCCCATCAGCAGCTGGATGGTCACCACCGACTTTGCAGACCAGCTGCACCTGACGCGCCTGGATGATGGCCGCTCCTCCATGTACGGCCTGGTGTGGGCGCCCGATGCTCCGCGCACCAGTCCGCTGGACTGGCCCATCCAGAAGGACCTGGCTGTGCGCGCGCATCTGGCGCTGGAGAAGCACGTGGGCCGCGCGCTGCCGCTGCGCATGAAGCTGGAGAAGCGCATTCCCGTGGGCGGCGGTTTGGGCGGCGGCTCCAGCAACGCAGCGGCCATGCTCCGCGGCGTGAACGAGCTCTTCGAGCTTGGACTGACCAACCATGCGCTGGCCAGCATCGCCGCCACGCTGGGCAGCGACGTGCCCTTCCTGGTGCGCGGTGGCAGCGCCATCGTGGAGGGCCTGGGCGACCGCCTGGAGCACCTGCCACACACGCCGGACGTGCATGCGGTGCTGGCGTTCCCCGATGCAGCGTGCCCCACTGGTCCGGTGTATCAGCGCTTTGACGCCATGCGGCCCGACGCAGCGCTCCAGTCTGCGCGCGTGCGCGGTCTGGCCACCCAGCAGAGCGTGCACCCCGACGCTCCCTTCAACGACCTGGCCGCGCCCGCCTGCGCTGTGGCGCCCATGCTCACGGACCTCATGGACGAGATCCACGAAGTGGCCGCTCGCCCAGTGCACGTGAGCGGCAGCGGCAGCACGCTGTTCGTCCTCTGCACTGGCCGGCTGGAGGCAGACCTCCTGGCGCAGGAAATCACGCGCCGGGTGGCCCTTCCCACAGCCCCTGTCAGCATGGTTTGACCAGCAGGGCGTGGCCCCCAATCGGGGCGTTACGATTTCCCCTCTCACCACCACTGTCCAGGAGCCCAGATGTCCACCCCCGGCACTGCCACCCCCCATGCCCCCGCCTCCACCTTTGTGCCCGCCAACCTGGATGGCACCAAGTGGGACAACCTGAAGCCCTACTACGCCCAGCTGGTGGGCCGCACGCTGCACGACGCCGCAGCGCTGGAGCGCCTCCTCCTGGACCGCAGCGAACTGGACGCAGCTTCGGAAGAGGCTGCCGCCAACCTGTACATCAACATGACCCGCCACACCGACGATCCGCTGGCCCGCGAGCGGTACCTGGAGTTCGTCGAGACGGTGGAGCCGGAGCTCAAGAAGGTGGGCTTTGAGCTGGACCGGAAGGTGGCGGAGAGCCCCTTCGCCAGCCAGCTTGACCAGGCCCGCTACGGCGTGCTCCTGCGCTCGCTGCGCCGCAGCGTGGAGATGTTCCGCGAGCAGAACATCCCGCTGGAGACGGAAGTCACCAAGCTGGATCAGGAGTACAGCAAGATCAACGGCGCCATGACCGTGCAGTTCGACGGCCAGGAGCGCACCATGCCGCAGATGGGCCGCTACCTGGAGGAGACAGACCGCGCAGTGCGCCAGGCCAGCTGGGAGGCGGTGGCCAACCGCCGCCTGCAGGACGCAGATGCCATCAACGACCTGTTCGACAAGATGCTGGCCCTGCGCCACAGCATTGCGCTGAACGCGGGCTATGGCAACTTCCGCGACTACCAGCACGCGCGCATGCAGCGCTTTGACTACGCGCCAGCAGACTGCGAGCGCTTCCATGAAGGCGCGGAGAAGGTCTGCGTGCCTGTGCTGCGCCGCCTGAACGCCGAGCGCGCCCGCATCCTGAAGCTGGACCCGCTGCGCCCGTGGGACCTGAAGGTGGACCTGCACGGCCGCAGCCCCCTGCGCCCCTTCGACGGCGGCGAGGACCTGGTGAACCGCACCAGCAAGGTGTTCCAGCGCATGGATCCAGAGCTGGGCCGCATGTTTGACTCCATGCGCACTGGCGACTGCCTGGACCTGGACAGCCGCAAGGGCAAGGCGCCCGGCGGCTACCAGTACCAGCGCCAGCGCAGCCGCACGCCCTTCATCTTCATGAACGCGGCTGGCCTGCACCGCGACGTGACCACCATGGTGCACGAAGCTGGCCACGCCTTCCACAGCCTGCTGTGCGCGCACGACCCGCTGGTGGCGTACCGCGGCAGCCCCATGGAGTTTGCAGAAGTGGCCAGCATGAGCATGGAGCTGCTCACCTTCCCCTACCTGGACGCCTACTACGGGGCAGAGGAGGCCAGCCGCGCCAAGCGCGAGCAGCTGGAGAGCCTGAGCGCCATGCTGCCGTGGATCGCCACCATTGATGCGTTCCAGCACTGGATGTATCTGAACCCCACGCACACCCGCAAGGACCGCGAGCAGTTCTGGCTGCACCTGAACGACCGCTTTGGCGCTGCTGTGAGCTGGCAGGGATATGAGGACGCGCTGCGCACTATGTGGCAGCGCCAGCTGCACATCTTTGGCGTGCCCTTCTACTACATCGAGTATGGCATCGCGCAGCTGGGCGCGCTGCAGATGTGGCTGCAGTCCCGCCGGCACCCAGGCAACGCGCTGCAGAACTACAAGAAGGGCCTGGCCCTGGGCGGCAGCCGCCCGCTGCCAGAGCTGTTCCGCGCCTCTGGCCTGAAGTTCAGCTTTGGCCCAGACACCATGGGCGAGCTGATGAATGAAGTGAGCCACGAGCTGGAAAAACTGCCTGCCTGAAGCACTGAAGCACTGCCCTACCTACCCCTGAGGAGTTCCTGTGAAGA
>JAXMAM010000020.1:0-58532 GCA_046350455.1 Phycisphaerales bacterium | reverse complement strand
GCTGGCCTCCAGCAGGCGCTTGTTGTCTGTGTATGCGGCAAGCGAGACATCGCGGATCTGCACGGCATGGTGCTCCGCCGTGGCCAGCGCGCCCAGCGCGCGGTGCGCATCCAGCAGCGCCTGCTGGGTCACAGCGTCCAGCTCCAAGCGCGCCATCTGCACTTCCAGCTCCGCAGCCTTGATGCGGTACTGCCCCTGGTTGAAGAGCGGCAGGGTGATCTGCGCCTGGAACATGGCGGCCTGGTCGCCCTCCATGTCCTTCTCCCAGCCGCCGCCCACCATGAGCGACGGCCACACCTGCGCGCGCGCCAGCGCCAGGCGCTGCGTTGCGCCCTCGATGCGCGCCTGCGCTGCGCGAAGATCCAACCGCTGCTGCTGCACCAGCGCCACCAGGTCGTCCTGATCCTGCGGGGCTGGCGCGACGGGCAGCGCCATCTCCGCCTGCGCGGCTGCGATGCTCTGCGCCTTGGTGGACCAGTCCAGCGCCAGATCGCCGCGGCCCATGGCCTTCAGCAGCCTGGTCTTGGCCACCACCAGCGCCTGCTGCGCCTCCATCTGGCGCGTGCTGGCCTCTGCCATGTTGATGCGCGCATCGTTCACAGCCTCGCCGCGCGCCTCGCCAGCGCTGAACTGCGCCTGCGTGGCGGTCAGCACGCGCTGCGCCACCGCCACGTCCGCCAGGCTCAGCGCGTTGATCTCCTCTGCGCTGGCCACGTCTGCGTATGCAGCGTGCACCTCCACCGCGGTGGCCACGGTGATGGCCGCGGCCTCAAACAGCGCGCTGCGCAGGCGGGCGTCCGCCTGGCCGATGGTGGCATCGCGCTTCCAGAGCCAGTCCACCTGCGCACCCAGCATGGCCAACAGCGGCGTGGCGCCCATGTCCAGCGGCACGCCAGCGCCCAGCTGCAGCGTGGGGTTGGGGGCCAGCTGGCTGTCCTGGTAGAGCGCGCGGCGCTGCTCGGCCTCAAGCAGCGCGCGGCGAAGCGAGCGGTTGTTCTGCAGCGCCACCTGCAGCGCGGCGTTCGCGCCCAGCGGCGACTTTCCATCCCAGGCGGTGCTGGGCTGGTCCCACGGAGCGTCTGCTGGCAGTGGCGCCCCGATGCGCTGCTGCAGGTCTGGCACAGCGTCTGTCAGCGTGGGGCCAGGCTGCGTGGTGCAGCCAGGCAGCAGGGCCAGCAGGCCTGCCAGGCCAAGGGTGCGAAGAGCGGCAGCCCAGTGCGTGGGCACGCCACAGCGTGATCGTTCAGTGCATGATGTCATGGTTTGGCTTCTCAACGGATGCGACGCAGCAACGACGGAGGACTCCGTCGAGCGTCACACCAGGAGAAGCCCAGACTGCTGCAGCACGTCGCGCCCAGACTGCGGGCCTGGCGGGCCAGTGCGGCAGATGGTGGGACAAGCTGGTGCAGGCTCGCACGCCGCCAGCGCGCCGCTCGCCTGCAGCGCAAAGATCAGCCACTGGCAGTCGTCGCCAGCGGGCTCCAGTTGGAAGGAGCCGCCCGGCAGCACGCGGTCCTTGCAGGTTCCGCAGCCTTGCTGAGGGGCCTTGGCTGGCTTGTGCGCCGTGTCATGGCTGGAGGCAGCGCCGCCGCAGCAGCGGTCCACGCAGGCTTCGTCTTCTGCTGAGCCGCAGCCGTCTTCGCTGGACTCGTCGGCCGCAGTGCCCTCATCCTGGCAGCACGCATGAGGCGCTGGCGCCACGCCATCCAGCGTGGAATGCACCATGGCGTGCACCGCTGCACGCGCCTGGCAGCAGCAAAACGGCATCCACGCCGCCAGGAATGCAACCAGGATGGTGTGGAATGGGCGCTTCACAGGAGTGATGCAAGCATGCAAGCGCTGGCCCAGCAGGCAAGCGCGGACTGGGTGGTATACGCAACGATCGGCTGTTTCGTTCAGGAAGTCCGGGAATTCTGTGCGCTGTGCAGGCTGACCTTGGCGGCCGCCACCACAGTCTCTGGTGCAAAGCCAAAGTGGCTGAACACAGCGCTGGCCGGGCCGCTGGCGCCAAAGCTGCGCATGCCCACGAACTGGCCATCCAGCCCCAGGTACCGGCCCCAGCCCAGCTCGGCTGCGGCCTCCACTGCCACGCGCGCGCGCACGCTGGGTGGCAGCACGCTGGCGCGGTAGGCATCGTCCTGCTGGTCGAACACCAGCCAGCAGGGCAGGCTCACCACGCGCGCGCGCGTGCCTGCGGCAGCCAGCGCGTCCTGCGCGGCCAGGCACAGGTGCACCTCGCTGCCGCTGGCCATCAGGATGAGGTCGGGCTGCTGCCCGGGCTTCAGGCCTGGGGCTTCGCGCAGCACATAGCCGCCGCGGAGCGCCTGGTCTGCCGGCGCGCACCGCGTGCGGTCCAGCGTGGGCAGGTCCTGGCGCGTGAGCACCATCACGGCCGGCGTGCGCGTGCTCTCCAGGGCCCAGCGGTACGCCTGCGCGCACTCGTTGGCGTCGCACGGGCGCCACACGGCGGTGTTGGGCGTGGCGCGCAGCGCGGCCAGCTGCTCGATGGGCTGGTGCGTGGGACCATCCTCGCCCACGCCGATGGAGTCGTGCGTGAACACCCAGATGCAGGGCAGGTGCATCAGCGCGCTCAGGCGGAGCGCTGGCTTCATGTAGTCGGTGAAGATGAAGAACCCGGCGCCGAACGCGCGCACGCCCGTCAGCGTCATGCCGTTCACGATGCTGCCCATGGCGTGCTCGCGGATGCCAAAGTGCATGTTGCGGCCCGAGAACGTGCCGTTCCACTGCGGCGCGTTGAAGGAGCCCACGCCCTTGGTGAGCGTCTTGGTGCTGGGCGCCAGGTCTGCAGCGCCACCGATGAGCCACGGCACAGCGTTGACGATGGCGTTGAGCACCTCGCCGCCGCTGGCGCGCGTGGCCTTGCCCTTGGGGTCTGCTGGGAAGACTGGCAGGGCGCGTTCCCAGCCACTGGGCAGCCTGCCAGCCAGCAGGGTGTCCAGCTCTGCGGCTTCCTGCGGGTACTGGCGGGCGTAGCGCTGGCGCAGCTCGTTCCACGCTGCGTAGGCGCTGGCGCCGCGCGCGCCCAGCAGCTGCTGGAAGCGCTGAGGCACGCCTTCTGGCACCCAGAACGGGCGGTCCACTGGCCAGCGGTAGGCCTCCTTGGTGCGCTTGATCTCGTCGTCGCCCAGCGGTTCGCCGTGCGCCTTGGCTGTGCCGCCCACAGTGGGGGCGCCCCAGGCGATCACGCTGTGCACCACGATCATGGTGGGCTTGCCAGCGTTGCGGTCGCCCGCTGCGCGTGCTTCATGCAGCCGCTTCTGGAGGGTGGCCACGTCGTTGGCGTCGTCCACGTGGAGCACGTTCCAGCCCAGGCCGCGGAAGCGCGCCGCAGTGTCATCGGTGAAGGCCAGCGTGGTCTCGCCCTCGATGGTGATGTGGTTGGAGTCGTAGATCCAGGTCAGGTTGTCCAGCTGCCAGTGGCCAGCCAGGCTGGCTGCTTCGTTGCTGACGCCTTCCTGCATGTCGCCGTCGCCGCAGATGGCCCACACATGCGCGTTGAACAGCGTGAACTCAGGCCGGTTGTAGCGGGCGGCCAGGAACTTCAGCGCCACCGCCATGCCCACCGAATTGGACACGCCCTGGCCAAGCGGGCCAGTGGTGGTCTCCACGCCCGTGGTCTCGCCGTGCTCTGGGTGGCCTGGGCACTTGCTGCCCAGCTGCCGGAACTTCTTCAGGTCCTCCAAGGTCAGGGCAGGTCCACCGGTTGGCTTGCCGTGGTGGTCCAGCCCAACGATGCCGCTCAGGTGGATGAGCGAATACAGCAGCATGCTGGCGTGGCCGTTGGACAGCACAAAGCGGTCGCGGTTGGGCCACAGCGGATGCTGCGGGTCGTATACCAGCGCGTGCTGCCACAGCGTGTAGGCCACGGGCGCCAGCGCCATGGGCGCGCCAGGGTGGCCGCTCTTGGCCTTCTGCACTGCGTCCATGGACAGCGTGCGGATGGTGTTGATGCATGCGTTGTCCACAGCAGGCGTGCCCGCAGGTGTGCCTGCGTTGGTCTGCGCGACAGCGGGGTCCAGCGCTGCCTCAACAGCAGGACGGGCGGCGGGGGACGGTGCGGCGTTGCTGGGAGCGGTCATGGGACAGCCTCGCGTGCCCGCAGCGGTGGCGGGCACGCGAGACCATCCACGCGGTCGTTCCCGTCAGCAGCGCCGGCAGCGGGTCCGATGGTATCCGCGGCACAGGCCCAGAGCAGCCAGCGCAACAGGCGCTGCGCCCGGAGCGGGCACCGCAGGGCCAGTGCCTGGGCTGTCGAACTGCCAGCTGGCGTACGCGCCCACCTGCCACGTGGTGCCGTTCCACCATGCGTGGGGCGGCATGCCACCGGTGGCAGAAAGATCCACCGGACCCACATGCACGGGGCTGTACACCGGGTCGGTGGAGTTGGACCGCACGAACGCCACGCTGTCTGCCAGCTCTGCCCACGGCGTGATGTCCAGCGTGCCATCATTGCCAGGGTCCAGGTCAAGCCCCACGTTCCCGCTGAAGCTGCGCACCAGGAGGTAGGTCACGCTGTCGCTGTTCTCAAAGTTCAGCGAGTCGCCAGACCCAATCACCGCGTGTGCAGCCGCGGGGTCCACGCTCAGCATGCGGTCCTCAAACACCGCTGTGCCAAAGGTGACTTCGTGCCCTACGAAGTACCCGTTGCTGCCCAACGAATACTTGCCCAGGCTCACTGCCATCTCCACCACGCCGCCGGGATCTGTGCCGCTGTCGCCGATGGCCACGAACCACCAGTCGGTCAGCGCCATGCCTGGTGTGCCGGCGATCTCGAAGTACTCGTCCGTGTCGGAACCCTGCTGATCCACGCGCAGCTCGGTGATGCGCAGACCTGGTGTTCCCATGCCTGTTCCGACCAGCCCTGGATCTGCTGCTGCTGGCCATGCAACGACGCCCAGCGCGGCGCCTGCGGCGCACGCCCATCCGCTCTTCCTGCTCTGCATTCCGGCATCCTTCTGCGGCTGCTGCCGCACCTTTCCTGCGCTGGCGCACCGTAGCACGCGCATGCGGCCACAAGGCAGAAACCTGCGGTTTTTCGCAGCTAGCATCTGCTCCCTGGAGATCCACCGCATGCGCCGCGCGTTCGCCACCCTGTGCCTTGCCGTTCCTTGCCTCTCTGCGGTGTGCATTGCCACCGCAGCGCCATCCACCGCAGCGCTGTCCAGCGCAGCCGCGCTGGCGGCCACGCCGGCAGCAGATCCACCGGGCTGGCAGGTGACCACAGGCGGCAAGATTCCCACGCCCATCACAGCCACGGCCATCCGTGGGCGCATGCCCAGCTTCCGCGAGCCCAACGTCACATACCTGCTGGTGTTCGTGAACTTCCGCGAGCCGCCTTCGCGCCAGATCATCCCGGAGCTGGGCCGCATCCAGACAGAGCACGGAGCCAAGGTGGCGGTGGTGGCCATCACCGACGAACCGCCCGCCAACACCAAGGCCTTCGTAGAGGATCCAACGTGGTCTGGACTGCTTGGGTTCACCGTGGCCGCAGATCCGGGGCGTTCCGCGTTCCGCACGTTCTTTGGTCCGCAGAGCGCGCCCACGCTGCCGCAGGCGTTCATCATGCGCGACGGCGTGGTGCAGTGGGCTGGCGTCCCCATGGGTCTGTCCCAGCCTGTCACGGAGATCGTGCGCGGCACCTGGGACCTGAAGGCCGCGCAGCGGCAGGCCGAGCAGCAGCGCCTCTGGCAGCGCGCGCTGGAGGGCGTGGAGGCCAAGGCTGCTGCCAAGGACTACAACGGTGCGCTGACCGCGCTGGACGAAGCCTGCCAGAGCGCCATCGGCGACCAACAGGTCCAGTGCCTGGCCGCGCGATTCTCCATCCTGCTCCGGGCGGACCGCGTGCAGGAGGCGGTGGCCACTGGCGAGCGCATCGTGGCAGCGCCTGCAAACCCCAAGCAGCCTGCTGGCCTGGCCTGGACCCTGCTGACCATGGCCCCGCAGGACCCGGCTGCGCGCGCCTTTGCGCTGAAGGCCGCGCAGCAATCCGACACGCTCATGCGCAGCCGCGACGCCATGGTGTGCGCCATTCTGGCCCGCGCCCAGTACATGAACGGGCAGCGCACTGCGGCCGTGGACACCGCCAAGCGCGCGCTGACGCTGGCTGACAACCCGGACCTGACCGCGGCCCTCAAGCAGGACCTGCAGCACTACGAAGCAGGGGACCTGCCTGCGTTGCCGCCCACCCAGAAGTGATGCGTGCCGGCAGGGGAGCCGCGCGGGCCTCCCGCGTGCGGCACCTCCCCGCGCGCGCAGCACTCAGAACGCCAGCGCGCGGTTCAGGACCTTGGCTGCCTTGGGTGGCAGCACCTCGATGGTGCGGCGCAGCGTGCCCTCTGCCACAAAGCGCAGCGCAGCCAGCGCGATGAGGCCATAGCTGCCAGTCACCAGCACCAGGCGCAACGCGTCGGCCGCAGTCCCACCCAGCATGCCTGGTGGCAGGCTGTTCATGATGCTGTTGCCCAGCGAGACAGACGCCACGGCGCACAGGCCCGCCAGCGAGGGACCAAAGAGCAGGTTGCGCAGGATCTCCAGGCGGTTCATGGCGCAATCGCGCATGATCATCCAAACCTGCGTGGAGGCCAGGAGCGCCAGGAAGAAGCCAGCGCCGGCAGCCACGATGGCGGGTGCTGCGGCCCCCTCCTTGTTCACATTGAACAGGTGGATGACAGCCAGGCCCAGCAGCGATCCGCCGATGACTCCGCTGGCGCGCATGCCCTCAAAGGCCGCCAGCTTGCGGAAGCGGCGCATGCCCAGGAGCGGCCCAGTCATCAGGCCGCACACCACCACAAAGCAGAAGCCCACGCTGAGGAACGTGAGGGGGAGCGAGGCAGCGGCCCAGCGTCCGCGGTAGATGAGCTCCTCCACAGCAGGGAAGACAGCAGCGGCTCCAAAGGTGATCAGCGGAGCAAAGAGCATGGCTCCGCTGAAGACGCGGTTGAGCACTTCGTTCTCACGGGCGCGGTCGCCGCGCTCGCGGGCCACCGTGGGCGCCATGACGGAGCTGAACGCGTTGGAGAACATGTTCAGCGGCTGCATGGACAGCTGGTAGGCGAAGTAGAAAACGCCCACCACCGTGGCCTGCGCGAAGAACGAGATGATGGCCAGGCTGACATCCGAGCCCAGCGAGATGAGCAGCGCCAGCGTGAGCGACCAGCGCAGCTCGTACGCGGTCTCCCACAGCCGGCCGAAGTCGGGCCGCAGTTCCTTCCAGGACAGGCCGCTGCGCGGCACGCACCAGACGATGTCAGCCAACGTGCCAAAGCAGAAAGGCACCACCATGGTGAGCGGCGCGTAGTAGGTGCCCGAAAGATTCCACGCCACCACTGTGACCAGGATGGGCTTGAGCACCGCCACAGTCATGTCCAGCTTGGCCAGCTCGGAGAAGCGGAGGTGCACCACCATGCGGGCGCGCGCAAAGATGGAGAACGCCGACGCTGCATTGCGCACCGCCAGGATGTAGAGCACCGTGGCCAGGATGGGCTGCTGGTAGTGGGTGGATGCAAACTGCGCGCTCACGGCCGTGATGGCGCCGCCGGTGAAGAGGCAGGTGGCAGCCCAGGCAAACAGCCGGCGACCTTCCCGGGAGAACTCTTCCGGCTGCATGGTGGGCAGGTAGGTGAACACCCCGCCGGCCCGCATGATGGCTGTGATCCCCAGGACGCCCTGCGCTGTGGCGTAGACGCCGATTTGTTCCTTGGTCAGGAAGAAGGCCACGATGGCCTGTGTGACAAGCGACGACACGCGCGCTGTCATGCCAGCGGCGGTCATCACAAGGACTGCTATGGTTCTGAGGCGTTCCGAGGGAGAACTCCGAGGAGGGATCGACTGGGCAATCTCCCGGGACGCGCATTGTTGGAAAAAACCCACCGTTCTGCAACCTGCGGAACGGGCCGCGGGACGAAAGATGGAGGGTTATTGCCAGGCGTAGTGGCGTGACTACTTGCGCCGGCGCTCCGATGCGCGGTAGCTCTCGCGCGGGCCAGCAGGCTGCGCTGATGCATCCACTGGCACGAGCCCGTCTTCTTGCACGGCCTTGCGGAAAATCTCAAAGGTTGTGGTGCGAAGGAAGTCTCGGATCTCCCGCTGTCTGGAAACCAGGAGATCGTGCAGCGCACATTTCTGCCCCACGCCGCACACGCCGCCACCAAAGGGGCAGTTGTGTGTCCGGTCCTCGCGCTCGAAGAGGTCGTGCACTTCCTGGAGGGTGATCTGCACGGGTGGACGCGCCAGCGCGTATCCGCCGCCCGGACCAGGCGAACCCACCACCAGATGCGCCTGTGAAAGCGTGGTCAGAATCTTGGCCACCATGGGGCGCGGAAGGCCTCTGTGGTCTGCGATTTCCACAGCAGACAGCCGCGTCTTGCCGCCATCCCACACCTCTGCCAGCCGACTGAGGGCGCCGATGGCTCGTTCCGTTTGCTTTCCGTACATGGCTTGGTTCTGGGTCAGGAGATCAGGGGCGTCTGATCCAAAGAAAGAGTTTCGGGGGTTGACGAGAAGTACCAATCACGGTAATCATGATATATAGTTCCATGATTCTTTGGAGCCCCTTTTTCCAGAATCCCGATCGCTGATCAGCAGATTTCTGCCCCCACGCGTGGGGGCACCGCCTCTCAGGGCCTGGAGAGCCTGAAAAATGAACCCGACCGCTACAGCCTCCCCCGCACTCGACCGGTTCACCTACGACGACGCTGTCGTCCGCAAGTTCCTGTTTGCCACTGTCCTCTGGGGCGTGGTGGGCATGCTGGTGGGCGTCATCATCGCCCTGCAGCTGACCATGCCGCAGCTGAACCTGGGTGAATATCTGGCCTTTGGCCGGCTGCGCCCCCTGCACACCAACGCGGTGATCTTTGCGTTCGCAGGGAACGCGGTGTTCATGGCCGTCTACTACAGCACCCAGCGTCTGCTGAAGACCCGGATGTTCAGCGACACGCTGAGCAACATCCACTTCTGGGGGTGGCAGGCCATCATCGTGGCAGCCGCGCTCACCCTGCCGCTGGGCATCACCCAGGGCAAGGAGTACGCCGAGCTGGAGTGGCCCATTGACATCGCCGTGGTGCTCATCTGGGTGGTGTTCGCGGTGAACTTCTTTGGCACGCTGGCGGTGCGCCGCGAGCGCCACTTGTACGTGGCCATCTGGTTCTACATCGCCACCATCATCGCCATCGCGGTCCTCTACATCTTCAACAACCTGTGCATGCCTGCTGGCTGGACCCGCAGCTACAGCGTCTACGCCGGCAGCCAGGACGCGTTCATGCAGTGGTGGTACGGCCACAACGCGGTGGCGTTCTTCCTGACCACGCCCTTCCTGGGCCTCATGTACTACTTCCTCCCCAAGGCCGCAGACCGGCCGGTGTTCAGCTACCGCCTGAGCATCGTGCACTTCTGGAGCCTGGTGTTCCTGTACATCTGGGCTGGCCCGCACCATCTGCACTACACCGCTGTGCCTGAATGGGCCAGCACGCTGGGCATGCTCTTCAGCGTCATGCTGTGGATGCCAAGCTGGGGCGGCATGGTGAACGGCTTGCTCACCCTGCGCGGTGCTTGGCGCAAGGTGACCACCGATCCCGTCCTCAAGTTCTTCGTGGTGGGCATCACCTTCTATGGCATGAGCACCTTTGAGGGCCCGCTGCTCAGCGTGAAGAGCGTGAACTCGCTGAGCCACTACACAGACTGGACCATCGCCCACGTGCACGGCGGCGCGCTGGGCTGGAACGGCTTCATGGCCTTTGGCGCCATCTACTTCCTGGCGCCGCGCCTGTTCCAGACTGGCACCATGGCCAAGCCAAACTGGGTGAACCTGCACTTCTGGCTGGCCACCGTGGGCATCCTGCTCTACATCCTGGCCATCTACGGCGCAGGGTTGCTGCAGGGCCTCATGTGGCGCACGTTCAACGCGGACGGCATGCTGCAGTACGACTTCCTGCAGACCACCAACCAGATCATCTGGTTCTACTGGATCCGCTCGCTGGGTGGTGCGCTCTATCTGGGCGCCGCCATCCTTGGCGGCGTGAACATCCTGCTCACCTGGGCGCGTCGGCCCAAGGCCTACACAGAGCAGGTGTTCGAAGCCGCACCGCTGGCCAAGCGCTGGACTCCAGACGCCATTCCGGGCAGCTCGCTGCCCAAGGGCTCGGTCATTCAGTTTGGCCACACCATGGATGTGTTCAGCAAGCTGAACTGGCACCGGCGGCTGGAAGGCCTGCCGCTGGTGTTCACCGTGTGGGTGGTGATCGCAGTGGTGGTGGCGAGCTTGTTTGAGATCATCCCCATGTTCTCCATCAAGAGCGACATCCCGCGCATCGCCAGCGTGAAGCCCTACACCCCGCTGGAGCTGGTGGGCCGCGACATCTATCTGAGCGAAGGCTGCGTGAACTGCCACAGCCAGATGATTCGCCCCATGATTGCCGAGACCGAGCGCTACGGCGAGTACAGCAAGCCGGGTGAGAGCGTGTTCGACCATCCGTTCCTGTGGGGCAGCCGCCGCATCGGGCCAGACCTGGCGCGCGAAGGCGTGCGCAACCCGAGCGCGCTGTGGCACCTGCGCCACTTCTCCGACCCCAACAGCGTGAGCCCTGGCTCCATCATGCCCAAGTATGCGCACCTCTTGGACCAGCCCATGGACTGGGACGAGGCTCGGCGAGCCACCCTGGCCATGCAGCGCCTGGGCGTGCCCTACGACGACAACACCGTGGGCACCGCTGCAGAACTTGCGCGCGCGCAGGCTGCCAAGGTGCAGGCGCAGCTGGTGCAGGAGAACAACAACACGCCGCAGGGCGTGGAGGGCATGGGCGACCGCAAGGTGGTGGCGGTGATCGCCTACCTGCAGCGCCTGGGCACAGACCTGAACGCGCCGGTGGAAGTGGCGCCGCAGCCAGCGCCCACGCCTGCCGCCAGCGCCGCGCCCGCACCTCCAGCCACCGCTCAGCCTGTGGCCAGCGCGGCCAGCACCGCTGGCAAGGAGGCGCACTGATGCAGAACCTCCCGCTCACGCTGGCAGAAGGTGGGGCCCTGTGGCCCACCATCTCGCTGGTGATCTTCCTGTCGCTGTTCATCGCCATCGTGATCTACGTCTTCGTGGTCCCCAAGTCCGTGTGGAACAAGGACGCCCAGATTCCGCTCCAGGACTCGCCGCGCGCGAGCCAGAGCAAGGAGAACTCCCGTGTCTGACACTGCTGCTCCGCAGTCTGCCGAATCCGCTCCCATCATCCCGGGGCACGATGTGGACGGCATTCGCGAGTACGACAACCCCATGCCCTTCTGGTGGTCCGCCATCTTCTGGGGCACCATCGTCTTCTCCATGCTGTACGCGCTGTACTACATGATCGGCGTGGGCCCCAGCGTGCGCCAGGACTACGACGACGAGGTGAGCGCCTTCTTCCAGGAGCAGGCGGCCAAGCTGGGCGATCTGAATCCCACGCCGGCCACGCTGCTGCAGCTGGGCAACGATCCCAAGATGATGCAGGCCGCGCAGGGCTTGTTCAAGACCAACTGCGCGGTGTGCCATGGCCCAGACGGCGGTGGCGGCACGGGCCCCAACCTGCGCGACAACTCGTACTTGAACGTCAAGAAGGTGGACGACATCTTCACGGTCATCACCAACGGCGTGGTGCCCAAGGGCATGCCTTCGTGGGAGAAGCGCTTTGGAAAGTCGCAGCGCGTGCTGCTGGCCGCGTACGTGGCGCACCTGCGCGGCCAGACGCCGCCTGGATCCAAGCCGCCTCAGGGGAATGAAATTCCAGCCTGGGCTGACCCAGCTGCACCGCAGACCGGCGCCGCACCTTCCACCAAGAAGTAGCCCATGAACCGTGACTTCACGCTCCCGCAGTTGGAGGAGCGCGTCCTGTCCACCCTGAACCCGGACGGGAGCAGGCGCTGGATGACGCCGCGCACCAGCAAGGGACGCTTCTGGCGCGCCCGCGCGGTGGTTGCGTATGCGCTCATCGTGATCTTTGCAGTGCTGCCGTGGCTGCGCATCCACGGCAAGCCGCCGCTGTTCCTGGACATCATGACGCGGCAGTTCACCTTCTTTGGGACCACGTTCCGGCCCACAGAGACGCTGCTGCTCAGCCTGCTCATGCTCAGCATCTTTGTGGCCATCTTCCTGGCCACCGCTGTGCTGGGCCGCGTGTGGTGCGGCTGGGGCTGCCCGCAGACGGTGTACATGGAGTTCCTGTACCGCCCCATCGAGAAGCTGATGCTGGGCAAGGCGTACGGCAAGAAGGGCCAGCACGCGCCAGCGTGGCGTGTGGTGCTGATGTACCTGATCTTCGTGCTCTTCAGCGCGCATCTGGCCAACACCTTCCTGGCGTACTTCGTTGGCACGGACCGCCTGGTGGAGTGGACGTTCCAGAGCCCGTGGAAGCATCCTGCGGCATTCGCAGTGTTTGCCGTGACCCTTGGCCTGATGCTCTTTGACTTTGCGTTCTTCCGCGAGCAGCTGTGCACGCTGGTGTGCCCCTACGGCCGCTTCCAGAGCGTGCTGCTGGACCGCGACACCATCGTCATCGGCTACGACCGCGTCCGCGGCGAGCCCCGCGCCAAGGGCGCAGAACGCAAGACCATGGAGACCGGCGGGTCCCGCGCAGGTGACTGCGTGGACTGCACCATGTGCGTGCAGGTGTGCCCCACCGGCATTGACATCCGCGAAGGCCTGCAGCTGGAGTGCGTGAACTGCGCGCAGTGCGTGGACGCCTGCGACGACATCATGGACAAGGTGGGCCGCCCGCAGGGGCTCATCCGCTACGACACGCAGAACCGCCTGGAGGGCAAGCCCGGCCACTGGTTCCGCTACCGGCTGGTCATCTACAGCGTGGTGCTGGTGGTGCTGGTCAGCACGCTGGTCACGCTCATCATCAACCGCTCGCCAGCGCTGGTGGGGCAGTCGCGCATCATCGGCAGCAACTTCACGGTGACGCCGGAAGGGCGCATTGCGACGCCCGTGCGCATCCTCATCGAGAACCGCACGGAGGTCCCGCGGACCTACACCGTGACGGGATCGGGCGACGTGTCCATCGAGCAGGGCAGCGTGACGGTCACCGTGAAGCCATCCGACGCAGAGACTGTGAACTTCACTGTGCTCTCGCCAGGCGACAGCTTCACGCACGGCGTGCGCAACGCGCAGCTGCGTGTGACCGACGGCGACACCTACGACCGCCTGACCACCATCGCGCTGACCGGGCCATTCTCGCCGGTGACTGCGCCAGTGAATGCGCCGTCCAAGCCCAAGGAGCCCGCGCCATGATCAAGAATCTTGTGGAGAACCGTTGGGCCTTCGTGCCCGTTGGGCTGCTGCTGCTTTCGATGTGCATCTGCACGCTGGGCGTCACGCTGGCGCTTGCAAACGGCGACACCGCCGAGCCCGACTACTACCAGAAGGGCGCCCATTACGACGACTTCAAGGCGCAGCTGCGGCAGAACGGCGCGATCGGCTGGGTGGTGACGCCAGAGCTGGTGGCCAGCACCAAGGACCCGCGCCTGGCGCGCCTGGAGCTGACGGTGGCAGACAAGCACGGCATCAAGATTGATCCCGCCAAGGTGGAGGTGGAGGTCATCCCCATCCGCGATGCCACCCAGCGCGTGAGCCTGACGCTGGACCGCGTGGACGCGGGCGTGTATGCCACCGATGTGCCGCTGCGCTCTGGTGGCAACTGGGAGTTCCGCGTGCAGGTGGATGCGCTGGGCAAGCACTACACCGACCGCTTCCGCCGTCCAGTGGCCTTTGGGCCGCGCAAGGAGCAGGGAACGTGATCGGCGCTGCAACAGCCGTCCTTCTGGCAAGCCTGGCAGGCAGCCCGCATTGCGCGGGCATGTGCGGTGGTCTGGCTGCCTTCTGCGGTGGCGTGGGAGAGTGTGGCGCCAAGCGCAGCGTTGCAGCCAGCAGCATCTATCACGCAGCGCGCATGGCCAGCTATGTGGCGGTGGGCGCTGCAGCCGGGGCGTTTGGCACGCTGCTGAACGCAGGAGGCGCGCTGGTGGGCGTGCAGCAGGTGGCGGCTGTGGCGGCCGGCGTGGCTGTGGCGCTGGTTGGCGTGGGGCTCCTGGCCAAGGCTGGCGGCCTGGACACGGGCCGCGCGCCGCTGCCACAGTGGGTCAAGCGGGCCCTGTCGGCTGTGCACCGCACTGCGGCAGCCATGCCGCCCACGCGGCGCGCGCTGGTGATCGGCCTGGCCACGCCACTCCTGCCGTGCGGCTGGCTGTGGGCGTTTGCAGCCGTGGCAGCGGGCACTGGCACCGTGCTTGGCGGTGCGGTGGTGATGGCCGCCTTCTGGGCTGGCACAGTGCCCATCCTGGCAGTGGTGGGCGCTGGCATCGCTGGCCTGGGCGCAGAGCGGCGCAGGCTCCTGGGCGCTGTGGCCGGCGTGGCCATGGTGGCAGTGGGTGTGTACACCGCTGGCGTGCGCGCGCCGCTGGCTGAGCGCGTGGCCACCAACTTGGCCGCCGCGCAGGCAGAGCAGGCAGAACACGCGCGCTCCGCAGAGGCAGCAGGCGAACAGGAACCCGCAGCCATCAACGCTGGAGCGGTGCGCCCGGCGTGCTGCCAGGCCAGCGAAAGCGCTTCGAAACCATGACCACCATGCCGGGCCAGCACGTGGAGCACGGCGGAGCGCCCGAAGCATGCGCAGCGCCTGCAGCATGTGCGCACTGCGGCCAGCCTGTCCCAGCCAACACAGCACCAGTGCAGGGGGAGCTCTTCTGCTGCACGGGCTGCGAAGCAGTCTGGCACACGCTGCACACCTGCGGGCTGGAGCAGTACTACGCCATGCAGCGCGCGGCCGGGCAGACGCCCAACCGCCCTGAAGTCAGCTCGCACGCCTACCTGGACCACACGCGCTTTCAGGAGCGCCATGTGCAGCGGACTGGTCCAGATGCAGCGCGCGTGGAGCTGCGGCTGGATGGCCTGAAGTGCGGCGCATGCCTGTGGTTGCTGGAAGCCATGCCGCGGCTGGAGCGCGGTCTTCTGCGCAGCCGCGTGGACCTGGGCCGGGGTGTGCTGGAGCTGGAATGGGCGCCTTCGGTGGTGCCGCTGTCGCGCGTGGCGGACCGCATCGCAGCGCTGGGCTACAGCGTGCGTCCGCTGGGCACGCTGGCCTCGCGTGAGGAGTGGCGCAAGCAGGACCGCGCGTGGGTGGTGCAGATGGGCGTGGCCGGAGCCATCAGCAGCAACGTGATGGCCATTGCCTTTGCGCTCTACGGCGCGCACTTTGACTGGATGGACGTGCCGTTGCGCACCTTCCTGCAATGGTCCAGCTGGGGCCTGGCAGCGCTGGCGGTGGTGTGGCCAGGGCGGTTGTTCCTTCGCAACGCGTGGGCGGCCATCCGCACGCGCACGCCGCACATGGATCTGCCCATCGCGCTTGCGCTGGTGGCCGGCCTGGCTGGCGGCGCGTGGGCCACGGCTGTGGGCCGGCCTGGCGTGTACTTCGAGAGCGTGTCCATGCTGGTGTTCCTGCTCCTGGTGGGACGCTTTGTGCAGTTCCGCCAGCAGCGGCGCGCGCGGCATGAGATCGAGCTGCTGTGCGCGCTGGTGCCGCAGACTGCGCGGCGCGTGGCAGCGGACGGCAGCGCTGAGGAGGTCCCAGTGGACGCGCTGGAGCCGGGCGATACGGTCCGTGTCCCCGCCGGCGAGGCGCTGCCAGCTGACGGCCTCCTGGCACAAGGCGAAGCGCACCTGGACCTGCAGATGCTGACCGGCGAGAGCCGCCCGGTGCGCGTGGCGCAGGGGCAGCGCGTCTATGCCGGCAGCCGCACCATGGGCGCGCCAGTGGAGCTGCAGGTGGCAGCAGCGGGCGACCGCACGCGCGCCGCCGCCATCGTGCGCATGGTGGAAGAGGCCGCTGGCCGCCGCCCCCGCGTGGTGGAGTTTGCCAATCGCATTGCTGGCTGGTTCCTGCTGGCGGTGGTGGTGGTGACTGCGCTGGTGGGCGTGGTGTGGTGGTGCGTGGCGCCAGATCGAGTGGTGTCTGTGGTGGTGGCCATGCTGGTGGTCACGTGCCCGTGTGCGCTGGGCCTGGCCACGCCGCTCACCATGGTGGCCAGCCTGGGCAAGGCAGCGCGCCGCGGCATGCTGGTGCGCGGCGGCGATGTGTTCGAGCGCCTGGCGCGCCCTGGCACGCTGGTGCTGGACAAGACCGGCACGGTGACTGAAGGCCGCATGCGCGTGGTGGAGGCGTGGGGCAGCGTGGACGCGCAGCACGCTGCTGCAGCGCTTGAAGCAGCCAGCGCGCATCCGGTGGCCAGGGCCATCGCAGCGTGGGTACCGGCAGATGGTGCGCATGCCACCGCCGTGGAGGAGCACGCAGGCCTTGGCATCGCAGGCGCTGTGGGCCAGCGGCGCGTGGCGGTGGGCAGCGACCGGTTCATGGCCATGCAGCGCGCGCGCGTGCCAGAGGCCGCGCAACAGGCGGCCGCCAGCATGGTGCAGCGCGGGCTCTCACCAGCGCTGGTGGCGGTGGACGGACAGGTGCAGGCGGTGCTGGCTGTGGGCGATCCGCTGCGCGCCGACGCGCAGCAGCTGGTCACCGCACTGCAGCAGCGCGGCTGGGCCGTGGAGCTTGCGTCGGGCGACCTGCCAGAGCTGGCTGCCAGCGCTGGCCGCGCGCTGGGCATCTGCACCGTGGCTGGCGGCTGCACCCCTGAAGGCAAGATGCGCCTGGTGGAGGCGCAGCGCGCCCGGCCTGTGGTGATGGTGGGCGACGGCGTGAACGACCTTCCCGCCATGGCAGCTGCCGACGTGGGCGTGGCGGTGCGCCAGGGCGCGCAGGCCACCGTGGCCACCGCAGATGTGGCGCTCACCGGCGGCGGACTGGCGCAACTGGTCAGCCTGGTGGATGGCGCGCGCCGCACCATGCAGACCATCCACGTGAACTTTGGCATCAGCCTGGCCTACAACGTGCTGGGTGGAGCGCTGGCTGCCACGGGCGTCATCAATCCGCTCATCGCTGCCATCCTCATGCCGCTCAGCGGGCTCACTGTCACCGCGGTGGCCCTGCGCATGCCGCAGTTCAAGACCGAGGAGGCTGCGTCGTGACGCTCATCTACATCGCGCTGCCCGTGGCGCTGCTGGTGGCGGCAGGCGCTGTGGTGGCCTTCATCTGGGCGGCGCGCAACGACCAGTTCACAGACCTGGACACGCCGCCGCAGCGCATGCTGCTGGACGATCCGCCCGTGAAGGACCAGGATCCTCCGCGCCCGCACTAGACGGACTCGCTCCGTATCCTGCCGGGCATGGGTGCCACTGCAATCCTTCGGCCCGCCAGGCATGGGATCCACGCTGGTCCTGCTGCTGTCAACCTCGCAGCGAGTGGTCCTGATCCACGTGACCCTGCAGCGGATCGCCCGGGGCGCGTCAACATCCAGGAGGAGCGGCATGCTGGACCCAACCTTTGAGCGCGCTGCGCAGGCATTCAATCGCTGGGATCTGGAGAGCGCCCTGCTCCTTTGCCAGGATCATCTGAAGCGCTTTCCAAAGTCAGCACCTGGGTGGCGTTTGGCAGGTCGCATTCACGCTCGCAGGCGCCAATGGAACGAGGCAGAGACTGCGCTGGCGCGCGCTGCAAAGCTGACTCCCAAGGACCCAAACCTTGCGCTGGACAAGGGTTCCATGCGGATCATCCAGGGTCGTCTGGAAGAGGCAGCCACCCACTTTGAAGCAGCCGAGCGGCTTGGCGGCGCACAATCGGTGGTGGGAGTGGCTGCGCGCGCGCTCCGAGCAGAGTGCGTGCGCCGCCTGGGAGATCCTGAAGCAGCGCTCCGGCTGTTGGGCACGCCCCAGACGTCCACTGGATGGCTGGCCGCCAGCCAGGCCCATTGGGAGCTCAGACGCCCAGCGGAAGCGGAGGAGGCCGCGCGAGCTGGCCTGGCGCTCGAAGGCGATGCAAACACCAAGCTGCAGCTGCACCGCCTGCTCGGTGAGATCCTGGAGAAGGGTGGCCGGCACGCAGATGCCTTCGAGCAGTTTGTGCTTGCCAAGCAGGTCGTTCCACACCGGTACGACGCTGGCGAGTTCCGCGCGCGCATTGCGGCCATCCAGGCCTATTTCACAGCCGAAAGGCTGGCAGCTCTTCCCAAGCCCACCATTCGCACGCGGCGCCCTATCTTCATCGCAGGCCTTCCAAGGTCAGGGACCACGCTGCTCGAGCGCCAGCTGGCGGCCCATGCTCAGGGCGCTGGTGCTGGCGAGACAGAGGGGCTCGCATCGCAGGTCATGCAGTGGGTCAATCCGCTCTCGCCGGCAGCATCGTTCCCGCGCTGCATGGACCGCTGGATGGCCAGCGACATGGACCGAGTGGCCGCGGCGTACCTTGCAGAAACTGACCGCTTTGCCACCCCGGGGGTGGAGCGCGTGGCGGACAAGAACCTGACCAACTGGGAGAACGTGGGACTCATTGCTGCGGTGTTTCCGGACGCCACCATCGTGCATCTGGAGCGCGACCCCCTGGATGCTGGCATCAGCTGCTTCGAGCGGCTCAATCCGAGCGCAGTGCGCTGGAGCAGCAACCTCCGGGACATCGGTGAGGCCATTGGACTGTGCAGTCGGCTCATGGCCCATTGGCACCAGGTGCTGGGGACCAGGCTTGTCCATGTGCGTTACGAGGAGCTGGTCCGTCAGCCGCGCGCCGCACTGGAGCGCGTCTTGGCTGCAGCTGGGCTGCCGTGGGACGATGCGTGTCTCGCACACCAGCGATCCAAGCCAGGGGCGGTGCTGCCTGGCGTGACGCTCTCTGCAGACCAGGTCCGGAAACCCATCTATGACTCGTCTATCGGGCGCGGAGCGATGTTCGGTGATCTCTTGCAGCCGCTCAAGGACGAGCTCCGCAAGCATGGAGCAGTGTGAGAGGGTGTATTATTGGGCAGTTGGATGAATCGCTCGACCATCGCGCCATTCCTGCGGATCCTTCCAAGCAACATCTGAACTTTCTTGCACTCGGCCGAACCTGGGCTATGTTTGCTCCGTACGCGCCCGCCTCACCGCGAGCGCTTCGCTTCGGAGGAAAGGAAAAAGGAAATCCGTGGGTCAACCTGTCCCTTACATGGCGAAGGTATTCGCCGTTCCCTTCCCTTTCTTTTGGAGTGTTAGACATGAAGAAGACTCTTCTCGCCTTGGGTTCGGCTGCCGTTCTGGCAGCAGCTGCGAACGCCGACGTCAAGTTCACCATGGACGACATGCTCGTCTCCGGCTTCGAGGGCGCTGAAATCGAAACCAGCCTGCTCTCGGGCACGCTGACTGGTATGTCGTTCTCGTTCGACTTCGACGGCTCGCAGAGCTCGTCCTCGTGGGCCTCGGACGCCCTCTTCTCCTGGGGTAACGACGCCAACGGCTACTCGTCCATCGGTGGCTACAACGGCACCATCGGCACGTGGCTGGGCAACTGGAGCTTCTTCGGCTCTGGCTCTGCGGCCCCTGGCACCTACGGAGAGACCATCTCGGTTCCTGCGCTCGTGCTGAACAATGAGTCCCTGTTCCTGGGCATGTTCAACGCGTACAGCGGCTCGGGCCCTGTTGCGTACTCCAACATCTCGATCACGCTGATCGGCGTGAACAAGGTCCCAGCTCCTGGCGCTCTGGCGCTCCTGGGCGCTGCTGGCCTGGCCGGCTCGCGTCGTCGTCGCGCCTAATCCGCGCTTCGGCAGCAAGATCCAACCTTGCAACAAGCACGGTCAGCCGAAAGGCTGGCCGTGTTTCTTTTTTGGCTAGTGCGAGATCACAGACCGCGTGACGTCTTCGTAATCCGCCATGGCAGCGCGGATGACCTCGGCCGCGTGATCTGGGCCATACGTGCCCAGCACCTCTGCGCTGGAGGGGTGGCCAGGGCGCATCTTGTAGGTGCTGAAGTAGTGCACCAGGCGCTCCACCAGGGGCGCTGGCAGCTCCTCGATGCGGGTGGCGTTCCCCCAGATGGGGTCGTCCTTCAGCACAGCCACGATCTTGTCGTCTGCGGTGCCGCCGTCCACCATGGTCAGGCCGCCCACCACGCGGCACTCCACGATGATCTCGCTGCGGTTCACTGGGCGCTCGCTGAAGACGCAGATGTCCAGGGGGTCGCCGTCTGCCTCGAATGCAGCGCCACCAGCCTCTGCATCCGCCACGCGGCGCGCTGCCTCTGGGCCAGCGGTGGCAAACATGCGCGCCACGCGGTCTGCGCACAGCGTGCGCGGCAGGAATCCATAGAGCGTGGGCGGTGTGCTGCTGAATCGCTGCGGGCGGTCCACGCGCAGGTAGCCAGTGGCCTTGTCCAGCTCGTACTTCACCACGTCAAAGGGCGTGATCTCGATGAAGGCATTCACCAGGCGCGGCGGGTCTGCCCCCACAGGCAGGCCGTGCCACGGGTGCGGTCTGGAGCGGAAGTACGCAGGAACTGCCATGCGCGCAGGGTAGCGGGGGCGCGCCACGTAGGGCATGTGGGATGATGCGCGCATGGCCAAGAGCACAGCGCGTTGCTGGTGGTGCGGCGACGATCCAACCTACGTGCACTACCACGACACCGAGTGGGGCGTGCCCGTGCTGGATGATCGTGCGCTGTTCGAAAAGCTGGTCCTGGATGGCTTCCAGGCGGGCCTGAGCTGGATCACTGTGCTCAGGAAGAAGCCTGCCTTCGTGAGGGCGTTCAAGGGGTTTGAGCCAGCGCGCGTGGCGCGGTTCACCCAGCACGACGTGGCGCGGCTGCTGCAGGACGAAGGCATCATCCGCAGCCGGGCCAAGATAAACGGGGCCATCACCAATGCGCAGGCGTGGCTCAAGATCATGGAGGATGGGCCGGGCGCCTTCCGCGACTTCCTGTGGCAGCACGTGGAGTTCACCACGCAGGTGAACCGCTTCCGGGAGCGGGCAGACATTCCAGCAGAGACGCCGCAGAGCGCGGCCATGGCCAAGGCACTGAAGAAGGCTGGATTCACCTTCTGCGGTCCCACCATCTGCTATGCGTTCATGCAGGCAGTGGGAATGACGAACGATCATCTGGTTTCGTGCTTCCGGCATGCGCCGCTGGTTCGGGCTGCGGTGAAGCAGATGCCAGTGGCGGCACACGCGCGGCCAGCGCGCGCTGCGCCTCAGAAGCGGCCGGCACGTCCAGCGCGGCCCTCGCGCGTTGCGCCGCGCAGGAGGGCCAAGGCGTGAACAGCAGGCAGCCGGGTGTGCAGCAGGGCACGCTCCGGATCGCTGGCATGAGCTGCGAGAGCTGTGCTAGCAGCATTCAGCGCGTGCTGGCTGCCACACCGGGCGTGACGCGCGCGCAGATCGACTTCATGCTGGGGGAGGGGCAGGTGGAGTTTGATCCGTCTGCCACCAGCCTGCGTGCGCTGGCCACGCGTGTGGATGCGCTGGGGTACAGGGCGAGCGCGGGGACAGTGCACGGAGAGCTGGAGCACGCAGAGCCGGAGCGCGCTGCCTGGCGCGCGCTGCGCCTGCGAGTGGTGGTGTGCGCAGCGCTGTCGCTGCCGCTGGTGATCATCACCATGGGTGCGCACGCAGGGCTGCCTGTGCCGCACTGGTTTCATGGTGATGCTGGCATCTGGCTGCAGTGCGCGCTGGCGACGCCTGTGGTGCTCTGGGGCGGATGGGACTTCTTCCGCCTGGCGTGGAAGGGTGCGCTGCACGGCACCGCCACCATGGACACGCTGGTGGCGCTGGGCACGGGCGCGGCGTATGGGTTCAGCGTGGTGTCGGCTGCGTACCCAGCGTGGCTCACCCGCGATGGCGACGCAGCGCCGGTCTACTTTGAGGCAGCAGCAGTGGTGACCACGCTGATCCTGGTTGGCCGGATGCTGGAGGCGCGCGCCACCATGCGCGCACGCAGCGCCATGCGCGGGCTTGCCCAGCTGCAGCCGCGGGTGGCGCGTGTGGTGCGTGAGAGCGGCGCAGTGGACGTGCCAGTGGAAGCCGTGCAGGTGGGTGATGTGGTGCTGGTGCTGCCGGGGCAGCAGGTGCCCGTGGACGCAGTGGTGCTGGAGGGTGCTTCGGAAGTGGACGAGAGCATGGTGACAGGCGAGAGCCAGCCAGTGGCCAAGCGCGCGGGCGACGCTGTGACGGGCGGCACGCTGAATGGCAGCGGCGCGCTGCGCTGCAGGGCAGAGCGGGTGGGCAGCGGCACCGTGCTGGCGCAGATGGTGCGGCTGGTGGAGCGCGCGGTGGCCAATCGTGCGCCGGTGGCACGGCTGGCGGACCGAGTAAGCGCAGTGTTCACGCCATTGGTGCTTGCCGTTGCAGTGCTCACTGCATGCGTGTGGCTGTGGCTGGGTCCGGCTGAGGACGCGGTGCCCATGGCGGTGGCCAGCGCGGTGAGCGTGCTGGTGATTGCGTGTCCATGCGCACTGGGGCTGGCGACGCCCACCGCCATCATGGTGGGCACTGGGCGTGCTGCACGCATGGGCGTGCTGGTGAAGGGCGGGGCGCCGCTGGAGGCACTCGAAGGCGTGCAGGAGGTGGTGCTGGACAAGACTGGCACTGTGACGCTCGGCAAGCCCACGCTGGTCTCGGTGGAGGCGCTTCCGGGTGCGGACGCCGCTGATCTGCTGCGCCTGGCGGCTTCGGTCGAATGCCTGAGCGAACATCCAGTGGCGCGGGCAGTCTCCATGGCTGCGCCGGGCGTGGCGCCTGCGCAGGAGTTTGAAGCCGTCGTCGGCGAAGGGGTCCGGGGCGTTGTCCAGGGCCAGCGGGTCCTGGCTGGGAGCGTGGCGTTCCTGCGCGCTGCCGGTGTCCCGACCTCGGCGCTCGCGCGGCTGGCGGAGGAGTTGGCGGAGAAGGGTCAGTCGTGCGTGGCAGTCGCGGTGGGAGGCGAGCCGCGGGGTGTTCTCGGCGTGGCGGATCAGGAGCGCCCCAACAGCGCGCGGGCGGTGGCTGCCCTGCAGCGGCTGGGCGTGCAGGTCACCCTGCTCACGGGCGACACCGCAAAGAACGCTGCGCACGTGGCAGAGAGCGTTGGCATCGCAGCAGTCCGCGCAGAGGTGCGACCTGCGCAGAAGGCGGCGTATGTGGAGGAGCTTCGCCGCAATGGACGCCGGGTGGCCATGGTCGGAGACGGCATCAACGACGCGCCGGCGCTGGCTGCGGCGGACGTGGGGATCGCCATCGGCGGCGGGGCGGACATCGCTGCCGAGAGCGCTGGGGTGGTGCTCATGAGCGGGGGCGTTGGCGGCGTGGTCCAGGCGATTGCTGTGGCGCGCGCCACCATGCGCGTGGTGCGGCAGAACCTCTTCTGGGCGTTCGCCTACAACACGCTCGGCATCCCGATCGCGGCAGGCGTCCTCTGGCCGTGGACGCAGTGGGAGCCTGGACCCGTGCTGGCTGGGCTTGCCATGAGCCTCTCCAGCGTGTGCGTGCTGGCCAACAGCCTGCGGCTCCGGCGTCTGCAGCCGGTGGAGGGGCTTTCGTAGACTCGGCGCGTGCCCACGCTTCCCGCTGCGCTGCATGCCCACCTGGCCCAGCTGCTCCCAGAGGAGCGCTTGGGCGCTGGGCTTGCAGAGCCGCGCCGCCCTGCCATCCGCGTGAACACCCTGCGCACCACGCGCGCCCAGGCGCTGGCCGCCCTGCAGGGCGCTGGCATTGGAGCGCGTCCGGTGGAGTGGCTGGATGACGCCCTGGCCGTGGAAGCTGGATCCGTGCGTGCCATCCAGGCGACGGCTGCGTTCGCTGCGGGCCACCTGCACCTCCAGGGCCTGGCCAGCATCGCTGTGGCGCACGCGCTGGAACCCAGGCCGGGTGATCGCGTGCTCGACGCCTGCGCTGCGCCAGGCAGCAAGGCCAGCCACCTGGCAGCGCTGATGCAGAACCAAGGGACGCTGGTGGCGGCGGATGCCAGCCGTGCGCGCATGTTCCGCCTGCGCGGGGTGCTCGACCACCTGGGCGCAGTGGCGCAGGTCCAGGTGGAGCGGGCCGAGCGGTGGGGGCGCCGGGCTCCTGCGTCCTTCGACCGCGTGCTGGTGGATGCGCCCTGCAGCGCGGAGGGGCGTGCGCTGGCTGGTGAGGAGGACGCCGCTGCGGACTGGTCGCCCCGCAAGTGCAAGCGGCTGGCCAGCGCGCAGAAGGCGATCCTGCACAGTGCCATCGAGGCATGCGCGCCAGGTGGAACCATCGTCTACAGCACGTGCACGCTGGGAGTGGAGGAGAACGAGGGCGTGCTTGAGCGTGCGCTGGAGCGGTACGAGGGTCGCGTGGAGATGGAGGAGATGCCCGTGCACATCCCGGGTGCGGAGCCGGGGTTCGTTTCCTGGCGCGGTCGGCCGCTGCAGCCCGACCTGGCCAAGGCGCGTCGCGTGGCGCCGCTCCCGGCGGCAGCCCATCCTGACGGCCCGTGGCTCGAGGGCTTCTTCATCGCGCGCCTTCGCCGGCTGGCGTGATTCCCTAGGATGGGCGCACCGCAGTCCGCCTGATGCTGCTTTCCCTCGTCATCCTGTCTGTGGCTGGCGGCCTCGGGTGCGCCGCGAGGTCGTTGGCCCGCGACTTCCTGGTGCGCACGGGCATGCAGGCCTGGCAGGGCATCCTGCTCATCAACCTGACCGGTTCGGCAGCGCTGGGTGCGGTCTTTGCCAGCCCGCTGGGTGGGACCGCAGCGGCTGCTTGCGCTGGCTTCCTGGCAGGCTGGACCACCTACAGCGCGTTCTCTGTGGATGTGGTCCTTCTGTGGCGGGCCGGCACCCGGTGGGCGGCCATCGCGTGCTGGTCTGGCACGGTCGTAGGGGCGCCGCTGGCAGCCTGGGGTGCGCATGCGCTGTCGGGGGGTACGTGGCAGTGACCAAGCTTCCCCGTGGTCCTGAACTGGTGGCGCTGGCCCTGGTGGCCGCGATGGGTGGGCTGGCGGGATCAGCCGCCCGCGGTCTGACCAGCGCTGCCTTTCTGGCTGCGGGTGGCGCAGAGTGGGGGTCGCGTCTGGCTGTGAACGTCTGCGGGGCGTTTCTGGCCGGAGTGGTGGTGGCCCGCCTGCGCGTTCCTGAGTCGGCTGACCCACTGCACCACAGATCGCTTCGGCGGCGGCGGCGCGAGCATCTGCTCATCACCGGCTTCCTGGGGGGGTTCACCACCATCAGCGGGTTTGCGTGGGACACAGTGGTCCTTTCGCAGGGTGCCGGCGCGGCCCCGGAGCCGGGGCAGGCTGCGTCCCTCCACCTGGCCATGGTGCTGGTTGGCAACGGGGTGGTCGGCATTGCAGCGGCGGCCGCCGGACTGGCGCTGGGCCGCCGTACGCTTCGCGCATGAATCGCTGGATCCCAGGCGCCCTCACGCTGCTCTTCCTGTCCGCCAGCGGGTGCGCCACCCCGCAGGATGGCTTGGGCGATGCGTCCGTCGAGGTGCGCGCCCATCTCGAGCAGGAGTCCAAGTTCCAGGAGCTGCGGCAGGACCTGCGGACCGTAGCCCGGCAGATCTCCATTGACGTGCCATCCGCATGCGACCGTGCGTTTGAGTCCGTGGACGACATGGAGACCCGGAGCAACCTCCTGGCAGTCGCGGCCACCAGCGGCACCTTTGCGTGCGTCCGCGCCTGTGCAGTGGATCCTCGCGCGGGGCTCGCGGACCTCACGCTCAGCTTCGCCACCATCGAGGGGTTCGTCAGCAATTGGAGCCGCGACCCGCAGTACAAGGGATTGAACGACCTGGTAAACGCGCTGCATCCGGTGGTTACCGAACTGTGGCGCCTCTGCGATGCGTGGCTGCCGCCCGAGATGCAGGCCCGCCTGCACGAAGAGGTTGAAGCTGCGATCTCGCAGGAAGAGGCGCGCATGCGTCTCTCCGCGTCTGGCCTCATCCTGGGCGGATTCCGGCCACCGCCGCTTGCCGCAGTGCAGGTGCGGTCGAGCTTCATGGATTTCAACGACTTTGGCCTCCTGGAATACGGGCTTGGCGAGGCGCACTACCTGCGGCTGAACACGCAGGAGCTGGCAGACACCATCGCGCTCATGCCCATGTCCATGGAGTACCACGCGCGTCGCGCAGTGCTGTGGAGCACGGAGCAGCACGCGCTGAAGGAGGTCCGCCAGCGGCTGGATTCCGCGGCTGCAGAATTGCAGTCGCTCCGCGAACTGCAGGAATTGCGGACGCTTCGTCCGCTGGCCGAGCTGGCCGAATCTCCTTGGAAGATCGGCGTTCCGGTCGCCATCGCAATCACCCTTGGGCTTGCGCTGCAAGGGGTTTTGCTCGCCCGCGCCCTCCGGACACGCGTGTGAACGGATAGACTGGGAGTGTTTCACCGAGCGACCTATGAGCCAGTTCTTCAATCCCACCGGTTACAACAAGGCAGACGCGCAGTTCCACGAGCACGACGAGCAGTTGCTCAAGGAGCTGCGCAACCGCGTGGACCAGCGCCGCCGGGAAACCGCGCAGACGCAGGCCAACAACCCGCACTGGATGCGCTGCCCCAAGTGCGGCGGCGCCATGAACGAAGTGAAGTACGAGAAGGTCAACATTGACCAGTGCACTGGCTGTGGCGGCGTCTTCTTCGACCCAGGCGAGCTGGCGATCCTGATCGGCCCCAAGAACGAGCGCGGCAAGCACTTCCTGCAGAGCCTCTTCAGCTGGCTGCCCCGCTACGACGAAGCAGCCAACCTGCTCTGGGGCAAGGACCACGGCAAGAGCTGAGCGGCGCCAGCACGGCTGCACCGCTGCGCGGCCGCGCCAGTCGCGCTCGCTCGCGCCCCCACTGCTACGCCTTGGCCTGCCACCCATACGGCACGTACTGGTGCCGGAACGTTCCATCGGCGTACAGATCCACCAGGCCGTAGCCCTCGCGCACGTCCTGCAGCGGCCCCTTCCACCATGAGCCGCTGACAGCTCCGTCGCAGATGTAGGTGACGCCGTCAATCTCGCACCGGTCCAGCAGGTGCTGGTGCCCGCTCAGGCACAGCTTGACGCCACCGTGGTTCTTGAACATCACATGCAGCGTGTCGCAGTCTGTGTGCTGCGCCGACGCGCCGATGGTGATGTCCTGCCCGCGCTTCTCCAGTGCGCGCGGCTTGCCATAGGTGATGGGCGTCAGCGAGAGGATGGGAATGTGGCTCACCACGCACACTGGCATGGTGCGCGGCGTGGACTTCAGCGTGGACTCCAGCCAGGCCATCTGCTCTGGATCGCAGAAGGCCACATAGCCGTCGTCCTTGGGCTGCACGCTGTCCAGCACGATGAACCGCCAGCCGCAGCGGTCAAACGTGCGGTAGGTCTTGGGGATGCCAAAGAGCTCGGTGGCGAACTTCTTGCCCCAGTCGCTTTCGGTGCCGGTGGTTCCGCTGTTCTTGCGGTTCCAGCCGTAGATGTCGTGGTTGCCGATGGTGTGCTCAACCGGCAGGCTGCAGTGCGCGGCCCACGTGGCCTTGAAGAGCTTGGCCAGCTCGCGCGCGCGGCCCTCCTTCTGCTCGAACACGTCCATCACGTTGTCGCCGCCAGTCAGGATGAAGTCCGGCTTCAGCTGCTGCGACTGCACGTGCGCTAGGCACGTTGCGAGCCCAGCTGGCGCAGCGCGCTCTGGCTGCAGGTGGCTGTCGGTCAGGTGCGCAAAGCGGCCAACGCGCTGTGGAGCTGCACCCGCAGCGAGCGCTGGCGCTGCCTGCGCACCCGCACCAGTCTGCGCTCCTGCAGCGCCTTGCGCGGCTGCGGCGCTGCGGGCCAGCCATGGCAGGCCACCGGCGAACGGCACCAGCGCTGCCGCCTTCAGCAGCGCACGACGCGAGAAGGGGGGAGTTTCCATGCGCAGCAGGCTACGCGTACCCTGCTTGCATGCTGCACGCTTTGCTTGTTCTTTGCATGCTGGCCGCACCTGGTGTGGACCCTGCCGCCTCTGCCAAGGCGCTCAAGGACCTGCGCGCTGCGCTGGACAAGCAGGCACCGGGCACGCTGGCAGAAGTGCAGGCCCTTGCGGGCCAACCCTTTGCGTCGGTTCCGCTCACCCGCAAGGATGCAGAGGCAGCCAGCGCTGCGCTTTGGAAGGCCTACGCCGCTGCCGCGCGCCCAGCTGCGCAGAAGGAGCTTGAGAGCGGCCAGGTGCAGGCAGGCGGCGTGGCCATGCCCATCTGGTTTGCCACCTATGGCAAGGCGCCACCAGGGGGGCGCAGCCTGTTCATCAGCATGCACGGTGGTGGTGGCGCCCCCAAGGAAGTGAATGATCAGCAGTGGGAGAACCAGAAGAAGCTGTACAAGCCAGACGAAGGCATCTACGTGGCGCCGCGCGCGCCCAGCAACGAATGGAACCTGTGGCACGAGGGCCACATTGACCCGCTCTTTGCGCAGCTGGTGCAGGACATGGTGCTTGCGCAAGGCGTGAATCCAGACCGCGTGTACATCATGGGCTACAGCGCTGGCGGCGATGGCGTCTTCCAGCTGGCGCCGCGCATGGCTGACCGCTGGGCTGCTGCCGCCATGATGGCTGGCCACCCCAACGAGACCAAGCCAGATGGCCTGCGCAACCTGCCGTTCACGCTGCACATGGGCGGCAACGACGGCGCGTTCAAGCGCAACGAAGTAGCCGCGCAGTGGAAGACCATGCTGGATGATCTGGAGAAGACAGATCCGGGTGCGTATCCGCACTGGGTGCAGATCCATCCGGGCAAGGGTCACTGGATGGACCGCGAGGACGCCGCCGCGGTGCCGTGGATGGCCAAGTTCACGCGGGACTCGCGGCCCAGCAAGATTGTGTGGCTGCAGGACGATGTCACCGAGCCGCGCTTCTACTGGCTGGCGGTGGATGACCCCAAGGCTGGCGAGCGCATGGTGGTGGCGCGCGACGGCCAGCGCGTGACGGTGACCGAGGCGCCGGCTGGCAAGCGCGTGCGTGTGCGGCTGGACGACACCATGGCCAAGCTGGACGAGGAGGTCACGGTGCAGCAGGGGCAGGTTGTGCTCTGGAAGGGTGTACCGCAGCGCACTATTGGCGCAGTAGCCCGCACGCTGGCAGAGCGCGGTGATCCCAAGGCTGTGTTTGTGGCAGAGGTGGAGGTGGTGGCGGGGGGTGGTGCGGTTGGGGGGAAGTGAGCCGGCGCCACGCCAGGGGAGAGGCACCGAGACGCCCGTCTTTGTGCCGAGTTGGGTGCGCGTCGTCACAGCGCTGTGGATGTTGATCCCGCTCTACATTGCACGGGGCATGATGCCTGATGTGAAGTACTTCGGCCCTCGGCCACCGCCGCCCACCTCGCCGTGGATGCGTTTCGGGGGGCTGGCGCTGGTCTGCATGGCCTTCTTGAGCGGCTGGCTTTGGTACCGAGCGATGCGTTGGAGGTACCAGCGCCAGCAGCAGGCAAACGAGATTTGCGAGAAGTGCGGGTACCGAATTCGTGGTCTGGCACGATGTCCTGAGTGCGGCGCCGATGTGCCTGGCGAGCGTGGAGCGGAATAGCCGCCGGATGGGAGGGTTGCGCGTGGGTCCTTGGGGTGCGCCACGCAATGACTTGCGCGACGGCCGCACCCCGGCGATGCCGGCGATTCCCGCACCGAAGCAGTAGGTGCTGATGAGTTTGGATTGAAGGCTAATTCGTCGGAAATTGCCCGCACCCAAGCACGCAATAGCTCGTACGTTGCATGACGGGACTTCGCATGCCTTGTTTGCGAAAGATCAAATCCACATGAGGCTCCGAGTGGCACAGAGAGCGCTCGCATCTGGCTTGGTGCTGCTGGGCGCGGCTTGCAGTGGACACGCTGTCAGTCAGTCAGGCCAGGCGCCACAGGCGGACCTCGCCGTGCGCGCCGACCTTCGGTGGAGGCTTGACCCGCCATGCAAGGAGCAACTGCATGTCACCGACGAGGAGTTGTGGGCTGAAGAAGCTCGTATTTGCGCCGCGCTCAAGCGCGCGACTGGCCCGGGAGAGGGCGCCTACGCATGCGTAGCTGTGGATTGCGGTGAGGACGTGCTCGTGTCCCGCGATTCCGGAGTCCTCTGGACCCGCGGCTGCAACTTTGGCCTGTCAGCTATCAACTGGGGCCGCGTCGTGGAGTGGTCAGAGTCCCGCATGCGCTTGCAGTTGAAATGGGCGCCCGGCGCGGATTGGTGCGTTGCTGGTCATGAGGAGGTTTGGTTTCTGGTGGCGAACGGACGCCGCGCGCTGGTGGCGACCGAAGACATTCCACTTGCAGCTTTCGAGATCAATCAAGGCCATCTTGATCTGCTGCTCCGGACGCAGCCGTCCATGAAGCTGGCTCAACGAAAGGGTGCAGAATCTCTGGACGCTGCGCCCCAGGAAGCAGTGATTCCAGAGCCCATTCGCGAGCTCCTGGTGTCTGGCCATGGCACCATCGTTGTGAGCGATGTGAAGGAGACATCCCGCCAGCGTGAGGGTGACATCGAGACCGTGACGGGCGACATTGAGCTGCGCGTGCAGGGTGCGATCAACCTGCTGCCGGGGAGCAAGATTCCGCTTTACCCCGGGCCCAACTATGCCGTGGTCACGCTGACCGAGGTCGGTGCGGGCGTCGCCAAGGGGACCTTTGTCGCACGGGGCAGGGAGTACCGCGGCATCACAGCGCCGTACTTGTACCTGCAGGCCACGATCGATCGCTGAATCGCTGAGGTGTGGGGCTATGGAGCCGAGGGGAGTCGAAGCCCCGGTTGCGGGAGGATCCTCGTTGGCTTGGAATATGCGCCGATTTGCAGATCTAGAGCGACTTTTGGCGGTAATTCCAAACACAAGCACTGGAATTGTTTGGAATGGACGATAGAATGCGTGTATGGAGCGAACCTCGCGCCTACATCCAATCAGGCGGCTTCTCCATGAAGTGCCACGCGGCACCCCACTCGACCTGACGGACCTGGCCAAGTGCGGCGTGGACGCCAAGGCGGCATCGTTCTACTCACGGAAGGGATGGCTCGTCCGCGTGGGACAAGGGGTGTACGCGCTTCCTGGTGACGACATCACGGCGCTCAGCGCTGTGCGCCTGATCCAGCGCGGCGTCGAAGGGCTCCACGTGGGCGGCAAGAGCGCGCTCGCATTGCACGGTGTTCGACACAATCTGGCAGCACGAGAAACCCTCGTGGTCTGGGCTGAGCAGCGGGCTGCGCTTCCAAAGTGGTTCACCGCCCGGTTTCCCGCGCGGGTGGTGTGCGCCAAGCTCTTTGAAGGACTTGACTCCAGCCTCCAGCGAAAGACCCTGTCAACGCCGCCCGGAGCACTTGATGGGCTCCGTGTGGCAACCCCCGAGCGCGCGGCGCTGGAAATGCTCTACGACGTGGGCACCCATGAGTCACTTGGCGAAGCGCGCAATGTCTTTGAGGGCCTCCGCAATCCGCGTGTCGAGATCACGGGAAGGCTCCTTGCCGCATGCACCAGCGTCAAGGCTGTGCGCCTGTTCCTGACCTGGTCTCGCGAGACGGGCCTCATCGATGTGGACTCGCTCCGCAATCGCTTTGACCTCCGAGTGGGCAGCGAGTCGCGATGGGTGAATCGCCTGCCCGACGGCACACTTCTTCTCCTCAAGCCCTATGGATAAGGCATACATCGAGACTGTCCGGCTCTTGCTTGCCGTGGCGCCAGAGGTGTTTCGCGGCAGTGTGTTCGCCATGAAGGGCGGCACCGCGCTCAACCTCTTTGCGCACGACATGCCACGAATGTCTGTGGACATTGATCTGGCATATGCCTCCTGGTCAACGCCCCGCGAGGAGGCGCTGCGGAGCATCGCGAGCGAGCTAGGGGCAATCCAGCAACGGCTGAATAGCCAAGGGCTGACCGTGCATACAGTCGCTGCCGCGGGACTTGGCGAGAGCAAGCTGCTTGTGGAACGCCAGGGCGTACAGGTGAAGATCGAAGCCAACCTCGTGTTTCGCGGCACCGTGCGGCCAGTAGAGAATCGAGCGCTCGCTCCCAGCGCAGCTGAAGCGTTCAGCGCCGAGCTGGCGGTGCCGTTGCTCGCTCTGGACGAGTTGTATGGCAGCAAGCTGGTCGCGGCGCTCGATCGCCAGCATCCGCGAGATCTGTTTGATGTCTCTCTGATGTACTCGACGCATGGACTGACGAGTGCCACCATCGAGTGCTTTGTGCTCTACCTGGCAGGGCACAATCGACCAATGCACGAAGTGCTGCTTCCGCATCGCAAGGACATCACGCAGGAATTCAATGCGTCCTTTGCGGGAATGACGCGCGACCCGATTGACCTGACGGTTCTCGAAGAAGCGCGCAAACGCCTTCTGGCGGACCTGCCGCAACGGCTCACTGCCCAGCAACGCGCCTTTCTCATCGGTCTGGCACTGGCAGAGCCCGACTGGTCGCTCGTGGCCTGCCCGCATGCGAGCCAACTGCCAGCAATCCGATGGCGGCTTCAAAATCTGGAGCTGTTCAGGGCAAAGCGACCCAAGGACTTTGCGCAGCAGGCCACAGCTCTTGAACGAGCCCTTGCGGAGTGACGCTACGGTCAAATGGGGGCCCGGAGGCAGACGCCAGGCGCCCGCTCAATAGAACAAGGGAAATGGAGCCGAGGGGAGTCGAACCCCTGTGCCGAAACAGTTCACAAGCCGCTTCTACGCGTGTGTCTGCGGATTGATTGTCGTCTCGGCGGACCCCCGCAGCGGGGCGCACGATTCCAAGACATGCAAGTTCTCGTTCCGCAGAGGCATGTCAGCCCTTTGGAACCAGCCCGATGATTGCAGTGGTGCGCCTATCAGGCGTGAGCGCACCCCTGTCGTCGCTATTAAGCGGCGAGAGCGTACTGCGTGTTGGCAGTCGTTAAGTGTGCATGCTTTTAGCGTGGCCTGCATGCTCCACGACGCGCCACGGCAGGTGAAGTCTGTACGGTCGATACCGGTACGGCCCCTGTTGTCAAAGAAACCAACGCGCATCCATCATAGGTTGCGCATGCGTGCGTGGCGGGAAAATCCGCCTAGCCGCCCGCAAGGTCCGCAAAGAGGTCGCCCTGCGGCCAGCTGCGCACGCTGCGGATGAACTCGATCACCTTTGGGCGGATGAGCGCCAGCCCGCCAGGCACGTCGCCACCATGCGGCGCGCTGCTGTTGAACATCAGCACAAAGTTCACGCCGTCGCCCAGGTGCTGGATCCATGTCTGGATGCCAGCCAGACCGCCGTCCTTGCCCCATGAGTAGCGCTCTGGCCCGCCAGCCGACGCTGGTGGGAACTTCTCCACCTGGTCCCAGCCCAGGCCCATCCAGTGTTGCGGTGCGCCATCCTGTCCGCCCACTGGCGGAATGCCTGGCGCTGGCGTCACCATGGCCTGCATGAGCTCAGGCGGCAGCCACGGCGTGCCTGTGCGCGAGCCATCAATCGCTGTCAGCAGCTTGGCCATGTCCACGCAGTTGGCAGACCAGCCGCCAGCCGCCATGACCATGCGATTGTTGCCGCCCGGAACCGGGTGCTCGCTGGGCAGCATGTAGCGGCGTGCTTCGCCAGGCAGGTAGTTGGGTGGTGGGTCGTCCACGCGCATGTCGGTGATGCCCATGGGGCGCAGCGTGTGCGCCTGCACGAACTCGGGGTACTCCTGCTGGCCCACGGCGGCCACCACCGCACCCAGCAGCACAAAGCCAAAGTTGGAGTACGCCTGCTGCGTGCCAGGCGCAAAATCCAGGCGCACGCCCTTCATGTAGCGGATCATCTCCAGCGGCGTGGGCGGCCGCTCCAGCCGCAGCGCGCGGCGGATGCGCGGTCCCCAGCCGCTGGGGTCGCCGCTCACCTTGCGGTTCCATCCGCCCGTGTGCTGCAGGCACATCTGCACGGTGATCTCATTGATGCGCGGGTCTTCATGCATGCCCGGCGGCGGTGGCTCGCGGAACCAGTTGAACACGCGGTCGTTCAGGTTCAGCCGGCCCTCCGCCACCAGCTTGAGCACTGTCTGCGCCGTGACCACCTTGCTGACGCTGGCCAGCACCATGTGCGTTTCAGGGCGCATGGGCGTGCGCGACTGCACGTCGGCCATGCCGTAGCCGCGCGCGGCCACCAGCCGCCCGCCCACTGCAATGGCCACCTGCGCGCCGGGAATGCTGTGCGCCTCCATGAGGGGGAGCACGGCCTGGTCCAGACCTTCCAGGCCGGGAAGCACGCGGCCAGAGACAGGGAGGTCGGTGTCATCACCTTGCAGGGGCGCAGTGGGTGCTGTGGGCTCAGCAGGTGCGTGCGCTGCTGCGTGCGCAGCGCTCGCCCGCGCAGCGGCTGCTGCTGCCAGCGGCGCTGCGGCCAGACCACCGATCGCTGCCAGGGCCTCGCGGCGCGTGTGTTGCATGAAGAGAGCGTAGCGGCCGGGAGTGGGTGTGCAGGAGCGCCACCCGCATACGCTGCCGCGCATGCAGATCGACCCCGCCACGCTCCCGCAGGCCCTGCGCTACAACCTGGTCATTGGCACGGTGGTGCCGCGGCCCATCGCTGTGGTGGGCACTGTGAGCCCAGACGGCAAGCCCAATCTGGCGCCGTTCAGCTGCTTCATGTACGCGGGGACCGACCCGCTCACGCTGGTGGTGTCGCCCGCCAATCCGCCTGCTGGTGCGCCGCACCCAGAGAAGGACACGCTGCGCAACGCCAAGCCAGTGGAGGAGGGCGGCACTGGCGAGTTCAGCGTGAGCGTGGCCACCGAGGAGCTGCTGCAGCGCATCGTGGCGTGCGCTGAACCGCTGCCGCACGGGCAGAGCGAGTTTGACTACGCCGGCCTGCGCGCGGCCCCGGGCACCGCCATCCGTGCGCCACATCTAGCGGAGAGCCCAGCGGCGTTCGAATGCCGCACGCGGCAGGTGGTGCGCCTGGATCCCGGCGCACCTGGCGGCGGCAATCTGCTCATCGGCACTGTGGTCAACATCCACCTGCGCGACGATCTCCACCACGAGCGCTTCCACGTGGACGCAGCCCGCCTGCACGCGGTGGGCCGCATGGGTGAGCGCAGTACGCACGCGCAGGCGCGCCACCATCCCCATGGGCGCGCCAGCGCAGGGACGCCGGTGCGGTGGGCCAGGGACTCAGGCTCCCGGAATCTGCGAGACATGATTCCAGTTCGCTTCTGATCCCCAGCGCTGGCCCACACCGCGTAGATATTCCAAATCCGGTGGCCTGCGCGCCCTGAAGGCGCAGAATGCCCCGAATATCGCGGATGTGCTTCTGCGACTGCCCCTCTAGTAGACCAACTTCTTCAGAATCACGTCCTCTGGGGAGGCAAACGGAGTGGGTTGCTCATCGACAACCGCAGAAAGCAGACTCTCGAAGCGCGAACGATTGAACGCATCGTCACGCGCCACCATGATGTCAGCCTTCAGCCCGGATGGCACATGGATGATGTTGAATTGCCCTGCGCCAGGGTAGCGTGCTGCCGCGTCCGCGGCTTCGGTGCCGACGCCACCACTCCTCCCCAGAGAAGCGGTCCGCCAGTTCACGTGCTTGTGTCGGATTGATTCGCACGACGATATCTACATCGTTGGTCGTAGAGATCGCCATATGCGGTGGCGGCAACGCTGCCAGTGGCGAAGCTCGCAGCCCATTTCCGGAAGAACTGCACCGAAACCACTTGAAGCAGGTCCGCTGCGGTCGAGTGCCGTACGCGGCAGGTGGTGCGCCTGAACCCCGGCGCGCCTGGCGGCGGCAACCTGCTCATCGGCACCGTTGTCAACATCCACCTGCGCGACGATCTCCACCACGAGCGCCTCCACGTGGACGCAGCCCGCCTGCGCGCTGTGGGCCGCATGGGTGGACCGCATTACTGCACCACGCGCGAGCGCGCCACCATCCCCATGGGCGCGCCAGCGCTGGGGACGCCGGTGCGGTGGGCAAGGGACGAACGCTAGGGCAGCCGCTCACCCCATGCGCGCGGCGAAGTGGCGCATGAAGTCTGCCAGCGTGTGTGCAGCAGACAGCGGCATGGCGTTGTACATGCTGGCGCGGATGCCGCCCGCTGTGCGGTGGCCTTCCAGACCCACCATGCCGTGCGTGGCGGCTTCGGACACAAAGGCCTTGTCCAGCGCTGGCGTGGCGCAGCGGAAGCTCACGTTGAGCACGCTGCGGTCGTGCGGCCGCGCAGCGCCGGTGTAGAAGGGCGCGCACGCATCCAGCGCGCTGTACACCGCAGCGGCCTTCTGCTGATTGCGTTCGGCCATGGCCTGCACGCCGCCGTTGCGCAGGATCCACGCAGCCATGCGGCCGCACATCCAGATGGCGAACACCGGCGGCGTGTTCACGCGGTTGCCCTGCGCGTGCAGCGCGCGCAGGTTGAGGCTCACCGGCAGATCGTCGCGCATGGACTCCAGGAATTCCCGGTGCACCACCGCGATGGCGATGCCTGCGATCCCCAGGTTCTTCTGCGCCGCGGCCATCACCATGGCGTGGCGCGCGTAGGGCCACGGGCGGCTCAGGATCTCGCTGGTGGCGTCGCACACCAGCGGGGCGGTGGCGTGCGGTGGCTGGCGCCACTGCGTGCCCTCGATGGTGTTGTTGGAGCAGTAGTGCACGTAGCGCGCGCCAGCGCAGTCGGGCAGGTCGCCGCCAGTGGGGAGCGCGGCGTAGTGTGACTCGCGGCCGCTCCACACAACGCGCGCCTGGGCGCCGCTCAGCGCCGCCGTGCGCACTGCGTCTGCATGCGCGCGCGTGGGAAAGGTGCCAGTGTCTATGAAGTCCGCTCGGTCGCCAAGATGCAGCGCGTTCAGCGGCAGGAGCGCCCACGACATGTGCGCGCCGCCGGGGATGAAGAGCACCTCGTGCGATTCTGGGATGTCGCCGGCAGCGCGGATGTCGCGGATGGCGTCGGTCAGCACGCGGTCGAACGCTGGCGTGCGGTGGCCCGTCTCCAGCACGCCCACGCCGGTGGAGTCCAGCTCCCAGAGCGCTTCCTGGGCTTCGCGGAGCACCTCTTCAGGCAGCTGTGCGGGACCGCCAGCAAAGTTCAGGACGCGCATGGCGCTACATCCTGCGCGCGATGGTGCTGAGCGTGGCGCTGAGCACGTTGGGGTTGCTGCGGATGACGCGCATGTGCTCGTCGCTGGGCAGCTGGTCCAGCTGGATGCGGGCCAGCGCGGCTTCGCTGCCGGCGTAGACGATGTTCTCCATCTCCTCCACGTTGATGCCGGCCTGGCCCAGCGTGTAGAAGACGTGCGCCAGCACTCCCGGGCGGTTCAGATGGCGGACCGCCAGCATGGTGGTGGCGGGGGTGGCTACGGCGCGGTTCACGCAGTTGGGCACGTGGCCGCGCTCGCTCCACGCGCGGATGATGCGGACCACTTCGTCGGCCACGGCGCGCTGGGCCTGCTCGGTGAGCGCGCCCACGTGGTGCGTGCCATAGACGCCGGGCTCCTGCACGATGGGGTCGTTGAACTCAGCAGTGCCGGCTTCTGGCTCCTGCGCAAAGACGTCCAGCCCCACGCGCAGGCCGCGGTCGCGGACAGCGGCGGTCATGGCGCGCTGGTCAATCACAGGGCCGCGGCTGGTGTTCACCAGGATGGCGCCCGGGCGCAGCGCAGCGATGAACTTCTCGCTGATCAGGCCTTCGGAGTCTTCGCCGCCGCCAGCGCTCACGCTGACCACGTCGCTCAGCTTGGCCAGATTGATGAGGTTGCCGCAGTAGCCCACGCCGCACTCGATGGCGCGCTCCTCGGTCAGGTTGCGGCTCCACGCCAGCACGTCCATGCCAAACGCGCGGCCGATGCGGGCCACTTCCTGCCCAACCTGTCCCAGGCCCACGATGCCCAGGGTGCGGCCGTGGAGGCCTTCCGCGCGGGCGTATTCGCGCTGGTTCCAGCGGCCGGCGCGCAGGTCCTGCACCTGGTCTGGCACGCGGCGGTCGCAGGCCAGGATGAGGGCCCAGGCCAGTTCGGCCACCGCGGTGGCGTTGCGGCCTGGGCAGTTGGCCACGAACATGCCGCGGCGGCTGGCCGCTGCGATGTCCACGTGGTCCGTGCTGGTGCCGGCCACCACGATCATGGCCAGGCGGGCGCTGGCTTCGATGGCCTCTGCGTGGATGGGAGTGGTGCCTGTGACCAGCACGTCTGGCTCAGTGTCCTTGATGGCTCGGGCCAGGGTGGTTTCGTTCAGGTCCGGGTTGTTCAGGACGGTGCACCCCATGGCGCGCAGGGCGTCGGCCCCTGGCTTGGCAATGGGGTCGCACAGCAGCACGCGAGCGGGGCCGGGCACAGTGGGCATGGGCTGACCAGGGCGGGCGAATGCGGTCATGACCCGAGTGTACGGACGGAAATCGGTGCCTGGCACGGGTGTCCCTACTTTCCGCTGGCCGCCGCGAACCGCGGTCCACGCGCTGAATCGCGGGCCAGTCCGTAGGTCCCCCGTGTCGCGGCCTCCGCGCGGTCCGAGGGCGCGGCCCGCGGACGGCTCGGCTCCAACAGGTTCCGCCTCGCCTCGGCTTCGCGTGCGCTCGGCAGGTGGAGCGGCCCGCGAGACCCGGTTCGCACACAGCCTGCCTCGCTCCGCTCAACGCCGCTACGCCGCGCCCCCCGGCCCCGCGCTGCGGCCGCTGCGCCTGCACACAGATCTGCAGCCGGGACGGAGGCCGACCTGGCCGCGGGACTTCGCTGCGGACCTTCGCTGCGGACCTCGCCGCGGGCCTTCGCTGCGGGGCCGTGCCTGAGTCCTTGCTCCGGCGCTGCACGCCGCACGCAGGCGCACGGGTGCGCTCGAGGCGCTGGCGGGCGCCCACGCCCACACCACCCACCCCCACACTCCGCCGCAGAAAGTAGGGACACCCGTGCCAGGCACCAATTTCTTCATGCGATGAAGAGGCCGCTGCGCGGGGCCAGGCTGGGCTCGAGCTCGGCCAGCTGGGCCAGGTCGCGGGTCAGGATCACCATGGCGGGCACCCCCATCCGGTGCACGGCCACCAGCTGCGCGGCACCGCGGAGCAGCGCCCGCGGCTCAGCCAGCCGCAGCAGCTCCACGTACGCGTCTGCGTTCCGAATGATCCACGCGCTGTGCGTCGCACCGTCCGACGCCACAAAGTGGTAGGCCGGCCGCTCATTGGTGTCGTGGATGTACAGGTCCAACACACCCTCTGGCATCTGGCAGTGCACCACGATGGGCTCCACCTGCCTGCCCAACGCCCGCAGCACCTCTTCCGCCGCAGCCACGGCAGTGGGCTGCGCCTGGGCCAAGTGCACGATGTCTGATGTCTCCACTCCGCAGAACACGCCCACCCACCGCCGCCCAGCGTGCACCACGCGGTAGACCCACATAGTGGGCTCCTGGTCGGGCACTAGCACCCCCTGTGCCAGCAGCGCGTCCAGCGCGGTCTGCCGCGCGGTCAGCGTGCCTGCCAGCACTGCCCGGAACAGCCCCGGTGCCGCACCCTCTGGCACTGGCAGATCGGAGGCCACCGCTGTCACGTCCACCGCCCTGGCCTTAGGGGGACGAGCGACCAAAAGGGGGGTAATCCGCATGGAATGGCGAGTTTAGGTGGCCTTTGCGGGCTGCGCAGGGGCTGGGGAGGCGGACAAGGTGTGGAAAAGTCGTGCCAAACAGGGCATCGGGGTGGAGGGGGCGTCCTGCTGGGCCGATGGCACCGGGGGTGGCCGTGTGCGCCCCCCGCGTCGGATTCGTACCGGAGACCTGAGACATGAACCCCTCTGAATCGGTCAGTCTGGACGATCTTCGTTCGATCGCATCACTGCTGGGCACAGCCCCAGACCCTCGCACGCAGACCAGCCTGCCACCCGCAGCGGTGCGTGACACCACGCGCACCGATGCCCTCGTGGCGTGGCTCGTGGGCCTGATTGACCAGACGGACCCCATCAGCAGGGGCCACTCCTGGCGCGTCTCGCGCCTGGTGGACCTGGCTGCCCGCACCATGGGCCTGCCAACCGCGGAGCGCCGTTCTGTGACGCAAGCCGCGCTCCTGCACGACGTTGGAAAGATCGTCATCCCCCGCGTGCTGCTGCGCAAGCCAGCCTCGCTGCGCGCTGAGGAGTTCAGCATTGTGCAGCGCCACGCAGAGCTGGGCGCCCGCATCCTGTGCGGCATGCCAGCCTTGGCCGACGCTGCCCCCGTGGCGCGCTGGCACCATGAGCGCTGGGACGGTGGCGGCTACCCCGGCAACCTGGCTGGCGAACACATCCCGCTGGCCGCTCGCTTGGTGAGTGTGCTGGACGCGTTCGATGCCATGACCAGCCCGCGCGCCTACCACGAACCCATTCCAGCAACCGACGCCCTGGAGGAGCTGCGCGCCCATAGTGGCACCCAGTTCGACCCCCAGCTGGTGGCGCTGGTCTGCGCGCTGGACCTTGACCCGCTGCTCGAAGAGTTTGAACGGATCGGAGCATCGAATGCTTGCACAAATCAAATCGCGGCCTAGACTGCCTACGTTCCCGCAACGGACGTCTGAGTCGTGTGGGCCACGGTGGTCGGCGTCCAAGACCGGGAAGCCAAGCTGTTCAGGCAAGGAAGCCGTTCAGCACCGCGTGGTGCAAAGGAGTGCACCGATGATCGCCATCCCAACACCGCTGGTTCAGCGGATCCTGGCGATGTTGACCCCGGACGAGCGGTTGGTCCTGGTCCTGCGGCACAGCCGCAAGCTGGGTGACGCACAGATCGCCAAGAAACTGGGCTGCACGCGCGATGTGGCGCAGGCGCTGGCCCGCATGGCAGAAGCCAAGGTGAAGGCTGCCCAGAAGCTGCTCATCCAGTCCATGCTGGATGCCAAGCCGCTGTCAACCCCACGACCCAAGAAGCAGCCCAAGGTCCGTGCCGTCCACCACACCGCTGCTGTCCAGGTCTCCCGGGCCTGACGAGCCCCAGGCACCCAGCAGCAGCCCAAGGTCGGTGCCGTCCACCACGCCGCTGCAGTCCAGGTCGGCTGCTTCGCACGCTGGCCCCACGCTGACATCCAGCTCAAGTTGTGCTGCCTGCGCCAGCCCCAGCGGCACCAGCGCGTTCTCCTTGGCATAGAAGGTTGGGAACTGCCCAGCCATCATCTCCACCTTGGTCAGGCTGGTGACAGCCAGATGCAGGCGGCCGCTGTCCAGCGCCTGGGCCAGGTAGCCCTGGATGTCTGCGTTGGCCACGTCCAGCTCAAAGGTCATCAGGCTGCCAGCTGGCACCAGGCTGCCGGGCGTCACCGTGCTCAACTTGCCCACGCCCCACGGGTGCGGGTCGAACCGCTGCCGCACGTTGTTGGACACGTCCACCAGCGAACCACCCTGAAATCCAGCCGCGTACGCGTTGCGCACGCTCTGCTGCAGCACGTTGGTGCCAGCTGGTGCATACGCAGTGTTCTCCTGGAACGACGCCGCAGTCCACCCGTTGCGGTAGCCCACGCCAAAGCACTCCACTGGCTGGCCAGCGTCTGCGTCGGGCTGCGCGTCTGGATCGGTGCTGGGCAGGAAGCTCTGCCAGGGGTCCTGGGTGTCGTCGTAGATGAAGGCCTGGTCGGTGGCCACCTGGATGGTGAGCACGGCGCGCGTCACGTGGTAGCTGCCAGCGCCCTGGCCAGCGGCCACCTGCGCAGTGGTGTCAAAGCGCAGCAGCATCTGGCCGTCGCGGTTGTCAAACTCTGGGGCTGCAAAGTCCGACGCGAACGTGCTGATGACTGGCCGCGTGCCTGGAGTGGAGTTGAACGGGTACATCCATCGGTCCGCAGCAGGAGCCGGGAAGAACGCATGCACCGCATCCGCTGCGGCGTGGCTGGTCAGCGCTGCGGCAGCAGCGCACACACAGGCGGACAGGGCTCGTACGGGAGTGGATGGGTTCATGGGCAATTCCTGCAGCGCAGGGGTGGGGGCGGGGCGAATACGATAGGCCGCTTATGCCCGCCCCAAGCGAACGTTGCCCCACCTACGGTCCTTGCCAGCGTTTGCTGGCCAGGGACCCGCAGAAGGCCGTTCTTGGCCCGCAGAACCAGCGGCGCAGCGGGTTCTCGGTCACAGAGCTGCTGGTGGTGGTGGCCATCATCGCCATCCTGGTGGCCATCGTGGTGCCAGTGGCCAGTTCCGCCCGGGCAGCCGCGCGCCGCATGCGCGAAGCCAGCGCCATGCGCCAGGTGATCCTGGCGTGGACGTCGTACTCCGTGGACAACAAGGGGTGGCTGCTCCCGGGCTTCAAGACTGGCCTGCCTGTCTTCCAGGAGGACGGCACTGGCATCCCAGCCAAGGCCTACGGCAGCATCCCAGAGATCCAGGCGCGCTATCCGTGGCGCCTCATCCGCTACCTGGACCATGACTTCCGCGCGCTGTACGTGAACCAGAACGAGGAGACGCTGCAGCAGCTCCAGAGCAGCGACCCTTCGCAGTTCTACTACTTCACCAGCCTCTACCCCAGCTTTGGACTGAACAGCGTGTGGGTGGGCGGCGACGAGCAGCGCTACGGCTTCCTGCCGCAGACGCTCCCCAGCGGCCAGGTGAATCCGTTGTATGGCTTCTACGCCAACCGGATGTCATCGCTGAAGCACACTGACCGCGTGACGGTGTTCGCCTCTGCGCACACCAACCTGACGGCAGACCAGTCCATGGTGGAGGGGTACTTCCGGATCGAGGCTCCCTTCTTCCTGGCAGGACAGCCCAGCACGTGGGCCGCGGAATACGATGCAGACACGCCAGCCAGCTGGGGCAACCTGAGCGCACGCAACAACGGGCAGGTGGTGGTGGGCGTGGCAGGCGGCGGCGTGGACCTGGTGCCAGTGGAGGAGATGCGCGACATGCGCCGCTGGGCCGACCAGGCCACCAGCGCCACCTGGCAGCTGAACAGCCCCTGAGCTGAAGTGCGCGCAAAAACAAAGCGGGGCCGCACACGGACATGCGGCCCCGCAGGAGAGTGTCAGCGCGTGGCGCCGTCTTACGGTGCCCAGGCTGCCAGGAACAGACCCAGGTCGGTGCCGTCCACCTCGCCGTCGCCGTTGAGGTCAGCCAGGCATCCGCCCACAGGTGTGGTGCCCCAGTCACCCAGCAGGATGCCCAGGTCAGAGCCGTCCACGTGCAGGTCGTTGTTCAGGTCAGCAAAGACCGGGCTGGCGCAATCCACTGGGCCGCTGAAGTCAATGAGCTTCTTGCAGCACAGCGAGAGGTTGGGAGCCAGCATGGCCATGCTGATGGACACGTGCCACTTGCCATCCGCGCCCACTGGCGGTGGGCCAGGGAACTGGATGGTGAACGCAATGGGGTACGTCTGCCCAGGCGCCAGGAACGGCAGCTGCACGTACTGCGGCACTGTGGTCACGCCCGCGGTCTGCGGCAGCATGAACAGGTGACGCGCCACGTACGGCGAGATGTTCCGCAGCGTGAAGGTGATGTCGTACCAGTACGTGGTTGGATCACGGTCGTCGTAGCAGTTGACCGTGAGCTCGTGCAGGATCATGCACTCGCACTCTGGAACATCGAACTCCACGCCGATGATGCCGCAGCAGCTGCACTCATTGCACATGCCATTGAACAGGCCGATGTCCATGGAGTGTGGGCCGGGTGACAGCTGGTTGGTCACCACCATGACCTTGCGGGTCTCGCCAGGCTGGAGCGGTGGGTTCAGGTTCACGAATGTGCCCAGATCCGGCAGCAGCACGTAGTTGGCCACAGCGCCTTCCATGCCGTTGTGCACGGTGATGCTGAGCTCGTACTGGCCATCTGGCAGACCATCAGGCCCCAGGTGGCAGGTGGCAGTGACCGAGGACGTGCACACATCGGTGACACGGCAGGCCACTTCCACGCTGCCCACATAGGTCTTGTCCTGCTGGCTCACGTCGCCGTTCATGTCAATCAGGATGCCCTGGTTGTTCAGGCCACCTGTGGTTGGCAGACCGATGATGCCGTAGTACGTGGGGCCGAACAGCATGGCGTCCGAGGTGGTCCACACCAGGCCGTTTGCGCCCTGGTCAACGCCCACGCCGCCCGCGTCGGAGTAGGGGATGCCGCAGCAGCCCGTCTCGAACTGAGCGTTGTTGAGGACCCAGCGGCCCTGCGCGTCCAGGCAGTACTTCAGCAGGCGCGAGTTGTGCGCCTGCGTCTGCGATGGACCGTACATGCTGCGCTCCGCCAGGTACATGCAGCAATCGCCGTCAAAGGCGATGTCCGCCACTGGGTTGGACCACACGTTGCCCTGGAAGTCCGGGACCTGGATCTCCAGCGTGGCAGTGCCGGACGCGAATGCGCCCGTACCAGACAGCGGGATGGACCAGATCTCGTTGAACGTGCCAGCAGCGCCAAAGGACATGTCCTCGCGCACCACGCTGAAGTACATGCGGCCGCGGCCAATGGCCACGCCCCAGGTGCGCTGGCCAAACGGAGCAGCGCCAGCCACGTCCGAGGTGTCAGGCGCAGCGCTCTCGATGGCCTGGTCGCCAAAGTCGTACGCCTCAAGCAGCGTGCCATCCATCTTGATGCGATAGATGCGGCCGTCCTCGAAGTCGCTGCAGTAGATGCAGTCGTAGTCGCAGGAGTAGGTCAGGTTGCCAAGTCCTGGCGCGCACGAGTTGACGGGCGTGCAGGTCTCGATGTTGGGCAGCTTGCACAGACGGCTTGGCGTGCCAGACGCAGAGTCCAGCTTGTAGATGGCGCCAGCGCCGCCACCGCCCACGGTGCCGGTGCGGTCGCCAAAGTTGTAGACGGCAGTGTGGGCCACATAGATGTTGCCATCCTTGTCCACCGTGACGCCGAACACTGTGCCCAGCTTCTCGTAGGTCCAGTCCGGATGCTCGTACACCGGGATGGTTGGCCATGGGCCAGGCGTCTGCGAGTTGAACTGCGAGGCATCGAAGACGTGGACCACCTTCTCGGTCAGCTGGTCCTCATGGCTGGTGCCCACCAGGACTGGCGCGTTGAAGTTGGTCACGCGCGGAGGCCGCGCGCAGCAGCCGGGGCAGGAGTCATTGCCGCCGGTGTCGCATGGCGTGCCTTCGCACTGGAAGGTGATGGTGCGGCTGACGGCCTGCACGCCCGGATCCAGGCCGATGCGGAACAGATATGACTGTCCGCAGAGCACGTCGCAGCTGACCACAGCATCCTTCTCGCAGCCGTTGTCGTTGCAGCAGTAGGGTTCGTGCGGGGTGCCGTCTGCCGTGGGGTCGGCGCAGCCCTGCCACATGGCAATGCGCGTGCCTTGGATCTCTCCAGGAATGCCGCACGCACTCACCGTGACAATGCCGTTGCAGCTGGCAGTCCAGCAGATCCACACATCGTTGTGGAATGGCGCGCCGGTGGCTTCGTTGGGGAAGCACGCAGGCGAGAACACTGGCACGGGTGAGGTGGTCCAGTTGGCCGAGTTGTAATTGAACGTGGTGTTGCCAGCCAGCGGAATGGGGCTGGATGCTTCATCACCAGCTGCGCCCAGCGCAGCAGTGCCAACAGCCGCAGCGATGGCTGCCGCCACCAGGGCGGTGTTACAGAGCTTCATTGGGGGACCCTCTCACGAGATGCGCTTCCGGGCCGACCCCACGATGGGTCCGCAGCCCGTGCGCTCGTCATATGGGACCACCGAAATGCAGTCTGTGCAACCTTTTCTTGACGATTCCTTCACTTGGGACGAGGTTATTCGTCCGTTTCACGCAGCTTGGCCAGCACGCTGAAGTCTTCCAGCGTGGTGGTGTCCTGCGTGCTGTCCTTACCTTGGGCGATGTCCCGGAGCAGCCGGCGCATGATCTTGCCGCTTCGGGTCTTGGGCAGTACCTGCGTGAAGCGGATCACGTCAGGCCGCGCGATGGCGCCGATCTCTCGCGCCACATGCTCCTGCAGCTGCTTGCGCAGGGGCTCGCCAGCCTTGCTGGTCCAGTCGGGGTGCAGGGTGACAAAGGCAGCGATGCCAGTCCCCTTGATCTCGTGCGGCATGCCCACCACGGCTGCCTCGACCACCGATGGATGGCTCACCAGGGCGCTTTCCACCTCCATGGTGCCCAGCCGGTGGCCGCTCACGTTGATCACGTCGTCAATGCGGCCCATGATCCAGAAGTACCCGCGCTGATCGCGGCGCGCGCCGTCGCCAGCCAGGTACATGCCAGGCACGCGCTTCCAGTAGGTGTCAATGAAGCGCTGGCGGTCGCCGCGGATGCCGCGCAGCATGCCGGGCCACGGGCGGCGCACCACAAGCAGGCCGCCGCGGTCGGGCGGAAGCTCGTTGCCCTGTTCATCCACCACCGCAGCGTCCACGCCAAAGAAGGGGAGCGTGCAGCTGCCCGGCACCAGCGGCGTGCAGCCTGGCAGCGGCGTGATCATGTGCCCGCCTGTCTCAGTCTGCCAGAAGGTGTCCACGATGGGGCAGCGTCCGCCACCGATGGTCTGGTGGTACCACATCCATGCCTCGGGATTGATGGGCTCGCCCACGCTGCCCAGCACGCGCAGGCTGCGCAGATCGTGCTTGGCAGGGTGCTGGTCGCCCCACTTCATGAAGGCACGGATGGCCGTGGGCGCGGTGTAGAAGTGCGTCACGCGGTGGCGCTCCACCATCTCCCAGAAGCGCGCTTCATCTGGGAAGTTGGGCGCGCCCTCGTACATGAGCGTGGGCACGCGGTTGGGCAGCAGGCCATACAGGATGTAGCTGTGGCCAGTCACCCAGCCGATGTCCGCCGTGCACCAATACACGTGCCCCTGTCCAGGCACCAGGTTGAAGGTGTACTTGGCGGTCACTGCAGTGAACACCATGTAGCCAGCGGTGGTGTGGATGATGCCCTTGGGCTTGCCAGTGCTGCCGCTGGTGTAGAGCAGGAACAGCAGGTCCTCGCTGTCCATGGGCTCGGCAGCGCAGGCGTGTGGCTGCTTGGCCACCAGGTCATGCCACCAGTGGTCGCGGCCAGCAGTCATCTTGGCGCCGTGGTCTGTGCGACGCAGCACCACCACGCTCTTCACCGTGGGCAGCTGCGCGCAGGCAGCGTCCACGTTGTCCTTCAGCGGCACCACCTGGCCGCGGCGCCACGCGCCATCGCAGGTGACGATCACGGTGCTGCCCGCGTCGTGCACACGGTCCACGATGGCGCTGGCAGCAAAGCCGCCAAAGATCACGCTGTGCGCCGCACCGATGCGCGCGCACGCCAGCATGGCAATGGCCAGCTCTGGCACCATGCCCATGTACAGCGTGACCACGTCGCCCTTCTTCACGCCCAGGCTCTTCAGCGCGTTGGCAAAGCGGCAGACCTCGGCGTGCAGGTCGTCGTAGGTCAGCGTGCGCACTTCATGGGGCGTGGCCTGGCCGGGCGTGGCGGGCTCGCCCTCCCAGATGATGGCCACCTGGCTGCCGTGCCCGTTCTTGATCTGCCGGTCCACGCAGTTGTGGCACACATTGGTGGTGCCGCCCACAAACCAGCGCGCATCCGGCACGTTCCACTCCAGCACGGTGGTGAAGGGCGTGAACCAGTCAAACTCGCGCGCCAGTTCACCCCAGAAGCCGCTGGGATCCTGGATCGACCGCTCCCACATGGCGCGGTAGGTAGCCATGTCTGGCACCCAGCATCCGCCCATGGACTGCGCAAAGTGCGCTGGCGGCGGGAACACGCGCGTCTCCTGCAGGACGCTCTCAATGGACGAAGCGGCAGCCGGCGAAGCTGGATTGGACATGCACGCAGGGTAGCGCGGGGCACGCGGTGGCCCTCACGCTGGCCCAGTGCGCGCGCGCTCAGTCTCCCACGCGGGCGCCGGCGTAGGCCTTGGCTGCGCGCAGGGCGTCTGGCAGACGGGCTGGGTCCTTGCCGCCGGCCTGCGCAAAGTCGGGCCGGCCGCCGCCAGCACCACCGCACGCCTGCGCTGCTGCGCGCACCCATTCACCAGCCTTCAGGCCGCGCTCCTGGAAGTGCTTGGGCACATCCGCAGCAATGGCCACCTTGCCAGCGTCCTGGTCTGCGCTCATGATGAGGATGGCGGTGTCTGGCCGCTTGGCGCGCACGGCGCTCAGCGCGCTCAGCAGCGCTGCTGGGTCTGCGCCCTCCAGGCTCTCCACGATCACCGGGCCCTTGGCCTGCTCTGCAATCTCGCGCGCCTGCGTGACCACGGCCTCGCGGTTGGCGCCTTCCTGCGCCTTGCGCCAGTCCTTCACGCGCTCGCGCAGATCTGCCAGCGCTGGCTCCACGCGCTGGCGGAACACCACGCTCACCGGCAGCTCCTGCAGGCTGGTGGCAATGGACTGCACTTCATCGGCCAGCTCCTGGCCTTCCAGCTTGCGTGCGTGCGCCATGCGCTGCTCAAGGCCCGCAGCAGTGGCGGCCGCAGCCTGCGCAGCGGTGCCAGTGAGCGCAAAGATGCGGCGGATGCCAGCGCTGCTGGCGCCTTCGCCAGTGATCACAAAGTGCTGCGCCTCGTCTGAGGAGCGCAGGTGAGTGCCGCCGCAGAACTCCACGCTGTACTTCTCCCACTCTGCGTTGGTGGGCTCGGCCAGCAGGCGCTCCACGGGCACGCCAATGCTCACCACGCGCACAGGGTCTGGGTAGCGCTCGCCGAACACCGCGCGCACGCCGCGCACGGCGCGCGCCTGGGCCAGCGGCACCACGGCAGCGTGCACGCGCAGGCTCTTGGCGATGTCTGCGTTCACCAGCATCTCCACGCGGGCCAGCTCCTGCTGGGTCATGGCGCGCGGGTGCGTGAAGTCAAAGCGCAGGCGGTCTTCTGCAACCAGCGAGCCGCGCTGCTCAACCTCGGCGCCCAGCACCGAGCGCAGGGCGTGGTTCAGCAGGTGCGTGCTGGTGTGGTTGGCAGCAATGCGGTCGCGGCGGCCGCGCTCCACAGCCACTGTGCCGCGGTCGTCCGCGCGCAGCGTGCCCTGGGTCAGGTGGCCCACGTGCATCACGTACTCACCCACGCGCTGCGTGTCCTGGATCACAAAGCGGCCAGTGCTGTGGCCATGGTCGCCCAGCTCCAGCACGCCAGCGTCGCCGATCTGGCCGCCAGACTCGCCGTAGAAGGGCGTCTTGCGGAAGAGGAGCGCCACCTGCTGCTCGGGTTCGGCGCGGGCGGTCAGTTCCGTGCCAGTCCAGATGGCGCACACCTGCACGGGCATGGGCTTGGGGTCGTCGCGCGTGCTGTCGTCGGTGGCTGGAATGCCCAAGCTGGTGCGGAACTTCTCCAGCACGTCGGCGGGCGGCATGTGCAGGGTGTCTTCTTTGGCGCTGCCTTCGCGGCTGCGGGCGCGCGCGGCTTCCATGAGCGTCTCGTAGCCGGCCACGTCCACAGTCAGGCCGCGCTCCTCCGCCATCACCTGCGTCAGGTCCACAGGGAAGCCGTAGGTGTCGTGCAGCTGGAACGCGTCCTGCGCGCTCACCAGGCGGCCAGCCTTCTGCGCGCGCGCGGCGGCTTCGTCAAACAGCTGCAGGCCGCGGTCCAGCGTGCGGCCAAAGGCAACTTCTTCCTCGCGCACGGTGTGCACGATGCGGCCAGCCTGCTCCACCAGCGTGGGGAAGGTCTCGCCCAGCGTCTCCACCACAGCGGGCACCAGCTTGTACATGAAGGGCTCACGCGCGCCCAGGTGCTGGTGGCCCATGCGGATGGCGCGGCGCAGGATGCGGCGCAGCACGTAGTTTCGGCCTTCATTTCCCGGTGCGGCGCCGTCTGCAATGGCGATGCTCAGGCAGCGGATGTGGTCCGCCACCACGCGGTAGGCGGTGTCCACCGGGTCGGTCAGCACGCCCTGGTAGGGGCGCGCGCCAGTCACCTGCGAGGTCAGCGCAAAGATGGGGCCAAAGATGTCGGTGTCGTAGTTGCTGCGCTTGTCCTGCAGCACGCTCACCAGGCGCTCCAGGCCCATGCCAGTGTCCACGTGCTTGGCTGGCAGCGGAGTGAGCTTGCCACCTGGCTCGCGGTTGAACTGGATGAACACCAGGTTCCAGATCTCCAGCACGTCTGGGTCGCCGGTGTTCACCAGCGCCGCTGCGTTGCGGCCACCGATGCGGTCAAAGTGGATCTCAGAGCACGGGCCGCACGGGCCAGTCTCGCCCATCTCCCAGAAGTTGTCCTTCATGCTGCCAGCGATCACGCGCTCAGGCGGCAGATAGCGCAGCCACAGGTCGCGGCTCTCGTGGTCTGGCTGCACGCCCTGCGCTGGGTCGCCGCCGCACCAGGTGGCGTACAGGCGGGTGGGATCCAGCCCATACACCTTGGTCAGCAGGGTCCACGCCCACTCGATGGACTCCGCCTTGAAGTAGTCCCCGAAGGACCAGTTGCCCAGCATCTCGAAGAACGTGTGGTGGTAGGTGTCGCGGCCCACGTCCTCCAGGTCGTTGTGCTTGCCGCCCGCGCGGATGCACTTCTGGGTGTTCACAGCGCGCGTGTAGGGGCGCTTGCCGCGGCCCAGGAACACGTCCTTGAACTGGTTCATGCCAGCGTTGGCAAAGAGCAGCGTGGGGTCATCCAGGGGGATGGCCGGGCTGGACGGAACCACCGTGTGGCCCGCCTTCTGCTGGAAGAACTCAATGAACGTCCGCCTGATGTCCGGCGCGCTGCGCATAGAACGGAAAAGTGTATCGGAGGGGTCAGGTAGGCTCTCCAGCCATGCATGCGCACCGGCGACCCTTGGTAGGCGGCAACTGGAAGATGAACACGGACCTGGCCTCAGCCAGCGAGCTGGCGGATGACGTGGTGGCTGCTGTGGGCTCCACGCCGGTGGATGTGGTGGTCATCCCGCCCTATCCCTATCTGATCACCGTGGGGCGTGCGCTGGGGCACAGCGCAGTCACATTGGGTGCGCAGGACTGTTCTGCAGAGGCCAATGGCGCCTTCACAGGGCAGGTGAGCGCGGAGATGCTGGTGGATGTGGGGTGCCACTGGGTCGTTATTGGTCACTCTGAGCGGCGGAACGGGCTAGCAGAAGCAGACGACCTGCTGCACGAGAAGCTGCACATTGCGCTGGAGTCTGGTCTGCACGTCATCTTCTGCGTGGGCGAGACCAGGCAGGAGCGCGACGCTGGAAGGGCTGAAGCCATCGTGGCACGGCAGATTCGGCAGGGTTTCGGGACGCTGTCAGCAGAAGCTGTCCGCAGCGTGGTGGTGGCGTATGAGCCTGTGTGGGCCATTGGCACGGGTGTGACCGCCACGCCAGAGGATGCGCAGCAGATGCACGCGTTCGCCCGGTCGGTGCTGGCGGACCTGTATGATGAGCGATTCGCCGCACAGACCCGCCTGATCTACGGCGGCTCGGTCAACGCCAAGAACGCCCGCGCGCTCTTTGACCAGCCTGACCTGGACGGTGGGCTGATCGGCGGTGCCAGCCTCAAGGCCCCGGACTTTGCAGCCATCTGCCAGTCCGCTGCAGAGGCCTGGAAAACGGCCGGCGGTCACGCGTAGCTCCACCCATGCAGAACTTCATCTTCACGTTCCTCTGGATTCTCTTCCTGGCAGCCTCTCTGGTGCTGGTGCTCATCATCCTGGTGCAGCGCCCACAAGGTGGCGGACTGTCGCAGGCCTTTGGTGGCTCTGGCGGTGGTGGCTCTGACACGGCCTTTGGTGGCCGCACGGGCGACGCGCTGACTGTGGCCACGGTCACGGCCTTTGCCATCTACCTGGCGCTGGCCATGGGACTGAACGTGATGGACCAGCAGATGATCCATGACGTGCCTGCCAAGCAGCAGGACACCAAGCAAACGCCGCAGACTCCACCTGGAGCGCCTTCCGCGCCGGGCGACAACACCAAGGCGCAGATTCCAGCGCCGGGTGCGCCCGCTGCGCCTGGTGACAACAAGGCTGCGCAGACGGCTCCGCCCAGCGCGCCTGCGGCGCCAGAGGCCAAGCCAGCACAGGCTCCGCCCGCTCCCACGCAGACGCCTGAGAGCCAGCCAGCACAGCCCAAGTAGGCCACCGCCACATGATCCGCTCCATGACCGGCTTCGGCGTGGCCACTGCGGAGGTTGACTCCGCGCGCTGCACTGTGGAAGTCCGGTCGGTGAACGGCCGATTCTTCAAGAGCACGCTGCGGCTGCCAGAAGAGCTGGAGCAGCTGGAAGCAGAGCTGGAAGCCCTCCTCATGCGCCGCCTGACGCGCGGCAGCGTGACTGTCACCTTGCGCTGGGTGGAGACCAGCTCGCGCAACGTGGCCACCATCAACACTGAAGCGGTGCGCGCGTACGCAGAGCAGCTGAAGGCCGCGTTGCCCAACGGGCTGGTGGCAGAGCTGCGCATCGCAGACCTGCTGCAGCTGCCTGGCGTGGTGGCGGACGACCGCGCCACCGTGCTTGCAGACCGCGCGCGCCCGCTGGTGCTGCGCCTGGCTGGCGAGGCCTGCGACGCCCTGCTGCTCATGCGCGAGCGCGAAGGCGCGGCGCTCCGGCAGCTGCTGGAGGAGTTTGGCGACCAGATCGAGCAGCGCCTGGACGCTGTGCGCCAGCGCGCGCCGCAGGTGCTGCACCTGTATCAGGAGCGCCTGCGCCAGCGTGTGAACGGCCTGCTGAAGGACGTGGGTGCCACCATCAGCGAGGCAGAGCTGGTGAAGGAGGTGGCCATCTACGCCGAGCGCAGCGATGTGGCGGAGGAGATCGCCCGTCTGAGCGGGCATCTGGAGCAGTACCGCGGCATCATCGAGCCAAGCAACCCGCAGCCAGGCGGCCGCACGCTGGACTTCCTGGCCCAGGAGATGCTGCGCGAGGCCAACACCATCGCTAGCAAGAGCGCTGACGTGGAGATCAGCCGTCGGATCGTGGAGATCAAGACGGCCATCGACCGCATCAAGGAACAGTGCCAGAACGCAGAATGACTGGCCAGCACCGGGCGCCACCTGCAGACCGTGCCGTGCTCAGCACGGCGGAGGTGCGGCGCGTGGCGGAGCACTATGCGCTGCAGTGGCCCATCACGGTGCAGCCGCTGGGGCTGGGGTCGCGTGCCAATGCCAAGAGCAGGCTGGTCACGCCGCGCGGTGAGTTCCTGCTCAAGCGCCGGCCAGACCATCGGTCCTCGCCAGAGCTGGTGCAGTTCATCCACGCGTTTCACCGGCACCTGGAGGCGCGCGGCGTGCCGGTGGCGCCGCTGGTGCTCACGCGCGGCGGGCAGACCGCGGTGCAGCAGGAAGGCCATGTGTACGAGCTGTTTGGCTGGGTGCCAGGCGGGCGCTGGAGCCGCACTGCAGAAGAGGCGGCGTCTGCGGGCGGTGCCATCGGCCGCATGCTGCGCGCTGCGCAGGGGTACGCGCCGCCAGGCAGGCATCAGACGGCATCGTTCCACGCGCATGTGGTGGTGGCGCAGGCGCTGCGCGACGCACCCGCTGCGGCGTGCGCGGCGGACGCCAGCACAGATCGCGCTGCGCTTGAGGCTGTGTGCACGCAGCTGGCAGAGCACACCGCAGAGGCATCACGGAAGGCCAGCGTGATTGAAGAGCAGCCCAAGCTGGTCACGCACGGCGACCTCCACCCTGGCAACCTGCTGTACTGGGCGGCACCGTGCAGGGCATCCGACTTTGACAGCGCACGCATGGACTGGCGCGCAATGGCGGAAATGGCCAACGCAGCGCCCACTTTTGGTGGCGACCTGCTGGCTGGCAGCCAGGTGGGGGAGGATCCAGCGCTCCGGGCTTGACCGCGTGCAGGCGCGCTGCTGGAGCGCGGCAGCAGGGGATGGTGCGCTGCTGACGCCAGCCGATGGCAGGCGCTGCCCTGGCTCATGGTGGAGGCGTGCGTCTTGGAGAGCGTGGCGCCAGTGCTGCGCACGGGCCGCTTTGGCCCACTGCGCGCAGATCAGGTGCTGCCGTTTGTGCAGCGCAAGCGTCAGCATGGCTGGCAGAAAACGCCGGGCAGGTGCAGGCCGCGGCGGGGTGAGCGGGGGGAAATCTGCGGAACTGCCCTTGCGCAGGGCGCGTACTGGCAGGCGATTACACCAGTACACCATGCCCCTGCCATTTCTGGTCAATCCGGCAAGCGCAATCCCCATCTTTCGGCAGATTGCCGACGGACTGCGCGGCGCCATTGCGCGCGGATCGCTGCCGGCCGGCGCGCTGATACCCAGCGTGCGGGCCATTGCAGAAGAGCCTGGGCGTGAACCCTGGCACGATGGTGCACAAGGCGGTGGCAGAAATGGAGCGTGATGGCCTGGTGCAGGCCGAGCGCGGCCGTGGCATGGTGGTGTTGCAGGGCACGCGCAGCCAGGCGCGTGCATCTGGTGAAGACGCCTTGCTTGAGTTGCTGGTGCAGGCCGTGCGATTGGCGGCAGACGCTGGTGTGAGCCAAGACCGCTTTGAGACGCTGCTGCGCCGTGCGCGCAAGCAGCAGGCGCTGGTGGCGCAGGGGAGCAGCAGATGATGACCGGTGAGGCACAGGGTGTTCCGCAGCATGCAGGGCGGCTGCGCTCGGTGGCGCTGCGCTGCGCAGGGCTCAGCAAGCGCTTTGGCAAGGTGCAGGCGCTCAATGGCCTAGACCTGCAATGGAGCCCGGATCCAGCGTGGGTCTGGTGGGCCGCGCAACGGCGCTGGCAAGAGCACCTTGTTCCGCCGCATTGTGGGCGCAGAGCAGCCATGATGCCGGACACGCAGACAGAACCGCCGCTGAAGCGGTGCCGTTCTTGGCCAATCTTGGATTTGTGCCAGATTCGCTGAGCGCATACGACTGGATGACTGTGGAAGAGCAGTGGACTGATGTGGCTGCCATGCAGCCGCACTTTGATGCAGCGTGGAACCAGGACTTGATGCGCTTGCTTGCGCTGGACCGCAGTGCGCGCATTCGCAGCCTGTCGCGCGGCATGCAGGCGCGGCTGGTGTTTGTGCTGGGCCTCTCGCACTGGCCTGCGCTGGTGCTGCTGGACGAGCCCTTGCTGGGGGTAGATGCGGTGTCGCATGACGCAGTGCTGGAAGTGTTGGCGCGGCATGCGGGCGGTGCAGGGGGATGCACCATGCTGATTGCGTCGCACCAGTTGGCGGACCTGGGTGCGGCTGACAGACCGCGTGGCCTTCATGGACGGTGGCCGCGTGGTGGAAGAAGTTGACACTGACCACCTGGTGGAATGCACCAAGCGCATCATGGTGCGGCCTGCACCAGGACTGGCGTGGGTGGCGCCTGAAGGGCACAGTGCTCCGCCGCGTGGTGGACGGCGCCATGCTGCTGACCTTGCGCGACTTTCAGCCAGCGCACATGCAGGCGCTGCAGGCCGGCCTGCTCCGGTGCGCAGATCGAGGTGCTGGACCTCTCCATCAACGAAGCGTGCGCAGGTCCGCCTGCGCGCCATGGAGGTGCAGGCGAGGGGCGCGGCGCTGTTGCTGCAGAAGGACGCGCGCGTGGCTGGCACCATCCTGCTGCCTGCGGCCATCCTGCTGGCTGTGGCGTGCGTGGCGCGGATCGCTGCGCTGGAGATGCGATCGGTGGCTACAGCCTTGCGAGCGTTCGGGCTTGCAGTGCCCAGCATGTCCGCCAGAGTGGGCTATCTGGCCACCTTTGCTTCGCTGGCCACGCTGGTGCTGCCAGCGTGCTGCGTGTCAGCCATCCCTGCGCATGGCGACCGGGCGCATGGCGCAGCGCTTCGCCAGCGTCACGCTGCCAGCGCCCGACACAACCAAGGCAGGAAGCAAGGCGTGCGTGATGCTGGCGGCCGCGGCAGCATGTGCTGGCGTGCTCCTGGCCTGGCGGCGGGCCGCGCGCCAAGGCGAGCCGCTGGCAAACGTCACGCTGCTCCACTGGCACGTCCATCCGTCCCCGCTCTCGCCTGCTGGCGTGCGCGTGCATCAGCGCGTTGGTGGGGGCCGCCGCTGCGCTGCTGGTGGACCGGCTGTGGCAGGCGTTGGTGCTCAGCGCGGTGATCACGCTGGCGGTGGGCACGCTTGCGTCGTTTGTGGCCTATGCATGGTTCGGCGCACCGTGGGGGCCGTGGGGATGGAGCAAACTCGTTTCCAGATGCAGATGAGGGTGTGCTTCGCACTCTACGACACGCTGATGCCGGAACTGGCGCAGGCAGAGGGCTGCCGCAGCCGCTCTGGGATCGCTGGTTGGAATCGCGGGCGCGGCATCGGCGTGGTGCTGACGCGATGGCGCGGTTTGGCCAGTCGGCCTGTACCGCAGCGTTGGCGGGCAGTTGGAATGGGCGCTACCGCGCCTGTGCTGGGGAATCATGGGCTCGGTTGCCCTCACTGGGACCACGGCGCAGCGGGAGCCGCGCAAACCTTTGTCACGGCCCGGAGCGCTGAGTCTGGCTACCGGAAGGTGTTCCACGCTCCAGACTTGGCGGTTGCGGTGGCCATCGCTGGTGCACCCGGACAGCCATTGCCAGAGTGGCTGCCAGAGCGCACAGTTGGAGCGGATTCGAGAGACCGCCTACGTCAATGCGCCCAGGGCCTTCCTCGACGCGTGTCATCGCATTCTTGGATTGGATCCGAAGGACCATCTTGGAGACGACACACCCTTCACGCAGTGCTGCGGCTGCCTTCTTGGGCAAGGTGCAGGGTTCCAGCCACGGGTGCCCGCTCCAATGTGGACACCCAGAGTGGTCAGCGCTTCTTGACCATCCATGGACCTTTGATCAAAGGCTCCTGGGCGTAAGTTCTCTGCCGGTGGCCGCGGTAGCCGTGTCGGTTGACGAAATGCGTTGCCGCCCCTCTGTGAGATCGCCGCGGCCACGGATGCACGCGAACGCCTCCGTCTGACGGGTTGGGTGCTTCCGCTGATCGGGTCCCATTCATGGGTGCTGAGCCCGAGCGACGCCAGGTCTGTCGATTGAAGGGACGGGATTGACCTCGATCTGCCATCTGCGGAGCGCTCTCCGCGCGCGTACCCGCACGTTTCTGGCAAACTGGCTGGCCAACTGGCGCAAGGCTCCGGGCGCGGCCCGCGCCTTCCCAGAGTCCTGCCTCCGCGACGCAGAGCGCGTGCTGGCCATCTTGGAGGCCGAGCAAGGCGATCCCTTTGCCACCAGCGGAGCGAATGCGCCATGAGCACAGCCTCGGTCCAGCTTCTGCGCAAGGACGCACGCCTGGCCAGCACCGTGATGGTGCCCGCACTGCTGCTGTGCGCGGTGGCGTGGGTGGTGTGGGTGGAGCTTCCGTGGTTGTCCATGTGGCTGCGCACCTGGTGGGGCGGCGATGCTTCGCAGCCCACCCAGGCAGACCGCTACGCAACCATGCTGGTGGTCACGGGCGCATGCGGCGTGCTGGCGCCGCTGGGCGCCACCGTTGCCATTGTGCAGGGCGACCAGCGCCGGCGCGCGCAGATGCTTGCCTGCACCGCACCGCTCCCAGACTGGTTGAAGGCGGCCAGCAAGGCAGTGGTGGTGGCTGTGTGCCTGGCCGTGCCATATGCGGCCTACGCCACCACGGCCTGGTTGTACGTTGCGGCAAGCAGCGCAGAAGACGGTGCCCTTGCCTGGTACCTGAAGCTGGTGGGCGGGCTTGCATTCGAGGCTGTGTGCGCTGGCCTGGCTGCGGGCCTTGCCGTTCGGCGGCCGGTACCTGCGCTGTGCCTCAGCCTGCTGCTGCTGGTGCTGGCGCACGGAACAGCATGGATCCCTGGCTGGATGGCGCTGGAGATGCCAGGCGCACCGTTCGGCGCAGGAGCCATGGGCGGCGATCAGGCATCGCCCAGCGCGGGCACCTCGCTGCTCTCCACTGCGTACAACGAGGGGTGGTTCACCTCGCGGCCGGAGTACATCGCTGACAGGGCGTGGTGGGAGGTGGAAGGATGGAGCACGTTGATGGCGGCGTGTGTGCCGCTGGGTGTGGCTGTCTTCCTCTGGCGGCGTTCCGCTGCGCGGGCTGGAAAGGCGAGTGCGTGGCAGGTTTTGGCTGGCGCAGCAGCGGCTGGCCTGGCGTGCGGTGCTCTGGCCACCGCTGGAGTGCTGGCCACCAGCCATGCGTATTGGGCGGGAATGAACAGCGCGAGGGAGCGCCAGCAGGCTGCCGCACGGGTGGAGGCCATGAGCATGGATCAGCTGCTCGCTGCCGTGCGGACCGGAAGGCTTGGGGAACACCCAATCAGCGCGGCAGATGTGGCGGCGCAGGCGCATCGCGGCTGGGTGCTGCCAGCGCTTTCGTTCGGAAGCAGTGGTTTGACTGGGGGCATGGATGCAACCATGGCAAGCTTCACGTGGGCGCGCCTGCAACGCGATGCAGGCCAACCGGGCTTCCGCGAGCGGGCATCAGAATCGCTCAGTCGTCTCTCTTTGGCGCCCCTTGAGCACGTGACGGTGCAGATCGAGTTGGAAGTGGCGGAGGCCCGGCCTGTGCCTGGAGAGGGCTGGGGCAATTTCCACCTCGCCCTCTATCGGGCTCCCCTCTACGAACTTTGCACCACCACTGACTGTGCGGTGCGTGATGCACTGGTTGCATGGGTGGCCTGTTCGTCCATTGCCCATCAGGCTGAGGTCAACGCGCCGCGCAACTACCAGCTGAAAGACTGGCGCGCGGTGGTCCGGACTGCAGATGACTTTCTGGCGCTTCTCGAGCGCGCGCAGGCGGGTGAACCAGTGCAGCTGCCGAGTGAAGATTATTACATGGTGGATCCGGCCATGTGGCCAGAAGAAGTGCACTGCGCCCGCCAGGTGGTGCAGCAGGTCCTGCAGGAGCTGGGGCCGCAGGAGGATGCCCCATGAGCAGCACCATCATGCTCATCCGCAAGGACGCGCGGCTGGCGTCTGCCGTCATTGGACCGCTGCTGGCAGTCTGCATTGTGACATGGTTGGCGTGGGTGTTCTTTCCGTTCATCGCATGGATGCCCGGGCAGGGCACCCGGGCCCATCGTCTGGAACTGATGCGATGGTTCCTTGCTGCAGCCGCGTTGGTGGGCCCGTGCTGGTCTGCCATCCTCATCGTGCATGGCGACCGGTTGCGCGGGGCGTGGTGGC
>JAXMAM010000019.1:0-59767 GCA_046350455.1 Phycisphaerales bacterium | reverse complement strand
TGCTGATGGAGGACCACCGCAGACGCCCGATGGAACAGTTACGGAGACTGCATTGGAAAGGGTGGTTCCGTATGCGTTCTCGGCCCGCACCTGATAGGAGTAGGTCTGGCTGGCGGCGACATTGGACGAGTTCAGAAAGCTGGTGCCCGTCAATCCAGATGCATAGTTCGAACCATTCCGCAGCAGTGTGTAGGTGGCCGCACCGCTTGACGCTGTCCACGTGAGCTGGATGGCTGGACTGCCGCTGTTGCAAAAGGGCGCCTGATTGCTGAGCGTGAAGCCCGCGGGTGGCGTGCCAGTGGGCACGACCCTCCAACGGAGCGTGCTGTTGACCGAGTTGGTGCTGCAGGGGTACTTGTTTGCCTGCACTCGCACCACGCCTGTGAAGGTCGCTGTCCACTTGATCTTGGCATCCGCGCCGGAGTCTCCGTCAGCATCGTCGCTGTAGCAGATCACGCTGCCGGGTGATGCATCGGTGCGCAGCGTGAGTTCAGAGTCATATGAGGCGACTCCTCCGTCTGCCGCGCAGAAGGACCATTCGTACGTCTTTCCTGCGGTGACGCTGTATCTCGCCCACTCTCCCGCAAAGATGTGCGAGTCAACGCTCACAAAGTTGTTTGAAGTGGTGCTCTGCAACGAAGCGGGATAGTGCGATGATTCCCCCGACAGCGCGCATCCGCCACCAGTGCACTCGCCAGTCTGGGCATCAGCCAGGCGCGTGAAGGGGAGGAATGCAACGAGCACCGCGAGGGCGCAAGCGGTGATACGAGAGGGAATGGGCACGTTCATGGCAGTCTTCCTTCAGGAGGCGATGAGCACATTTCAGATGCACTTACGTGCGCTTTCCGATACCCCGAGTCACGTTGAATGTCTTGACCACCCCGCTCCGGTCAAACACGATCGAGAGCTTGTCGGCCTCATCCTTCGAGTCGGTTGACGCCACATACGGCACCATCACAGTGGTGCCCTTGGTGACCCGGTATTCGTAGGTGTAGATGGTTTCGTCACCCATGGGAGTGGCGCGCTGGGGCTCGCCAAAGAGCGCGATGACTTCCTGCATCGTCGTCTTGCCCTTCACAATTTGCTTCACAGAGTCTTCCTTAATCTCTGCACCCGTCGTGTACTGGGTGGTGGTGCAGCCCGTGCCCACCAGGCAAACGCCTCCCAAAACAAGAGCGCCAAAGAGTGTGCGCATTGAATTGCTCCACGTGGTGCAAGATTGGACACCGCCACACGGCACCGGCATGCGCGCGGGGTGGCGGAGCAGCCCGGCCTCACGCCGCAGCTACGCCCCGCCTGAACACAGGCGCAAGCCGCTTTGGTTCGATGGAAGAATCCCCCAGAAAAGTCCAGCTACCGTCCGCCCAGGAGCCTGAACACGGATTCGTCCGGCGCGGACATGGTGGTGGCGGTGGCCTTCTCGCCGGGGCGCAGCTCCAGGAGCCACCAGTCCAGCGAGCTGCCGCCGCGGTCTGCACCCACCGCCGCCCGCAGCACGCCCTCTGGCGTCAGGACAGGCCCCAGCACCTTGCGCCACGCGCCAGAAATCACAGGGTTGCCGTTCACCAGTGGCACCACGGACACAGGCTCCTGGTCCTTGGACGGCCCGCGCTGCATGAGCGCAAACTCCACTGGCCCCGGGCCCTCCTTGGAGCCCTTCACCGTCAGGTAGACCTCTGTCCCACCCACGGCCAGCGGCGCAAAGGCCACCACAGGGTCCTTGCCAAACAGCGTGCCGCCAAAGAAGCGCGCGGTGAGCGCGGCCAGCACCAGGAAGATGACCAGTGCAATGGCCAGGCTGCGGAGAGCAAGCAGGAACTGGTTCACGGCGCGATTGTAGGTCCGTTGCCGTACCACAGCAGCGCTGCGGCAAACGCTGCCGCCAGCGCCAGGCGCCACCAGCCAAAGAGCGCCAGCGTGTGTCGGCCCAGATAGGTCACGAACAGATCCACTGCCAGCGCTGCGCTGGCCCACGCAGCCGCCAGGCCCATGATGAGCGGCAGCCAGCCGCCGATCAGCTCAAGGAAGTGCGGGGCAGTGGGGTCCTTGGGGAACATCACGCCCACCGCGTCCTTGCCAGCTGCTGCGGTCAGCGTGACCAGCCCCAGCAGGAAGCTGAACTTGGCAGCGTCCACCGCGCGCAGGCCAATGATGAGGCCAGCCACGATGGTCATCAGACTGCGGCTGGTGCCAGGCCACATGGCCACGCACTGCATGCAGCCGATGAACAGTGCGTTCGGCATGGACATGCGCGCGAGCGTCATGCGTGCTGGCGCTCCGTTGGCGTGGGCCAGGTTCACGCGCTTCTGCCAGGGCGAGATGAAGAGCATGACCAGCCCACCCACAGCAAGGGCCGCCACCACTGGCCACGGGTGGAACAGGTACTGCTTGATGGGCTTGGCCAGCAGCAGGCCCGCCACCACCGCTGGCAGGAACGCCACCACCACGTTGCGCGCCAGCACCCAGCCGTCGCGCATGGGGCCAGCAGCCAGCGTGCCGCGCCGGCTGAGCCGCCACTTCACGCCGCGCGCCATCTGCGCCAGCGTGGTGTGGTACAGGCCAATCACCGCAAAGATGGCGCCAGCCTGAATGATGACTTCAAAGGCGTCCACCGCCTCCTTGTGCGCCTGGTCCTTGCCAAGACCCAGCAGCCAGCTGGTGAGGATCAAGTGGCCTGTGGAGCTCACCGGCAGGTACTCGGTGACGCCCTCCACGATGCCCAGGATGAACGATTGCAGTGGTGTCACAGTGCGGGCTTCTGGTTGGGGGTGGTGGACGCATTCAGCCAGGGCATCAGGGCGCGGACTTCATGACCTGCTGCTTCGATGGGGTTCTGCTGCGCGGCCGCGCGCTGCGCCTCCAGCCACGCGCTGCCAGCCGCAGCGTCATCTGCCAGCGCGCGTGCGAAGGCGCCGCTGTGGATGTCCTGCAGCATGCCGCGGAACGTCTGCCGCAGGTGCGCGTCTGCGATCCGCGGCGCTGCCTTGGCGGCGCCAAACTCGGCTGTGTTGCTGATGGCCGCGCGCATGCCAGCAGGGCCGCGTTCGTACAGGATGTCCGCCACCTGCTTGATCTCGTGCACGCACTCCAGGTAGGCCAGCATGGGCGGGTAGCCCGCCTCCACCAGCGTGTCGTACGCAGCCTGCGCCAGCGCCAGCATGCCGCCGCACAGCACAGCCTGCTCGCCAAACAGGTCGGTGACAGCTTCGTCGCGGAAGGTGGTCTGCACCACGCCGGCCCGGTGGCAGCCAAGCCCAGCGCACCAGGCCAGCGCCAGCGCGCGCGCGCGGCCCTCTGCTTCGGGCGCGCACTCCTGGTGCACCGCCCACAGCGCAGGAATGCCCTGGCCCTGCTCAAAGCGGCTGCGCAGCGTGGGGCCCGGGCCCTTGGGAGCCACCAGCACGCAGCCCACGCCAGCTGGCACCTGCACCAGTCCAAAGTGCACGCTCAATCCATGCAGGAAACCCACGGTCTGGCCAGGCTTCAGCGCCGGCAGGAGAGCGGTGCGCCACACTGCAGCATGGTGCTCATCTGGCAGCGCCAGCACCACCAGGTCTGCGCCGCTCGCTGCATCAGGCGTGGGTGCTGCTGGAAAGCCATCCGCCGCGGCTGCCGCCAGCGCCTGGGACCCCGCCCGGCCGCCAACCCGCACCCGAATTCCGGAATCCCTGAGATTCCATGCATGGACACGCCCCTGATTGCCATACCCGATGACTGCAACCTCCTTGTTTTGAAGAGGTTCCAGCTGCACAGCCCCTCCGCGCAAGACCTCTGGGTGGGCAGTGGTTTCGGGGCTTTGGGTGGCCATGATCAGGCGGAAAGAAGGTGGAAGTTACAGGCTTTCCATGAAAAGAGTGGCAGAATGAAATCAGCCCCCCAGAGGTGCCTTCCAAATGTTGTGTGGCCTGCGGGGGAAAGCGCGTTCTTCAAGAACGTGGGTGGTCGTAGACGATCTTTACAAAGTCGTCGCACATTCATGAACCAACGTCAGGCGGCTGTTCGTAGGAGATCGTGACATGGCTGTCGCAGAAGCATCCAACCGGAGAGCAATAGAGCGATTCCGGTTGCACCCGATGTACACACGGGTGACGGTGTTTCCCAAGGCCATGGCCCTGGCTGCGGCGGTGGCAGAAGCCAAGCCCCTGGAAGGCCACGCCTACGACATCTCTTTGCGCGGCATCCGCTATGAGCTGGATGAAGCCCTGGCTCCTGGCACCACCGTGGACGTGGAGATCGTGCTCCCGGGCGCCCTGATCCCTATCCGCGGCAGCGGCGAGGTGGTGCGTGTCTTTGACCGCGACGATGACCCAGGCCCCCGCAGGCAGGCGGTGCGGCTGGACCGCTTCCTGTCAGACCTGGACCGTCAAAGGTTGGTCCAGCTTCTCGACGATGGATGGTGTGGTCGCCCGGTGTAGCCGGGACGGCTGCTGTGTCTCCGCTGGTGTGTCGCGTGCCATCCATGCCCCCCGAATCCCGTCTTGTGCATCCAGCGGTCGGTGCTGCCTTGGCAGCCCGCAACGCTGTGGCTGCGGAGATGGCGGTGGCAGGGCGGTCGCGCATGGATCCTTCGGACGAGTGCTGGGCCGCGGCGGCCCAGGCGCTGGAGGACCGGCAGGCTGCGCCCAGCGAGCGGGCGCCGTCCACCCTGCAGGTCTCCGTGCGGAAGGACTCCGCGCCACGCAAGAGCCGCGGCCGCGAGCTGGCGGAGATGGCATGCTGGTTTGCGGTGGGTGGCGTGGGTGGGCTTGTTGTCCTGGCCGTGGTGCGCATGGTGCCACCGGTGCTGGGTTGGTGACCACCGTATGGCGCTTCCTTCACAGACCATCGAGCACATCGAGCGAATCACTGGCCACCGCTTTGGCAACCAAGCGCTGCTGGAACAGGCCCTCACGCATGCTTCCGCTGCCGACGGCCGCCTGAACTCCAACGAACGCCTGGAGTTTCTGGGCGATTCTGTGCTGGGCTTCATGGTGTGCGACCAGCTCTTCCGCGAAAAATCAGACCTGCTGGAGGGCGAGCTCACCAAGGTGAAGTCCAACATCGTCAGCGGCAAGGTGTGCGCCGAGCTGGCCATGGAATGCGGCCTGGACAAGCTGGTGGTGGTGGACAAGGGCGTGCGCGGCCGCACTGGCCTGCCAGAGAGCCTGATCGCTGGCGCGTTTGAAGCGGTGGTCGGCGCGCTGTACCTGGATGCCGGCCTGGACGCCGCGCGGCGCTTTGTGCTGCCGCTGCTCCACGACCGCGTGGAGGCGGCCATCCACCTGGGGCACCAGGAGAACTTCAAGCAGGTGCTGCAGCAGTCGCTGGCCCAGCTGGACATGGGCATGCCCTCCTACGTGGTGCTGGACGAGAAGGGCCCAGACCACGCCAAGGCCTTTGAAATCTGCGTGGACGCCAGCGCGCGCCGCTTCCCGGCAGCCTGGGGTCCCAGCAAAAAGCAGGCGGAGCAGATGGCGGCGCTCGAAGCGCTGCGCGAGCTCGGCATCGCCCACCTGGACCCCGAAGGCCGCGTGCGGATCACCTGGCCGTCGTAGCGCTGGCAGCCACCAGGGCGTCCAGCGCCTGCTCGGCCGGCTGGTCCGTGCGCACGGTGGCAGCAGCCAATTGCCGGTACAGGGGAAGGCGGCGCTCGCTCAGGATGCGGGCTTCTTCTGCAAACGAGGCGCCTGCCAGCAGCGGCCGGTCCAGCGGGGCAGCGCTCACGCGGGCACCCAGCACCGCAGGCGCCGCTTCCAGCAGCACGATGCGCGCGGTGCCAGCGCTGGCCGCGGCCTGCAGCAGCTCCCGGCTGGGCGCGTGCGTGGGCGTGCCGCCACCCAGGGCCAGCACGCAGGGTGCGCCAGCAGCGGCATCGGTCAGCACGCGCTGCAGCTCGGCGCACTCCGCTGTGCGGAAGGCAGGCTCCCCAGCGGTGCGGAACGCCGCCGCAATGTCAGGCTGGCCCAGGCGCGTGCGAACGCGTTCGTCCAGATCTACAAAGGGGCGGCCCAGGCGGATGGACAGCAGCCGTCCGAGCGTGGTCTTCCCACTCCCACGGAGCCCACAAAGCACGATGATGTCGTTCACAGCAGGCCTGCCGCCGGCTTAGCGCACGCGGATGCGGCGACCCACGCGGCGCTTGCGGTTGATGATGGCGCGGCCCTTGCGGGTGCGCATGCGAGCGCGGAAGCCTGTCTTGCGGACCTTCTTGATGCGGCTGAGTTTGTGCGGATAGTGCATGGCAGGCCTTTGGGGGAGCCACACAGTGTAGCGGAACCCCGGCCACACCGAAAGGGGTCAGGATGCCTGATAACTGGCCATTCCCGCCAGACCACGCGGGGCGCGGCCGGAGCGCTGCCTCACTGTGGTGGGGCGCGGCCGCAGTGCGTCCGCAGCGTGCGCTGCTACTCCTGCGTGCGCGTGATCTTGTCGTGCCGCACCACCCGGCCCTCGCTCAGGAAGATCACGTCCTCAGCGATGTTGGTGGCGATGTCGGCTATGCGCTCCAGGCGCTGCGCCACCTGCATCCAGTCCAGCGCGCGGCCGGTCATGTCGGTGTCCGCTTGGATGGCGTCCCGGGCGGCAGCGCCCACTTCCTTGTTCAGGTCGTCCACGCGGTGGTCGGCGCGGCGCACGGCGCGGCACGCATCCGGGTCCTCGCTGGCCAGGGCGCCCAGCACGTCGTGCACCATGGTGCGGGTGGCGTAGGCCATGTCCACCAGGCTGGGCGGCATGGCTGTGGCGTGCCCAGCCTGCTCCCAGCGGATCACCTTCTTGGCGATGCCGCGGGAGAGATCTGCGATGCGCTCGAAGTCTGCGCTGATGCGCACCACCGCCAGCACAAAGCGCAGGTCATGCGCCACGGGCGAGCCCAGCGCCAGCACGCGCATGCACTGGTTCTCCAGGTCCACCTCCATGGCGTCAATCTCTGCGTCGCCGGCCTTCACGCGCTCGGCCACGGCCACGTCGCCGTCCACCAGCGCCTCCACAGTCTGGTCCACGCGGCTCTGGGTGGCCACACCCATGCCCAGCAGGCTGCGGCGGAGCGAGACGATTTCGTTCTTGAGGTCCAGTGCCATGAGGTGGGTGATCAGCCGAATCGGCCCGAAACGTAATCCTCTGTCCGCTTGTTGCGCGGATTGGTGAAGATGGTGTCGGTTGGGCCGGACTCTACCAGCGTGCCCTCGAAGAAGAAAGCCGTGAGGTCGCTCACGCGGGCTGCCTGTTGCATGTTGTGGGTCACGATGACGATGGTGTACTGCTCCTCCAGCTCGCGGATGAGCTCCTCCACGCTGGCGGTGCTGCGCGGGTCCAGCGCAGAGCAGGGCTCGTCCATCAGCAGCACTTCGGGCCCAACCGCGATGGCGCGCGCGATGCACAGGCGCTGCTGCTGTCCGCCGGACAGTCCCAGCGCGCTGGCCTTCAGGCGGTCCTTCACTTCGTCCCACAGGGCTGCGGCGCGCAAGGCGTTCTCCACCAGTTCGTCCAGGTCAGCCCGGCCAAACTTGCGGTGCAGGCGCGGGCCAAAGGCCACGTTGTCGTAGATGGACTTGGGGAAGGGGTTGGGCTTCTGGAACACCATGCCCACGCGGCGGCGCAGCTCCACCACGTCCATCTCCTTGGCCAGCAGGTCGTCGCCGTCCAGGGTGAGCGTGCCAGCCGCGCGCGCGGTGGGGATGGTGTCGTTCATGCGGTTGATCCACCGCAGGAAGGTGGACTTGCCGCAGCCGGACGGGCCGATCAGCGAGGTGACGCGGCACCGCGGGATGTCCAGATGGATGCCTTTCAAGGCTTCAAAGCTGCCATACCAGCTGCGCAGGTCGTGCGCGCGGATGGCCACCTCCGCTGTGCCTGCCCCAGGCTGTGGCGCTGCGACGGCCTCGGAAGGCGCGGTGGTGTGGGTGTGGGCAAGGACGTCTTCGGGCGGCATGCGAAGGGCTGGCGGAGAGGGTACCTGACTCATTGCAACGTCCTCTGCAGCTTCTGCCGGATGAACACGGCCACTGCGTTGAATGTCAGGAGCACCGCCAGCAGCACGATGATGGCGGCAGCGGCCAAGTCATGGAATTCCTGCTGCGGGCGGCCAGCCCAGTTGTAGATCTGGAGCGGCAGCACGGTGAACTCGCTCATCAGGTTGTTGGGAGTGAACTTGATGGACAGCGGGATGCCCAGCACCAGCACGGGAGCGGCTTCGCCGATGGCCCGGCTCATGGCCAGGATGCTGCCAGTCATGATCATGGGCACGCTGGAGGGCAGGGTGATGTTCCACACGGTCTGCCAGGTGGTGGCGCCCAGAGCAAGCGACCCCGCGCGCAGGCTGCGCGGCACCGCACGCAGCGCCTCCTGGCTGCTGACGATGATGATGGGCAGCACCACCAGCATGAGCGTGAGGCCGCCGCTCAGGACGCCAGAGCCAAAGGGCAGGCGCACATAGAAGAATGAATCTGGATTGCCGATGGAGATGGGGTTCTGCGGATCCGCCGCGCCAAACATGCGAGCAAATGCAGTGAGCCCCAGGATGCCATACACGATGCTGGGCACGCCGGCCAGGTTGGTGATGTTGAGCCGGATGAAGGAGGTGAACCGCGACTTGCGCGCGAACTCCTCCAGGTACACCGCTGTACCCACGCCCACAGGCAGCGCAAGGAGCCCGCACACCACGCACACCCACACGCTGCCCATGAGCGGTGCGTAGATGCCAGACTCTGCTGGCTTGCGGCTGGCCCAGTTGGTCAGGAAGGCCCAGCTCAGGTGGGAGGCGCCAGCGCTCCAGATCTTGAAGAGCAGCGCCAGCAGGATGAGCACGGCGCCGCTGGTGAAGGCCAGGCACAGGGTGAGGAACAGCGTGTCCTTGGCCATGCGCGCGCGGGGCGCGCGGGCGGGCGCAGCGGCTGCCATCTCTGCGGTGCGTGCGGCTGCCACGTTGCCCTGCGCCATCAGTCGTACTCCTCGCGGAAGGCGCGCAGCAGCAGGTTGCCGCAGATGGTCAGGCCCAGCGTGATCACAAACAGCACGGCGGCCACGGCGTAGCAGGAGCGGTACTCCACGCCGTTGGCTGGGGCGTCGCCCAGGAAGATCTGCACCATCCAGGCGGTCATGGTCTGCACGGGCTCAGCGGGATTGGCGGTCATCTGCGCCAATCCGCCTGCAGCCAGCGCCACGATCATGGTCTCGCCGATGGCGCGCGTGATAGCCAGGATCCAGCTGGCCACGATGCCGCTGAGCGCTGCGGGCACCACCACCTTGACGCTCACGTCAAAGCGCGTGCTGCCCAGGCCGTAGGCGGCCTCGCGCAGGCTGCGTGGCACCGCGCGCAGGGCGTCCTCTGACAGGCTGGCCACGATGGGCAGGATCATGATGCCCACCGCCAGGCCAGCCGCGCCTGCGTTGTAGGTGCCAAAGTCGCTGCTGACGTAGTCGTGCAGGAAGGGGGTGATGGCCTCCAGCGCAAAGAAGCCATAGACCACCGTGGGAATGCCGGCCAGCACTTCCAGCACAGGCTTCAGGCAGGCGCGCACGCGGGGAGGCGCGTATTCGCTCAGGTAGACCGCTGTGATGAGGCCAACCGGTAGCGCAAACACCGCCGCCACCGCGGTCACCAGCATGGTGCCAGCCACCAGCGGCCAGATGCCAAAGTGCTTCTCTGCGCCCAGCAGCGGGTTCCACTGGCTGCCAGTCAGGAACTCCCACAGGCTGACCTCTGGCATCCGGAAGAACTCCCAGCTCTGCACCACCAGGATGACCAGGATGGCGAAGGTGCTGGCGATGCTGAGCACCGCGCACGTGCCCAGCACGCTGCGCACCGTGCGCTCTGCCGCCCGCCGGCCAGCGCGTGAACGCTCCTTGCCGCGCCGGGCTGCGGCGGCGGCAAGGCTGGCTGCGTGGACGATGCCATGGGCACTGCTCATGCGCGCTCCCGTGCGGTGGGCGGAGCGTAGCCGGGGAAGCGGCTACCTGGGGTCCGGGCGTCAGCGGTACAGGTCTGCCAGCGCGCCTTCCTTGGCGTGGCCCTTGTCATCCATGAACTGGGAGCCGGTCTTCTGGGCCTTCAGGTTGGCCATGGCGCGCTCGTAGATGGCCTTGGGCAGCGGGACGTACCCCACTTCCTTGGCCATCGCTGGCGCCTGCTTCAGGAAGTACTCGGCAAAGGCGGACACCTGCGGCTTGGCCAGCGAAGCCTTGCTGACGTAGATGAAGAGCGGACGGCTGAACGGCGCGTAGCTGCCGTCCTCGATGGTGGTGGGCGTGGGCTCCACTGGCTTGTTGGACTTGGGATTCACCACCTTCACGTCGTTCAGCTTGCTCTTGTTCTCTGCGTAGTAGGCGTAGCCAAAGAAGCCGATGGCGTTCTTGTCGCCCTCGATGCCGCGGACCAGCTGGTTGTCGTCCTCGCTCACGCTCATGTCGGCGCGCACGTTGCCGTCCTTGCCCACCACCACTTCCTTGAAGTAGTCGAAGGTTCCGCTGTCTGTGCCTGGGCTGTAGATCTTGATCACCTCCGCCGGCCAGCTGGGGTCCACGTCCTTCCAGGTCTTGGCGGTGTTGGTGGCGCTGAAGATCTTCTTGATCTGCTCCACAGTGAGCTGCGAGCACCACGTGTTGGCGCGGTTCACGCACAACGTGAGGCCGTCGTAGGCGATGGGAAGCTCCACATACTCCACCTTGTTGGTGACGGCCTGATCTGCCTCGCTCTTCTTGATGGGGCGGGACGCGTCGGAGATGTCAATCTCACCCGCGCAGAAGCGCTTGAAGCCACCACCTGTGCCGCTGGTGCTCACCATGACCTTGACGTTGGGCGCCACGTTGTGGAACTCCTCGTGCACGGCTTCTGCCATGGGGTAGACCGTGGAGGATCCATCCACCTTTACCGTGCCGCTGAGCGACTTCATGTCAACAGGCTTGGCATCCTGTGGTGCGGAGGCTGCCAGCAGGGTGGCAGTGGCGAAGGTGGCGAGCGCTGCGAAGGTCCGGCGAGTCATGGGTTCGATCCTTGTGTGGGGTTGGTTGGGTCTGATGGTCGAGGTGATTGCGACAGGAAGGTCATGCGGCGTGCTGTGGCGCGTGCGCCACACGGTCCGGCACAGCGCGGGGCAGGCGGATGCGGAACACGCTGCCCACGCCAGAGCGGCTCTCCACTTCCACGCTGCCGCCATGTGTCTGGGCCACGTGCTTCACGATGGACAGGCCAAGGCCAGTGCCGCCGCTGTCCCGGCTGCGCGCCTTGTCCACGCGGTAGAAGCGCTCGAAGATGCGGGGCAGGTGCTGCGGTGGCACGCCGGGTCCCTGGTCGCGCACTTCCACCACGGCTTCGTCGCCCTGCGCGTGCGCGTGGATCTGGACGCGCGTGCCCTCTGGGCTGTACTTGAGCGCGTTCTCCAGCAGGTTGCCCACCGCCTGGCCCAGAAGCCCAGCACTGCCCAGCACCGTGAGCCCAGGTTCTGAATGGCACTCCACCTTGATGCGCTTGGCAGCGGCAGCGGGCGTGTGCTGCTCCATGCAGCCGTGCAGCACCGCATGCAGCGGCACATGCTCCATGGGCGGGGCAGACTCTGCGCCTTCCAGCGAAGCCAGAAGCAGCAGGTCATCAATAATGGAGCCAAGCCGCGTGGCGTTGCGCTGGATCACCTGCACAAAGCCGCGCGCCTGCGGCTCCAGCTGGAAGCTCTCCAGCAGCGTCTCTGCGTAGCCGCGCACGTTGGTCACGGGCGTGCGCAATTCGTGGCTCACGTTGGCCACAAAGTCGGAGCGCACCGACTCCAGGCGGCGGAGCTCTGTCAGGTCTTCCAGCACCAGCAGGCAGGTGGCGTCGCTGGACGCAGCCTGCAGCGGCGCCGCCACCGCGCGCGCCACGCGCCGGTTGCCCTGCAGCGCAAAGGAGAGCTCGGCCTCTGCGTTGCGGCCCGTCTCGTGCGCGCCCAGCAGCAGCGTCTCCAGCTCTGGCGCTCGCACCAGCTCGATGATGAGGCGGCCCTGCGTGCGCAGGGGCGGCAGGCCCAGCATGCGCTCGGCGGCTGGGTTGGCGGTGAGCACTCGGCCCAGCTGGTCCAGCGCCACGATGCCAAAGGGCGCGGTCTCCACGATGGCGCGGAGCTCTGCCAGCGCTGCGTCCTGCTGCGCCGCCTTGGCGCTGGCCAGACGGGCAGCGCGGAGGGGGTTGGGCTCTGGTCCCGCCAGCGCCCCGAGTGCGCCCAGCAGCTGCTGCTCTTCGCGCTGGTGCATGACCCACATCACAACCACGGCCACGCCCAGGGCCACCGCAGCACCCGCTGCGACCAGAAACAGGGCAAACCACATGGTGCTGTCAGTGCTGGGCATTCAGTTGGCCGCGGTCTCGACGGGAGCCTCGGCAAAACGATATCCCACGCCGCGGACCGTTTCGACGCAGTTGGCCAGGCCTCCCAGCTTCTTGCGGAGGGCGGTCACGTGGACATCAATTGTGCGGCTGCTGAGGACCACATTACGGCCATGCACCGCAGAAATGATCTGGTCCCGGGTGCGCACAAAGCCCGGCCGCTGGGCCAGATGCAGCAGGATGCCGAACTCTGTCACGGTCAGGTCCAGGGCCTGCCCGCCCGCCACCACCTTGTGCCGGTCCGGGTCGATCACCAGCTGGCCTTCCAGGCGGGTGATGCGGTTGTCCAGCGGAGCGGCCGCCATCTCCTGCCCGCGGCGGAGCACGGCGCGGATGCGCGCCATGAGCACGCGCGGGCTGAAGGGCTTCACCACGTAGTCGTCGGCGCCCAGCTCCAGGCCAGTGACCACGTCGCTCTCTTCGCCGCGTGCCGTCACCATCACCACAGGAATGTCGCGCGTGTCCGGCTGCTGCTTCAGGCGGCGGCAGATCTCCAGGCCGCCCACGTCGGGCAGCATGAGGTCCAGCACCACCAAGTCTGGTGGCGAACGCTTGATGGACTCCAGCGCGTGACGGCCCGAGTGCACCACGTTGGCAGGGAGGCCGTCGCGATCCAGATGGAAGCGGATCAGCTCTGCGATCTCTGGCTCGTCTTCAACCACCAACACGTTCTGCGTTGCCACGATGCCTCCTCAGGTGCCAGTGGATGGTGCGCTGACGTGCGATCCATCTGTGGCGAGGTTGCAGTGTTTCATGGTTGTGTAAAGAACAGGTTCAGCAGACGCCGGAAGGCACCACACGCCGTCCGAAAGCCTGCCCGATGACCGTCCTGTGACTGCTGGAAGGGTGGTCTGCACGCCATCCTGCGCCAGGGCTCCCAGGACCGCCCAGCCCAGTGCTTCGCGCATGCCGATGGGGACACCGAGCACAGTGGAGGGCACCACAGTGGCGCCGGCAGCCTGCGCCAGCGCGCGCACCAGCACTGCGTGGTGCGCGCCGCCACCGGCCACGATGACCTCTCGCAGCGCGGGATTGGCCTCATGCAGCGCGCCACCAATCACGTGGCCAATGGCGAACGCCACCGACGCAAGCACGTTCTCTGGCGCGGTGTGCGCGGACCAGCGGTCCAGCGTGGACCATGCTTCGTCGCCCGTGCCAAGCGAACGCGCGCGGCTGGGCGTGAGCGCGGCCTGGAGGTCTGCGGTGATCTGTGGGTGCGGCGTGCCGCGCGCAGCGGCCGCGCCGCCAGCGTCGTATGGCTGGTGGAGCAACGTGCGCGCCGCGCGGTCCAGCAGCTGGTTGCACGCGCACAGGTCGCGCCCGCGGATGGCGGCCACCTGGTCTTGGTGCGCGCCAATGTCAGCAGGCAGCAGCGTGGCGTTGGCGAAGCCACCCAGGTTCACCACCGCGCGCGGGTGCGCGGCGCGGAAGAGCACCCAGTCTGCCAGCGGCGTGAGCGGCGCGCCCTGGCCGCCCTCTGCCAAATCTGCGCCGCGCAGGTCGCACACCACGGGGCACTCCAGCGCAGCAGCCAGCGGCTGCGGCGTGAACAGCTGCCACGAGAGCGGCGGCCTGTGGAAGATGGTCTGTCCATGCACGCATGCCAGGTCTGGGCGCACCCCCACGCTGGCGCACAGCTCGCGAGCGCAGCGGGCGTGGAGGTCCGCCAGCTCGCGGCCCAGCGCTGCAAACTCGCTGGCGGGCAGCGGCACTTGCTCTGCAGCCGCGCGCAGCCGCGGTTCCAGGGCGCCCAGCGGTGCGCTGGCCTCTGCCACCAGCGTGGCGCGCAGGCCAAGCCCTGTGCCTTCCACCCGCGCCAGCGCCAGGTCCAGCCCGTCCAGGCTGGTGCCAGTCATTGCGCCAAGGACCATGCGTGCGGCGGCCATGCCTCCATGCTCCCAGCCAGCGCCACCGCAGGCAAGGGCTGGGCCAGGCCGTATCGGCAAGCCGATAGACTTTCCAAGCTATGCCACGCTCGCTTGTGACCGGCGGCGCCGGTTTTCTCGGCTCCCATCTGTGCGACCGGTTGCTCGCGGACGGGCACCACGTCATCTGCCTGGACAATCTGTTTACTGGGCACCCGGACAACATCCAGCACCTGCACGCCCACCGCAACTTCCAGTTTGTACAGGCGGATGTGGTGGACCCCTTTGACTTTGACGTCACCCACATCTGGAACCTTGCCTGCCCCGCAGCGCCAGGGCACTACCGATTCGACCCCATCAAGACCCTGCGCACGTCTGTGTGGGGCGCGTACCACTCGCTGGAGCTGGCCCGCAAGCGGGGCGCCCGGTGCTTCCACGCCTCCACCAGCGAGGTGTATGGCGATCCCACGGTGCACCCCCAGCCAGAGGACTACCGCGGCAATGTGAACTGCACCGGTCCTCGCGCCTGCTACGACGAGGGCAAGCGCGCTGCTGAGACGCTCTGCTTTGACTACCGGCGCATGCACAACGTGGAGATCAAGGTGGTGCGCATCTTCAACACCTATGGCCCGCGGATGCATCCATACGACGGCCGGGTGGTGAGCAACTTCATTCGGCAGGCCATGGAGGGGCACGCGCTCACGCTGTTTGGCGACGGCGAGCAGACCCGCAGCTTCTGCTACGTGGACGACCTGATTGACGGCTTTGTGGCCATGATGGGCACGCCCGCCCACGTGACTGGCCCCATGAACTTGGGCAATCCAGACGAGTTCACCATGCGCCAACTGGCTCAGCTGACAGGTGAGCTGGTGGGCGCCACCACGCACATGGAACACCGCCCGCTGCCAGTGGATGACCCGCAGCAGCGGCAGCCAGACATCAGCCAGGCGCAGTCAACACTGGGCTGGGCTCCCAAGGTGCCGCTGCGCGAAGGGCTGCAGCGCACCATCGCGTGGTTCAAGACGCTGGACCTGGCCAAGTACCCGCCGCCCAGCCCCTACGTGATGCAGCCAGAGGCAGACGTCAAGGTCTGAGCGGGGCGGAGTGGGTACGGCGACGTGCCACGCTGCGCGGCGCCACGCAGGGCGGCGCCGCGCAGCGCGACGCACTCAACGCAGCAGCCGGAGTGCAAAGGGGAAGCGGTAGGACTCTCCCTTGCCCACCTTCACGGCGCCCATGATCAGGAAGACCAGGTTGGCGATCCAGACCAAGGGCATCAGGAAGAAGCCGATCACCACGAAGGCCAGCACGAGGCACGCGATCATCGCCAGGAAGGCAGTGATCTCCCAGTTCAGCACTTCCTTGCCTTGCTCGTTCACAAAGGGGCTCTGGTCCTTCTTGATGAGCCAGATGATGAGCGGACCAATGAACCCTGTGAAAATGGCCAGCACGTAGCACAGCACGGCCATGGTGGTGTCGTCCTTCGAGGGCTGATCAGTCATGGATGCTCCGGGTGAGTGGTAGGTCTGCCGACACGCTGGTCGGCTGCCGCGCTGGCCCACGAGCCTGCGCGGCACTGTCGGTCTTGCCTCTTGCATCGGCAATTGGACAGGCGGAGGGCGCAAGAGGAATCTGACGTGCGGAACCGCCTGCCCAGGGCGGCAGGCCCTTTGGTAGATGTAGGGTGCCAATGTTTGGGAGGCACGGCCCAGCGGGCCCCGCCTGGAGGCGCAGGGTCGGGTGGATACCGAATATTTCCCAAAAAGATACCGAACACCCCTTGACGCAACCGATAGGTCTGGGGATCCTATCAGACACCGAACAGAAGGAGCGATGAACACATGAGCACGGCTGCTATCACCAACGGAAAAGTCGCACACGCACCAGCACAGGGCCCTGGTTCTGCTGGCCCAGGCGGCGCAGGAGCGCCCGGGTCTGCGAAGATGCCACCCATGTCCCGCATCTCTGACAGCAAGACAGACGCCAAGGCTGACCCCAAGTCTGATCCCAAGGCCGCACCGCGCACGGCCAGCGCAGACGCGCCGCGCGCGGAAAGCAAGCCAGCGGTGGATCCAGCCACGCGCGCTGCCAAGGCCAAGGCCCTGGAAGCAGCCGTCGGCCAGATTGAGAAGAGCTACGGCAAGGGCTCCATCATGCGCCTCGACAACGAGGCTGTGCCAGTCATCCCATCTGTAGCCAGCGGCGCGCTGAGCCTGGACCTGGCGCTTGGTGGCCGCGGCCTTCCGCGCGGCCGCATCGTGGAGATCTTTGGCCCAGAGAGCTCTGGTAAGACCACGCTGGCCCTCACGGTCATCGCCAACGTGCAGAAGACGGGTGGCGTGGCTGCCTTCATTGACGCAGAGCACGCGCTCGATCCATCGTGGGCCAAGCGCATCGGCGTCAACCTGGATGAGATTCTGGTCTCCCAGCCAGACACAGGCGAACAGGCCTTGGAGATCGCAGAGATGCTCGTGCGCTCCAATGCGGTGGACGTCATTGTGGTGGACTCGGTGGCGGCCCTCATCCCACGCGCGGAGATTGAAGGCGAAATGGGCGACAGCCACGTCGGCCTGCAGGCGCGTCTCATGAGCCAGGCGCTGCGCAAGCTCACGGGCGCTATCTCCAAGAGCGAGTGCATCGTGATCTTCATCAACCAGCTGCGCGAGAAGATCGGCGTGATGTTTGGCTCGCCAGAGACCACCACGGGTGGCCGCGCGCTGAAGTTCTATGCCTCCGTGCGCATTGACATCCGCCGCATCGGCGCCATCAAGGATGGCGACCGCAACGTGGGAAACCGCGTGAAGGCCAAGGTGGTCAAGAACAAGATCGCGCCGCCCTTCCGCGAGGCAGAGTTCGACATCATGTTCGATGAAGGCATCTCCACTTCTGGCGACGTGCTGGATCTGGCTGTGGCCGACAACGTGGTGGACAAGAGCGGCGCCTGGTTCAGCTTCAAGGACCTGCGTCTGGGCCAGGGCCGCGAAGCAGCCAAGACCTTCATCCGCCAGAACGCGGAGCTCATGGAAGAGATTCGCAAGGCAGTGCTGGCCAAGCGCATGGCTGCTGGCAACCCAGCGCCTGTGAAGGCCAACCCTGCCAACGCTTCACGCGACGACTGAGCGCGGGCTTGGCGCCAACCACCACGGGTCTGCCTGATCTGCAGCAAGGCGGTAGTGCGCCAACCCTGCAATCATGGCTGCGTTGTCCATGCAGTACGGCAACGGTGGCAGGCGCAGCTCAGCGCTGTGCTGGTGGGCCAGCGCGGACAGCTCTGTCCGCAGGCGGCGATTGGCGGAGACGCCGCCTCCCACCAGGAGGGTCCGAGTGGTGGACTGCACCAGCGCCTTTCGGGTGCGGTCCACCACTTGCGCCACCGCAGCGCGCTGGAATGAGGCGCACAGATCGCGCACGCGATCTGGTGTCAGCGGGGCAGGTGGTGGCGGCGCAGGCCTGCCTGGCACTGGTGGCACGCCGCGCACCTGGTAGAGCAGCGCTGTCTTCAGGCCGCTGAAGCTGAAGCAGAGGGCGGGGCTCACGTCTGTCCGGCCCTGGCGGTCGCTGTGTTCGTGCAGCGTGGGCAGGGGGAATGCCACCGCGGTGTCGTTGCCTCCGTCGCTGGCTGCGTCCAGGCGCGGGCCTCCGGGGTAGCCCAGGTTCAGCATGACCGCGGCCTTGTCAAAGGCCTCGCCTACAGCGTCGTCCACAGTGCGGCCCAGGACGCGCAGGTGGAGCGGGCTGTCTGCGTGGAGGAGGTGGGTGTGCCCGCCAGAGACCACCAGCCCCAGTGCTGGCCACTGCACAGGTTCTGCGTCCAGGAGGCCAGCCACCAGGTGGGCGGCCACGTGGTCCACACCCAGGAGGGGCAGGTTGCGGCTCCAGGCCAGCGCCTTGGCAGCCGCCGTGCCCACCAGGAGTGAGCCGATCAACCCTGGGCGATGGCCCACAGCCACTGCGTGGATGTCCTGGAGCGTGGCGCCCGCCTGCTCCAGCGCTGTGTGCAGCACGGGCAGGAGGCGCTCCAGGTGCGCGCGGCTGGCCAGCTCTGGCACCACGCCCGCGAAGCGTTCATGCACCTCGTTCTGCGAAGAGACAGTGTTGCTGCGCACGCGCAGCCGCCCATGCTCCACGGACACCACGCTGGCTGCAGTCTCATCACAGCTGGTCTCCAGGCCCAGAATGAGCGCGCCCTCGCGCAGCGGTGGCTGCGCAGGCTGCGGCCGCTGGCTCTGTGGTCCTCCGCGCGCGCTCATGGGCCTTCCGGGGCGGCCTTCTTGGCTGGGGTGCCTACCTCGCGCATGGCCTTGCGCAGCGCATCGGGGTCCTTGATCTGCACGCGCGCCACTTCGCGGCCATCACGGTCGCGGATGACCAGTTCGCCGTCAATCAGCACAGCGTCTGCGCCCAGCACGGGATCATCCACCCCAGCGCCCTGTGAGCGCAGCGTGGTGATGCTGCGCTCTGTCTTGGCTAGCTCTGCCAGGAGGCGGCGGCGCAGGTCCAGCTGCGCGCGGAGTTCATCGTTGACTGCGCCGATGGTGCCCGAGAGGTCGCCCACCACTGGCCACTCGCCGCGGTCCACGTACCCCTGCATGGCCTCCAGCGCTGCAGCCAGCTGCGGATCGCTCGCCTGCGTGCGGATCCACGCTGGATCCGCCCACTGCACCGCCACGGGCTGCGCTGCCGCAGCGCCGCCGCCCGCGGCCGCGCCTGCGCCGCCCGCGCCGCCCGCGCCTGTGCCGCCCGCGCCTGCGCCACCCGAGGCTCCGCCGCCTGCGGCCTCCCACGTGTGCCGCGCAGCGCCGTTGGCCAGCATCTGCGCTTCGGTCATGGGCACGTGGAACCCGCTGTCTGGCTCCACACCCCAGCGGCTGCTGCCGGGCGTGCGCGCCACGGTGCGGCCGCTGGGCAGGTAGTACCGCGCAGTGGTCATCTTCAGCATGCCAGCGCCGTCTGGCAGCGCGCGCACCTCCTGCACGCTGCCCTTGCCATAGCTGCGCGCGCCGATGATCTTGGCCCGATTGTTGTCCTGCAGCGCGCCAGCCACCACCTCGCTGGCGCTCGCGGTGCCCTGGTTCACCAGGATCACCAACGGCACTTGCACATCTTCCGGACTGGCTGTGGCGTCCCAGGTGCGGCCGCGGTCGCCACGGCCCTTCAGGCTCACGATGCCACCCTGCGCCAGGAAGCGATCCGCCACCTGCACTGCCGCATCCAGCGAACCACCACCGTTGCCGCGCAGGTCCAGGATGAGCCCGCTGAGGCCATGACCGCGCATGTTGGCCAGCGCTGCGTCCAGCTCCGCGGCGGTCCGGTCTGTGAACTGCGCGATGCGCGCATAGCCCACGTGCCGGTCGCCGTCCATGATGTAGCGCCATCCGTCGCCTTCGCGCGACAGCCCCTTCACGCTGCGCGACTCGATCTGCCGCCGCACCACGTCCAGCGTGCGCTCTGCGCCGTCCGCGCGGCGCACGCGGAGGCGCACGGTGGTTCCAGCCTCGCCAGGAAGGAGCTGCTCCAGGCCCAGTGCGTCCACCCCTTCCGTGCTGCGGCCATCCACGTCCAGCAGCACGTCGCCTGGAAGGAGGCCAGCATCCATGGCGGGCGAGTCATCCAACGTGCTGATGACCACAGGCCGGTTGTCATTCAGATCCAGCTCCACGCCGATGCCCACGTAGCTGCCGCTCAGCTGGCGGCGGAGCTGGCCCTCTGCGGTGGGGGGCACGTAGACGGTGTATGGATCGCGCAGCGCGCGGGCCATGGCATCCAGCGCAGCCTGCTGCATGGCCTCTGCGTCGGGTGGATCCACAAAGCCAGCCATGAGAAGCGCGCGCAGATCAATGATCGGATCGAACCACGCGTATGGCGAGCCGGCCCGCGCGGCAGCGGAACTGGCCGCTGGCGTGCTGCTCGCCTGCGCGTTGCCCGCCTGCGCGCTGCCCGCCTGCGCGCTGCCCAGCTGCGAGCTGCCGTCCTGCTGCCACAGCGCCAGGGCTGCCATCAGACTCACCGTGCACACGTCCATGGCCCCGATGATAGGAGCGCCCACCCCCTAGAATCGGCGCGATGGAGACTGGCAAGCACGGCGACGTGGACATTCGTATCGAGCCGGCCGTGCTGGTGGGCGTGCACCTGCCTGGCGACGACTTTGACCATGCCGACCCGCTGGGCGAGCTGCGCGCGCTGGCAGAGACCGCTGGCGTGCGCGTGGTGGCCACGCTGGAGCAGAACCGCGAGGCGCCGCGCGGCAAGACCTACCTGGGCAAGGGCAAGTTGGAGGAGCTGGCTGCCCTGTGCAAGGAGCAGGAAGCGCGGGTGGTGATATTCGACAACGAGCTGGCCCCCAGCCAGGTGGCTGAGCTGGAGAAGGTGCTCAGCCTGAAGGTGATTGACCGCAGCGAGCTCATCCTGGACATCTTTGCCAACCGGGCCACCACCCGGCAGGCGCAGCTGCAGGTGGAGATCGCACAGCTGGAATACACCGCACCGCGGCTGCGCGCCATGTGGGCCCACCTGGGCCAGGTGACGGGCGGCGCACCCATGGGCGTGGGCACGCGCGGCCCGGGTGAGCAGCAGATCGAGATTGACCGCCGCATCGTGAAGGCCAAGCTGGACAAGCTGCGCCGCGAACTGCATGAGATCGAGGCGCGCCGCAACCGCGAGGTGATGCAGCGCCGCACCGACCACTTCACCGCTGCGCTGGTGGGCTACACCAATGCCGGCAAGAGCAGCATCTTCAACCGGCTGACCACCGGCGGGGCGTACGCCGCCGACAAGCTCTTTGCCACGCTGGGCACGCGCGTGGAGGCGTGGAACGTGGGCGGTGGCAACACCGTGCTGCTCAGCGACACCGTTGGGTTTGTGCGGAGGCTGCCGCACAACCTGGTGGCCAGCTTCCGCGCCACGCTGCAGGACGCGGTGAGCAGCCATGTGCTCCTCATCGTGGTGGACGTGGCGGACCGCAACGCGCCGCGGCAGCTGGACGTGGTGCGCTCGGTGCTGGATGAGATTGGTGCGCAGGGCCAGCCGCGGCTGCTGCTCCTGAACCAGGTGGACCGCCTGGCCCAGACCTGGCAGCGTGAAGATGGCCCAGACACCCGGCTGCAAGAATGGCTGGCCCGCGAGCCAGACGCGCTTCCAGTGTCAGCCAAGACTGGCGAAGGCATGGACGCGCTCAACCAGCGCGTGCTGGGGCTGATGCGTGGCGACAGCCGCGCGTGCGTCTTGAGCGTGCCGCTGCAGGATGGGCGCACGGTGGACTTCATCGAGAAGCGCGTGCCTGTAACGGAGCGCAACTGGACCGACACGCACGTGCAGCTCCGCGTGGAGATTGGCCGGCGGCAGCTGGAGCAGCTGCTGGCGGGTGGCGCGCGCATGCTGGTGGATGGGCTGCCGCCGCACGAGGCGTTGGCCACCATCTGGCCGCCAGTGCCCAGCACGGCGCCAGCGCGTGCTCGGCCGCACGACACGTACGCAGTCGGGGAGTGAGATGCGGCGGCCCGCCGCCGGCAGGCAGGCGCGCGAGTGGCCGTGGGCGCGCCTGCCCTCACGCCCCCAGCGCGCGGTGGAGCGTGGCCTCTGCGGCCGCGCTTGCAGCGTCATGCGGGTGGCCAGCGCGGCGCCACACTCGGCCTGGGCCATCACCTGCAAAGGGCAGCCACGCCACCAGCGCGCTGCTCTGGTACTGGCCGCGTGACCAGAAGCCGTCCTCTGCGCGGCCATGCGCCACACGCTGGCCCCGCGGCGGGAACTGATCCCAGCGCTCCACCACGGTGCCCAGGAGCGCAGTCTCCACCGCCTGCTCGCTGCCGGGGCCGTCACCCACGATGCACACCACATTGGGCGCACCCGGCATGAACTGGCTGAACGCGCGCCGCAGAAGACGCTGCGCGCGCGGCACGGCAGCGTCCCACTCTGGATCCAGGCCAGGCTGCACCTGGAGGTGCGTGCCTGGCACAGGTTGGGGCAACAGACGGCAGGCGCCCACCCAGCGGCCAGCCTCATCCCGTACCACCAGCTCGTCACCCACGCTGGCTTGGCGGGCAAAGGCAGCAGCTTCTTCAGCCAGCAAGGTCAGGCCCTCTGGGGCAGCGTCCGCCCAGCGCACACCCAGCGTCACGGGGCGGTGAACAGTCTCCAGCGCGCGGAGCGCATCGGGCAGCGGTGGAGTGGGTGTGTGCGGCGGCTCCACGGTCAGCCGCTTCACATGCACAAAGAACCGGGCATCAGGTGCTTGCACGCGGAAGTCTGCGTGGCGGCCAGACGGGGTGCGGGCCTCCACTTCCAGATGGCAGCCAGCCAGCAGCATGCGGCGGGCGAACTGGGCTTCTGCCAGCGCGCTCAGGTAGAGGTCTTCGCGGCCGGTGGGGGCGTCCAGCGCCTGCACCAGGCGGCGGATCTGCCGGCCTGCGATGCGGCCACCCCGGTCACCAGCCGGCGGGTCCATCCAGCGCAGGATTTCTCGGCGCAGCTGGGCCGCGTCTGCGTGCGGGGTCACAGGGGGAAAGTACCAACGGCGGCTCGCAGGGGGGTCGGCTTGGCCGCATGCAAAAATGCGATCAAAGTTGATCTGATTCCTGCAGGCCGCGCAGGCAGGCCCCCGGCCGGGTTGGCGGCGGCTCCCGCTCCGTGGTGCGCTCAGTCGCGGCACACACACTGGGTGGGCGGATCCTCGCCGTTCCAGTGTTCAAACTCCACCTCAAAGGGCGGGCGGGCGTCCGACGGCACCAGGTCCAGCAGGATGTCCCCCAGGAGGCACCGCTCGCACTGGCCTGGCCCGGTCATCATGGTGCCCTCCACGCACGAGCCGCTGTCGTCGGCCAGCCAGCTCACCGTGTAGTGGCGAGCCGGGCCTTGGCCTTCGACCACCGCTTGAAACTGGCGCTCGGTGGACCGGCCGTTTGGCATGGTCCACCGCACCACCGCGGCGTACTGCGTGGCAGAACGGGACAGCATGCCGCCTCTGTCGGCCGGGGCAGCTCAGCCCTCAAGCGGGCTCCACGCTTTCGTGGAACATTGCATCACTGGTGATACACAGACGCACTTGGTGTGTCTGCGCAGTGTCCAGGCGGGGCGAGGCGACGCGTGGATCAGGCGCGGCGGCGGCGTGCGCGGGGCGCGGCCAGCAGGCCCAGCACGGCCAGACCAGCGGGGGCAGGCACCACATACGCGATCACCTTGTCAGACCCACCATTTGCCATGCCGCGGAAGCGCACCACCAAGCCGTTGTTGCCAGTGGCCTGCAGCACCGTGTCAGCTGTCACAGAGGCCAGGTTGGAGGCCAGTCCGGTGAGGTTGAAGACAAACGTCGCAGAGTTGCCCACGCTGATGCCGTTGGTGGGGGACCCGCCACCCAGCCAGCTGTCGCTGGTCGAGGCCCCGCCGACGAAGTTGCCAAAGGGGTTCGCCTCGACCGGGCCGTTCAGCCCGTTGAACGCTGCAGATGTAGAGCTGCTCAAGCTCACGCTGGAAGCGCCCGCAGCCGTGAGAGCAAGCGCGGTGATGTATCCGCCAGTCGAAGCGCTCGTGGTATTGCTCAGGAACACCGTAAGGATCGCGCTCGACCCACCGGAGTAGTCGTAGGTCACCACCGCGTTGTAGGAACCCAGGCCTTCGACGCCGTTGGTGCCGAGGTAGGTAGCGGTGGTGGAGGAGGCGGTGGCGGCAGCAGCCACGCAAAGGGCTGCGGCCAAGGAGGTGATCGTGTGGATGCGGGTCATGGAGGGAGCCTCGGAAGGGAAAACACAGCAGCGCTCCAAAGCGCTCAGCCCCGATGCCCAAACCTCCAGTGAGAGGAGGGAGTATGGACCTGAAAGAGGGTCCGAGCCATGCCAGGTTCGCCGAATTTGCGCAGAAAGCAGTTATCGGCGGGTGCGCGCGGATCTGGCTCAGCCAGTCATGCCTTCTTGACGAAGCAGGTCTTCAGCACCCAGACCGCCTTGCCCTCGCGCACCTCGATCTCCTCTGCGCTGGAGGTGGTGCGGATGTTCTTGTAGGTGGTGCCGCGCTTGATGGTGGTCTTGGCGCCCTTCACGTCCAGGTCCTTGATCACCACCACTGCGTCACCGTCCTTCAGGATGTTGCCGTTGCTGTCCTTGGTGATGACTGTCCATTCGTCTTCTTCGCTCAATGGTGCTCCTGGCTGGCGTGGATGGTGCGGAGCGTACGTTGCGGGAGTGCGGCCTTCCTTGCGTGTGGAGGTTTCCCCTGCGACGGCCGCACGCTCTGCGCGAGAACGGGATTCTTTGCGCCTCCAGTTCAGCGAAGTCACACCACTCCAAAAACACTGCAAGCCCGCAGGTGCGGGCTTGGGTGGGTGGGGAATGGCAACTCGCGGACTTGAACCGCGGACACCCGCATTTTCAATGCGGTGCTCTACCAACTGAGCTAAGTTGCCCCGAGATCAAATTGTCGTCCGATCCTCACGGAGCAGGGGGTGCGGCTTAGGTTGCCTTGGCCTCTGCGGTGATCACCGGACGTGGAATACGAAGGGTACGCGACCCAGCCGCCCTGTCAAGGCGCGGGGCAGGGTGCGCAGCACGCCCAAGCTCCATTTCCAGGCTGCCAAGCAGCCGCTCTGCCAGCCAGTAACGCATGGGGCGGGCGCCGGTGTACTGCCGCAAGTCTGGCGCACGCGTGCCATGGTTCCGGGACGCAGGCTGCTGTGAAGCCGCATGCACTCCCTGTGCCGCGTGCGTGCCGCGCGCTGCATGTGCTGCGTGCGCCCCGTGTGTCCCGTGCACCCCGTGCACCCCGTGTGTCCCATGTGCCGCAGCCGTCACCACCTGGTCGGTGGAGGTGGCGCGAAGGTCCATCCAGAACCTGCGGGCAAAGGCGATGCCGCGCACGGGGTCCAGGCGCGCTGCACAGGCGCGGTCAAAGCTGGGTGCCAGCGCGTTCAACAAGTCAGCCCACGCCTGCGCGTCACCACGCACCAGCGCGGCTGCGTGGATCACGCAGCGCACGTTGTCTGCTGCACGCTCAGGGCGCGGCATGCGCGACGCACCCGCGCGCAGCAGATGCTCCAGCACATCGTCCACGCTCACGCGGTAGCGCATCGCAACTTCGCCACCCCCTGAAAAGTAGGCCGAACGAATCAGTTTCTGCAGCGGCTGCGCCAGCGATTCCTCCGCTTCGACGCCGTCCCACAAGGTGCCTGCTGTGTGTTGCATCATGTTCTTTCTCGCCTCCTGCGATCAGAACCAGCGGTCTTCGCAATCGCGCACGGCGCACACACGCGATGCACTGCTTGCTGCCACAACCGCTCGCTTGCGCGCGGAGTGTAGAGCGCGCACGCTCCCCGTCAACTCATCGGCGTGATTTCCACTCGGAGATCACCGAGCAATCCACGATGCGCATCGCGAAGGGCCGGGAACTTGTCGCGCCATCGGAGGAGCTCTGCTCGGTCTGCGTTGGCAGTCAGCACACACGGTGCGTCGCCTGCCTCAGCAAGCACCGTGCCATCTGGCCCCACAATCAGCGAGCCACCCACATAGCTGCTGTGTGGGTCATGCCCCACGCGGTTGCAGGCCACCACAAAGGCCTGATTTTCAATGGCGCGTGCGATGGTCAGGGCCCGCCAGTGGTGCGCTCGGACTGCTGGCCAGCTGGCCCCAACCACAAACACCTCAGCGCCCGCAAGTGCTGCCATCCTGAAGAGTTCCGGAAACCGCAGGTCGTAGCAGATGAGCGGGCACACCTTCCAGACGCCGTCCGCTGCAGGCACAGGCACCACCGTCAGCGAGTCGCCAGCGCGGTAGACACCAGCCTCGCCTCCGGGGCTGAACAAATGGACCTTGGCATATTGGCCAAGCACATCGCCCGCCGCGCTGATGACCGAAGCCACGTTGCGTGGCGGAGCGGGGCGGGACGCTGGCGCGCGGGATTCGGCGCTGGGGTGCGCGCCGGCACTCGAGCTGGTTGGCGTGCCCACCGCTTCCGCCCCATGCCCAGCCACCACGATGCAACCGCACGCCTTGGCCAACGTCTGGGCTGACCCCAGCGAGTCGCCCGCGAGCACTGCGGCAGCGTCCATGGTGAATCCGGTATCGGCAAGTTCTGGGAGGGCCACCAGGCTGCCAGCAGGCAGGGCCGCAGCGGTCACCATCTGGCCAATCACAGACCAATTAGCGGGCTTGTCCTGCCAGGCCAAGTCAGGTTGGACAGCGGCCAGCAGCATGGGGCAGGCCTGCCACAGCAGGCGAGAAAGGGCGACCGACGGGGCTCGAACCCGCGACGTCCTGGACCACAACCAGGTGCTCTGCCAACTGAGCTACGGTCGCCGTGCGAGGGGTGGATGGTATCCGGTCCCTTGCAGGGGATCAATGCCTGCTGCCAGCAGGGCACCTGGGGGGGCGCAAGTCTGCCGGGCTATCCGGCCGAAGGGGTAGACTCTACCCCTTCCCCTGTGCTGGCCTGTTTGGGCCAGGCAGCCATCTGGAGTCTTCACCATGACCATCGCCACCATGTCGTCTGCTCGCCCTGGCCTTGACTTTGGCCACGCCACCATCCACAGCAACCTCTCTGCCGCCCGTCTGGTGGAGCTGGCGCTGGCGCGTGGGGAAGGGCAGCTGGCATCCAACGGTGCGCTCACCTGTGACACGGGCGCCCGCAGCGGTCGCAGCCCAGACGACAAGTTCCTGGAAGACACCCCAGACATCCACGCCAACATCGCCTGGGGCAAGGTCAACCAGCCCATCTCTCCAGCGCACTTTGACGCCATCTACACCAAGGTCATGGAGCACATGAAGGCGCAGAAGGACCTTTTCCGGTTCGACGGCTACGCCGGTGGCGACCCCAAGTTCCGCCTCAAGGTGAGCGTGTTCACGCAGGAAGCCTGGCACTCGCTGTTTGCCAAGACCCTGTTCATCAACGCGCAGCCCACCGAGCTGAAGGACTTCAAGGGCGACTGGACCATCATCAACGCCAGCAAGCTCGAGCTAGATGAGCCAGCCAAGTACGGCGTGAAGAACAAGCTGTGCATCGTGCAGAGCCTCAGCCGCAAGCTGGTGCTGATTGTGGGCACCCGCTACGCCGGCGAAATGAAGAAGAGCATCTTCTACGCCATGAACTACGACTTGCCCGCAGCAGGCGTGTTCCCCATGCACTGCTCGGCCAACGTCAGCAAGACCGACGACACCAACGTGGCCGTGTTCTTTGGCCTGTCTGGCACTGGCAAGACCACGCTGAGCGCAGATCCGGCCCGCCGCCTGATTGGCGACGACGAGCACGGCTGGAGCTCGGATGGCGTCTTCAACATCGAGGGCGGCTGCTACGCCAAGTGCATCAAGCTGAGCAAGGAGGGCGAGCCGCAGATCTGGAACGCCATCCGCTTTGGCAGCGTGCTTGAGAACGTGGAGGTCGACCCCGCCACCCGCGTGCCCAACTACGACAGCGACAAGCGCACCGAGAACACGCGCGTGACCTACCCGCTGGACTTTGTGCCAGACGCGGTCATCCCGCCGCTGGGCAAGCACCCGCGCAACGTCATCTTCCTGTCCGCTGATGCGTTTGGCGTGCTGCCCCCGGTGGCCAGGCTGACTCCTGAGCAGGCGCAGTACTACTTCGTGAACGGCTACACCAGCAAGCTGGCTGGCACCGAGGCTGGCGTCAAGGAGCCAACCCCCAACTTCAGCGCGTGCTTTGGTGGCCCATTCATGCCGCGCGAGCCCATGGTCTACGCAGAGATGCTGGCGGACCGCATCCGCAAGCACAGCAGCGGCGTGTGGCTGGTGAACACCGGCTGGACCGGCGGCCCGTACGGCGTGGGCAACCGCTTCAAGCTGTCGTACACGCGCGCCATTCTGAGCGCGGTGCTGGACGGTTCGCTGGCCAAGGCCAGCTTTGTGGAGCACCCCATCTTTGGCCTGCACATGCCGACCGTGGTGCCCGGCGTGCCCACCGAAGTGCTGGATCCACGCAACACCTGGGCTGACAAGGCCGCATACGACGCCAAGGCCAAGGACCTTGCCAAGCGCTTCCGCGACAACGACGTGAAGTACACGCTGAGCGACGCGGTGCGCAAGGCAGGCCCGCGGGCATGAGCGCAGTCCAGTCTGCCAGCGACGTGTCCTATGAGGACATCCTGGAGGCACGCAAGCGCATCCAGAGCGGTGTCTTCAACACGCCGTGCGTGGAGAGCCCAGCGCTCTCTGCCCTGGTGGACGCAGAGGTGCACTGCAAGCTGGAGTACGAGCAGCGCACGGGCAGCTTCAAGGAGCGTGGCGCGTGCAACGCGCTGCTCCAGCTGGGCAAGGAGGCCGCCAAGCGCGGCGTGATCGCCGCCAGCGCTGGCAACCACGCGCTGGCGCTGGCCTACCACGGCAAGCGCCTGGGCATTCCGGTGAGCGTGGTCATGCCCGTGCACGCGCCGCTGGTCAAGCAGCGCCGCTGCACAGAGCTGGGCGCCCGCGTGCTGAACTTTGGCGCCAACATCGCAGAGGCCAAGCACCGCGCAGATGAGCTGGTGGCCTCTGAAGGCCTCACCTACATCAACGGCTTCAACGACGCTGCCATCGTGGCTGGGCAGGGCACCATTGGCCTGGAGATCCTGGAGCAGGTGCCAGACGTTGAAGCGGTGGTGGTGCCCATCGGCGGCGCTGGCCTGATTGCGGGCATGGCGCTGGCCATCAAGCACACGCATCCGCGCGTGCGCATCGTGGGGGTGGAGCCCGTGCGCTGCCCCAGCTTCAGCGCAGCGCTGGCGGCAGGGCAGCCAGTGCGCGTGCCGGCGCAGCCCACGTTGGCAGATGGCCTGGCTGTGCCAGAAGTGGGTGCGCGCGCCTTCAGCATCGCCCGCCACTATGTGGACGAGGTGGTGCAGGTGGACGAGAACGCCATCGCCCTGGCCATCCTGCGCCTGGCAGAGCTGGAGAAGGGCGTGGTGGAGGGCGCTGGCGCCACGCCGCTGGCTGCGTTCCTGGCTGGCAAGCTGGCCAGCCTGAAGGGCCGCCGCGTGGTGCTCACGCTGTGCGGTGGAAACATTGATCCGCTGGTGCTCAGCCGCGTCATCGAGCACGGCCTGGCGGTGGATGGCCGCCTGGCCAAGTTCACCGCAGTCATCAGTGACCGCCCCGGGGGCCTGGCAGAGCTGGCCAGCACCATTGGCCGCTGCGGCGCCAGCGTGCAGCAGGTGACCCACGAGCGCGCCTTTGGTGGTGCGGACATCAGCACCGTGCTGGTGCAGTGCGTGGTGGAGGTGCGGGACCGCACCCACGCCGACGAGCTGTATCGCACGCTGGAAGAACGCGGCATTCGCGTGCTTTCCAAGGCAGAACCTGTGCCCGCCGGAGCGTGAGCGAGGCCTGTGGGGGCGTGAGCAAGGCTGTTGGGCGCGAACAAGGCCCGTCGGTCCCCTCCGTTATCTGGCCCCGGCTCAGGATTGTGTGCCTGCCCGCAGAAAAGTGAAAGCCTTCCTTCAGTCACGTGCCGTGCGCGACGATGCAAGCGCCAAGCACCCGCCAGAAACGCGGGATTTGGAGGCACGATGACCACTCGGAACCCATTCGGCACGCACAAGGACGCACTGACCACCGGCGAGGTGGCCCGCATCTGCAACGTGGCCGCACGCACTGTCAGCAAGTGGATTGATTCTGGCCGCCTGGAGGGCTATCGCATCCCAGGCTCCAAGGACCGCCGCGTGCACGCCCCCGTGCTGGTGGAGTTCATGAAGCAGCATGGCATTCCGCTGACCAGCGATCTGGACACCCGCACCTGCGTGCTGGTGGTGGACGCGGACCGCAATGCCTCCTCCACCATCAAGCAGGTGCTTGAGGACATGGGCAACTACGATGTGCATCTGGCCCACGACCTGCTGGCCGCTGGCGTGGCCATTGGCCGCCGCGCGCCCGACATCATCCTCTTCGATCTTTCAGCCGGTGACCCTGCAGCGTTCGCTCGCTCGGTCCAGACCTGGAATGGCAATCGCCCCACCCGCATGGTGGCCAGCGGCGCCAGCTTCCCAGATGATGGCCGTTCCCTGCAGCGCGCCGGCTACGAACGCATCCTCCGCAAGCCCTATTCCGTGCGTTCTCTGGTGGACGCCTTGGGCGCGGCAACGACCACAGCCGCTGCGTCGTACTGACGCAGCCCTGGCAGCAGCGGGCGGCGCCGTTCTTGCAGGACGCACCGCCCGCAGCGGGGACCTAGACTCTCCCCCCTGATGCGCACCGCGCTGCTGCAGTTCAGCCCCGAAGTGGGCGACATTCACGGCAACGCGGCGCGTGCCTCGAAGCAGGTGCGCGCCGTGGCTGCCGCAGGTGCGCAACTCATCGTGCTACCCGAGCTGGCCTTGACGGGCTACCCGCCGCGCGATGTCCTTTTGCGCCAGGGCGTGGGGCAGGCGTGCGTGCGCGCGCTGGAGCAGCTGGCTGCCGCTGCGCCGGAATGCTCCGTGCTGGTGGGCACGCCGCGGCCAGTGGATGGGCGCGACCGGCCGCTGGCCAACAGCGTGGCGCTGCTGCGCGGTGGCCGCGTGGAGGCCTTCTACGACAAGCGCCTGTTGCCCAACTACGACGTCTTTGATGAAGCGCGCTACTTTGCGCCTGGCCATGGCCCGCTGGTGTTTGAACACGCTGGCGCGCGCGTGGCTGTGCTGATCTGCGAGGACCTGTGGCGCGCCCAGGACGTGGATGCGCGCGCCAGCTATGGGTTCGACCCAGTGGAGGAGGCTGCCGCCGCTGCGCCAGACGTGCTGGTGGTGCCCAGCGCCAGCCCGTTCCAGCGCGGCAAGCACGCGCGCCACGTGGCCATCCTGGCAGCGGCTGCGGCGCGCGTGGGGGCGCCTGTGATGAGCGTGAACCAGCTGGGTGGATTTGACGACCTGGTCTTTGACGGCGATGTGCGCGCGGTGTGGCCCAGCGGCCGCAGCGTGGCAGCGCCGCGCTGGGGAGACGCCGGGTGCGTGGTGGAGCTGGGTGCGCGGGGTACGCCCGCGCCAGGCGGGGCGGGCGAGGCTGGCGAGGCAGGCGCCGCGGGCGGCAGCCGTCCCGCGCACGCAGGCCCGGCAGACCACGCCGCAGAAGACATGTCCGACCTGTGGCACGCGCTGGTCTGTGGCGTGCGGGCGTACCTGGGGCGCACGGGCCACCAGCGCGCGCTGCTGGGGCTTTCAGGCGGGATTGACAGCGCGCTGGTGGGGGCGCTGGCGGTGGCAGCGCTGGGGCCAGATCGCGTGACAGGCGTGTTGATGCCCAGCCAGTGGTCCAGCCCAGGCAGCATCACCGATGCGCTGGAGCTTGCCCGCCGCACTGGCATGCACACGGTCACGCTGCCCATCCAGGATGCCTATGAAGGGCTGGTGGAGCGGATCGGCGCAGCCATGAAGGCTGCCGGGCTCCCAGGCCTGAGCGGAGTGGCGGACGAGAACATCCAGAGCCGCGTGCGCGGCGTGCAGCTGATGGCGCTCAGCAACAGCTCTGGCGCGCTGGTGCTGACCACCGGCAACAAGAGCGAGTACGCCGTGGGCTACGCCACGCTGTACGGCGACATGAACGGCGGCCTGGCGCCCATCGGCGACGTGCTGAAGACCGACGTGTGGAACCTGGCGCGCTGGGTGAACGCGCACCATGCAGCGGCGGGGTTCGCGCAGCCGCCCATTCCGCAGGAGAGCGTGGACAAGGTTCCCAGCGCAGAGCTGCGCCCCAACCAGACAGACCAGGACACGCTGCCTCCCTACGACCAGCTGGACGCCATCATCCGCGGCTGGGTGGAGGAGGAGCTTGGGGTGGAGGAGATCGCAGCGCGCGCGGGCCTGCCGCTGGACATGGTGCAGCGCTGGACCACGGCCATGGACCGCATGGAGTACAAGCGCGCGCAGGCGGCGCTGATCCTCAAGGTCACTGCGCGCGCATTCGGGCCGGGCCGCCGGATGCCGCTCGCCCAGCAGTGGCGCCCTTCCTGAACGCGCTGGGCACTTCAATTCCAGGCATGGGAGTGGTCTGCGCAGGCACCTGCAGGATCTGGTCTGCGTCAATGCAGTACGCGGTGAGCGCGCCGCCGTAGGCGCAGCCTGTGTCCACGTTCACCATGTAGGGGCTGCCGTCCTTGCGGCGCAGGATGAGCGGCGCCTTCAGCGGGCGGTGGCCCACGATGATGAGGCCTTCGCGGCCGTCGTAGAGCTCCCACCAGTTGGGCTCGCCTTCGCCAGCCTTGATGTGGATCTTCACGTCGTCGGGCGTGCGCTCGATGCCCAGCTGCGGGTCAATGCCGCCGTGCACCACGGTCCACTTGCCACGGGTGTCGCGGACTTCCACGCGGTCGCAGGCTTCGGTCAGCAGGCGCGTGGCCTCGCGCAGCATGCCAGCGCGCTGGAGGAGCTCGATGGCCAGGCGCTCGGTGCGCGGCAGCAGCGCCAGGCTGGCGCCCGCCTGCAGGCGCACGATGGCGTTCAACAGCCGCAGGTCATGGTTGCCGCACACCAGGTCCACGCGCGCGCCCGTGGCGCGGCGGTCCAGCAGCGCGCTGGCCACGCGGCCGGGCTCTGGCCCCTTGGTGAAGAGGTCGCCTACAAAGACCAGGCGTGCGGCGGGGAACCAGCGTTCCACGGCCTGCAGCAGCTGCTCCAGCTCTGCGCCGCAGCCATGGATGTCGCCTACGGCGATGGTGGCCGTCCTGGCCGGTTTCATGTGCGTAGTGTCGCTGTGCGGGGGTGGGTGCGTCAAAGGGGTGGTGGCAATTCAGGGGCGGATTCGTCCCTAGAATCTGGGAATGCCCATCCGCGTGCTGCCCAGACAGTTGGTGGACCAGATCGCAGCGGGCGAGGTGGTGGAGCGGCCAGCCAACGCGGTGAAGGAGCTGGTGGAGAACGCGCTGGACGCTGGCGCCACGCGCGTTCAGGTGGACATCGAGGGCGGCGGGGCGGATCTGATCCTGGTGTCGGATGACGGGGCTGGCATTCCAGCCGAGGAGCTGCCGCTGGCAGTGACCAGTCATGCCACCAGCAAGATCGCGTCGGTGGAGGACTTAACGCACGTCACCACGCTGGGCTTCCGCGGCGAGGCGCTGGCCAGCATTGCGTCGGTCAGCCGGCTGACGCTCACCAGCCGCGCGCAGGGGGCAGACGCTGCGTGGAGCGTGGCAGTGGAGGGCGGGGTGGTGCAGCCGCCGCGCCCCGCAGCGCGCGCAGCCGGCACAGCCGTGGAGGTGCGGCAGTTGTTCTTCAACGTGCCAGCGCGGCGGCGGTTCCTGCGCAGCGTGGCGGCAGAGAGCGGGCGTGTGCTGGAAGTGCTTGAGGCTGTGGCGGTTGGGCGCCCGGGCGTGGCGTTCCAGCTGGTGGCCGATGGCAAGGTCAAGCTGGACCTGCCAGCCACAGACGACCCGCGGCAGCGGGCCATGGACATCCTTGGCCGCACGCTGGAGCCGCAGATGCTGGCTGTGACGGGCGAAGCGCAGGTGGAGGGCGGGAGCCCCGTGGCGGTCTGGGGACTGGTGGGCCAGCCAGCGGTGGCCAAGGCCACCGGGCGCGCGCTGCGGCTGGTGTTGAACGGCCGCGCGGTGCAGGACCGGACCATGCTGCACGCGGTCAAGGAAGCCTTCCGCGGCCTGGTGGACCCTGGCCGGTCGCCTGTGGGCTACCTGGCCGTGGTGATGGACCCAGCGCTGGTGGACGTGAACGTGCACCCTGCCAAGACCGAAGTGCGCTTCCGCCAGCCCAGCTTCGTGCACCAGCTGGTCTACCGCGCGGTGCTCGACACCCTCCGCGCCGCCGACCTGGTCCCCGAATGGCGAAATTCGTGCCAGGCACGGGTGTCCCTACTTTCTGAGGGCACCGACAGGTGCAGAGCAGGTCCAGGTGATGGCGTGGGTGCAGGCGCAGGCATCGGTGCAGGTGCAGGCGTGAGCCTAGAAGCAGGCGCAGGCGCAGGCGCAGACGCAGACCTTGGCGCGTGCACGAGCGCAAGCGCAGACGCAATCCCTTCCGCACGCTCGACGATCGAACCAAAGGACACTCCCTCTCTTGCCATGCCTGGCTGGCGACCCAGCGTGGTGGTGGTGGCTCCCGAACCCGAAAACCCGGGACACCCGTGCCTGGCACCAATTTCGCGGCGGGTGTTGCAGGTGCATGGCAGCTACCTGGTGGTGGAGGACGCGCAGGGGCTGCTGATCGTGGATCAGCACGCGCTGCATGAGCGCGCGATGTACGAGGAGCTGTACCACCGCGTGACGGCTGGCCCGCTGGAGTCGCAGCGCATGCTGACACCGCAGATCATCCCGGTGGACCCGCGCGCCGCAGAACTGCTGGAGGAACTCGCCCCGCTCCTCCAGCGGCTGGGGATCGAAGCTGTGGCCGCTGGCCCGCGCAGCATCGCGGTGCACGCCTACCCCACGTTCCTCCAGAGCCGCCGCGTGGACCCGGGCGCGTTCCTCCCTGCGCTCCTGGAACGCGCTGCGGACGAGGGCATACCCACCAACACAGAAGCTGCGCTCCACACCGTGCTGGACATGATGGCCTGCAAGGCCGCTGTGAAGGCGGGCGACCATCTGAACGCCACGGAAATCGAAGCACTGCTGGACCTGCGCGAGCGCATCGAGCGCAGCACCGCCTGCCCGCACGGGCGGCCCACGGCGCTGCGCATCACCATCCGCGACCTGGAGCGCCAGTTCGGCCGCGTGTAGCGCTGGCCCGCACACCACCCATGGACCGAACCTCCCCACGCGCGGCCGATGCCTGGCTGACAGCCGAGGTCACAGGCCAGCCGCTCCACGCAGAAGGCCCGTGGGGCGATGCAGACGGCTCCATCACCGCCCCCACGCCGCCCACCACGGGCTGGACGCGCATCTTTGCCAGCGCGCGCACGCGCACCGCGCCGGTGGTGGCGCTGGTGGTGCCGCAAGCGCCTGGCCTGGAGAACGCAGCCCGCCTGGCCATGCTGGACGACGCGCTCTGCGCCGGACTCCTGCGCGGCGGCGCGCATGTGGCGCGCATCCGCCAGATGCACGGGCCAGCCTCGCCGCCTGCAGACGCCTCCGAGCCCGCTGGCGCAGACGACGCCGCACACCTGGTGAACGCAGCGGCCGCGCTCTGCGCTGCGGCTGCTGCCGCCATCCCCGGGGCGCGGCCCGCCCTGGCTGGCACCTGGCTGGCGGGGGCGGTGGCCGCCTCGGCCAGCGCGCGCTTTGACGACCTGGCCTTCCTGGCCATGGCGTCTGCGCCCGCCCCGGAACTCATGAGCCGCCGCACACCAGAGAATGAGGACGACCCAGCGTGGAACGCCTCACCCACGCTGCGCCTGGTGGACGCGCTGGCTGCGCTCGCGCCGCTGGAGGCCGTCACGCTCACGCGCCGCCCAGTGCTGCTCCTCCAGGGCGCGGCAGACGACAGCCTCCCAGCCACGCATCTGGAAGCGTGGCGCTCCGTCCTGGCCTTCACCAATCGAAGCGTGGACGCTGTGGAGATCGCCTACGCAGACGAGCTGCTGCAGACGCTGGACGCAGACCGGCAGCCCATTCCTGACAGCACGGCCGCGCTGGACCTCATGGCCGCCACGGTGGCACGCTGGACCGCCGCGCAGATCGCCGCGCGCTAGCAGCGGCTGCCGCACCCGGTCCACCGGCCCGCGCCCGCGCCCGCGCCCCCGCCCTCACGGCCCATACGCCGCGTCATCCGCGCTCAGGAACCCGTTCTGCGGAAAACCGATCACCAGCCGGGCCAGCGCATCGGTGGTCAGCTGCCCGCGCTCGGCCTGCCGCACGGTGCCCACGTGCCCATCCAGGTACGCGCAGCACGTGCAGCCACCCATGTGCCGGAACGCCTGCGTGCCAGCGCACACCAGCGGCAGGTTGGCCTCCACGGTGTTCATGGGCGCGCGCATGTACTTGTTGGCCCCGCTCCGCCAGCCGCCGTCGCCAAAGGCAGCGGTGCGTTCCGGGTGCGCAAACTGCGGCAGGCGCGTGCCCAGCCGCGCGGCGCGCCAGCCATCCTGCACCACGCCCGCACCATCCACGTAGGGCAGGGTGCCCTCTGCGCCCACGTACGTGGTGTTGTAGTTGTAGCCCGTGTACGGGTCGCCGTTCGAGTTGCTCTCGCCCTCAAACGCAGGGCACTGCTGCACCTCAAAGGGCGTGCTGGTGTACTGCCACAGCGCGCCTGCCTGCACCACGCCGCTTCCATCGCTCTGGAAGTCCCAGCTCTGCGTGACCACCACACCGTTGCGCTGGTAGTACAGCACCGCTGGTGGGGCCGACTCTCCAGCGCTGTTGGCATACGCCTGCGCCGCCACCACCATCTGCCGCAGGCGAGTGGCGCACGTGGTCTCGCGCGCGTAGCCCTGCACAGCGTGCAGCGCTGGCAGGCCAACGCCCATCAGCACCGCGATCACGGTGATGGTCACCAGCACCTCCACCAGCGTGAAGCCGCGCGCCTTCATGACCACGCTCCCAGGAGCACGCCAAGGTCGGTGCCATCCACCACGCCGTTGCCATCCAGGTCGCCAGGGCCTGCGGTTCCCCACGCGCCCAGGAGCAGACCCAGGTCTGTGCCATCCACTGCGCCGCTGCCATCCAGGTCTGCTGAAGCGATCGGCACGCGCACGGCCACCACCGCGTCCACTTCTGGCACGCTGGCTGCGTTCGCAGGCACGCTGATGCGCACGTACCGAGCCTGCTGCAGGCCTGCGGCTGCCAGATCCACGCCCGTTCCGCCGCAGGCGCCTGCATACACCAGCTGCAGCATGGGGTAGTCCATCCCCACCAGGTCAACAGCCTGCACCGCAGGGTCCACTGGCCAGGCTGGATCGCACAGCACCGTGCCGGCTTCCACCTGGTACGGGCCAGCGTCCATGTAGGCCATGGTGGGCAGGCCGCCATCGGCAGCGCCGGGCACTTCGTGCCACAGCGTGCCATCGTTGCTCAGCTCGATCACGCCGCCTTCTTCAAACAGGAAGCCCACCACGCCGCCTGGGTAGCCAAGGTCGCCAAAGAAGGAGTTGCCATACACAATCAGGTCCACGCCAAAGGGGTGCCGCGGGTCATCCACCACCGGTGGATCAAACGCAAGCACCAGCGATCCACCCCGGCCCACCGACACCACCTCTCCAGGTATGTACGCAGGCTGGAAGGGCGACACCACGCCAGCGGACGCGCCAGCACCAGTCATGCGCGTGGGCGGCCCCAGCGCTGCGTTGGGATTCTGGAAGCTGATGCCAGCGCCCACGCCGGGCGCGTAAGACACCACCTCGGAGGCACATTGCGGTGGCGGCAGCGTTGCGCCGCACGCGCGCGCACTGCACCACGCTGCAGATCCTGCTGCACCCACCACGCCCACGCACTGCAACGCCACCATCAGCGATCCCATGGATCGCCCAACTGCCGGACGGAAGACTTCCATGTCCGAACCCTCTGCGCGGTCCTGTCAGCCGTATGCCCAAAAACGCGTGGGCAAGGGGCCGTTGCGCAGGCCGGTCTTCCGGCTCCGGGCGTTCGCCACCGCCTTCCCAGCCAGCGCCATTGCAGCGCGGCCAGTGGCCAAAGGTGGCGATGGCAGGGGCCACAGGGCCTCTGCCACCCGATACGGCGGCGCGTCCGCGGCGGCATTTCACCGCCTTCCCGAACTTGTGAGCACCGAAGGGCCAGACGGACCTGTCCAGCTGGTTTTCACAAGCCCGCCGCAGCCACTTGGCTGCGAACGCCTGCGCGCTGGGCAGAATAGCGTGGGCCGTGCTGCGGCGCCTTTCGCGCTGTTTGCAAGGGCCTGCGCTGCCACCGCGCTGCCGCTGGCGCCGCCACCGCGCTGGCCACCCGCGCTGCCCTCCCGCGCATCCAGCCACCAGCCTGGCCACCCCCAGCCCGGCGTTCATTGACTGGCAGCCTGAAGTGCCGTAGATTCGGGGCTTCTTTGCAGCATCCCAGCGGCGGTGCGCTGCGTAGCGCATCCGTCCGCCTCCCCCCGGACGGGGGGCGCCTGTCTGACACTCCTCCTGCAAGAGGTCAATCCGTGCACGGTTCTGCCCGCTCTACCTTGTCGCTCGCTCTCGTCCTCTCCGCCTCGCTCAGCGTGGTGCCAGCAACCGCACTGGCGCAGGACACTGTCGCGCAGGCTGCAGGGGACAGCAAGCCCGGTCAGGCTGCACAGCTCTTCGTGCACGCCGTCATGATCGCCAAGCCAGACCTGGCGGCTGCCAACGCTGGCGTGCTGCTGGCTGATTCGTACGACGCCGCAGCGCTGGCCAAGCTGGTGGAGGACCTGGAGCTGGACAAGCGCATGGAAGAAGCGTTCCGCCGCGGCCGCTCCATGCCAGGCGTGGCAGATCAGGTGGCTGCGCTGGAAGTCAAGCTGGAGGCCGGCCGCAGGGCGCGCGCGCGCGAGCATGACCGCATCGCAGAAGCAGTGACCATGCTGACTGGCCCAGTGCGCGGACAGATGCTGGCCAAGGATCGTCTGCTGGCTGCTGGCGAGTACGCCGTGCCAGCGCTCCTCCTGCAGGTGGTGGAGAGCCGTGACCCAGGCGCTGCGGTGGCTTCTGGCCGGGTGCTGGTGGAGCTGAAGCGCCAGGCAGCGCTGCCGCTGGCCCTGGCCCTGAATGATCTGGACGCCACTGCGCAGCGCAAGGTGGCCATGATGCTGGGTGAGATCGGCTACCCCGTGGCAGTGCCAGCGCTGCTGGATCTGGCGCAGCGTAAGGATGTCACGCCCGATGTGGCCGACGCCTGCCGCGAGGCAGTACGCGCCATCGGTGCTTCCGCAGAGCAGACTGCATCGGCTGCCTATACAGCCATGGCCAGCCGCTTCCTGACCGCAGATGCCACGCTGGTTGCCTTCCCTGGCGAGGCCACGCAGAACATCTGGAGCTGGAGCGCCTCGGGCGGCCTGGGCGCTGTGCAGGTCTCCTCGCCGCTCTACTTCGACGTGCTGGCCATGCGCTTTGCGCAGCGCGCGCTGGAGCTGGATGCCAGCAACCGCCAGGCGCTGGGCCTCTTCATCGCTGCAGATCTCCGCCGCGAAGCCCGCATGGGCGACGGCATGGTGGACCCGCTGTACGCAGGCAGCGGCCGCAGCGCGCAGTACTTCGCCACGCTGGCTGGTCCAGCTGTGATGCAGGATGTGCTGGGCCTGGGCCTCACGCTGGCCGACACAGGCCTGGTGCGCGCCTCGCTGCAGGCGCTGCGCGAGACCGCTGGCGCAGACGCCATGATCGCTGGCGGCTCGAGCCCGGTGGTGCAGTGCCTCCTGTACCCAGACCGCCGCGTGCAGTTTGAAGCTGCACTGGCGCTGGCATCGGTCACGCCTGGCGCGGCCTTCCCAGGCTCGGAGCAGGTGGTGCCCACGCTGGCGCAGGCGGTGCGTTCGGGCAGCCAGCTGTTCGGCGGCATCGTGGCGCCCAGCAGCGAGGACGCCCAGCGCTTCGCCTCTGCGCTGAAGTCGGCTGGCTATGTGCCGCTGACCGCTGCGCAGGATGCGGCTGGCTTTGAGGTCATCGCGGCCCGCAACGCTGGCAGCGACCTGGTGGTGGTCTCTGGCAGCGCCCCTGCCATCCGTGACACGCTCGCCTCGCTGCGCGCGCGCCGAGGTGGCAGCACCATCCCAGTGCTGGTGGTGGCGCAGCCTGCCGACATGGGCATGGCCCCAGACATGGAGCGCGACGGCCACACCATCGTGGTGGGCGCTGATGTGAACGACGACGCCTTCAAGGCTGGCGTGAACGCCGTGATGGCCAAGACCTACGGCGCTGCGCCCACAGCGGACGACATGAGCCGCTTTGTGCCGCAGTCGCTGGAAGCGCTGCTGCGCATCGGCCTGGCCAATGGCAGCGTCTACAAGATCACCGACGCAGAGCGCGGCCTGGCCGAAGCCCTGCGCGTGCAGGAAGGCCCGGTGCGCGCGGCGGTGGCCGAAGTGCTGGCCCTGGTGCCCACCGAGACCGCACAGCGCGCGCTGCTGGAGGCAGCGCTCTCCGCACAGGGTGACGAGCAGACCACGCTCTTTGGTCCCGTGGCCAGCAGCGCACGCCGCTGGGGCGCCAAGGCAACCCCGCAGCAGGCCGAAGCGCTGCGCGTCATTGTCACCAAGGCAACAGGAGCGCTGGCTGATGCAGCGTCCATGGCCTACGGCGCGATGTCGCTGCCGCCCAGCCAGGCTGTGGAGATGATTCTGAAGTCCCGGCAGCCGGGCCAGAACGCGTCTCCCGCAGCAGGGGACGGCACAGCGGCCATGCGCTAGAATGGCCCGTCCGGTTTCGCCACCCTAGCTCAGCGGTAGAGCAATGCTTTCGTAAAGCATAGGTCGTGGGTTCAAATCCCATGGGTGGCTTTCAGCGCGTGACGCATGGGTCGCGTCACATGCCAACAGCCTGTCCATCGCGCCGGGGATCGCTGCCTGCCAGGTAGATGCTTCCATCGCGCCAGGCCAGCTGGCCGCCGCCGAAGAAGACGCTGCTGTCGGCGACCACCCGCACGGTGTGGCCGCGCGCGGCCAGTTCGCTCACGGTCTGCGCTGGGAAGCCAGGCTCCAGCGTCAGCGTGCCGTCTTCCATGATCTGCCAGCGCGGCGCATCCAGCGCGCTCTGCGGGTTCAGCTGCTGGTCCACCAGGCGCATGACTACCTGCATGTGGCCTTGCGGCTGCATGGCGCCGCCCATCACCCCCAGCGCGGCCAGCGGCGCGCCGTTCCGGGTGAGGAACGCAGGAATGATGGTGTGGAAGGGCCGCTTGCCTGGCGCGTACTGGTTGGGATGTCCAGCCTGCAGGCTGAAGCACGCGCCGCGGTTCTGCAGCGCGATCCCCGTGCCTGGGACCACTACGCCAGAGCCGAAGCCTTCGTAGTTGCTCTGGATGTAGCTCACCATGTGCCCCTCGCTGTCTGCAGCGCACAGGTAGACCGTGCTGCTGCCTGGCAGCGGCGTTGGCTCCCATGCCTGGGCGCGGTCTGCGCGGATGCGCTGCGCGCGCGCCTTGAGGAGCGCTGGGTCCAGCAGGGCGTGGGCTGCGTCCGTGCCAGCGGCAGGATCTGCCACGCGCGCATGGGTGTCCACAAACGCAGCCTTCATGGCCTCCACCTGCAGGTGCACCCAGTCGGTGCTGTCTGGCTTCACGCGGCGGAAGTCCATGTTGGCCAGGATGCCCAGCGCGATCAACGCTGCCACGCCCTGGCCGTTGGGCGGGAGTTCATGCACGTCCACGCCGCGGTACCCCACGCTCCAGGGCTCTGCTGGCTCTGCGTGGTGCGCCGCCAGGTCCGAAGCACGCATCGCTGCGCCATCTGCGCGCGCGGCGGCTTCGATCTTCTGTGCCAGCGCGCCCCGGTAGAAGCTCTCGCCGCGCGTGGCTGCGATCTCACGCAGCGTGCGCGCATGGTCTGGCAGGCGCACCACCTGTCCTGGGGCAGGGGCGCGGCCCTCTGGCGCAAAGGTGGCCATCCACGCTGGAAACGACTTGTACTTCTCCACGCTGCGCGCCCAGCTGGCCGCTGTCATGGGGCTGACGGGGTAGCCCTCTTCCGCGTAGCGAATGGCTGGCTGGAAGAGGCGCTCAAACGGCAGCCGTCCAGCAGACTGGTGGAGCGCAGCCCACAGCGCCACGCAGCCAGGCACTGTCACAGCAGGCCAGCCTGTGCGCGGCATGGTGGTCAGGCCATCAAAGGCGGTGAGCGGCTGTCCAGCAGGGCTGCGGCCGCTGCTGTTCCACCCCTGGAGCGAGCCGTTCCAGCACAGCGCAAAGGCATCGCTGCCGATGCCGTTGGCCACTGGCTCCACCACCGTCAGCGTGATGGCCGCGCAGATGGCGGCGTCTGCTGCAGTGCCGCCGTCGCGCAGCGCGTGAAGGCCAGCCTGCGCAGCCAGCGGCTGACCTGTGGCCACCACCGCAGGTGCGCACACTGGCATCCGCTGCGATCGATAGGGGAAGGACCAGTCCATGCGGACATTATCGGCATTGGTGCAGCGCCGCGCTTGGCGTGGCCAGGCTGAACACCCATTTCATCCACTTTTGCTCTGCAGGGCTGGATCGGTCTGTGCGGGCTGCCGACAATGGGCCTGCGCTGGAGTGGTGTGCAGCGCAGAAGGACACGGCCATGAAGACCAAGCACACCAAAGCCACTGCCAGGAAGCCGGCCAGCGCGTCCGTGACGCGCGCTGCACCGCGCCCAGCTCCGAGCCAAGATTCGCGCCCCGCGGTGCGCCCTGCGCCGAGCCACGCGCCGAACCCCGCCACCTGGCTGACCAGCCGCGTCCAGCCCAAGCCGTTCCCCACCACCGCGACAGCACGCGAGCTCTCGCTGGAGGTGCGCCGGGTGCTCGACCTGTGCCCGACGCGCGAGTGGAATGAACTGCGGCGCGCTCGTCCAGGCCGCATGTCTGGCAACGCGCCGTTCATCTGCGGCTGACCGCCGTGCTGCGCCAAAGGGCGTAGGATGCTCCTATGCCAAAGAAGAAGGCCAGCACCCGCAAGGCTGCGCAGACGCGCCCAACCGCTCGTACCACCTCAGGGACCCCTGCTGCACGCAGCGCGCGCGCAGTGGAGCCGCACCCGGTTCCGCGGCGTCCGCTGGAGTGGCATGATCATCTGCCGCATGAGATCCACTGGAACGCTGTGGAGACCGCGCTCCGCGCCTCGGTGGACGCTGCCAAGAAGGCCCGCTCCTCGCAGCGCCTGCGCGCTGACCTGGAGGCCCGCCTGAAGCGCCTTCAGGAGCTGCGCTCCTGGTTCCACCAGGTGCGCGTGAACGCCCTCATCGGCGTGGATGGCCCAGACCGCGTGGCGCTGGGGCGCACGTCCAGCGCCATGCATCGTGCCCGAAAGCCAAAGGGCGGCGCGCAGCGCGGCCTGGAGACGCTCAAGCCTTGAGCTGGGCTGGGGCAGCCGCACATCGCCTTCACCTGGGTGCATGACCACACCTGATCCACGCGCCAAGACGCTTGTGCTGCTGGTGGACGACCAGCCCATCGTGGAGGCCGCCCTCCGCAAGCTGCTGGCTGGGTTCACCGATGTGGAGATGATCGCTGCCACGTCTGCCGACGCTGGCTACGACCTGGCGCTGGCGCGGCGCCCCGATGTCATCCTGCAGGATCTGGTGATGCCCGGCATGGATGGCATGGAGCAGATCCGCCGGCTGCGTGCTTCGCCAGACCTGGCAGAGACGCCGCTGGTGGTGCTGAGCGGCGACGACAACGCAGAGACCAAGAGCGCCTGCTTTGAGCATGGCGCCAACGACTACATGGTGAAGATGCCTGCGCCGCTGGAGCTGGTGGCGCGCATCCGCTACCACGGCCAGGTGGGCCGCGCCCAGCGGGAGCGCGACCGCGCCACCCGTGCGCTGGCGCACAGCCAGGCAGAGCTGCTGCGGCGCAACTCGGAGATTGACGCTGCCAACCGCAGGCTGGCTTCGCTGAACGCGCTGCTGGACCAGGAGAGCCAGGAGCAGCGCGAGAAGTTCGCCGAAGTGAGCGTGCGCGGCACCAAGCTGGGCCGCGCGCAGGACCTGAACGAGGTGATGCACCGCACGCTGCACCACGCGCGCGGGTTCACCGATGCAGACGCTGGCACCATCTGGGTGGTGGAGGATGGCAAGCTGCGCTTTGCGTACGCGCAGAACGACACGCTGGAGGCCCGGATGCAGCCAGGCGCGCGCCTGCCGCTGCAGGACCTCAAGCTGCCAGTGGACAACCAGTCCATCGCGGGCTACGTGGCCATCTCTGGCCAGAGCCTGCGCGTGGACGACGTCTACGCCCTGAGCCCTTCGCTGCCATACCAGTTCGACCGCCGCTGGGACGAGACCACTGGCTACCGGTCGCGCAGCATGCTGGTGGCGCCGCTTCGTGGCGCGCAGGACGAGACGCTGGGCGTGCTGCAGCTGATTAACGCGCGCGGGCACGGCCGCAACGGCGCGCAGCTGGCGTTCACGCAGAGCGACCAGTCCGCGCTGGAGCTGTTTGCCGGCATGGCAAGCGTGGCGTACGAGCGCGCGCGGCTGGTGCGCGGCGTGATCATGCGCACCATCGCCACAGCCGAGATGCGCGACCCCACGGAGACTGGCGCGCACGTGGAGCGGGTGGCGGAGTACGCCATCGCTATCTACGACGTGTGGGCGCAGCGCCATGGCCTGGACGAGCAGGAGCGCCTGCGCGGCCGCGACGAGCTGCGCATCGCCGCCATGCTGCACGACGTTGGCAAGGTGGCCATTCCCGACCAGATCCTGAAGAAGCCCGGCAAGCTGAGCGACGAGGAGTACGCGCGCATGCAGACGCACGTGCTGGCGGGCGGGCGCCTCTTTGCCGAGCCAGCCACGCCCTACGACGAGGCGGTGCTGCAGGTGGCTCTCCACCATCACGAGCGCTGGGACGGCAAGGGGTATCCGGGCCGCTTCACCAGGGCGCAGCTGCGTGAGATGTCTTCCGAGATGGATGCGCTCCCGCCAGCCGAGCGCCTGCGCGGCGAGGAGATTCCGCTGTTTGCGCGCATCGTGTCGGTGTGCGACGTGTACGACGCGCTCACCAGCCGCCGCCGCTACAAGGAGCCGTGGGACGACGCCAAGGTGCGCGCGTTCTTTGAGGCGGAGTCAGGCAAGGCGTTTGAGCCAGAGATCGTGGACATCGCGCTCAGCCTGTGGAGCTACTTCCAGAGCGTGCGCGAGCGGTATCCAAGCGCGACCGAAGACGGGCATTGAGGGGCGGGGTGCGCGGAGGCGGCGCGCGTGGCGTGCGTGCGGCACGCGTGGCGAGCGTGCGGCGCGCGTGGCGTGCGTGCGGTGCGCGTGGCGTGCGTGCGGTGCGCGCGCGGCGCGCGTGCAGTGGCTCACGCCACGCGGTCGATCACGCTGCGCACGCAGTGCGAGCGGCGGGCAGCGGCCAAGGCAGCGCGATGCGCCGCAGCGTGTGCGCGGACGCGTTCTGGGCAGCCCAGGATGAGCGTCTCAACCAGGCCTTCATCTTCGGTGGAGGCTGCAGTCTGCAGGCAGCGCTGGATCCAGAGCTCAGCCAGCGCCTCGGTGGGATGGCTGTAGCGCGCGTGGCGGAACATCACCAGATCCAGCACGCGCACGGGGAGATCATCGCGGTGCAGCCACGCCTCCAGCACCGTGCCTAGCGGATGCGGCGCGTCCTCTGCCACCGGGCGGGAGCGCAGCTCAAAGAGCGCGATGTCCAGGGCGTCGTACCAGTGCGGCGCCAGGCGGAGGAGCGCGAAGTCCACGGTGGCCAGCGCGTGTGCCAGGGGGCTTGGGTGGTCCGCTGCAGCGGCGCGGTCGAGCTCTGCCAGGCGGCGGCGGAATGCCAGCGCGCCGCATTCGCCGCAGCCGAAGCTCATGCAGAGTCCGCTCTCATCGCAGGACCAGACCAGGTCCACGAAGGGATTGGCGCGCGCAAACAGCGAGGTTGAGGTTGGCTGAACGACGGTCCGTCGCGTCACGTGCGAGTGCGTCACAAGGGCCTCCTGCCCAGCGGGCTGTTCACTCACACTGTGCGGTACGCAGCGCGTCCGTGTGTGGTTCTACTGCAGTTTTTCCGGTGAAGTGTGGGTTCAGGGGAGAGCCCGCGCTGCAACCCGTTGCAGGCAAAGTGGTTGCGTGCGGCGTGCCGCAGGCGGCTGGTCAGGATTGCACGGGCGCGTTGCGGACAGGGGGGCTGTCTGGCGCTGCGCTGTGCCAGGCGTACTCCACCGCCAGGGCCGCCAGGGCGCCTGCCAGGAAGCCGGTCGCTGCCTGGCTGCCCGAGGCACCCTCCACCAGGATCTCTGCCAGCACGCACAGCACAGCCAGGCTGGCCCACACTGGCCACCATCGCATGTTCCAGAGCGAGAGCACCATGGCCACAGCGCCGGGCGTGGCAGCGCCGGTGGCTCGGCCCATCACTGCAATGTCCAGGAGGCCCGCACACAGGATGCCGAACGCGATCATGCCCATCCAGCGCGCTGTGTTCACCCAGTTGAAGGCCGCCGCAGCGCCAAAGCCAAGCACGCTGGCCACCAGCCACGTGGCGGGCGAGCCTGCAAAGTCCATCACACGCCAGAGCGGGAGGGTGGAGTGCTGGGGTCTCGCTGGGCCCACTGCAGGATGGCTGGGTCTGCGTAGCGGTACAGCACCACCAGGGGCATGATGGAGCCGCACACCACCGCCAGCACCACGGTGCGGCCCTTGGCGGTGGCCAGGACAGGTGGGTCAGCAGGCGAGCCCTGCGAGCGCTGCAGCGGTGAGAGGCTCATCGGGCGCCGCCACCTCCGGCTGCGCCGCCGCCTCCCGGTGCGCCGCCCCTTCCGCCAAAGGTCGTGCCGCCCGCTGCGCCGCTGGGGAACATGCCGAATGCGGGCACCACGTTCGGTCCCAGCTCTGGATAGACCGGCACGCCGTTGCGCTCATATCCGGAAATCGCCCAGTCGTAGTCTGCCGGCGCGCCCTGGCTGCCGTAGTCCGGAGGCGGTGCGTTGCGGGCCAGCGATGGGTCGCTCCCCGGATAGCCAGCCAGGTCGTAGTACGGGTCTGCGTAGCTATTCCACCAGCTGCTGGCATAGGGGCCGTGCGCCACCGCAGTGCCTGGTGCGATGGCAGGTGGGTACTCCGCGTCCTGCGCCTGTTGCAGTCGGTCCCACGCAAGCTGCAGCGCGCGGCGGTCCTGCGCGGCGGCGAGCGCTGCGGGGTCGTCCAATTGCGTGGGGGCGTGGCCAGCGGCGCGCGCGGCCTGCTGGGCCCATGCACGGTACTGCGGGAGGAGCCGCTGGCGCACCAGGAAGGAGCCCAAGAGCTCCACGTTGCGGCGCGCGGAGTTCAGGAGGTTGAAGGTGGAGTGCGCGGTGGCAGACTCCACCTCGATGGCCTGTTCCAGGTGGAGCAGGTCAGTGGTGGGTGCGGTGGGTGGCCGCGTGGCAAGGTGGTCGAGCGCCGCGCGCATGGCGGTCTCAAACGTGATCTGCGAGCCCAGCGGCTGGAAGTTCCGCGCGTAGGCCGCAAAGGCGCCAGCCAGGTTCTGGCGCTCGATGAACGCGTGCATGGCTGCGATGCGGTGCGTGGCGTCCTGCAGCGCGTGGTGCGCGGTCTGCTCCACCAGCTCCAGGGCGTCGCGTTCGCGGGACATCTGGCGCAGCGCGGGCGTGTTGGCTGGCACCTGCGACGGGCCGTTCAGCGTGGGCTGCGACTGCGCGCGGTGCTGCGCCAGCGCCTCTGCCTGCGGGACAGTCGTGCCCGGTGCTGATGGAGGAACTGCAGCAGGCGCTGTGGCGGGTGCGGAAGCAGGTGGAGACGTGGGCGCGGGGGCTGCAGTGGGGACGGCAGTGGGGGCCGCAGCGGGTGCCGCTTGGAGGGCGGGCAGTGTGAGCGCGAGGCTGGCTGTCAGGGCAAGGACCATGTCTCAAGCGTAGTTCAGGTGGCGGTACACTTTGGCCACATGAACCACCCACCCCAGCGTGACCACCGGAAGCGGGCGCACCAGCAGCCAGCGGCGGACGCTCGTTTCTCTGCGTCGCATGTCATGAAGCTGCTCCTGTTGAACTGCGTGCTCTTCCTGGCGTGTGGTGCGTTCGCGGGCCTGATTGTGGGCGATTGGATCCAGGACAAGCTGCAAATGCGCGTGATCGCTGCGTTTGTGCTCATCCCGCTGGGGATGGCGGTGATCTCCACGTTCATCCACGCCAAGTCCGGCCGCTGGTCCAACGTGGACTCCATGTCCGAACGCATGTTCAAGTAACAGAAAGTCGTGCCTGGCACGGGTGTCCCTACTTTCCGGGAAACTCGTGCCTGGCACTCCTGTCCCTGGTTTCGGGGGTGGCCACCGGTGGGACGGCCGGGTGGCGGGATGATTGAACGGCGTGGTGAAACGCACCGGGAGCCGGCGATGCCACGCGCGAGCGGAGGCTGAGATCGTCCCATGACGCGCCGCCGGGGACCCCGCGGAGGCTGCAGCACGCAAAGCCCGGAGTTCATCAGCCGGCGCACGGCCCGGCACACCACCCGACGCGCCACCCGGCGCAGTTCCCAGAAATGAGGGACACCCGTGCCTGGCACGAGTTTCTCGAAACCCGGGACAGGAGTGCCAGGCACCAATTTCGTATTCTGTGCCGGTCTATGAGCGCAGAGATGCATCCGCCGTCTGGTCGTCAGCGTGAGAAGGTCGTTCTGGTCACTGGCGCAGGGGGCGAGATGGGCCACGGGCTCATCGAAGCACTGGACCACCAGGGCCGCCCAGTGGTGGCCATGGACATCCGCGAGCTGGACACTGCCATCCGCGCCCGCTGCCGCAGCACCTACGTGGGCGACATCTGCGACCCCGCGCTCCTGGACCGCCTGCACGCGCAGTACGAAATCGGCGAGATCTTCCATCTGGCGGCGCTCCTTTCCACGCGCGGTGAATTCGCGCCGGAAACAGCCCACCAGGTGAACGTGGGCGGAACGCTGAACCTCCTGCGCCTGGCAGCAGAGCAGGCCCGCAGCCACGGCCAGCGCGTGAAGTTCCTCTTCCCCAGCTCCATCGCCGCGTACGGCCTGCCAGACCTGGCCACCAAGCGCTCTGCTGGCAAGGTGACCGAAGACCAGTACCTCCACCCGCACACCATGTACGGCGTGAACAAGCTGGCAGGCGAAGAGCTGGGCCGCTACTACGAATCGCACTACCGCAAGCTGGCCAAGGACCGCATCCCGCACCCCATTGACTTCCGCTCCATCCGCTTCCCTGGCATCATCAGCAGCGAAACCGTCCCCAGCGGCGGCACCAGCGACTACGGCCCAGAGATGATCCACGCGGCCGCGCAAGGTCAGCCCTACGAGTGCTTCGTGCGCCCAGACACGCGCATCCCGTTCATGACCATGCCCGAGGCCATTGATGCGCTCCTCCGCCTCTCCGCCGCGCCCAAGGAACGCCTGAGCCGAACGGTCTACAACGTGGCTGCATTCAGCCCCTCTGCAGAAGACTTCGAGCGCCTGGTGAAGCGCACGTATCCATCTGCGCAGATCCGCTTCCACCCAGACCTGGGCCGCCAGGCCATCGTGGACAGCTGGCCAGAGGAGTGCTGCGACGCCGCAGCCCGCCGCGACTGGGGCTGGACCCCGTCCTTCACCTTTGAGAGCGCGTTTGCGGACTATCTGATGCCCAAGATCCGCGCGCGCTACGCCACGGCCGCCGCCCGCTAGGCCAGCGCCGCCTGCGCTACGCTGTCGGAATGCCCACCGCAGCGCTGTCGCCCTTCGAAACCCGTGCCAACCAGATCCTGACCCAGCTGAAGGAAACGGGCCAGCTGAAGCACCTGCAGACCATCGAAGGCACCATGGGTGCAACTGTCACCCTGCGGGGCTACGGCACAGTGGCCTGCTTCTGCAGCAACAACTACCTGGGCCTGGCAGACCACCCGGAAGTGATCGAAGCCGGCATCCAGGGCCTGCGCCGCTACGGTGCTGGCACCGCCAGCGTGCGCTTCATCTGCGGCACCTTTGAGTGCCACGAGCGCCTGGAAGCCACCATCGCGGCCTTCTACGGCTGCGAGGCCGCCTACACCTTCACCAGCTGCTGGAACGCCAACGAAGCGCTCTTCCCCACGCTGTGCGAGTCTGGCGACCTGATCATCAGCGACGAGCTGAACCACGCCAGCATCATTGACTCCATCCGCCTGGCCGCGGTCATCAAGAAGGGCCTGCACAAGGCGGTCTACCGCCATGGCGACCATGCCTCCCTGCGCACCAAGCTCACGGAAGCCCGCGCCAACAAGGACGTGACTGGCACCATTTGGGTGGTCACCGACGGCGTCTTCAGCATGGAGGGCGACATCGGCGACCTGCCCGGCCTGCGCGCGCTGTGCGATGAGTTCGGCGCCATGCTGGTGGTGGACGACAGCCACGGCACCGGCGTGATGGGCAAGACCGGCCGCGGCACACACGAGCACTGGGGCATGCCAGGCACCGCGGTGGACCTGTTCACGGGCACGCTGGGCAAGGCGCTGGGCGGCGCAGCAGGCGGGTACATCGTGGGCAGCAGGGCGGCCATCAGCCTCTTGACCCAGCGGGGCCGGCCCACGCTTTTCAGCAACGCGCTCCCCGCCACCGTGGCGTGCAGCGCTGAAGCAGCCATCCGCATCCTGATGCGCGAGCCCCAGCGCGTGGACACGCTCCGCGCCAACGTGGACTACGCGCGCGCGGGCATTCGCAGCGCTGGATTCGAGGTGCTGGAAAGCCCCACCGCCATCTGCCCCATCATCGTGCATGACACAGCGCGGGCCATCGCCATGTCCAAGCGCCTCCTGGAGCTGGGCGTGTTTGTGATCGGCTTTGGCTATCCGGTGGTGCCCGAAGGTCACGCCCGCCTGCGCTGCCAGGTGAGCGCTGCCCACACCCGGCAGCACCTGGACGCCTTCACCGCCGCGCTCAAGCAGCTGCGCCGCGAATACCCCTGACGCGCCAACTCCGCCCCGCGCACCTGCGCCCCACGCACCCACCATGCTTCTCCGCCGCGTCTACGACGAATCGCTCGCGCAAGCCAGCTACTTTGTGGCCTGCCCGCAGACCAAGCAGGCCATCCTGTTCGACCCTGCGCGCGACATTGACCGCTACCTGGCCGACGCTGCCCGCGCCGGCTTCACCATCGTGGCGGTGGCAGAGACGCACCTGCACGCGGACTTCCTGAGCGGCATGAACGCGTTCGCGGCCAAGCATCCGGTGACAGCGTTTGTGAGCGGCATCGGCACGCTGCCAGCGTGGGTCACGCAGGGGCCGTTCCATCCGCAGGCGCGCATCGTCACGCTGCGGGCGGGGGACCAGTTTGCCATCGGCACCCTGAACTTCCGCGTGCGTCACACGCCTGGCCACACGCAGGAGTCTGTCTCCTACGAAGTGCTGGACGCTGAGGGCCGCCCGCAGCTCCTGGTCTCTGGCGACTTCCTCTTTGCCGGCGACGTGGGCCGCCCCGACCTTGGCTTTCTGTCCACAGGCGGACTGAGCGTGGACGAAGCCGCCGCCCGCCTGCGCCAGAGCCTGGAACTGCTGGACGATTTGCCAGCCGAGACCATGGTGCTGCCTGGCCACGGCGCTGGCAGCGCGTGCGGCAAGCTCATCTGCCGCCTGCCGCGCACCACGCTGGGCATCGAGCGCGTGATCAACCGCCCGCTGCGCACCAGCGGCGACGCAGAGGAGTTCCTGCGCGTGCTGCTGCGCGACCAGCCAGACCCGCCGCCATACTTTGGCCGCGTGAAGCGCGAAAACGAAGCCGGCGCGCCCATTCTGGACAGTCTCCCGCAGCCGCCAGAGATGGCGCCCGCAGAGTTTGCCCGCGCAGCAGAGGACCCGCGCCGCGTGGTGGTGGACACGCGCCCGTGGGGCCGCTTCCTGGACAAGCACCTGCCTGGCTCCATTCACGCTGGGCTCGACCCGTACTTCGGCCCCACCGTGGCCAACTACGTGGAGCCAGACGACGAAGTGCTGCTGGTGGTCCCGCGCGCCAGCGTGGAGCCCATCGTGCGCCTCTTGGCGCGCGTGGGCATCGATCGCGTGGTGGGCTTCATGGAGCCAGACGCCTTTGAGCACGTGCCAGACGAGCCATGCTGCCACGACGCCATTGACGAAGTGAGCCCGCGCCGCGCCAACCAGGCGGTGGAGAGCGGGGCTGTGCAGGTGGTGGACGTGCGCAGCAAGGGCGAGTTCCAGGCTGGCCACGTGGCGGGCGCAGTGCACATTCCGTTCATCCAGCCTGCCAGCGCGCGTGGCAGAGCTGGACCCGGCGCGCCCCGTGCTGGTGTATTGCCGCTCTGGCAACCGCAGCGCGCGGGTGCGTACCTGGCCCGGCGCGGCTTCCGCGTGATCAACCTGCGTGGCGGCTACTGGCCCTACGCCGGCCGCGGCTTTGCAGTGGAGTAGGGGCGGCGCGCGCCGCGCTCGCATCTGCGGCGGATGCCATCCGCTTACCGCACGCTGAGCGTGGGCTGCACCAGGTGCCCGCTCATGGCCTGCGTGCTGACACGCGCGGCCAGCTGCTGGCACAGGGTGTCCAGTTGGGCTCCCAGCGCAGCGTGATCCCAGTTGGCCAGCGGCGTGCCAGCGTCTGAATTGGCCCGCAACGCCATGTGGATGGGCATGCTCCCCAGGAAGTAGAGGCCCATCTCGGCGGCCATGGCCTTGGCGCCGCCCTTGCCAAACAGGTCGTACTCCTTGCCGTCGTCGCCGATGAAGAAGCTCATGTTCTCCACCACGCCCAGCACGGGAATGCCCAGCTGCTGGAACATGCGCACAGCGCGGCGCGCGTCGTCCTGCGCCACGCGCTGCGGCGTGCACACCACCACTGCGCCAGTCAGCGGCAGCAGCTGGCTCATGGTGAGCGGCACGTCGCCTGTGCCGGGCGGCAGGTCAATGATCAGGTAATCCAGGTCGCCCCATTCTGTCTGCAGCGAAAGCTGCTTGAACGCGCCGTGCGCCATGGGGCCGCGCCAGATGAGCGCCTTCTCTGGGTCCACCAGCTTGCCCAGCGTCATGCACTTGATGCCGTGCACCTCAAAGGGCAGCAGCATGTTGCCGTTGGCTGCAGCGGGCACGTTCTGGAGACCCATGATCGTGGGCACGCTGGGGCCGTAGATGTCTCCGTCCAGCAGGCCAACGCGAGCGCCAAAGCGCGCCAGGCCCACCGCCAGGTTGGCGGCCACGGTGCTCTTGCCCACGCCACCCTTGCCAGCGCCCACGGCAATCACGTGCTTCACGCGCGGCAGGGGGTTGCCGCCTTCGCGCACCTTCTCATTGGCGCGGCGGACATCGGCCGTGAACTCAATGGCCAGCTTGCCCAATGCCTCGCCTGTCTCTATAGCCTTCTCGCGCACGGCCTGGTCAATGTCCGCGCGGATCTTGTCCTTCATGGGGCAGGCGGGCGTGGTCAGCTCGATGACCAGCGTCACGTCGTTGCCCTCCTGGCGCACATCCTTCACCATGCCCAAAGTCACCAGATCCTTGCCCAGGTCCGGGTCCTTCACCGTGCGAAGGGCGTCATGGAGGTGCTTGGCTGTCAGGGGCATAGGAGCGCAATCGTAGCCCCACCCCCCGCTGGCGGGCCTGATATCGGGCGTCTTTGGGGGGTTCCCAACCTGAGAAGGGCAGCCGGGCCGCAATGGCGGGTGGACTGCCAGCGTTGGACTGCCGATGAACTGGGACCACCTGGCATCGGGCCAGGGCAACCACCCCAGTCCCCCGCACTCGCGGCGTAGGCCGCCTTCGCGGCTCGCGCCGCACCCGCGGCTCTGGCCGCATCTGCGGCTTGGACCGCACCAGCGCTGATGGCAGCGTTGCAACGCAAGGAGATCGCATGAAGCTCACTCGTACCCGTCTGGCACTGACTGCAGGCCTGCTGGCTGTTTCGTTCGCACTTCCTGTCCTGGCTGACCCGCCAGCCAAGGGCGACGCCCCGCTGGGCGGCCCACCTGTGGAGAAGGGCGCTGGCAAGGGCGCTGGCAAGGACGGCGCTCCAGGCAAGGGCGGCAAGGGCGAGCGCTTTGCGCAGGCTGGCGCCACCGAGCGCCGCAACGCAGAGGCGTGGCGCCGCGCGTTTGAGTCCGTCCAGAGCGACCTGACCGAAGAGCAGCGCACCAAGGTGCGCACGCTCCGCCAGGACTTTGAGAACCAGATGCGCGCGTGGAAGGAAGCCAACGCGGACAAGATGAAGGACCTGACTGAGAAGATCCGCGCTTCCAAGCAGGCGGCTGGCGAAGGCGGAAAGCCAGATCCAGCGCTGGTGAAGCAGATGCAGGACCTAGAGGCCACGCGCCCCAAGATCACGGACATGCAGCAGCAGGCATGGGGTGTGCTCACTGCAGACCAGCAGGCCAAGTTCAAGACCAACTACGACGCCATCCAGAAGGAGATGGAGGACAAGAAGGCCAGCGAGCGCGGTGGCAAGCGCGGCGACGGCCCTGCTGGCAAGGACCCCATGGCGCCAGGCGGTGATCGCCCAGCCAAGCGCCCCAACACGGGCAAGCCCTTCCAGTTCGACGACAAGGACGCGCCAGCGCCGCCAAAGAACGGCGATGGCAAGCCCTCTGGTTCCTGAACCACGTTGACTCCATCGCGCGCACCCGCGCGCGAGAGACGCACACAGCGGCGTCGCGAGCATCATGCGCGCGACGCCGCTGTGCTTGGTGGCTGGTGTGGCGTGGATCAGCTGCCGCCGAAGACCACCACGTCGTCGTAGCGGTCAATCACGCGGGGGCCGTCTGGGTTGACGGCGGATCCCACGATGTCAGCCTTCGGGGCCGCGGGAGTACCCAAGCCAGAGCTGACAGAGAAAAAGATGCCATCAGGACCGGGGCTGATCAGCATGTACTTGCCGCGCGGAGCGCCAGCGTTCACCTTGGCAGCGTCGGACGCGCCAGACATGGAGGTGGTCTGCGCGGGATGGCGGAGTATCTGACCCATGGTCAGGTCACGAGCGATGGCGCCCGAACCACCGTTGACGTTCTGCGTGTTGAAGATGCTGTAGTCAGTGGAGCCGCCATTAAAGCTCTGGTCATACCCCAGCTCACCCAGCCCGGTGCTTAGCGTGTAGGGCAGGATGCCAGCGCGTGAAAACTGTCCCATGACAGAGGAGCTGCTGGTGCGTGTGGAGACCAGTGGCCCCAGGGTGCGTGCCTGGCGCACATACAGGATGGGTTCGCCCCAGGCGTCCAGCAGGTCTGGCATGAACGGGGTGGACTCCTGGCTGTTGCCCACCATCTGGCCCTTGGCAGTGCCAAACTCGCGGCCCTTGGGGTTGAAGAACGAGTCGTACTTCTTGCCGTTGCGCGTGGGGCCTTCGCCCACCTTGGCGGGGTTGATCTTGATGGTGAAGGGAGGCGTGGTGGCAAAGGTGTAGACCGTGCCGCCGTAGGTGCTGTAGTCCGAGTCTGTTGGCAGGCGGTAGCCGCCCATCAGCGCCAGGATGGCGTTCTCTGTTCCAGAGATCGGTGGCGCGTTGCTGTCCGAGCCGCCCATGCCAGCTTCCAGCGCGTCCTCTGGGATGATCCCGGGGTACTCGTTGAATTCCTGGAAGTAGGCGTCGCAGGCCTTGGCGAATTCCTGCATGGTGCCCTGGGTGGTGGTCACCCGGGCGCGTTCCACCACCTTGCCAAGGGCAGGCAGCAGCAGGGCGATCAGGAGGGCGATAATCCCAATGACCACCAGCAGTTCCACCAGCGTGAAGCCGCGGTGGGCAGGGGCGGACGGGGAGCGTGTAGCAGCCGGCTGTGGTGCATCCATGTGGGAAGTGCCTCAGCCAAAGTATACGGAGGGTGTTCAGGCGTTGATGCCAGGGAGCTGGGGATCAGGCTGGAAGACGTGACATCACCGCGCGAACCCGCCCAGCTGGCGCAGGCCTTCGTAGACGCCGCAGGCCACTGCGGTGGCCAGATTCAGGCTCCGGGCTCGCACATGGGGCAGCATGGGCAGCGTGAGGCGGTGCTGCGGGCCAAAGCGCTGGTCCACCCAGGTGTGCAGGGCGTCTGGCACGCCGCCGTTCTCCTGCCCAAACAGCAGGTAGTCGCCCTGGGCAAATGAGGCTTCCCAGTGCGGGCGGGCGCTCTTGGTGGTGTAGAGCCACAGGCGGGCAGGCTGGGTGGCCTGGAGGAACGCCTCCCACGAGGCGTGCTCCACGCAGTCCACCAGCTCCCAGTAGTCCAGCCCAGCGCGGCGGCGGGCCTTCTCATCCATGCTGAATGCGATGGGGTGCACCACGTGCAGCCGGCACCCGGTGGTCATGGCAGTGCGGCCGATGTTCCCTGTGTTTTGCGGGATCTGCGGCTGGTACAGCACGATGTTGAACAGGGGCGCCACGGCAGCAACCTACCGCACAGGGGGCGCTGCTACACTGACTGGACTATGTGGCCAGTCCTCTTCGCCAACGCTGCCTGGGTCTGCATCCTCGCCCTGTGGTGCATCGCCTACTTTGTCCAGGCCAAGGCCGACCGCGCCAGGCGCCTCAGCCAGCCCGCCCCCAAGAGGTGACCTGCGTAAATTGGTGCCTGGCACGGGTGTCCCTACTTTCAGTCGCGGCATCTGCGGCGGCGCTGGAAACGGCATCAGGAGTGGGATGCCGCAAGGCAGCAGGGTTGAAGCAGACGATTGGCAGGCCGGGCCATGACGGCCGCACTGTGTCCCAGTAGCTCAGCTGGATAGAGCACCGGTTTCCTAAACTGGAGGTCGCGCGTTCGAATCGCGCCTGGGACGTTTCCTACGACGAAGGCCGCACGGTGGCCGGGTGTGCTTCATGCGGACCAAGCATCGCGAGCATCTGACGAAGCCGATGTGCTGGGCAACTGCCGTGGTCTGCGCGCTGGTGTGGTGCAGGTCTGCCGCGGCTGTGGACCTGAACAACTTGCTGGATCTTGCATTGCAGCTGAACCAAGCTACGGAGGGCTGCTACAGAGAGACTGCACAAGACGCGCTTGGTCTGGAGGACGAGGATTTTGCAGTGGTGCTTGACCTGCTCCGCGCAGATGGCCCTGTCTCAACAGGCAATCTTGTGGCAGAGGCGTTGGAATATCGCCGCGGACACCCTGCCGATGCCGCTGCGTTTGACGAGCACCTGCGAGTGGCGGAATCGCATCGGGTTTGGGTCAGCTGTGGGGTTGGGCATTTGTACGAGGGATGGTGGCCTGAGGACCAGCCAGAGCTGGGTGTGCTGGCTGCGGAAGTGGTTCTGAAGCACGCCACGTTGACGCCGTTGCTTCCGTGGTTCCGCTTCATGGTGCAGTTCAGGAGCACCAAGGCCAGTCTGCATCGAAACCTGGCATTGGCGTGGCACGACGGCGTGGCATGGTGCGCACCGCTAGGGATGTCTTCGCTTCACCTCTCGCAGGAAGAGAAATCCGACCTGACGCCGCAGCTGGTGCAATTGCACGTGTACTGGAGAGAGCATGGCCGCATTCCCTTTGCACCCGTTGCGGTTCTTGCGCGTTGGAATGGTCCGGAGCAAGTGGACGCGCTGCGGGCAATTCAGAGCTTTGAAGCCGATTACTGCGCTCGTCGAGGTGTGAATCCATGGCTCGGCGATGAGCCCCTTGAGGGCGAGGGGTTGTTGAATCGCCGGCTGGACCCGGAGCGATCCTTGCCGCCCGGTGATCTCCGTGAAGAGCAGCGATGCACTGCACTTCTCTGGGCCGACCTGCGACGGGCACTTCCACCACCCAACGTCCCAAAATAAAAAACCGGCCCGCTGCAAGGCGGACCGGTCCAGTGCCGATGGGCGGGCTCGAACCGCCGACCTGAGCGTTATGAATGCTCCGCTCTAGCCAGCTGAGCTACATCGGCCTCTGAGCAGGGGGAGGATTCTAGCACAGCCATCTGGCTGATTGCAGTGGCTTTGAATGTGCCCAGAAGGGTAGTTTTACCAACCCGCTGGGAACATTCCTGCGCGGAGGTCCGGATGGCTCGCCCACCCGCCCGCACGCCGGCCCACACGTCCGCTTGCCCGCCCACACGCCCGCCCGCCTCTCTGCCAGCCCTGCCATGATCCACCCCTCCGCGCCTGCGCGCCGTCGTGCGCTCGCTTTGTCCCACCTTGCTGCGGTGGTTGCCTTGTTGGTTGGCCTTGCGGGCCTGGCAGCGCCCGCTGCTGCCCAGTGTGGCGGCAACGTCACCCTGGCAGTGTCGGGTGCGCCAGATCAGGCGCTGGTGGGGGACACCTGCTTTGTGCGTGGCGGCGAGGTCTTTGTGGGTGCGCCCAACATCAGTCAGGTGAACATCTTCCGCCGGCAGACGGGCGTGACGCCCTACGTGAGCGTGGGCGCGCTGCCCCGTCCATCCAACATCGGTGTGGCCGACGCGTTTGGCCGCAGCCTGGCGGCGGATGGCGAAGTGTGCGCGGTGGGTGCGCCACTCTGGTCTGGCGGGCAGGGCACCATCACGCTGTACAAGCGCACCCCAGCAGGCGTGTGGAGCGTGCTGCAGCAGATCACGCCGCCCAGCGCGCAGAACAACTTGTTCTTTGGCTGCTCGGTGAGCATGAGCCAGGGGTTCATGATCGTGGGTGCGCCGGGAGCGCTCAACGCTTCGCAGTGGTCGCCGGGCATCGCCTACCTGTATGGCCGCCAGTCGGACGGCACCTACATGTACCTGCGCGCCCTGACGCCCAGCCTGCCCACCACAGCGGTGGACGGCATGTTTGGCCAGTGCGTGAGCATCAGCAACGGCATCATCGTGGTGGGTGCGCCCGGTGAGCTGTATTCCGGCGAGACCCGCACCGGCACCATGTACGTCTTTGCACGGCAGACAGACGGCACCTGGCCGCTCTTTGCGCGCGCAAAGAGCCCGCTGACGGGCAGCAACACGCGCAACTATGCCGTGGACTGCTTCACAGACAACGGCCTGATTGCCGTGCGCGAGCAGGTGCTGAACGCTGGCGCCGCGGACGTCATCTGGTGCTACAACGTGGGCACCACGGTGCTGAACGGCGAGACTTCGTACACCGCTGGCCGCAGCACGCAGTACAGCTATGCGCCCGTGGCCGACGCAGATCTGGTGGGCAGCATCAGCATGCGCGAAGGCGTGATGGCCGTGGGCAGCCGCACCACCGACAGCGTCAGCCTGTACACGCGCGGTGTCTCGCAGTGGAACCTCCTGACCAGCTACAACAGCGGTGGCCTGGGCGCCATTGATCTGGGTGCAGCCGTGAGCGTGGGTCACGACACCCTGGCCATCGGCATGCCCTACTGGGAGCTGAACGCCAACAACCAGCCTGGCGCTGCGTGGGTGCAGCCTCTGCCGGGCGCCATCGTCCGCGATTGCGACAGCGATGGCGCCAGCGACGCCTGCGAGGCGATGTCCCAGGCCAACAGCGCCTTTGACGACGACTACGACGGCATCCCCGACAACTGCGAGGTTGCAGCCGCGCCCACCGCAGCCGTGGCCACCACGGGCAACCTGTCCACGGGCGTGGGCGTGACGTGGCGCATCTCTGGCGGCGCGTCGCAGTACCAGGTGCAGCGCTCGGTGGGTGGCGGCAACCCCACGCAGCTGGTCAACACCTGGATTCCGGAGTACCTGGACACCAGCGCCTCTCCCGACGTCAACTACACGTACTACATCCGCAGCATTGACGGCGCTGGCGCAGTGAGCAGCGCGTTTGTGCAGACCACGGGCTGGCGCGCTTTTGCGGCGCCCACCAACCTGGTGGCCAGCGATGGATCCAGCACCACCGCTGTGAACCTGACATGGACCGCTGTGGCCGGCGCGCCGGGCTACCGCGTGTTCCGCGCGATCGGTGCTGGCACGCCGGTGGAGATCGGTCAGCCCACTGCCAGCAACTTTGCAGACACCACCGCAGCCGTGGGCACGGTCTACACCTACGCGGTGAAGGTGAAGGGCGTGCTGGGAGACTCTGCGTACAGCAACTCCGACACCGGGTACATCGCCAACGCTGCCACGCCAACAGGCGTCGCCGCCACAGACGGCACCAGCACCGCCAACGTGGTGGTGACGTGGAACGCTGTGACCAACGCCACCAGCTACATCGTCTACCGCGCCGTGGGGGCCGGCACGCCCTCGCAGCTGGCCACCGTGGGCAACGTGACCACCTACACCGACACCACCGCCACCGCGCTGGTGAGCTACAGCTACTACCTGCGCGCGGTGGTCAACGGCTCCACGGGTCCGCAGAGCGTGGGCGACACAGGCTGGCGCAACGTGGCCGCGCCAGCCAGCTTCACCGCCACAGACGGCAGCAGCACGCTGGCG
>JAXMAM010000018.1:0-62690 GCA_046350455.1 Phycisphaerales bacterium | reverse complement strand
GGCCATCCACGCGGTCGGTCCAGATGGGCGCCATGTGCAGGCGCACGTCAAAGTAGGACGGATCGGCTGCCGCCTGTTCAGCAGAGGAGTAGTTGCCAGCCATGGACTGCGCCACCACGCCCACGTTGCTGCCAGCAGGCGGGGCCATCTGGCCGAACTCGTGCCGTGGGCCTTGCACCATGGGTGGGCCGCAGCTGGCCAGGGTGCCCACGATCACCATTCCAGCAGCGCTGGCAAGGACCGAAAAACTCCGCAAATCAGGGTGCATTCGCAGAATGCTACCTGTGGTTTCCGGCTGCTGCGGCGGACCGCTACGATTCACCTTTCAACCACAACAGACTCAAAAGAGGAGACCCCAGCCATGGCAGCCACAGCGACGCCGAACCCCACCCAGAAGCCTCTTGACACCCGCGGCCTGGCCAATCAGGTGGTGGGCGAGACCAAGATCTGCGCCGTCACGCAGACCGAGCTCATCTACCGCGGCTACGAGATCGCTGACCTGGCAGAGAACGCCACCTTTGAGGAGGTGGCCTACCTGGTGCTGGTGGGCAACAAGCCCACGTCCGCGGAGATCAAGGCCTTCAAGGACGAGGTGAAGGGCATGCGCGACGTGCCGGCCACCCTGCGCGAGCAGCTGGCTGCCGTCTGCAAGGAAAGCCCCAATGCGCACCCTATGTCGCTGCTGCGCACGGGCGTGAGCATGCTGAGCCATGTTGACCCAGAGTGCGAGAACAACGCCCCAGACGCGGAACTGCGCAAGGCCAAGCGCCTGCTGGCCAAGATCCCCACGCTCATCGGCACCATCCAGCGCGCGCTGGAGAACAAGCCAGCGCTGGACCCAGATCCAACGCTGGACCACGCTGCCAACCTGCTGTGGATGATGACTGGCCGCAAGCCCTCCGAGCTGGAGGCGCGCATCATGGACGTCAGCCTCATCCTGTACGCAGAGCATGACTTCAACGCCAGCACCTTCACCTGCCGCTGCATCGCCAGCACCGAGAGCGACATGCACAGCGCGGTGTGCGGCGGCATCGGCGCGCTGAAGGGCCCGCTGCACGGCGGCGCCAACGAGATGGCCATGGAGATGCTGAAGGACATTGACCGCGACTGCGCTGGCGGCAAGATGACCGTGGACGCGTGGATGCAGCGCGCCTTTGCCGAGAAGCGCAAGCTCATGGGCTTTGGCCACCGCGTGTACAAGAACGGCGACCACCGCGCGGGCATCCTGCGCCGCTGGGGCCTCAAGCTGGCTGATCAGCTGGGCCCGCAGGCCAAGAAGTGGTTCGACATGGGCGACCAGGTGCAGTCCATCATGCTGCGCGACAAGAACATCCACCCCAACGTGGACTTCCCATGCGGCATGACGTACTTCATCATGGGCATCCCAGTGCCGCAGTACACGCCCATCTTTGTGGCGTCGCGCATCACTGGCTGGTGTGCTCACATCATGGAGCAGCACCAGAACAACCGCATCATCCGCCCGCTGGCTGAGTACCAGGGACCCTCGCTGACCAAGTGGAAGGCATAGGCAGCGGGAGGCTGCGGCACGCGCCGGCCCCGGCAAGCGCAAGGCTCCTTGGGGCCCTACTTGCGGCGGCGCCCGCGGGGCAGCAGCATCATGCCCAGGGCAGCCAGGCTGGCTGGACCAGGAACAGTGTTCGACACAAAGGTGCCCAGCACCTTGTCCGAGCCGCCATGGGCCATGCCACGGAAGCGCACGGCAAAGGTGTCGCCACTGTCGGACGTCAGGATGGACTCGGCGTCCCTGGCGGCCAGCACTGAGGCGCTGCCCTCGATGTCGAACACAAAAGTGGCGGAGCTGCCAGCAGCGATGCCCTTGTTGGCAGAACCGCCGCCCGTCCACGAGTTGCCTGTGCCAGCGCCACCCATGAAGGTGCCGTAGGGCTGAGCAGCAACGCGGTCACCCAGGTCGTGGAAGTTGCTGTTGGTGCAGCTGTCCAGTTCCATGCCGGTCACGCCCACCGGTGAGAGCGCGATGGCCGTGATGTATCCGCCCACGCTGGGAGCGGTGGTGTTGGTGATGAACAAGGACAGGATGGCGTGGCTTCCGCCGTTGTGCGTGTAGGTCACCTGCGCAGTGAAGGAGCCCAGGCCTGCTGTGCTGGTGGTGCCCATGTAGTCGGCGGTGGTGGTGCTGGCCGACGCTGCGGTGGCCACCGTGGCGGCAAGCAGCGAAGCGGACAGGTTGCGAACGAATGGAAGCGAGGTAGTCATGTGTGTCGAACTCCAGTCGTGCTGAGGAACACCGGGGGGAACCGACTGGTCTCCCAGCACCTGCGGAGAGCGTGGCTTCCACGTGAAACAGGGGCCAGCGACCCCCCTTGTTTGCCCTAGGATCTGCCCTCCATGTCCACACCATCCGTACAGAGCATCGCTGTTATCGGCGCGGGCACCATGGGGTCCGGCATCGCACTTACTGCAGCCCAGAGTGGCCTGTCTGCGTGGCAGGTGGACGTGAGCCAGGCGCAGTTGGACCGCGCGCGCGCGTACCACACCAAGACGCTGGCTCGCGCTGTGGAGAAGGGCAAGATGTCCCAGGCTGACGCAGACGCAGCAGCCAAGCGCATCAGCTACTGCACGGCCATGGCAGATGCCAAGGCAGCAGACTGGGCTGTGGAGGCCGCCAGCGAGAACGTGGAGTTGAAGAAGAAGATCTTCCGCGAGATGCACAGCACCTTCCGCGCGGATGTGGTGCTGGCTTCCAACACCAGCAGCATCAGCATCACCGACCTGGCCACCAGCGTGGGTGCAGATGCGCACCGCGTGATCGGCATGCACTTCTTCAATCCAGTGCCCGTCATGCAGCTGGTCGAGGTCATCAAGGGCTTGGCCACCAGCCCGCAGGTCACAGAGCGCACCATCGCGCTGGCCAAGGCCATGGGCAAGACGCCCATGCCAGCCAACGACCGCGCTGGCTTTGTGTCCAACCGCGTGCTCATGCCCATGATCAACGAGGCCTTCTACGCCTGGATGGAAGGCGTGGCAGAGCCTGCGGACATTGACCAGATCATGAAGCTGGGGTGCAACTTCCCCATGGGGCCGCTGCGCTTGGCCGACTTCATTGGCCTGGATGTGTGCCACGACATCATGATGGTGCTGCACCGCGAGCTGGGGAACCCCAAGTTCTTCCCCTGCCCGCTGCTGCGCCAGCTGGTGCAGGCCGGCCGCCTAGGCGACAAGAGCGGCCGCGGCGTCTACGAGTACCCCGCCAAGTAAGCCGGGCACGCGCCGCGGCGCCCGCGCGCCGCCCGCCCGCCCTGTGTCTTACGGCAGCCGCCGCGGGTCTCCCGGCGGCCCAGCCAGGATGGGGGCGGACATCAGGTGGTACGCCGCGCCCAGCGTGCACATCAGGAGTGGCACGCCCAGCAGGATGTACCCCACGCAGCAGGCCAGCACCGACGCTGCGGCCACAAGCCCCATGCAGATGCTCAGCAGGAACGCGGAAGGTGAGTTCCAGTTCCTCCCCATTTGCCACGCCAGACTGAACGCTGGGAAGCCGCCGCGCGCGCGCATCTGCGGATCCACCACCGCCACCAGCGGGAATGCGATGAACACAAACAGCGCTGCGGTCACCGCCAGCACCAGCGGGATGGTGATCATCAGGCCAATGAGGAGGGGCACCGGAAAACCGCCGCGGCTGGACAGGATGGCCCCAATGACCGCGGGTAGCGCGCATGGCACGAACACCACCAGTCCCACCAGACCCTTGACCAGCGCAGTTCCAAGGACGCCTGGGAATCGGCGGAAGCCCATGAACAGATCACTCACCGATGCCTTGCCACGCGCGGCTGCGACGCCCGCATAGGTCGCTCCGACCGCGAGCGGTGTTCCCAGCATGAACGCCAGCAGCACTCCGCAGCACACAAACGGCAACGACAGCGCGGCAAGCGCCGGGTTCAGGTGATCTGGCGACGAGTGCCCGGGCTTGCTTGCCACGGTGAGCAGGATCTGCCCGATCTGCGACGGGAACTGCAGCACCGCTGACAGCACTGCCAGGATGAGCACCACCAGCACCATCACACCCCAGTTCCGCACAAATCCCTGCCACCCCATCTCCAGCGCTGCTGCAAACGAGTACGGCGGGAGTGCGCCGCCTACGCTGCTGCCTGCGCCCACGGGTGGATCTCCGAGCGGCGGCGGCTCTGCGACCCCGGCAAAGATCCCGGCCAATTGCGGGTCGCTGCCAGCGGGGCTCCACTCCAGTTGCCCAACGCGGCACACCAGGGTGTCTGGCTTCAGGGTGCCAGCCGCATGCATGGCGGCCAACTGCATGCGTGTGTATGGGCCGCTCTGGACTGGGCCAGACGCTGTCTGTTCCTGCAGGTACCACGAGTACATGATGTCTCCTTGGTCGGGCGCATCGTACTCTTGTCCGTGTTCCGCGCCCTTCAGCCCGCACGGCGGCCATCTGCACCATGGGACACACGCACTCGTATGACGTCATTGTGGTGGGAGTGGGCGGCATGGGCGCGAGCGCGTGCATGCATCTGGCAGACCGAGGCCTGCGTGTGCTGGGTCTGGAGCAGTTCACAGTGGGGCATGGGTTCGGCAGCTCGCACGGCGGGAGCAGGATCGTGCGCGACTGCTACTTCGAGCACCCGGATTATGTCCCGCTGCTTCTCCGCTGCAACCAGCTTTGGAGCGCGCTCGAGGCTCGCACTGGTGAGAGGGTGGTCCACCGCCCGGGCGTGCTGTACGTCGCGCACCCTGGCGGTGTGGCGGTGGAGCGCAGCTTTGCCAGCGGCGTGCAGCATGGCGTGCCCTGTGAGCGACTTGACGCGCGCGCAGTGCGCGAGCGCTTTCCCCAGTTTGCTGTCCCGGACGACTGGAACGCGCTCTTCGAGCCCAATGCAGGCTTTGTGCGCCCGGAGCGTGCGGTGCTCGCCCATGCACGCGCGGCAGTCATGGCGGGCGCCACCATTCTGGAAGGACAGGCTGTGCAGCAATGGCGCGCGAGCCAGACCGATGTCGAGGTGGCCACGTCCACTGGCGTGTACAGGGCTCAATCGCTCGTGCTGTGCACGGGCGCTTGGACTGCGGCCCTGGCAGCGCAGTGCGGTCGACCGGCCCCTGTCCCGCTCCGGGTGCTGCGCATCCCATTGGCATGGCTGGAAGCGCGCGATCTCCCCGCCTGCACATCCCCTCGCATGCCAGTCTGGTACATCGAACCCGCGGACGATGCCCCGGTGTACGGCGTTCCGTGGGCTCACGACCAGGGCTACCCAGCCGGCGTGAAGGTGGCCCGCCACGGCGGCGCCACAGCGCGCGAGCACAACTTTGCGCGCGACCCTGCACGCGACCCTGCGGGCGACCCTGCGGGCGACCCTGTGCCTCCTTGCTCGGCAGAAGAGCAGGAGGCGCTGCGGCAGGCTGTGGAACGCTTCGTCCCATGCGCTGCAGGCGCCCCGCTTGCGGGCGCGACGTGCTTCTACACCATGAGCCCGGATGAGCACTTCATCATCGACTTCTGGCCTGGGCACACCAACGTGGTGGTGGCGTGCGGGTTCAGCGGCCACGGATTCAAGTTCACTCCGGTGGTAGGCGAGATCCTGGCGGATCTGGCCGCGAAGGGATCAACCGGACTCCCAGCAGGATTCCTCAGCCTGGCCCGCTTCCCATAGCGCCAGCGCACGGCCGTGGCGAGGCAGCATGCCTTCGGATGGAGGTCGCTCGCCGCGCTGCAAGAATCAGATCAAAGTTGATCTGAAGTTTGCATGGGGCCAAAGCGGGTCCACCGCGCGCCACTTGGTGCCAACACGCTGCGTTTTGGCGGCCTGCGAGCGATTGGCCCTTTCGCATGGGTACAAGCCATGCATGCCGAGATCATGTCGCCCCTATGCGCCTGCGTCGCTCTCGCCGCCGCCCATGCCGCCAACGCCGTGCCCTCCCCCGTATGAGGCGCCGCGCTGGCCTGACGGGCGGCTTAAGTTGTTCGCGCTCAAGAAGGACCGTTCGCTCACCTATGAGCAGGCGGCTATCTGCTGGGCGCAGACCACCGTCGCGTCCCCGCCGGGCGTGTTTCTGTTTGACAGCATGTACAGCCCGCCACAGCTGGCTGCGCCGGTGAATCTGCTCGCAGATCTGGAGCGGCGGCGCGCCGCGCTGGGCATGAGCAAGACGTCCCTGTCCCTCCTCAGCGGTGTTCCCATTGCCACGGTGCGGCGCGCGTTGCGGCGCGGGCGCAAGCCCATCTCGGTGTCACTCGACACAGTGCTGCGCCTGGCAGATGCAATGGGCGCGCGCGTGGGACTGGTGGGCTACTCGGCCCGCCGCACACGGAACCTGGCAGACGGCAGGGGAGGCCGCACGACTACTGCGCCGCCAGAGTGGCCCAAGACGGTGCATGCGGCTCGGCGCGCTGCGGCCAAGGGCGAGCGGCCCATCCCGGAGTCCGCAGTGCAGGCGTACTACAAGCGCTTCCGCGGGCTCTGGCGTTCGAACACCTCGCGGAGCTGGTCTGTCGGCGCTACATGCTATGCGGACCAGCATGACCCCAGGCGGCGCGAGCGATTGCTGGCCCGCATTCGGGCGCTTGAACCGTGTGCAAATGGCGCATGAATCCCTGCATTTTTTCGTAGAATGGCAGTTCTATGGCCACCACCGATCCATTCAACGCTCGCGCCACGCTCAAGACCCCTGCGGGAGATCGCACCTACTACCGCCTGGAGGCGCTCAAGTCACTGGGGCCAGTGCACACGCTGCCATATTCGATCCGCGTGCTGCTGGAGAGCGTGCTGCGCAATCAGGATGGCCGTGTCTACACGCAGGATCACCTGAAGAAGCAACGTACAAGGACGCCCGCAAGGTGGGCGAGGAAGAGATTCCGTTCATGCCCGGCCGCGTGGTGCTGCAGGACTTCACCGGCGTGCCCTGTGTGGTGGACCTGGCAGCCATGCGCGACGCCATCCGCCGCCTGGGCGGCGACCCCAAGCGCGTGAACCCGCTGGTGCCGTGCGACCTGGTAGTGGACCACAGCGTGCAGGTGGACGCGTTCAACAGCGGCGTGGCGCTCACCATCAACAGCCAGAAGGAGTTCGAGCGCAACAAGGAGCGCTACGAGTTCCTGAAGTGGGGCCAGCAGGCCTTCAGCAACTTCCGCGTGGTCCCGCCGGCCACGGGCATCGTGCACCAGGTGAACCTGGAGTACCTGGCCAAGGTGGCGTGGGAGAAGGACGGCGTGCTCTATCCAGACAGCCTGGTGGGCACGGACAGCCATACCACCATGATCAACGGCCTGGGCGTGGTGGGCTGGGGCGTGGGCGGCATCGAGGCCGAGGCCGTGATGCTGGGCCAGCCCATCTACATGCTGATTCCAGAGGTGGTTGGCGTGCGCGTCACTGGCAAGCTGCCAGAAGGCACCACCGCCACCGACCTGGTGCTGCGCGTCACCGAAATGCTGCGCGCGTTTGGCGTGGTCAACAAGTTCGTGGAGTTCTTCGGCCCGGGCCTGGCAGAGATGAACATTGCCAACCGCGCCACCATTGCCAACATGGCTCCTGAGTACGGCGCCACCATCGGCTTCTTCCCAGTGGATGAGCGCACGCTGGAGTACATGCGCCTGTCAGGCCGCCCAGAAGACCTGGTCCGCACCGTGGAGGCCTACTGCAAGGCCAACATGCTGTGGCGTGACGACACCGCGGCCATCCAGTACAGCGCTGTGCTGGACCTGGACCTGAGCACCATCGAGCCTTCGCTGGCTGGCTCCAGCCCGCCCGCAAGACCGCGTGGCGCTGCGCTCGCTGCAGGAGGGCTGGCGCCGCACGCTGAAGACCACGTACAACAAGAGCAGCGCCACCGCTGCCACAGGCGGCTCGGCCCCGGTGGCGGTCATGGAGCAGGTGGCCGTCCGCCTGGAGGATGGCACTGAATTCGCGCTGCACCACGGCGCAGTGGTCATCGCAGCCATCACCAGCTGTACCAACACCAGCAACCCCAGCGTGATGATCGGCGCTGGCCTCCTTGCCAAGAAGGCCCGCGAAAAGGGCCTCGCCCGCAAGCCGTGGGTGAAGACAAGCCTGGCACCAGGCAGCAAGGTGGTCACGGACTACCTGAACAAGGCTGGCCTGATGAAGCCGCTCGAGGAGCTGGGTTTTACCTGGTGGGCTACGGCTGCACCACGTGCATCGGCAACAGCGGCCCGCTGCCAGAGCCAGTGGGCAAGGCCATCCAGGAAGGCGATCTGGTGGTGGCCAGCGTGCTCAGCGGCAACCGCAACTTTGAGGCGCGCGTCCACCAGGATGTGAAGGCCAACTACCTGGCCAGCCCGCCGCTGGTGGTGGCGTATGCCATCGCTGGAACTGTGGACGTTGACCTGACCAAGGATGCCATCGGCACTGGCAAGGATGGCAAGCCGGTGTATCTGAAGGACATCTGGCCCACGCAGGCTGAGATCGAGAAGGCCGTGCATGACCACGTCACGCGCGAGCAGTTCACGCACGAGTACTCCAACGTCTTCCAGGGCAGCGAGGAGTGGCGGGCCATCAAGGTGGATGCAGGCGAGCTGTACCGCTGGGACGATTCCAGCACCTACATCCAGAATCCGCCCTTCTTTGAGGGCATGTCCAAGACGCCCGGCACCATCCAGCCCATCGCTGGCGCGCGCTGCCTGGCGCTGCTGGCCGACAGCGTGACCACCGACCACATCAGTCCTGCTGGCGACATCAAGAAGGACAGCCCAGCAGGCAAGTTCCTGACAGAGAAGGGCGTGCCAGTCAGCCTGTTCAACAGCTACGGCAGCCGCCGCGGCAATGACCGCGTGATGACGCGCGGCACCTTTGCCAACACGCGCATCCGCAACGCCCTGACGCCAGAGAAGACCGGCGGCTGGACGGTGGACTTCACAGACAACCAGGTGAAGCCCATCTACGACGCCTCGGTGAACTACAAGGCCAAAAACATCCCGCTGGTGGTCCTGGCTGGCAAGGACTACGGCATGGGCTCCAGCCGCGACTGGGCTGCCAAGGGCACCATGCTTCTGGGCGTGAAGTGCGTCATCGCTGAGAGCTTTGAGCGCATCCACCGCAGCAACCTGGTGGGCATGGGCGTCCTGCCGCTTACATTCACCAAGGGGCAGAATGCCAAGAGCCTGGGCCTGGACGGCACCGAGACCTTCTCGGTGCCAGTGCCAGCCAACCTGGAGCCGCGGCAGAGCATCACTGTCACAGCCCGCAAGGCAGACGGCCGCGAGGTGCAGTTTGAAACCCTCTGCCGCGTGGACACGCCGGTTGAGGTGGACTACTACCGCAACGGCGGCATCCTGCAGACGGTGCTGCGCAAGATGGCCACCTGAGGCGCAGCGCGGGGTGGCGCGCCCCGCGTGCCGCGCGCAGGCACGGCATCCGGCCGCGCGGGGCCGCGCGGCGCATCTCGGCTGGCTCGCACGAACTTCCGCAGCGTTTTGCAGCGCTGCGGTTTTTCATTGGCATGATGGCGGGATGGTGCAGCGCAGCGCATCCATCGCGCAGGCGTCCTTGGAGGCGCTCTCCCGTGTGCAGGGTGACCTCCTGGGTGTTGGCCTGCCAGCTCCCAAGACGTTGCTGCGCGGCTATCAGCCAGACCAGCCAGGCACATGGTGCCAGCGCTGCGGCGGGCCGCGCCACATGTGCACGGCCAGGGACGGGCCAGACCAGGTCATCCGCCTGGGCCCGCACGATGGCGCCCTGCGGGACTGGATCATCCTGATCAAGCACCAGCAATGGGAGGCGATGGGTGTGCTGCTGGGAACGCTGCTGGGGCAGCAGATTCAGCGCGTGGATGCGTACGTGGGTGCGCGCGCGCCTCCGCAGCGGGGTGCCTGCCTGCCCCGCGTGGTGGTGCCCGTGCCCATGCCGTGGCTCAGGCGGTTTGAGCGGGGCATTGACCACGCGCAGGTGCTTGCGAGCGCAGCATCGTCTGTGCTGGGCTGTCCGTGCGTGCAGCCATTGCGGCAGCGGCTGGGCGGCAGCCAGGTGGAGCAGGGTGGCCGTGTGGCGCGCCTTCAGCGCACGAACCGCTTTGTGCCGCGCCACCGGGCGCATGAATGTGTGGCGCGCTGGATCAGTGCGTGGTTGCGCAGCGCAGGTTGCCAACGTGGCGCACGCTCCCTGCGCGGCGCAGAAGTCATTGTGGTGGATGATGTGCGCACCACTGGCGCGACGCTGCAGCTGATGGCGCAGGTCCTTCGCACGCTGGGCGCAGCGCACGTGGTGGGTGCTGTACTGGCAGTCAAGGAGTGAGCCCCAGACCGCAGCAGGAGCGCTGGCGCGCCTGTCCACTCGCGCGTTCTGTGGACAACTTGTCGACCAGCAGCCAGCCGTGCGGCTGGAAAGGGCTGCAGCGCAGCCAATAATCCGCGCGCTGCGCCCCAGAACAGGCAATTCTTGCCTGAGAACCGAATCCGGACCTTCTGGCGCTCTCAGATTCGCGTGTTTCTCGCATGAAACGCTCCGCTTTCCCAGAGAAGGGGGTTGACGGCCTGGGGGATTTCGCTACCATTCGCGACCCGCCTCGGAATTTTCTGAGGCGGCCTTCTTTGACAAGTGAACAGTTGGGAACGCCGCGAGGATGTGCCGTCGCTGCCTGTGATCACGATCGCAGGGAGCGGCAACCCGCCAATGTGCGGGGCGCCAGAGAGTCACAGCTTTCTGGTTCGGACATCCTTCGTGAAGCCAAAACGAAGTGAACGGTCAATTCCACAACCATCACCAATCCCATTCGCAAGAATGGGTGAGGCGAATGGATGTCCGAAAATCCAATGGATCAGCCATTCATTGGCGCCGGAACGCGAAAGTGTGGACCGGCGAAGACCGGCTCATCCAAACAAGGGTGAGTCGCCAGGCAATTCTTCTCATCGACGCAATGCGGGCTTGCCCGCACGCAACGATATTCAAGTGAAGAGTTTGATCCTGGCTCAGATTGAACGCTGGCGGCATGGCTAAAACATGCAAGTCGAACGCCTGGAGCAATCCAGGAGTGGCGAAAGGGCGAGGAATAGATTCCTACGTACCCCAAGGTCGGGGATACCCCGGAGAAATCCGGATCAATACCCGATGTGGTCAGAGAGATCAAAGGTTTACCGCCTTGGGAGCGGGGAATCTCCTATCAGGTAGTTGGTGAGGTAATGGCTCACCAAGCCTAAGACGGGTAGCGGGTGTGAGAGCACGGCCCGCCGCATCGAGACTGAGACACTGCTCGGACTCCTACGGGAGGCTGCAGTAACGAATCTTCCGCAATGCGCGAAAGCGTGACGGGGCAATGCCGCGTGCAGGATGAAGCCCTTCGGGGTGTAAACTGCTGTCAGGGTGCAGGAATGAAATGACCATACCCAAAGGAAGCACCGGCTAACTCTGTGCCAGCAGCCGCGGTAATACAGAGGGTGCGAGCGTTAATCGGAATCACTGGGCTTAAAGGGTGCGTAGGCGGATGCAAAGGCGCTTTGTGAAATCCCACGGCTCAACCGTGGAATTGCTTGGCGAACCATGCGTCTTGAGGTTGGTAGAGGTCACTGGAACGATAGGTGGAGCGGTGAAATGCGTAGATATCTATCGGAACGCCAAAGGCGAAGGCAGGTGACTGGGCCAATTCTGACGCTGAGGCACGAAAGCGTGGGGAGCAAACGGGATTAGATACCCCGGTAGTCCACGCTGTAAACGATGCGCACTTGGTCGGAGCGGTTTGACTCCGTTTCGGCCGAAGGAAAACTGATGAGTGCGCCGCCTGGGGAGTACGGTCGCAAGATTAAAACTCAAAGGAATTGACGGGGGCTCACACAAGCGGTGGAGCATGTGGCTTAATTCGAAGCAACGCGAAGAACCTTACCTAGGCTTGACATGCACGGATAAACCCTATGAAAGTAGGGGTACACCCGCAAGGGCGGAACGTGCACAGGTGCTGCATGGCTGTCGTCAGCTCGTGCTGTGAAGTGTCGGGTTAAGTCCCTCAACGAGCGCAACCCCTGTCGCTACTTGCTAACGAGTAATGTCGAGGACTGTAGCGAGACTGCCGGTGTCAAACCGGAGGAAGGTGGGGATGACGTCAAGTCCTCATGGCCTTTATGCTTAGGGCTGCACACGTGCTACAATGGTATGTACAGAACGATGCAAGACCGCAAGGTGGAGCAAATCGCCAAAACATACCCCAGTTCAGATTGTGGGCTGCAATTCGCCCGCATGAAGTCGGAATCGCTAGTAATCGCGGATCAGCTACGCCGCGGTGAATATGTTCCTGAGCCTTGTACACACCGCCCGTCAAGTCATGGGAGCCGGCAGTGCCCGAAGTCGCGCAGATTCATGCGTGCCCACGGCAAGGCTGGTGACTGGGACTAAGTCGTAACAAGGTAGCCGTAGGGGAACCTGCGGCTGGATCACCTCCTTTCTAAGGGATTCTCTTAGACACTGAGACAGAGCGATCTGTGCTCAGTGGAATCCGTCTACACGTTCTCGTCCGATTCAATCGGATAGCTGCCTGGAGACAGGCAGCCAAAGGCACCCAACTGTTCCTTGACATATTGCAACGCCCCAGGTTTTCGCCTGGGGCGTTGTGCTTTTTGGCGCAGGGTGCGCGATTGCGCGAGTGTGCTCGCGCGTGCGCTGCGGCGGGCGCGCTCGGCTAGCTCCAGCTGCCCAGCAGCATGCCCAGGTCGGTGCCGTCCACCACGCCATCGCCATTCAGGTCTGCAGCGCCAGTGCTGGGGCCCCAGCTGCCAAGCAGCAGGCCCAGGTCTGTGCCGTCTACCACGCCATCGTTGTTCAGGTCTGCACCCACCGCCGGATCCATGACCACTGCGTACGAGGTGGAGACGCCACCGCCCACCACCATGGCAGGGGGCAGGTCAGCTGGCGGATCGCATTGATGGATGTTGTTGAAGCCCCAGCAGCGCACGGTGCCGTCCTCGCGGATGGCAATGGTGTGGAAGGTGGCCGCCACAGCGGCCTTGCACGGGCCGAGGTCCGCTGGCACGGTGCACTGTCCGGAGGCGTTTCCGCCCCAGCAGGTGACCTGGCCGGTCACGCTCAGCGCCACAGAGTGGCTGTCTCCAGCAGAAATGGCCTTGGTCAGGGGGAGATTGGCTGGCACCATGGCCTGTCCAAAATTGGGCGAAGTGCCCGTGTTGGTGGTTCCAGCGCCCCACGCGCGCACTGTGCCGTCCGGCTTCAGCGCCATGGAGTGCGCGCCACCACCAGCCACGCTGATGCAGGTGCCCAGATTTGCGGGAACATTGCACTGGCCCAGATCGTTCCAGCCCCAGCATCGCACGGTGCCACCCACCTGCAGTGCCACAGCGTGTTCGTTGCCGGCGCTCACCTGGAGGCATGGTCCAAGATCGCCGGGAACATTCGTCTCACCCGCTACATCCAGGCCCCAGGCGCGGACGATGCCATTCTGCTGCAGCGCAAACGTGCAGTACAGCCCGCATGAGATCTGTGAGCACGGAAGGAGGTCGCCCGGCACATCGCAGGAGAGGCCGCTGGAACCCCAGCACACCACGGTGCCGTCCGACCGGAGCGCGACGCTGTGGCCATCCCCGCCATCCAGCTGCATCACCGCACCCAGGGACGCAGGGGGAGGCGTGAGACCACCGTATGACGATCCCCACCCTGCCGCTGCACCGCCAGCTGCCAGACTGGGACGGGCGGGCACACACAGCAGCGATGCAATCACTGCGATCTGCACAACGGGCACAACCGGATGCGTCTTGTTCATTGCGTGTCTCCTCACAAGCCGGAAAGGTGGCGATCTGCCACACCATGTTGTACGGAAAGCGCGTGCGCCTCTCTCGCCTTTTTCCGCAATTTGAACGGCCGCGGGACCCGCCGGGGGCGCGTGGTCGCTCGGGGCGCGGGGGCGCTCGGGGCGCGGGGGCGCATGGGGCGCAGGGGCGCTGGGGGCGCTGGGGGCGCTGGGAGTGCCGGGAGCGTCGGCCGCGCCGCAGCACGCTGCACTGGTGATGGCCGAAGTCACCATGTCCCGCTCCATTTTGCTGCCGTTCAGAGCGCCCCATTCCTCTAGCATCTCGCTGATCCTGCATTCCGTGGCAGGGTGGTTCCGGACACGTGCGTCTCCCAAGGGAGAGAAGGAAAGAGGGCTTCTGTGATGAACATGACACATCGGGCTGAGGGCATGCGTGGGTTCGTGGCGCCACGGTTGGCACACGCTGCATGGACGTCTGTGCTGGGCGCCGCTGGCATGCTGGCGTGCACCGCTGCAGCCACCGCGGACTTCACCGGCTGGACTGCTGAGGTCAGCGTGCTTGCGAGCGGCCGGTATGCCATGAACGTGTACGCCAATTTCTCCAGCACGGGCGACCGGCTGCTGAACGTGTGGCATGTCACTGCCGTGACGTCAACCGCAGCCGGTTACTACCAGGACGCTGCCAATCCATTCTGGGCGCCTGGCTTGCAGAGCGCGCAGGATGCGGACGACAGCTACGTCACCATCGGCACGGACACCAGCGCCATGGCGCACGGAAACGGCGTGATCGCTGGCGACCCCGACTTCCTGAACTTTGATGACAGCACTGGGGCCACTGATTTCAGCGTGTTCCAGGGGCCGAATGGCCCAGGCTGGTATCTGTCGAACCCAACGCTGCCACAGGGACTGGCCACCAGCGGCCGTGTGCTGGCGGCGCACCTGGTGGCTGCAAACGTGGCTGATGCAGATGTGCAGAACGTCCAGTGGAGCGCGTCGCTCTCGGCCAAGTTGGCCAACGGCGTCACGCACGTCTACTACATCGCGGGCACAGCGTTTGGCAGTGAAACCTTCAGCTGGGGTTCATCGCTGGTACCCGCACCTGGCCTGCTTGGCCTGCTCTCCGTCGCTGGAGTCGCCTGCCGCCATCGGCGTCGGAGCGTCTGACCAGCGCGGATGGTGCTCTCCCACGCGCCGGCCCCAGCGGCCGGCGCTGTTCTTGGGCACGCCGCTATGCTCGGCCGCGTGACAGCCACACCGCGCGGAGCCCGGTTCGCAGGCGTTGTGCCTCAGGCCTGGATGGCGGTGGTGGTGGCAGCGCTGGGCTATTTCGTAGACATTTATGACCTGGTGCTCTTTGCTGTGGTGCGCCGGGACAGCCTGACCGCCATCGGTGGCACTGGGCCAGCTGCCACGGCAGACGGCTTCTGGGGCACCCTGCAGCTGGAGCTGGACATTGCGTTGGGCCGCACCACTGGCAGCCTGGAGCAGGCGGGCGCAGCGCTCTTTGCAGCCCAGATGACCGGCCTCCTGCTGGGCGGATTCCTGTGGGGCATTCTGGGCGACCGTCGCGGCCGCCTCACGGTGCTCTTTGGCAGCATCCTCCTTTATTCCGTGGCCAACCTCGGCAACGCCTTTGTGGGAAGCGTGCCTGCCTATGCACTCATGCGTCTCTTGGCTGGCGTCGGCCTGGCTGGAGAGCTGGGAGCTGGCATCACGCTGGTCAGCGAGCACCTGCCCACCCGGCTGCGAGGCTACGGAACCATGATCGTGGCCACGGTTGGCCTGGCAGGCGCTGTGGCAGCCGGCCTGACCGGCCAGTGGTTTGGCCAGCATGTGAGCCGGCTTATGGGTGGCGCCCTTGGGCCTTGGCAGGTGGCCTACCTGATGGGTGGCGGCATGGGATTGGCCCTCCTGGCGCTCCGCGTGGGCGTGGCAGAGAGCGGCTTGTATAAGACCTCTGCCCTCGCTCGCCAGCCTCTCCGCCGCGGCGCAGTGTGGATGCTCTTCTGGCCGCCCAAGCGGGGGCTGCGCTATGTGTGCATCTTGCTCATGGGCGTGCCCATCTGGTTTGTGGGAGGCATCCTCTTTGTGTTTGCGCCAGAAATTGGCGAGTCCATGGGGCTGGTGGGCGCAGCTGGTCCAAAGGCTGGACTGGCGGTCATCTACGGCTACGCCGGCGCCGTGGTGGGCGACTGCCTGAGCGGCCTACTCAGCCAGTGGATGAAGAGCCGCCTGAAGGTGGTCAGCCTCTTCATGGTGGGGATCGCGCTGGGGGTGGCATGCACGCTGTCCTTGGGCAGCCGTGGGGCCAATGCGTACTACCTGTGCATCTTCCTGACCGGACTGGCGACGGGGTACTGGGCGCTTTTTGTGACGGTGGCAGCCGAGAGCTTTGGCACCAACCTGCGGGCCACAGCCGCCACCACCGCACCCAACCTGGTGCGGGGGTCCGCTGTCCTCATCACCATGGCCTGGGAGACCCTTCAGCATGCTGGGCAGACAGCCCAGGAAGCGGCTGGGTGGGTGGGGGCGGTCTGCCTGATCCTGGGGCTGACAGCGGTCGGCTTCATCCCAGAGACCTTTTCAACGTCGCTGGACTATCAGGAGCATTGATCAGGCCGCTGGCGCAGATCAGGCCGCTGCCGCAGACCCGGCTGCACGGCTAGGCGCACCCCCCCTCCAGCAGCGTCCAGACGCTGGTTTTTGCAGGGACTTTGCCTGCTGTTGCAGTTTGCGGACGCGCTGTGAAAAGAATCACCAGCGGAAGTTTGACTCGGCCCGGGGCTGGGTTAGTGTGTGCGCGGAGGTTGAGGAAAGGTCCAGTCCCTTTGTGGGCTGGCCAGAAGAAAAGGGTACCGAATTTGAGGCATGTGCCGGCCGCGTACGCCACGAAGGGTTGTGTGCGTGCGTTACCCGGCGGCACGGCTTCCGACGAGAGGGAAGAGGGCGGCACCTGCCAGGCTACGCCGGCACTGTCGAAACTTCGCCGATCGGACGGGCGCTCCGTGGGTGGACGGAACTCCGGTCCCTTTTCTGAACTCGCGGGCTCCCTGTGGAAACGCAGGGAGCCCGCTGGGTTTTTGGAGTGTGTGGCGCGTGGCCCGCGGCGCAGCGCACGCTGCGGCCAGCGAGCCAATCAGCCATTTCAGTCGTTGAACGAGCCCACGTAGGGCATGGGGTTGTCGCTGCCCTGCTGGCCCAGGCCTGCCCAGTTGCCAGACTCCTCTGCCTCATAGGACGGAGTGAGGCCCCAGTTCACGAGCCCAGGGTTGCCAGCCACTGTGCCGTTGGCGATGTAGTTGCCGCCCGCGGGGTTGCCATCGTTGGGGCCACCGCGGCCCAGCGGCGGCGGCATGCCGCGCCGGTAGCAGTGGTTGACATACGAGGTGCCAGTAGGGGTGACAAACTTGGCCTGAACGTAGCCGGGCGTTTCGTCCGAACTCAATGGCGGCCCACCGCCGCTGCCCACCGCCTGCGCAGAGGTGGTGCCCACCTGGTGAAAGTGGTACGCCGGGGCCAGGGCGGCGGCTTCGGACGCCTGCGCGCTCATCTCGCCGCCGCTGGTGTAGCCATACGCCTGCCCGTTGGCACCCACGCCGCCGCCACTCCCGCCATAGCCGTACCCGCCGCCGCCGCCGCCACCGCCGCTGCTGCCGCCGCCAGATTGCTGTCCTGGGGCAGGGGTGGTCTGTGGCAGCGTGAGCGTGGGCTGCAAGAGGGCGGGAATGAGCACCAGCAGGGGGGTCAGCGCCATAGGGCCTCCGTGGGTTGCCGAAAGCGTAGCATTGTGGCCCTTCGCAATGCGCATTGTCATGGCCAGCGACCACGCAGGTTTCCCGCTCAAGAGCGAGTTGATCCCTCTTGTGCAGGCGGCTGGCCACACGGTGGTGGACGTGGGCACCTATGACACCACCCCTGTGGACTATCCGGACTACGCCGTGAAGGCTGCAGAGGTCATGCTGCGCGGCCAGGCTGACCGCGGCATCCTGGTGTGCGGCAGCGGCGTGGGTATCTCTGTGGCTGCCAACAAGATCCCCGGCATCCGGGCTGGGTGCGTTGCAGACCATTACTCCGCCCATCAGGGCGTGGAGCACGACAACATGAACGTCCTGGTGCTGGGTGGCCGCGTGACCGGGTCTGCAGCGGCTGCAGACATGGTGCGTGCGTTCCTGGCTGCCCAGTACACCGGCGAGGCGCGTCACGCCCGCCGGCTTGAGAAGGTCATGCAGATCGAGCGCGAGGCTGAACAGTTCCGCAGCCTGGCGCGTCCAAACACCGAGCGGCTGGCCTAGCGCCACTCGCCTTGCCTTGACGGAACACACGCGCCCTTGGGCGCAGGAGAACCTCATGCGACTGCTCGCCGTTGTTGCTGCCCTGTCTGCCGCTGGTGCGGCCTTTGCTCTTCAGAACGCACAGCCTGCTGCGCAGGACTACGAGAAGCTGCCACCCGAGCCAAAGGAAGTGCAGAAGGAGCTGGCTGCAGTCAAGATTTCCCTGGAGCAGGCTATTGACGCAGCAGAGAAGGCCATGAACGCGCAGTCGCTGATGGCCCGCTATGCGCCGGTGAATGGTTCGCCCTCCTACGAAGTGGTGGTGGTGAACAACGGCGTGCAGAAGCGCGTGACGGTGGACGGCACCACCGGCAAGGTGTCAGGCGCCACGCTCACCCTGCCAGCAGCGGTGAGGGCCGCCATGGCCAAGGTTCCCAACAGCAAGATGAAGGAAGCCACCACCAACTTCACTGTGGAGCCACCTCAGTACACCGTGGTGCTGTTTGACGACCAGGCCCGCCATGATGTAGTCATCAACGCTGTGGACGGCAGCGTGATCAGCGACGCAGCCTCGGGGCGGTTCCCGGGCGCGCCCTTCCAGGGCGAGCTGACCAAGACGCCGTCTGGCCTGATGTATGTGGACCTGAAGGAGGGCACTGGCGCATCGCCAGCGAACGCAAGCGCCGTGGTCAAGGTGCACTACACCGGCTACCTGAACGACGGCCGCAAGTTCGACAGCAGCGTGGACCGCGGAGAGCCCATCCAGTTCAGCCTGAGCGGCGTGATCCCTGGCTGGACCGAAGGCGTGCAGAGCATGAAGGTGGGTGGCAAGCGCAAGCTGATCATCCCGTACACGCTGGCCTATGGCGAGCGCGGCCGCGGCCCCATCCCACCCAAGGCCACGCTGATCTTTGACGTAGAGCTGCTGGACCTGCCCACCACGCCGAACCAGTAAGCAGCGCGCCATGAGCGCCGCGTGCGCTGGCGCGGCGTGCGCGGCTCCCGCGGCTCCCGTGGCTCCAGCTGCGCAGACATCTCAGTGTGAGACCAGCGGACGAGGTCAGTTCTTCTTGAACACCTCGTCCGCTTGCTTGGCCACGTCCTTCTGGTAGTCCTCAGCCTTGCGGATGCCGCGGACAGCCGTGTCGCGCGCCTTGCCCAGCGTGCTGCTGCTGTTGAAGTCCTTGTCCACGTCGGTCACGCCGTTGCCCTTGGAGGCTGGTGGTGGTGGCGGTGGCGCCACAGCGCGGGATTGGCGGGGCTTCATCTCTCCGCAGGCGGCCAGCGCCAGGCACGCGGCGCCTGCCAGGCACAGGGCCAACCGGCCGGATGGTGGGACGCGAAGCATGCCCCAAGTGTAGGGGAGGGGGTGCCCCGATGGCTCAGGGATTCAACGGCTTCAGGTCGTCTGGCACAAACAGGCCGTCCTTGCGGATGACCTCGCCGTCAAAGGCGATGGTGCCGCCGCCATAATCCGGGCGCTGGATGCAGACCAGGTCCCAGTGGATCTCGCTGCGGTTGCCGTTGTCGGTCTCTTCGTAGCAGCGGCCAGGCGTGAAGTGGAAGCTGCCCGCGATCTTCTCATCGAACAGGATGTCCTTCATGGGCTGCAGGATGTGCGGATTGAAGCCCAGCGAGAACTCACCGATGTAGCGGGCGCCTTCGTCGGTGTCGAAGATGGCCTCCAGCTCCTTCTGGTTTTGGTCTGCGCTGCAGCGGATGATGCGGCCCTTTTGGAACTCCAGCCGGATGTTGGTGAAGGTGATGCCGTTGAAGAGCGTGGGCGTGTTGTACTGCAGGATGCCCTCCACGCTGTCGCGCACCGGAGCGGTGAAGCACTCGCCATCTGGAATGTTGCGCTCGCCGCTGCATGGCACCACGCCAATGCCCTTGATGCTGAAGTGGAGATCAGTGGGGCCTGGGCCCTTGATGTGCACCTTGTCAGCAGCCAGCATGCGGCGCTTGAGCGGCTGCACATCTCGGTCCATCTTGGCGTAGTCCACCAGGCAGACGTTGAAGTAGAAGTTCTCGAAGTCCTCGGTGCTCATCTGCGCAAGCTGGGCCATGCTGGGTGTGGGCCAGCGCAGCACCACCCAGCGGGTGTGGTTGACACGCTGGTCAAAGTGCACCGGCTTGGCGTAGTGGCGGCCCACCAGCTTCATCTGTTCAGCGGGGATGCCGCTCATTTCGCTCACGTTGTCCGCGCCGCGGATGCCCACGTAGCACTGCATGCGCTTCATGCGCTCCAGGTCGCATTCGCCCCACGTGCGGAGGCCCTCTTCCGAGCTGTGCGCGTTCAGGGCGCGCATCACCCGGTTGGAGCGGAGCTCCACATGGGGGTTGCCGCCTGCCGCGCGGGTGGCCTGCACCACGGCAATGGCCAGCTCTGGCGGCGCGTCAAAGAGCTCTGCCAGGAGGTGGTCACCCTGCTTCACTTGGCAGCTGTGGCGGACGAGCAGTTCAGCGAGCTTCTGATAGCGCGGATCCATAGGGCCACGCATCCTAGCCTGATCCTCGGCTGGGCTATGAGGCGGCAGGGGCGCAACAGCTCACGCTGCCAGCAAGCGCCGCACCCCATCCAGCGCCCGGTCGATGCCTGCAGCATCCACGTCCAGGTGTGTCACAGCCCGCACGCGCTGTGGGTCCATGGCGATCATGAGCACAGCCAGCCCAGCCAGGCGCTGGCAGAACTCCTGCGCTGTGCCCAGGGACGATGGAATGGTGAAGAACACCATGTTGGTGGGCGTCTGGTCTGGGGGCACTTGCAGCGCGATCCCCGGAAGCCCAGCCAGGCCTGCTGCCAGGCGGCGCGCGTTGGCATGGTCAACCGCCAGGCGCTTCACGTGATGATCCAGCGCATGCAGCGCAGCGGCTGCCAGGAGGCCGCTCTGCCGCATGCCGCCTCCAAACATCTTGCGGAAGCGGCGCGCGCGTGTGATGAAGGGCGCTGGTCCGACCAGCGCGCTCCCCACGGGGCAGCCCAGCCCCTTGCTGAAGCACACGCTCACCGAGTCTGCGTGCTGTGCGAACGAGCCCGCTGCGTAGCCAGCCGCCACGCACGCGTTGAACAGGCGCGCCCCATCCACGTGCACATGGAGGCCGAGCGACCGGCCGGTCTTGGCAACGTCGGCCCACTGCTCCATGGGCCACACCGCGCCGCCGCCGCGGTTCTGCGTGTTCTCCACCACCAGCATCAGGCTGCGCGGGTGGTGCACGTTGGGAGTGCGGACAGCGGCGCGGACTGCAGCAGCGTCAAACAGGCCGCTGGGGCCGTCCACGGTGTTCACCATGGCGCCGGTGAGGGCGGCGGGAGCACCGGTCTCGTAGTGGATGATGTGGCTGTCGCGGTGGGCGATGATCTCGTCCCCAGCCCCGCACACGGTCCGAATGGCCAGCTGATTGGCCATGGTCCCGCTGGGCGTGAAGAGCGCGGCCTCCTTGCCAAGGAGGGCGGCGATGCGGGCTTCCAGCTGCTGCACGGTGGGTTCGTCGCCCAGCACGTCGTCACCCAGGGGGGCGGCGCGCATGGCCTCCCACATGGCGGGGGTGGGACGGGTGACAGTGTCAGAACGCAGGTCCACAGCAGGGGGTTTCGAGGGGGAGGATTGGCTCACGGGGGCTCCGGTTTGCAGCCTACGGAAATCAGATCAAAGTTGATCGCATTTCTGCAGCGCGGAAACAGGGGGTGGTCAGGCGCACCTTCCCGATGGCGGGTGTGGTCCGATGGTCAGGTGGCCAAACGGCCACGTGGCGTGGTGCCGAGAGGGTCAGATGGTGCCAGGGCCTGGGCGCTGGCCAGCCACGCTCAGGAAGGCCAGGCGCTGGATCCGCCATGGGCCGCCTGGCTGGCGGACCAGCTCCATCCACCAGCGGGTGGGCACAGCGCCGTAGCTGCTGGCGGTGCTGGTGCGGCAGCCCAGCAGCACCTGCGCAGTCTGGCTGTCCACGGTGGCGGACTGCAGCTCGGTGATGGTGTTGTCTGACACGCGGTTCCGGTCGCCCAGCGACTGGGCCGCCGCTCGGATGGCGCGAATGTCCACCCCCGGCGCCTCGGGCGTGCCGTAGTGGAGCGTGGCGCTCTCCAGAAAGCAGTCCTGCACGCCACCCACGTCGCCCTGCTCTGCACACTGCACCAGGTGGCGGACAGCCTGCGCTGCTTCCTCGCCTGGAGAGTCCCACAGCGAGGCCAGCGTGAGCACGCCCGCTGCCACCACCAGCGCGGCCACGCCCAGCAGGATCTGCCTGGGGAGTTCGTTGCGGGCGCCCAGCCAGGCCAGCAGCGCGCCAGCCAGGAGCAGCGGCCACACCACCGTCCACGGGTGCTCGGCAAAGAGGCGGATGAGAAGCGGGGATGCCGGAAGCTCAGTGTCCATGCGGAGTGGCCTGACGGGCGGCGCGTCCGTAGCCTAGGCGGCGTGAATGCACCCGTGCCAGAACCAGCGCAGCAGGCCAGCATTGCAGAGCTTGCTGGCGCATGCCAGGGCGCGCTGGGCATTCTGGCTGCAGAGGGGCCATCGCTGGCCAGCGCGCTGCCACTTCTGGCGGAAGCCAGCGTGCGGGAGCGCTTTGTGCTGGTGTGCACTGCAACCGGTCTGCGCCCGCTGGTGACGGCAGACATCGCGCCCGACGCGGTGGTGCTGGGCGTGGACGAGCCTGACATCGAAGCTGTGCTGGGCGACCTGCCCCCGCGCCTCCTGCGCAGCACCACGGTCATCGCTCCAGCCGTCCTGGAGCCGGCGGTCCGCCGCTGGTGGAGCGGCCCGCTGCGGCTGTCTGCAGACGGGGCAGATGGTTCGCTGGCGCTGGGCTCGCTGGGCACTGGCCGCGCAGAGGAGCGCGCGCACCGCCTGCTGCGGCACGTGGGGTGCGACCCAGTGGCGCTGGTGGGCGTGGACCCGCTGGGAACCGATGGAGTCTGGCACGCGCGCGGCACTGCGCTGGACAGCGTGTGGAGCGCGCAGCTGAACCCCTTTCTCTCGCTGGCCACGCTGGAGTGGCGCTTGGGCACCAGCCGCCGAGACCAGCACGACGCAGCCATGCGACGCGTGCGCGCGGTGGTGTCGGCCGATCGTAACGCGGGCTTGCGCGTGCTGGACACCTCTGGCGGCGCGATCGCCGAGGCAGAGGAAATGCCCGTGCGTGAGGTGCTCCGGCGCTTTGCTGTGGTCCGCGCCCCGCTGCCGCTGCCCAAGCGCATGCGGTCTGTGGCGGGGACGGGGAGCGCAGTGGGTGGGATGGCAGGCGCAGCGCAGGCGGGCGTGAGCGCGGGCGTGCGGGGGTCGGTGCACGCGCCGCTCCAGATGACAGCGTTTGTAATCGCAGATCCGGAGATGGGTGGCACGGGGGTGCCGCGCAGGCTGGACAGCGAGTTTGGCGGCCGGCCAGTGCTGGTGCGCACCATCGAACGGCTGGCTGCGTCGCCCCATGTGGACCGCGTGGTGGTGGTGACGCCAGAGGAAGGCGCTGCGGAAGTAGAGGGGCTTGCTGCGGCAGCGCAGGTGAGCCCGCCGCCGCAGGTGATCCGCGTGCCTGGCCCGTTCCGCGGACCAGAGGCGCATGCCATTGCTGTGGCCCGGGCGTGGGCGGACAGCATGTGGGGCGGCGGCATCGGCGGCGCCACGGTCTTTGACGAGATGCTGGTGCCGCGCGCGCTCCTGTTTGCCATGGAGCGCACCGGCGTGGAGCACGGCCTGGTGGTGGGCGCAGACTGGCCGCTGGTGCTGCTGGATGGCGAGGGCGGCATCCAGGGTGTGGTGGCCCGGTTTGCAGCGCTGGGCCGCCGCGGCATGGTCTTTGGCGATGCGCCACCCGGCCTCTCCCCGTGCTGCATGGGCCGCGACGCTGTGGCCTTCCTTGCAGCGCGCGGGGCGGGCAGCACGCTGGGCGCCACTGCTGGCCTGCGCGGCCGATGGGCGTACGACCTCCGCAGCGCGCCCAACTGGATGGTGCACGCGCCCTTTGCAGCGCGCATCGCCACGGTGCGCGCAGTGTTTGACAGCCCGCGGGCCAAGATCCGCATGCGCCGCGGCATCGAGCCACTCCTGCCCGGTGCAGGCGGCGGCACGCTGGGGTGGCAGCAGATCGTTCCAGCGCTGGAACGCCAGTACACCGTGCTGCCCACGTTCAGCCCGCAGCATCTGATGGTGGAGCTGTGCACGGGGCGGTTCGGCAGCGGCAGCGTGAGCTCGCACCGCTACGGCAGCATCCAGCGCATGCCCATGACCTACGCGCTCATGGAGCGCATCCTGGGACAGGTGGCCGACGCACGCGACACATGCCTGTCCTTCAGCGGCCTGGGCGACCCCATGCGCCACCCGGACCTGCCCACGTTCATCCGCATGGCCAAGACAGCGGGCGTGCGTGCAGTGCACGTGCGCACCGAGCTGCTGGCACCCGTGGGAGTGATGGAGTCCATGCTGGAGGCAGGAGTGGACGTGGTGAGCGTGGAACTCCATGCGGCGTGCCGCGAGACCTACCGCGTGACCATGGGCGTGGACCGGTACGAGGACTGCATGGCCAACGTGCGCCGCCTGCTGCAGATGCGTTCGGCCCATGAAGGGTGCGACCTGGATCTGTACGGCCTCCCGTATGTGGTGCCGCGCATGCAGCGCCGCAGCGACACGGTGGCAGACGTGGCGGGCTTCGCTGCAGAGTGGGCTGCGCTGGGAACAGCCGTGCTTGAGGGCCCCACGCTGGCCATCTCCGAGGGCGAGGTGGCCACTCCAGCCGACCGCCTGGCAGATGCCAGCACCCCACCGCGCACGCAGCGCCGCGAGCTGTGGCGGCGCATGCGCGTGCTGAGCGATGGGCGCGTCCCTGCTGCGGAGTGCGACATCACCGGCGCCACCTCGGTGGCCAACCTGGAGCAGACCAGCCTGCGCGAAGCGTGGAAGGAAGTGGTGGCGCATCGTCGGCAGGTGCGGCGCGAGCACGGCACCACGGCTGTGGAGCTTTGGACTGCTGCGCCGTGATCGCCTGGATTCGGCCTACGATCTATGGTCGTGACTGATCTGGACGATCTGGACTACACCCGCCCTGTTGCGCTCTTTCCGCTCAGCACGGTGACGCTGCTGCCGCACACGCTGCAGCCGCTGCATGTGTTCGAGCCGCGCTACAGGCAGATGGTGGAGGACGCGCTGGAGGCTGCTGGCGAGGGCGGGCAGCTGCTGGATGCAGCGCCCATCGCCATGGCCACGCACGCCCCGGCCTGCCAGCAGCAGGGCGATGCCGTGAACCCCATCTTGCGCCGCGTGGTGTGCGTGGGCCGCATGGTGCAGCACCAGATGCTGCCTGATGGCCGGCACAACATCGTGCTGCATGGGGTGGCGCGCGCGGCCATCCAGGAGATGATCGAACCGCAGGGCCGGCGCCTGTATCGCTTGGCGCGCGTGCAGCCGCTGGAGCAGCCCATGGGGTCGCGCCCAGCCATGCGTCGCGCGCGGCAGGTGATCCGCGGGCTGCTCTCTGGCGCGCGGCTGAGCCGCATGCAGAGTGCCAAGCCGCTGCTGGAATGGATGGATCGCTCAGACGTGCCCACGCACGCTGCGCTGGAGCTGGCTGGGTTTGCCTTTGTGCGCGACCCAGAGCGCCGCTACCAGCTGCTGGCGGAAGCGCGGCCGCTCCATCGGGCGCGATTGGTGTGCCAGGAGCTGGTGAGTCTGGACCAGCTGCTGGCCGCAGCTGAGCGGCAGGGCAGCAGCGAATGGCCCCGCGGGATGGCCTGGAACTAGCGCGCGCTACGCATGCTGGAGCACGGGCTGCGCGGCAGCGGGTGTGGTGCGGCGTGCGGAAGGTGTGGTGCGTGGCGCAGGCGGGGTGGGTTGGCCAGCGGGTGGAGTGGGCTGGGTTGCAGGCGAGGTGGGTTGGCCCGCAGGCGGGGTGGGCTTGCCTGCAGGCGGAGTGGGCTGGCCTGCTGGCGGGGCGGTTGAGGCTGGGGGCTTGGCTGGCGTGTCTCCCTGTGCCGGCTGGATGCCCAGCGCGCGGTCCAGCATGGCGTTCCACCGCGTGATGTCTGCAGCAAATCGGGCCAGCAGCGGGGCTGGGTCGCCCAGGATCTCCATGTTCTGGATGAGATCGCCCTCCTGGATCATCTCCACCTCAGACAGGCCTTCCACCACCACGCCAAAGACTGGGAACTCCAGGTTCCAGCGATCCTGCTCCTTGGTGGTGATGAAGAAGACAGTCGGGTCAGCAAGGTCTGCGTCGGGTGGGCGCCGCAGGGCCACGCGGCCTGGCTTGTCAAAGAACAACTCGGGAGAGAACTCACGCCGGATGCCATAGCCAGGACCGCGGCCTTCCAGCGGGCCAGTGGCCTGACGGATCACCCGAGTCCAGCCATTGAACGCCTGCCCCTTGTAGTAGCCGCGCTGGATGAGGTTGATGAAGCTGGCACACGCCGTGGGCGCCTCTGCGGTGCGCAGCTGGATGCGGAAGGGGCCATGCACCGTGGTGATGCGAACAGAGAGCTCTGGCTGGGCCTGCGGTGCAGCGGGCGGCTGCGCGCGACTGGGTGGCTGCGCACCAGCGGGTGGCTGTGCTCCGGCAGGCGGCTGCGCTCCCGCAGGCGGCTGCAACGCAGCAGGCGGCGAAGCTGGCTGTGAAGGCGGCGGTGTGGCAGTGTGCGCTGCCAGGCATGGCGCAGCTGCCGCAGCAAGGATCAGGCAGCACGCGCGTCGAAGCAGGGTTGGCATGGCGGGGCGTCTCATGAGCATGGCTTGGCTTGATACTCAGAGCCTGGCGTTGGGTTCACCAGGCGGCGCGTCCGGGTCCGCAGGTGCACCCGGTGATGTGTTCCCGGGAGCCTCTGGCCGCTGGTCAGGATTGCCCAGCTCCTGCAGGCGGGCATCCAGCCCCGCGCGCATCCACTGCGCGTTGCGCAGCTCTGCATCCAGCGCAGTCACGCGCTCCTCCAGCACATTGGCCGCAGGAGCGCCGCTGGCAGCAGCCATCTGGCGCAGCTGCACGGCGGACTCGCGGATGAGACGGCGGCGGCGGTCGCTCAGATCCATCAGGTCAAGCTGCGCCTCCAGCGCTTGGGCGGAGGCGTCTGCGCTCTGCCCCAGTTCTGCTGCAGCCAGCACTGCATCCAGGTCCTCTGCGCGCGCAGCGCGGCGCGAAAGGTCCCTGCGCGTGCCCTCAAGCTTGCGGCGCAGTTCATCGAGCACGGCCTGCATGGCGGGCAAGAGGGCTGGATCTGCACCCACCGACGCGCGCTCCACCGCCTGGGCCAGCAGGCGCTCCTGCGCGAACAAGTGCGGCCACACGATGGCGTCCACAGCGTCGCGCACGCGCGTGGCAGCGTCGGTGGGCAGGGCGCGGAGGAGCGCGATGACAGCCTCGCGATTGACAGCAGCCAGCTCCTGCTCCGCCCCGCGCTCGCGGGCGTCCATCTCTGCCAGCTGCTTGCGCCGAGCTTCTGCCAGCGCTGGCGAAGCAGTGAGCTCCCAGGCAGGCCCCCATTCAGCCCACAGCTGCGCGCGGCGGATGGCAGCCTGCTGCACCGCGCGCCGCCGGGCAGCGATGGCGGCAGTGGTCTTCACCCAGCTGCGGTCCTGCTGCAGCTCGATGCGCTGGCGGTCCGCGGCTGGCAGCGCGGCAATGTCCAGCAGCGCTGGGAGCCGCAGCGACGCTGTCGGATCGGTCCCCACCATGTCGTCGCGCGCCACAGCGCGAAGGTAGCCCAGCACGGCTGGCGTGGTGGTGGCGCGGTCAGTGCGGACCACCAGCAGGAGCCGCAGCAGCTCTGTGTCTGCGTCTGAAAGCTGCGCGCGCCACGTGGCGCTGGCTTCCAGCGCTGCCACCAGCTCTGGCCCTGGCTCTGGCGCCAGCGTGCCCGTGGGCGTTGGGGCATAGGCGATGGCCAGCCTTGGCCGCACCGCCGCCACAGCGCGCTCATAGGGCTGGCGAATGCGCGCCTCGTAGCGCTGCGCCAGATCGCGGAGCGTGTCGGCTGCGTCGGCGCCTGCGCCAAGCCGGCTGCCCAGCGCGTGGATCTGCTCGCTGGTGAGCGGTGGCGGCACCAGGTCCTTCAGCTGCGCGTCCTCTGCCACCGCGCGCGAGCCCGGCACTGCCACCATGGGTGGCGAAGCGGGCGGTGTTGCAACGGGCGCGGCGGGTGGCGCGGGCGTGGGCGCTGCGGGTGGCGTGGGCTCTGCTGCCGGCGCGGGCGCTGCAGGCGGCACAGCGCTCCCCAGGAGAGCAGCGGCAATCGTGACAGCGTGCAGCACGGGGTCGAGCATATCCTCGGGCGCTCGTCCCTCAGCCACGCCATGCCACCCAGCACACCTGTCTCTCCCTTCCGCGTGGCTGTCTTTGACCTGGATGGCACGCTCCTCCAGAGTTCTGGCGTGGATGACCGGGCCTACCAGCGGGCTGCCAAGGAGCATCTGGGGCTGGCCAGCATCAGCCTGGACTGGAACGACTATCCGCATTCCACAGACGACGCCATCGCCTGGAGCCTGGTGCAGCGCGCGCGCGGGCGCACGCCCATGCGCGCAGAAGTGGACGCCTTCCAGCAGGCGTTTCTGCGCGTGCTGGAAGAGGAGATGCGCGCGCTGCCCAGCGGCGTGCAGCCGTTGCCCGGCGCGCACGCCGCGGCAGAAGCGGCGCTGGCTGCAGGCTGGACGCCCGCGCTGGCCACCGGGTGCTGGCGCGCCAGTGCGCATGCCAAGCTGGCTGCAGCGGGCCTGCAGTGGCCGCACGCAGCGGCATTCTCTGATGACGCGTGGCCCCGCCAGGGCATCATCCAGCGCGCCGTGGAGCGCGCGGCTGCGCTGGCGGGGGCCGATAGTGCGCCTGCTGCCCACGTGGTGTACCTGGGTGATGGCACGTGGGATGTTCGCGCGTGCCGCAGCGGCGGGTATCGTTATGTTGGTATCGCCGAGGGCCAGCGGGCCCAGGCGCTGCGCCTGGAAGGGGCAGGCACTGTGCTTGCCCACTACGCGGATGTCCAGCGCTTTCTTGAGGCTCTCAAGGATGCGCAGGTTCCGCGGCGCTTCTGACGCTGCGCAACCCGCCTTGCTGCTCGGTGCGTGGAGGACCCATGGGTGCGATTGGTGGTATCGGAATCCTGGCGTTCATCATTGTCGGCGGCATTGCGCTGCTCCTGGTGTTCCTGGTGGTGTGGGGCATCGCGGTCTACAACCGCCTCACCCGGTCTCGCATTGATGCGCAGGGGGCGTTCAGCGGCATTGATGTGGAGCTGAAGCGCCGTCACGACCTGGTGCCCAACCTGGTCAACACCGTCAAGGGCTACGCCGCGCATGAGAAGGGCACGCTGGAAGGCGTGATCTCGGCGCGCGCTGCGGCAGTGCGCCCCAACCAGAGCATGGATGAGCGCCTGAAGGCAGAGGGCCAGCTGACTGCTGCGCTGGGCCGCCTGATGGCCGTGGCAGAGGCCTACCCAGATCTGAAGGCCAACCAGAACTTCCTGCAGCTGCAGGGTGAGCTGAGCAACATCGAGAACCGCATCGCGGGTGCGCGCGGCGGCTACAACAACTCGGTGCAGGGCTACAACACGCAGGCGGCGGTCTTCCCAGACGCCATCCTGGCCCGCATGTTTGGCTTCCAGGCCATGCCCTTCTTTGAAGTGGACGATCCCTCGCAGCGCAACGCGCCGCAGGTGCAGTTCTAGGTGTGCAACCCCACGGGCCCTGCCGAACTCCGGCAGGGCCCGCGCATTTCCCGCAAGGACGCGGCATGGCGCGCGAACGCATCGTGAGTGCAACCGAGCAGGCGGCCGACGCAGACCAGGCCGCTGGCGCTGTCCGCCCGCGCCGCATGGCCGACTATGTGGGCCAGCGCGACCTGGTGGAGCGCCTGCGCATTGCGCTGCAGGCGGTGCGCGAGCGTGGCGAGCCCATGGAGCACGTGCTGCTGCACGGCCCGCCCGGGCTGGGCAAGACCACGCTGGCGCATGTCATCGCCGCAGAGATGGGCAGCCGCGCGTATGTGACCAGCGGGCCGGCCCTCACCCGCGCTGCAGACCTCATTGGCATGCTCACCAAGATGGAGGCGCGCGATGTGCTCTTCATTGACGAGATCCACCGGCTGCCCGCAGCGGTGGAGGAGTACATCTACCCCGCCATGGAGGACTTCCGGATTGACTTCACGGTGGACAGCGGCATGCACGCGCGCGTGGTCACCATGGCGCTCAAGCCGTTCACGCTGATCGGTGCCACCACGCGGGCGGGCCTGCTGACGCAGGCGCTACGCACCCGCTTTGGCGTGGTGCACAACCTGACCTTCTACCCAGAGTCAGACTTGGTAGCGATCCTGCAGCGGGCCGCAGCGCTGCTGAAGGTGCCTGGTGCGGGCGCGCCCTCCTTCCGCCTGCTGGCGCAGCGCAGCCGTGGCACGCCGCGCGTGGCCCTGCGCTTGCTGCGCCGGGCGCGCGACTTTGCGCAGGTGCGCGGCACAGGCGCGCTGGATGTAGACGCCATCGAGGGCGCGCTGGCGCTGGAGGGCATCGACGCCCTGGGCCTGGATGAGCTGGACCGCCGGTACCTGCGCACGCTGGCCACCACCTATGGCGGCGGCCCGGCTGGCCTGGAGGCAATCGCCGCCACGGTGGGCGAGGACGCGCAGACGCTGGAAGATGTGGTGGAGCCCTATCTCCTGCAGGTGGGCTTCCTGGCGCGCACGCGCCAGGGCCGCCGTCTGACCGCGCCAGGGTGCAGGCACCTTGGTGTGGAACCGCCGGCTGAAGAACTGTTCGCATCAGGCAGCTGAGCGCGGCTCACTGGCTGCCGGGGAAGCCGCTGAAGTTCACGCCGCCGCCTTCGCCGCCGATGCGGATGCCCAGTCCACCGTAGTACTGGCCCACCACGGCGTCGTAGCCAAAGGTGCCGAGGAGCGTGAAGTCCGGCATCTGCCTTCCGATGTTCAGGCTGAAGGCTCGAAAGTCGCCGGCCTGCAGGTCGTAGGTGGGCGTGAAGCCCAGCTCATACGCTTTGGACACCTGATACACCACGCCCGCAGCCAGCAGCTGGTCGGAGAGGTAGATGCTCTCCGGCGAATTGTTGTTGATGGCGCGATACTCGATGAACGTGCGCACTTCCGGCGTGTGCTGCATGCTGGCCCCGATGCTGCCGCGCGCTGCGTTGGCCAGACCAAAGGGACCTGCGCCCAGGTTGGGCAGGGCGCTGTCCAGCAGGTAGGTGAGGTTGCCGCTGAGCGTCAGCGTGCTGCTGGCGGCCCACTTGAAGCTGCCGTACAGCGAGCGCCCCCACTGGCTGAGCTCAGGCCGCCAGGCAAAGTACTGCGGGAAGGGGCTCTGCCTGTACTTGGCTCCGTCGGTGTAGGTGCGCGCAAAGGTGTCGCTGTCGTCGTTCCATGTCACGCCGCCATCCAGCACCAGCCAGTCCACGCTCTGCCAGTTGCCGGGGCCGCCGCGCATGGTCTGGAAGCGCTGGCGGATGCCGGCCTGCACCACGGCGCCGCCGGTGGCGCCTTCGATCTCCTGGTCGTAGATGGGGTAGGCGCCCTCGGTGGTGTTGTCCCAGCCGTACCACGCGTTGGTGTAGGGCGTGACCACGTGCCGCAGGCGGTGCAGGTCCAGGAAGGGGATCTCTGCCTGGTCGTAGTTGGCGATGATGTCCGCGCTGAAGCGCATGCCGCCCGCAGCCAGCGCGTGCAGGCGGTCTGCAGCGCGCGTGTAGTCGCCGGGATTGCCCACCACGTAGCCGCTCACCGCCAGGCTGGCGAAGGGCGTGAAGCGCACGCCGCCATCCTTCATGGGCAGCGCCAGCTCCTGGCGCGTGTACACGCGCGACCAGGTGTCCTCTTCATAGCCCGAGCTCTCATAGAGCTGCTCCAGGCCAGTCTGCTTCACGAACACGTTGCCATCCGGCATGAGCTGGTTGGCCAGGTTAAAGGTGTTCTTGCGCACGCCGGTGCTGCCGGTGGTGCCGCGCCCCAGGCGGATGGCCATGAGGTTGGCGCTGTACTCCTGCGTCCAGGTGACGGTGTCGTTGAACAGGCTGTCGCCCCAGCGCTTGTACGCGGCCTCTGGGTACTTCTCAACCTGGTACGGACGCGCTGCCAGCTGCTGGCTGCTGGTGATGACCGCGTTGGTGGGCACGTTCAGCAGCAGGCTCAGCTCGCTGTGCTCGCCCGCGCTCACCAGGTAGGCGCTGGTCTCCTTCTGGAACTGGTTGGCAAACTCGCGCTGCCGGAACACCTGCATGAAGCTCTCGTCGCTCACGTACGAGGCCTGCAGCTGCATCTTGGTGTCCTCGGTGAACACCAGCGTGGTGTCGCCATTGATGAGCCCGCGGAAGCTCTGCGTGGCGGTCACGTTGCGGCCAGCGCTGGTCTGCTCCACGTTGCCAAAGTCGTAGAGACCAAAGATGTCCATGCGGATGTCGGACATCGTGCCGCGCACGCCCATGCCTGCGGCCCAGTTGGTCCACACGTCGGTGTACAGGGTGAGGTCGTCAGAGGGCGGCGGCTTGATGCCCATCAGCCCAAGCAAGTCCCACTTGGTGGTGATGCGCGCGCCAGAATTGCCCTGGTAGTTCACGCCCAGGCCGCGGAAGGGGATGTCCTCGCCAGTGCCTTCGAAGTTGGGCCACCAGAAGAAGGGCGTGCCACCAGCGCGCGCGGTCACATCCTGGCCCTGCACCAGCGTGGAGCCGTCGCCCTGGTCATCCAGCGTGCGCGTGATGGTGGCGCGCTCCACGCCCACGCTGAGGTGTGGCACAAAGAACTCGCTGGTGCTCACCACCACCTTGTCGCCCTGCCACTGGTCCTGCGAGTACTGCCGCAGCTCCTGCGCGCGCGCCACCAGCGCCAGGCCCTTGCGGTCCTTGGTGCGCAGCACGCCCTCCACCAGCGTGGCCTTGTTGCTTGCAAAGTCGTAGTACGCGCGCTTGGCGCGCACCGTGTAGTCAAAGTCCGTGGCGCTGACGTCGCCTTCCAGGTACACGCCCAGCACCGCGTCGGCAGGCACCTGGTCGCCCACACCGCGCAGGCCCTGCGTGGTGCCGGGCTTCAGGAAGATCACAGCGCGTTCCGCGCGCATCTGCATCATGCGCGCGTCCTGGCCTGGTGACCGGGGCAGCACGTCCAGCGTCACGCCGCTGGTCAGCGTGACCACGTCCTTCTTGGTGTCAATCTCCACCTTTTCAGCCACAAACGCCACCATGCTCTGCGGGGCGATGATGGCTGGGCGGCGCTCGCCCTCTGGGCTAGGCGCTGGCTTGCGGCTGGTGGGAGCCTCCTGCACCTGCTCAGCAGCCTGGCCTCCCACCTCAAGCGGTGGGGGCGCGGGCGGCGGGGGAGGGCGGCGCACATCGGGCAGCGTGCGGACCACCTGCGGCGTGTCTTCCAGGCTGAGCAGGTAGTCGCGCAGGCGCTCCTCTGCGCGGCGCACCGTCTGGTTGTTGCGCGGCGCCTCTGGCGTGGTGAGGACCGCGGACAGCGTGGTCTCGCCCAGCGTGCTGCCGGTGATGAGCAGGTTGGTTCCGCTGGCGCCCAGGCCCGCGGCCTTGGTGGGCTCGCTGGTCTGCGGGAACCACACGGCAAACTGCGTGATCACGCCCTTGGCGCTGGGGATCCGCTCGATCCACACCACCGCGCTCTCTGCGTAGAAGTCGTACGCGCCCAGCTGCACGTTGACCTGCCCCTGCAGGTACAGGCGCTGCGTGCTGTCCACCTTCCACAGGTTGGCGCGGGTGGCGTTGAACCGCGCTGGCCGGTCGCTGGGCTCCACTGGGATGACAAAGCCACCCAGGCGGTCCCCGTTCACTGGCACGCCTTCGATCTGGCCGGCGCTGTGCGCAGTGGGAGCAAGCACCAGCGCCGCAGCACCGCCCGCAAGCGCCGCAGTCAGCAGCGCGGGGGCTGCGGCCATGGTCAGGTGCGGGCGCGTCCGGTGCACGGCGCGGATGCTACGGTCTCATCGCCAGCCGATGGGGCGGCCAGACAGGCCGTTGATCTCCTTGATGATGGTCATCACCAGGAGGCCAGCCACAGCCACCACCGCCATGCCCAGCGCAGCCGTGTGCATGCCCACGCACATGAGCCATGCGGCTGCGTACACCGCCTGCCACATGGCGCCATAGCGGCGCAGCTTTTCAGAGGCTCCAGCGCCACCGCCCTGGCCAGCCACCTTGATGCGCGCCACCACCAGGAAGCCAGCCAGCGCCAAGAGCGGCCAGATGAGCCCGTGCGGACCAGAGGAGACAAGCTCGTCCCCCTCCTTCACCTTGGGCCAGAAGTCGCTGCCGTCGCCAGCGCGCACGCCGATGCCGATGAGGATGGCGCTCCAGAACAGCCAGCCAGCAGTCACCGCCAGGATCTGCTTGGGCCCAAAGTATGGGCGCTTGTTCTCAAAGCGGTGCACGCTGGCGGCAATGGCCACGGCATGCGACATGCTCACCCACACTGGCAGCGTGAACGTCAGCGAGTAGTTGGGGATGAGCATGTGCGCCGCGTGCACCAGTCCCACGGTCACGATGCCAGCGCTGGGAATGTGCTTGGCCACTGCGTCGTAGAAGAGGATGATGGCCGCCACCAGCACGGTGATCACCAGCGCCGCCTCGCCCAGCGTGCTGGCAGCCACCACCGCGCACATCAGCGCGCCAAAGCTCAGGAGCTTGGCGCTGCCAGTGCGGATGCGGCCGGCCGCCAGCGGGCGCTCGGGGCTGAACTGGCGGTCATGGCGCACGTCCAGCAGGTCGTTCAGGCTGGCGGCGAAGGCGAACAGGCCCACCGCCACCACTGCAGTGCTGAGCAGCGCGGCCCACAGCGGCATGTGGTAGATGGGCAGGTGCACGTAGCGCGGATCTGCGCGCGTGATGAGCGTGACCAGCCACAGCTCGCTCACCGCGCCAAAGGCCAGCGACAGCCTGGTGAGCTGAAAAGCATCCAGAATGCGGGCGGTCACCGGGCGCATGGGCTCATCGTAGGGGCAGGCCCGCCAGGGCCTCTGCGGAGCGCACTGCGGCAGGTGCGGGGGCTGACGGCCGCGTGGTGCTAGCATCTTGCCCCCTCCCATGAAGGACAAGAGCAAGAAGCAGTCTGACGCCGCTGGCGTGGCGGCCCCGCACGCACCGCTGGACGCCCGCGGCCTGCGCGTGGGCCTGGTGGTGAGCACGTACCACTCGGAGATCACCAGCGCGCTGGAGGCTGGCGCGCGCAGCGCGTACCAGCACGCGGGCGGCGCAGAGGCCGACCTGCTGGTGGTGCACGCGCCGGGCGCGTTCGAACTGCCGGTGCTTGCAGCGGCGCTGCTCCGCCGTCCGGACATCGCGGCTGCGGTGGTGCTGGGCTGCGTGGTGCAGGGCCAGACGCGGCACGACCGCTACATCTGCACAGCGGTCACCGATCAGTGCGCGCGGCTGGCGGTGGAGACTGGCAAGCCGCTGGGCTACGGGCTTCTCACGGTGAACGATCTGAAGCAGGCGCGCGCCCGCGCTGGCGGCCGCCACGGCAACAAGGGCGCGGAGGCCATGCACGCTGCGCTCAGCACTGTGCGCGCCATGGAAGGGGTGCGCCGATGAACCAGGCCCGGCAGGCACAGCTCTCGCTGGCCGTGAGGCGCTGCGCGCTCCAGGCGCTCTACCAGATGGACGCCGCGCAGAGCAGCGACCCCCGCCTGGTGGGCATGGTGGCCGACGATGGCGACGCAGAGGATGCCCGCACCATCGAGCGCGGCATGGGGCTGGCAGCGCTGGCGTGGGAGATGCGCAACCAGGCCGACGCGGAGGTGAGCGAGCTGGCCAAGGAGTGGCCGCCGCATCGGCAGCCGCTGGTGGACCGCAATCTGCTGCGCATTGGCTGGTACGAGTTGCGCCACACGGAAGAACCACCAGCCAAGGTCATCAACGACGCTGTGGAGCTGGCCAAGGAGTTTGGCACGGCCGACAGCGGCAAGTTTGTGAACGCTGTGCTGGACCGCATGCTGAAGGGCCACCCGCCCGCGGAGGCCTGAACGTGTTCTTCCGCAAGGCGCTGGACGCCATCAAGCGCGGCTTGCAGAAGACAGCCCAGGTGCTGGGCGCTGGCGTTCGCACCATCCTGCATGGACGCGAGCTGAGCGAGCAGCTGATTGACCAGGTGGAGACGGTGCTGATTGGCGCAGACGTGGGCGTGAAGGCATCGCGCGAGATCGTGACAGAGCTGCGCGAGGAGTTCCGCGCTGGCCGCGTGCCGCGCGGCGAGGACGCCATTGAGTTCCTGAAGGCGCGGCTGAAGGCGCGCATGGCCGGCAGCGCTCCGGGCGGCACGGCCATCGCCACTGCAGCGCAGCGGCCCACCGTGGTGCTGGTGGTGGGCATCAACGGTGCTGGCAAGACCACCAGCGTGGCCAAGATCGCCAAGAGCCTGCGCGACGAGAACCGCACCGTGCTGCTGGCCGCGGCCGACACCTTTCGCGCTGGCGCTGTGGCGCAGCTGGAGATCTGGGCCAAGCGGCTGGGAGTGGACATCGTGAAGGGCGCGCAGGGCGCGGACCCTGCAGCCGTGGCATTCGACGCGGCCGACGCAGCGCTGGCCCGCGGCGTGGACGTGCTGCTGGTGGACACGGCTGGCCGCCTGCACACGCAGGACAACCTGATGCGCCAGCTCTCCAAGATCCGCAGCGTGCTGGCCAAGAAGATCCCCGGCGCGCCGCATGAGACACTCCTGGTGCTGGACGCCACCAGCGGCCAGAACGCGGTGAACCAGGCCACGGCCTTCAAGGCAGCGGCCGAGGTCACGGGCATCTTCCTGGCCAAGCTGGATGGCACAGCCAAGGGGGGCATCGTGGTGGCCATCCGCGACGCGCTGGACGTCCCAGTGAAGCTGGTGGGCGTGGGAGAGACCCCAGACGATGTGCAGCCATTCGACCCGGATGCCTTTGTGGAGGCCATGTTTGCGGCCCCAGCGGGGGATGGCCGGTAGGTCTGGGCGGCTGCTGCGCCTACACTCTGGCCATGCGCGTGCGGCGGGCCTTCACGCTGATCGAACTGCTGGTGGTGATGGCCATCATTGGCATCCTGGTGGGCATCTCATTGCCTGGCCTGCGCATGATCCAGCGCGAGGCCAAGAACGCCACGTGCACAGCCAACCTTCGCCAGACGTTTGTGGGCATGGAGGCGTACACGCAGTCCAACCGCGACACGCTGCCCATGTGCGAGTTCCTGCCAGTGGCCACGGTGCACGGCCCGCAGGGTGGTCTGCCCAACCTGCTCTCTGGGTACATCCCCAGGGACTCTGACGTGTGGCGCTGCCCCGCTGATGAAGATCCGGACTCGCTCGAGACTGGCACCAGCTACATCTACTCGCCGGGCTTGCTGCGCTACACGCCAGCTGTGCAGGCCGAGGTGGCCACGCTGCTCCTCAGCTTCCAGCCGGGCAGCATGAGCATCGCGCAACTGGACCGCTCGCGCCTGGACGCAGAGGGGCGGCTGATGACGTCGTTCTTCCGCGCCAATCCAACCAAGTATCCGCTGCTGGCAGACAGCCAGGACCGGCACAAGCGCTCCAACTCGCAGCGCAACGGCGTGTTCCTGGATGGAAGCGTGCGCGCTGCAGACCCGCCGCCGCAGGAGCAGATGACGCTCCCAGGTGGCGAAGTGGTAGACCCTGGCAATCCCACCAATCCAACCGGCCCCTGACCCGCCCGCTTCAGCACTGCACCAGCCATGTCATTCATCGAGTCCATCCGCTCCCGCGACATTGACCTGGGCGACCTGTGGCGCGAGCATGGCGGCCGCATCATGGTGGGCGCGGCTGCGCTGGTGGTGGCGGGCGCGCTGACTGGCGCTGGCTACTGGTGGTTTGCAGTGCGGTGGAAGCCGCCGCCGAGCATCTTTGACACGCCTGTGGACAACGTGCTTGGCTACCTGGCCACGCCCGACTTCAACAAGCTGCCCATGCGCGAGCGCATGAAGTACATCAGCGACTTTGTGGGGCGCTTCCGCGGCATGAGCCAGCAGGACAGCGTGGTGGCAGCGGCGTTCCTGGCAGGCGTCACGGGCAAGGTGCGCGAGCAGCTCACGCAGAACGTGCGCATCCTGGCCAAAGACATTCTGATCGAAGGCGCGTCCACCTATGTGAACCTGCCAGAGAACGAGCGCGGTGCGTTCATGGACAAGTGGATGGTGGAGTGGATCCGCACGGCAGAGACGCTGGCCACTGGCGAGGACAGCAAGCGCAGCGACAAGGAGATCCTGGACGGCGCTGTGGGCGAGGCGCGCCGCAACGATCAAGCGCAGACCAAGCGCATGGCTGGCAAGAGCCTGACAGATCGTGGCGCTGGGCGCTTCCTGGACTTCTGGCAGTCGGAGGTGGAGCCAGCAGCGTCGCCCAAGGAGCAGGGGCAGATCGCGCGGTTCATGGATGACATGCGCACGCATCTGCTGCTGAAGGGGAAGTAGCGCGTGCACCTGTCCTGCTGCACCATGCAGGTGGAAGAGGCAGGTGTGCGTGGCGGCTGAACCACTGCCCGTGCTGCGCGCGCGGGAGCAGATTGTGCAGGCCATGCGGGTTGGTGGGGCCATGGTGCTGGCGGCAGCCACAGGCAGCGGCAAGACCACGCAGGTGCCGCAGATCTTGCTGCATGCTGGCGTGGAAGGCAACATTGTGGTGCTGGAGCCGCGGCGGCTTGCTGCGCGCTTGACCGCGCGCCGCGTGGCGCAGGAGCTGGGCTGCCAGCTGGGGGATGTGGTGGGTTTTCAGACGCGCTTTGAGCGGGCCATTGGGCCAGCCACGCGCATTCGGTTTGTGACCGAGGGCGTGTTCCTGCGCCAGGCGCAGCGTGATCCGCTGCTGCGCGGCGTGGGCGCCGTGCTGCTGGATGAGTTCCACGAGCGCAGCCTGTTTGCAGACCTGGCGCTGGGCCTGGTGCGGCACGCGCGTGCGGCGCGGGGGGGCGGGGCGCAGGCAGGCGGCGCGCGTGCAGGCGGCGCCGCGCAGGCAACGCCACCACTGGCAGTGGCTGCCATGAGCGCCACGATGGACACGCAGGCGGTGGCGCGGTTCCTGGGAGCGCCGGTGATCCAGGCGGAGGGGCGCGCGTTTCCGGTGGAGGTGCGCTACGAGGCAGGCGATGCCAAGGCTCCGGTGTGGGACCGCGCCGCGCGTGCAGTGCGCACACTGCTGGAAGAGCAGCCAGAGGGCGATGCGCTGGTGTTCATGGCAGGCGCGTATGAGATTGACCGCACGCTGGAGGCGGTGCGCGCGCAGCTGCGCGGCATGCCAGGCGGCGCAGCGGTGGACGCGGTGGGGCTGCACGGCAGCATGCCTCCAGAGCGGCAGGACGCGGCCGTGGCGCCCGCAGCAGCGGGGCGGCGGAAGGTCATCGTGGCCACCAACGTTGCAGAGACCAGCATCACCATTCCAGGCGTGCGCATGGTGGTGGACGCGGGACAGGCGCGCGTGTTCCGCGCAGATCCGCGGCGCGGGCTGAACGCGCTGCGCGTGGAGCCCATCAGCCAGGCCAGCGCAGATCAGCGCGCTGGCCGCGCGGGCCGCACCGCGCCTGGTGTGTGCGTGCGCCTGTGGAGCCAGCGCGAGCACGCGCAGCGGCCAGCAGCCGACACCCCCGAAGTGCAGCGCGTGGATCTGGCAGAAGCCATGCTGATGGTGGAGGCGGGCGGCGTGGCGTTCGAGGACTTCCCGTGGCTTGACCCACCCACGCAGGACGCAGTGCAGCAGGCGCGGCGCACGCTGGAGCTGGTAGGGGCGGTGGAGAGCGCGGGGCTGGCAGCGGGCGGGAGCGAGGAGTCCGGTGCGGGCCGAGTCGGGGAGCCGGTGAGCAGGGTGCGTGTCACGCAGCTGGGCCGCGCGCTGGCGCGGATTCCAGCGCACCCGCGGCTGGGGCGGTCGTTGCTGGCGGCAGCAGAGCTGGATGTGCTGCCGCGCGTGGCGCGGTGGTGCGCACTGGTGGGCGAGCGGGACGTGGTGCAGGCTGGCGGCGCAGCGCAGCTGGTTCGCCTGACGCCGGATGGCGAGGCGCCTGGCGACGTGGCATGCCGCGAAGCGCTGGTGCAGCGTGTGGAGCAGAGCGGATTTCGCATCGCGCGGCACGAGGGCGTGGAGCCCAGCGTGGCGGCGTGCCGGCAGGTGGTGGCGGCTGCGCGCGAGCTGGAGGACGCAGCGCGCACCGCGGGCGGCGGGCGTGCGCAGCCTGGCATGGCTGGCTCCAGCGCAGCGCGGGCTTCGCAGGCCATGCTGGCTGGATTCCCTGATCACGTGGCGTGGAGGATGGATGCGCAGCGCCCGCACTGCGCCATGGCCGGGCGCCGCAAGGTGAGCCTGGCGCCAGACACCGTGGTGCGCAGCGCTGGCTTCCTGCTGGCGCTGGAGGTGCGCGAGGGCGGCCGCGGAGACCAGGTGCATCAGTCGCTGGCCCTGGTGCAGCCGCTGGAACGAGCCTGGGTGGAGGCGGTGCTGCCTGAGCGCTTTGCGCAGCGCTTGGAGACGCGCTTCTGCGAGGACCTGCAGGCGCCCGCGGAGTTTGAGGAGACGCTGTTTGATGGCACGGTGATCGCTCAGGTGGTGCGGCCGCTGCGCGGGCGTCAGGCAGCTGCTGCGGCCCATGGCGAACTGGCAGACCGCGTGGCCCGCGGAGAGATTCGCCCTGCTGCATGGAACGAGGATGTGGACCAGTGGCTGGCACGCGTGCGCTGCGTGGCGGAGTGGTTCCCAGAGAAGCCGCTGCTGCGGTATGACGAGCAGGATCTGGCTGTGCTTTCGGCAGAGATCGCGCACGGGTGCGCCAAGGCTGCGGATCTGGACCAACGGCCGGTGCTTGACATCATGCGCAGCGCGCTCTCCTGGGAGGAGCAGCAGTTTGTGGAGCGCGCGGCGCCAGCGGCGCTCGTCCTTCCCAACGGCCGCCGCATGAAGCTGGAGTACCAGCCTGGCAAGCCGCCGGTCGGTCGCACCAAGATTCAGGACTTGTATGACTTCAAGGGACACCCCAGTGTGGCCAACGGGCGCGTGAAGGTGCGGCTTGAGCTGCTGGGCCCGAACTTCCGCCCTGTGCAGATCACCGATGATCTGCCTGGCTTCTGGGAGCGCCTGTACCCGGAGGTGAAGAAGGAGCTCAAGCGCCGGTATCCGCGCCATGAGTGGCGGTAGGCGGGCGTTCCGCGCGGCTTCTGCAAGTCATGTATTACCAGTGGGTTAGGGCATTCCATTCGCGTTGAATGAGCCTTTTTCGTACACTTGACCCTCTTATGGCCAAGCCAGTCTCCCCGCGGTCAGAGAGCCGTGGTTCGAAGGTGGCGCCCGCTGCTGGTGCCCCAGTCAAGAGTTCCGCCTCGACCGCATCCAAGCCGGTCGCCAAGCCAAAGGTGCAGGCTGGTTCGCCCAAGCCACCAGTGGCTTCAAAGACGCCAGTTGCGTCCAAGCCCGTCGTGGCGCCAAAGGTTGCGGCTCCGGCCAAGGCGGCGGTTGCTGCCAAGCCAGGCGTGGCGGCCAAGCCAACGCCCGTGGCCAAGCCAGCTGCTGCTGCAAAGCCTGCGCCAACTTCCAGGCCGGACGCTTCGGCCAAGCCAGCGGTTTCTGCTTCCAAGTCTGCGGCGCCGGCCAAGGTGCCTGCTCCGCCAGCCAAGGTGCCTGCGCCAGCGGCCAAGCGCCCGCTGGTGGAACCCAAGGGTGGCGAGGCAACCGTGGCCAAGGTGTCGCCTGCAGACATCACTTCGCTGGCTGTGGCCATGCGCTACCTGAACGAGCGACCCGACTTCGAGCGCATGCGCACGATGAAGTATGGGGAGCACACCTTCAAGCTGGACCGCATGCGCAAGCTGCTCACAGCGCTTGGCAATCCGCAGCAGCAGGTGAAGACGGTGCACGTGGCGGGCACCAATGGCAAGGGCAGCACGGTGGCCATGATCGCCAGCATGCTCCGCAACTGCGGCTATGCAGTGGGCGTGTACACCAGCCCGCACCTGGTGGACGTGCGCGAGCGCGTGCAGATTGACGGCCAGCCCATCAGCAAGAGCGATTTTGTGGAGACGGTCCAGGAAGTGGCGCAGGCCGCTGCCAAGCTGGGTGAGGAGCCCACGTTCTTCGAGATCATGACCGCGGTCGGGTTCCTGCACTTTGCAGAGCAGGCCGTGGATGTGGCGGTCATCGAGGTGGGGCTGGGCGGCCGGCTGGATTCCACCAACGTGATCACGCCGCTGGTGAGCGTGGTGACGGCGATTGACCTGGACCACACGCGTCTGCTGGGCGGCACCAAGGCTGCCATCGCGCGCGAGAAGGCTGGCATCTTCAAGAAGGGCGTGCCTGCGCTGTTCTTTGAGCAGGAGCCAGAGGTGGACAACGTCATGCGCGAGGCCGCTGCTGCGGTGGGTGCTGATCTGCGCGTGGTGAACAAGGACATTGAGTTCAGCAGCCGCTTCTGCGTGACGCCGGATCTTGGCCCGCACACGCGCGTGTGCATGTACACGCGCACCAGCCGTCTGGAGCATCTGCCGGTGCCGCTGCCTGGCGAGCATCAGGCTGGCAACTGCGGCCTGGCGCTGGCCGCGGTGGACATCCTGAAGGGCTACGGCTTTGAGCTGCCTGAGGACAAGCTGACCGCTGGCCTGGCGGCCACCAAGGTGCCGGGCCGCATGGACCTGGTGAGCGAGCGCCCGCGCATCCTGGCGGATGGCGCGCACAATCCCGCGGCCATGAATGCGCTGATGCGCTGCGTGGGTGCGCACGTGCCGTACGACAGCATGGTGTGCGTCTTTGGCTGCTGCGCGGACAAGGACATCGGCGAGATGCTGGACAAAGTGAACCTGGGCGCGGACAAGGTGATCTTCACCCGCGCCTCAGCCACGCCGCGTGCGGCCGCGCCGGATGATCTGCAGAAGCTCTTTCAGGAGCGCAGCGGCAAGATGAGCCAGATCGCGCGCACGGTGCCGGAAGCCATCGAGATGGCCATCCGCGCGGTGAGCCGCGAGGACCTCATCTGCGTGACCGGCTCCTTCTACGTCGTAGGCGAGGCGATCCGCTACCTGAACGAGCGCTGAGGAAATTGGTGCCAGGCACGGGTGTCCCTACTTTCTGAAATTGGTGCCAGGCACTGGTGTCACGGGTTTCCGCGGTTCGCGGTGATCTCGTGCGGTACCGCGCGCCAGTCCGCAGGTCCCGCGTGCCGCGGCCTCCGCGCGGTCCGGGGGGCGCGGCCGCGGACGGCTCGGCTCCACCAGGTTCCGCCTCGCCTCGGCTTCGCGTGCGCTCGGCAGGTCGAACGGCCCGCGAACCGACGGACCCACACAGCCTGCCTCGCTCCGCTCAACGCCGCTACGCCGCGCCCCCCGGCCCCGCGCTGCGGCCGCTGCGCGCGATGGAAATTGGTGCCTGGCACTGTCCCGGTTTCGAAAGTCGGCCTGCACGGTCCCCTTTCCGCAGCGGGCCCGGGAAGGTTCGGCGCGGGCGATCCGGTGGCCTGCAGTTCCCGGCAGTTCGTGACGGCCCTTCCAGCCTCCGCTGCAGGCGCGATGCGCCTCAGCCTGTGTGCTGCATCGCAGCGGGCGGGGCATCAACGCACCAGGATCGAGGCTCGCCCGGTCGCCCATCCGCCCGGTCCTCGCTCTACCAGCCCAACGTAACCCGGGACAGAGGCGCCTGGGCACGAGTTTCCCGCCGCCCCCGGCGTGCGGAGCCGCGTCCGAGGCCGCCTCACGAAAAGTAGGGACACCCGTGCCAGGCACCAATTTCTTACGGCACGATGTTTGCGGTGCGGCCCTTCACGTAGATGAACTTGCGCGGCGGATTGCCGCCAGTCGCGGCCTGCACGTATGGCAGGGCCAGCGTCAGGCCGCGCACCGCGGCTTCGTCCGCATTGGTCGGCACCATCAGGCGGCCGCGCACCTTGCCAAGGATCTGCACCGCGATCTCCACCTCCGCGTCCTGCAGCATGGCGGCGTCGAACGTGGGCCACGCGGCCAGCGTCACGCGGCCAGGCATCCCCAGGCGGTGCCACAGCTCCTCGGCCACATGCGGCGCAAACGGCGCCAGCACGCGCACAAAGCGCTCCAGCTGATCGCGCGTCAGCCCGCCCTTGGTGGGATCGGGCATCTCCGTGGGCCGCGTGGCCGCGTTCACAAACTCAATCATCGCGGCAATCGCGGTGTTCAGGCTCAGGCGCTCAACATCCTCGCCCACCTTGGCAATGGTGCGGTGCAGCGCCTTCTCCAGCTTGGCATCCGCCTCTGCGGCCAGCAGCAGTTCACCAGTGCGCTCGCACACCGCCAGGCGCCACACGCGCTGCAGGAATCGGAACACACCCACAATATCTCGCGTGTTCCACGGCTTGCTGGCCTCCAGCGGGCCCATGTACATCTCGTACAGGCGGAACGTGTCCGCGCCGTACTCCGCGATCACGTCATCCGGATTGATGACGTTGCGCAGGCTCTTGGACATCTTGGCCACGATCTGCTTGACCGGCGCGCCGCTCGCGCGCTCGCGCCACGCGGCCACGCCGCCGCCACCACCGCCGCCGCCTTCGATCTCCTCCACCTCGTCCACCGCCACCAGCGATCCGTCCGCACGCTCATACGCGTGGCTCAAGATCATGCCCTGGTGGAACAACTTGGCGAACGGCTCCGGCGTGCTCACATGCCCCAGGTCAAACAGCAGCTTGTGCCAGAAGCGCGCGTACAGCAGGTGCAGCACCGCGTGCTCATTGCCGCCCACGTACAAGTCCACGCCGCGGCCAGCCATCCAGTACTTCTCGGCCTGCGTGCCCACCAGCGCGGCGCCACTGCGCGGATCGCAGTAGCGCAGGTAGTACCAGCACGACCCAGCCCAGTTTGGCATGGTGTTGGTCTCGCGGCGCACCGGCGTGCTGGGCGGCAGCAGCGCTGGGTCCACGCCCGCCTGGCCTGCGGTGGTCTGCACCCAGTGCGCCGCGCGCGCCAGCGGCGGCTGCGGCGTGTCGCTCTCCACGGGCTTGAAGTCCGCCAGTTCTGGCAGCTTGACCGGCAGCGCGCTGGCCTGCACGGGCCAGTGGTTGCCTTCTGCGTCGAACACCACGGGGAACGGCTCGCCCCAGTAGCGCTGGCGGCTGAACAGCCAGTCGCGCAGCTTGTAGTTCACGCGGCGGCGCCCTCGGCCAGTGCGCTCCAGCCACTCGATGATGCGCTGCTTGGCTTCAGCAGTCTGCAGTCCGGTGATGGACACCTCTGGCCCGCTGCTGTGCACCGCAACACCCTCGCCGCTGGTGGCGCATTCGCCCGTCCACGGCGTGCCGGGCACCTCCACCACCTGCGTGATGGGCAGCTTGAATGTCTGCGCGAACGCAAAGTCGCGTTCATCATGCGCTGGCACCGCCATGATGGCGCCAGTGCCGTAGCCCATCAGCACGTAGTCCGCCGCCCACACTGGAATGCGCGCGCCCGTGGCTGGGTTGACAGCATGCAGGCCAGTGAACACGCCCGTCTTCACCTTGGCCTCTGCCTGGCGGTCAACGTCGCTGCGGTTGCGTGCGGCCTGCACGTACGTGCGCAGCGCGTCCGCCTGCGCGCGGCACGCAGCGCTGCTTGACGCCAGCGCCGCCTCCACCAGCGGGTGCTCTGGCGCCACCACCATGTAGGTGGCGCCGAACAGCGTGTCGGGCCGGGTGGTGAAGACCGTGAGGTGCGCGTGGCCCGCCGCTGCGCTGCCCGCGCCCGCCGCTGCGCTGCCTGTGCTTGCGCTCGCCTCTTCCTCGGCCACCTCAAACTGAATCTCCGCGCCTTCGCTGCGACCGATCCACTCTGCCTGCTGCGTGCGCGTGCTCTCTGGCCAGTCCACCTGTGCCAAGTCTGCCAACAGACGGTCCGCGTACTCGGTGATGCGGAACATCCACTGGCGCAGCGGCAAGCGCAGCACGGGAAAGCCACCGCGCTCGCTGCGGCCGTCAATCACTTCTTCGTTGGCCAGCACAGTGCCCAGCTTGGGGCACCAGTTCACGGTCTGCTCGCCCAGGTAGGCCAGGCGCCGGCTGTCCACAAACGCGCGCTTCTCCGCTGCGCTCAGGGTGCTCCACGCGCGGCCGTCCGCCTGCATGGCGCCAGACTCCAGCGCAACCACCAGCTCGCGCACGGGGCGCGCGCGGCCGGCGTTGCGGTCGTACCAGCTCTCGTACGCCTGCAGCCAGATCCACTGCGTCCAGCGGTAGTAGTCCGGCTGGATGGTGGCGAACTCGCGCGACCAGTCGTAGCTGAAGCCAAAGCGCTTCAGCTGGCGGCGGAACGTCTCGATGGCCTTCTGCGTGGTGATGGCCGGATGCACGCCGGTGGTCACTGCGTACTGCTCCGCGGGCAGGCCGAACGCGTCCCACCCCATGGGGTGCAGCACGTTGAAGCCCTGCATGCGCTTCAGCCGCGAGATGATGTCCGTGGCCGTGTAGCCCTCTGGATGGCCCACATGCAGGCCCGCGCCCGATGGGTACGGGAACATGTCCAGGCAGTAGAACTTGGGCTTGGAAGCGTCGAACCCTGGCTCACCAGGGTTGGGCTGGCGGAACGTGCCCTCTGCATCCCAGCGCTCCTGCCACGCCACCTCGATGGAGTTTGCCAGCGCGGCCGTGTACCGGTACGGCGTCTCGTTCTGGCTGGGCGGGGTGGTGGCGGCAGTGCTCATGAGGGGAACAAGGCTACCGCACAGGCTGGCTGCATCCGACAGCGGGATGCTGTTGGCTGCTGGACACCCGGTGCCAGCGGCCTCGCCTGCGCGCTTGCCTGTCCTGGCTGGGATAGGATTGGCCAGCGTCCATGGAGTCACCGGACGAACAGCAGCCAGACCGCTCCGAACCAGCAGGCGGCGAGCCATCGTCCCATCCAGCCAGTTGGGAGCTTCCAGAAGCAGTGCCCAGCGCGTGGGTGGGCTTCTGGCCGCACCCTGATCCTCCTTCTGCAGAGGAGGTCGGCCGGGCGCTGGCCACTTGGGTGGGCCGCGAGGTCAACGCGGAGTCGGGAAATCCCGATGCGGACGACGGCATGCTCTGGGCGCTCATGCTGAAGATCCCAGGCGTGACCAACCCCGTGGTGATGTGGGCCGAGCGCGCGCTGCCAGCAGACCCCGCGCAGCTGCCCGACGAGGGCATGCGCAGCTGCCGCTGGGTGCTCTGCATGCAGACCGTGCTGGAGGCCGGCGAGCAGCACGCGGAGTACTTCCACCTGGTGGCGATGATGGCTGGCGCGTTCCCGGAGATCACGGGCATCCTGGATGTGGCCAACGGCCGCCGCTACCCGCGCGCCGAGCTGGAGGCGCAGTTCCTGAACGCAGACGCGGTGCCCAACGACGAGTTCGTTTGGACCATCACAGCGGTGGCGCCGGAGGAGTCCGACCAGGCGCCCATGATGCTGTTCACCACAGGTCTTGCGCGCTGCGGGCTGCCAGAGCTGGAGCTGCTGGAGGTGCCCAGCATGCACGCGCAGACGGCCGCTGTGCTCATGAACCACGTGGCCAGCCTGCTGCTGGAGGCGCCGCCGCCAGAGCCGCGCGAGCGCATGGAGATCGGACCAGAGACAGAGATCGCGCTGGTGCCGTGGCGCGAGGTGGCGCAGTTCATGGAGGATTCGGTGCCCGGCTCACTGGCCTTCCGCCAGCTGGCAGGCAGCCAGAACGACGGATCGCTGCAGGGCGTGCGCGCGGTGATCTGCGCGCCAGAGCAGGCGGGCACCTTCCGCAAGGTGTGGACGTGGCCGCGCGAGGTCATCGAGCGCATGGAGACTGGCCGCGCTGTGCTCTACGCCAGCGAGCACTCGGCCGCCGCCACGCAGCGGCGCGCCCAGCGCACCTGGCCTGCGTTCGCCACGGCGTTTGCCAGCCTGCGCCGCGCCACGCGGCCAGAGGTGGCGGCCCTTGCGCCGGAGGCGTTCCACGTGCAGGCGCCTGTGGGAGGCGCAGACCTGGAGGACCGCCGCGAGCAGGGCTGGTTCCTGGTGCAGAAGTTCGACGGCGACGTGGTGGAGGCCGCGCTGGTGGACGACCCTGTCACGCGCCGCGATGTGCGCGCTGGCGCAGAGATGCGCGTGGCGCGCACCGACATCACCGACTGGCGCGTGCTGCTGCCCGACGGCGTCTACGGCCCCGACGCGGGCGACGCGCTGCTGCAGGCGGTGGACAGACTGCGAGGCCTGGAATGACGCACGAGCCATCCGAGCCGAACGAGCCACTTGAGCCGCCAGAGTCGCGCGAACCGCCAGAGTCGCGCGAGCCGCCGCGGCACCCGCCTGTGCACGGCGAGGGCCCCGATGATCTGGCTGTGGACATCGGCGACCTGGTGACAGTCTTTGAGGCGCGCTCTGAATTCGAGGCAGAGACCATCCGCGCGGTGCTCAAGGATGCGGGCATCCTGAGCGTGGCGATGCCGAGCGGATCTGGCGTCTTTGGCTTTCCGCTGACGGCGCAGGGCCTGTCTGTGCCCGTGCGCGTGCTGCCGCATGACCATGACCGCGCGCGCGAGGTGCTGGCGCATGCGCGCTTCATCGGGCGGTCGGTGGATTGGGACGACGCAGACGTGGGCGAGATGTCGCCCGAGGTGCGCGCTGTGCTGGAGAAGCCGCGCGGCTGGATGTGGGCTGGAAAGGCCATGGTGGTGCTGGGCGGCATCGTGGCGTCCATCCTGCTCCTGGTCATTCTTGGAGGCTTTGTCATGGGCATCTGGAAGGCATTGCGGGTGGTTGGGATTGCTGCGCTTGCATCAGCCACGCTGCTGGTGGCGGGCTGCACCTACACGCTGGAGGGCCGCACAGTGGAGGGGTTCGGCTCCATCGAGATTGCAGAGGGCAGCGCGCCAGACGCCGCCAACCGCGCCGTGCCGGGCGTGCGCGTGGAGCTGATCCGCGACCCTGACAACGGCAACCGCGAGCGCGTGGCCAGCGTGGTGAGCGGCAAGGACGGCAAGTTCCGCCTGACGGTGGAGTCGTTCGGCGCAGGCTGGATGCAGGAGCAGTGGCTCATCCGCGCCAGCCGCGGTGGATTCCAGAACGTGGAGGTCATCCAGCCGCTGCCTGGCAGCCCGGGCGGCAAGCTGCTCATCGTGACCATGGCGCGCGGCAAGAGCGAGAAGTTCCAGGATCCCGAGACCACGCAGTCGCTCATGAACGAAGCCAAGCAGTACGAGCATGGCATCGGCCAGCCGGTGCGCTAGCAGACCATGGACGCCACCAAGCCTGCATCCCGGCTGGCCCAGCGGTTCCGGTTTCGGTACCGCTATCACCTGCATGTGCCGGGACTGGTGTATCTGCTGCTGGTGGTGCTGGTTGGTCTGGCCGCGGCCAACCGCCCCAACAACCTGCTGGTGTGGGTGTTCGCCGCCATGCTCACGGGCGTGCTGCTCTCAGGCGTGGTGAGCGGCTTCATGCTGATGCGCCTGCACGTGCAGCGCAGCGTGCCCCGCACCGCGCGCGCCGGAGAGGCGCTGGCGGTTCGCTACCAGCTGGTGAACAGCAGCCGCGTGTGGCCCATCTTTGCGCTCTTCCTGCGCGAGATGTCAACGGGCGTGCGCATCGCGCGGGCGTTCGTGCAGCATGTGGGGCCAGGCGAGCAGCTGGTGGCAGAGACGGTGCTGGTGCCGCAGCGCCGCGGTCTGCTGCGGCTGAACCTGTTCCGCGCCGAGACAGTCTTCCCGTTTGGACTGGTCCTGAAGAGCGTGCGATTTGAGCAGCCTGCCGACGTGCTGGTGCTGCCGCGCACGCACCTGCTGAAGCCGGGCGCGCTGGCCAACCTGACAGCTGGCGGCCTGTCTGGCAGCGCCACCAGCCGCCGCGCTGGGCCGGGCGCGGACTTCCTGAGCGTGCGCGAGTACCGCCCCGGAGACAGCCTGCGGCACGTGAGCTGGCGCCGCTCCGCCACCACCGGCGACCTGGCGGTGGTGGAGCGCAGCGTGGATGTTCCGCCGCGCATCCACGTGGTGCTGGACCTGCGCCGCGCCACCAGCGCGCTGCGCGTGGACGGCGACCACCGCGCAGCCGAGGAGGCGGCCATCGAGCTGACCGCCAGCCTGCTGGCGCAGGCAGACCACGAGGCCTACGAGATGCGCCTCACCGTGCTGGGCTTCGACAGCCCCAGCATGCCGCTGCGCCGGGGGCACTGGCACCTGCACAAGATGCTGGCGCAGCTGGCGTCGCTTGACCTGGATGCGCCGCGCAACGCGCAGGACGTGCTGCGCGCAGACCGCGAGCGCATGGCCACGCTGGTGGTGCACGTGGACCGCGCAGATCTGGCGGTGGGTGGCGAGAGCGCGGTGCATCTGACGGCCGCGCAGCTGCCTTCGCTGGTGGCGGTGCATGCGCGGCCGGGCGGCAAGGAGGCGCAGCCGTGAATTCCGCAGCAGCCTTTCGCCGCGCGGCCATCCTGCAGGTGCTGCTGGCGCTTGCGGCGTTCGCCGTGGCGGACCGCAACGCGTGGTTTCTGATCTCCGGCGGCGTGCTGGCGGTGGCCAGCTCGTACATCACCGAGGGCCCGCGCGGCCGCCACCTGCCCAACTGGGCCATCGCGGTGGGTGTCTCGGTGGTGGTCATCTGGGGCGTGGTGTCCTTTGCAGAGCAGCCAGATCCGCGCGGAGCCGCTGGCGTGGTGGGCGTGGTGGTGCTCAGCATCCTCATGCTGAAGCTGTATGGACGCAAGACTCCCAACGACTGGCGGCAGATCCTGGCGCTGACCGTGGTCATCGTGGTGGCTGCGGCGCTGAACTCCGTGGACCTGCTGGCTGGACTGCTGGTGCTGGGCTACGCGGCAGCCACGCTGGCGGCCGCCATGCTGTACCAGCTGTACGCCGGCGAACGCGTGGCGCAGGACGAGCGCCGCGCGCTGGCGCAGCAGGCGCCCATGGCGGCCACGGCGCCCATCGCGTCTGGTCCGCGCAGCGGGGTGCTGCTGCGGCGCATGCTGGTGGCCAGCTGCGTGCTGGGCCTGGTGATGAGCGTGGTGGTGTTCGTGCTGTTCCCGCGCGAGTCGCTCACAGGCGCGCCGTGGCGCGACGGCGGCCGGCAGAGCGGCTTCTCCGTGCAGGTGCGGCTGGACGGCGGCGACCGGCTCTCGCTGAGCTCCAAGGAGGTCTTCAGCGTGCGCATGCTGGACCCGCAAGGGCAGCCCACGCAGTTCGCGGGGCCGCTGCATCTGCGCGGCGCGGTGCTGGACGTGTACAGCCCGGGAGACCGCACCTGGACATCTGGTCGCCGCAGCGAGCAGGCGGGCGCCAAGTACTACGTTGGCCAGGCGGAGGGCTTTGTGCCGTTCTCGCTGGACGCGCTCTCCGAGCGCGCCAACGTGTGGACGCAGGTGGTGGAGATGCGCTCGCTGGCCACGGAGTACGTGTTCGCGCAGTGGCTGCCCATCGCGGCCAGCACATCGCAGGACCGCATGTTCGTGCTCAACCAGCAGACCGGCGTGCTGAAGGACGGCACGTATGACCGCAACTGGCGCCCGTGGTCGTACGCGCTGCGCGTTCAGCCGTACCCAGGTCCAGGCCTGGTGCGGTCGGTGCTTCCTTCGCAGGGCAGCGGGATTGACATCACCTTCCCGGTGCCGGAGGTGGTGGATGAAGCCAACCGCCTGCTGGTGCAGGCGCAGGTGCCCGGCCTGCCCACCGCAGCGGACGCAGCCGCAGAGCCAGCGCAGCGCTGGGAGCGCAACCGGCGCATCGCGCGGTGGTTCACCGACTATCTGGGCCGCGAGGAGTTCCGCTACACCACCGACCTCTCTGGATTCGTGTCCCGGCGCGAGGATCCGAACGTGGCGTTCCTGCGTCGCTACAAGTACGGGCATTGCGAGTTCTTCGCCAGCGCGCTGGCCGGCCTCTGCCGCAGCGTGGGCGTGGAGGCGCGGGTGGTGACCGGGTTTCTGGTCTCGGAATATGACAGCGTCTCGGAGGCCTACATCGTCCGGGAGTCCAACGCACACGCATGGGTGGAGGTGCGCACGGGTGAGTGGCAGTGGACCACCTACGACCCCAGTCCTCAGGAAGCGCTGCTGGAGGCGCAGACCGCCAACCGCACCTGGCTGGACCAGTTCCGCTGGATGCTGGACCCCCTGGAGTTTGCCTGGCAGAGCAGGGTGGTGAGCTTTGACAGCGGATCGCAGGCGGAGCTGGCCCAGCGGCTGAGCGATGGCTTCCAGGGCACCACGCAGCGCGCGCTGGACAGCCTGCGCAGCGCGGCCGAACAGGTGAACCGTGCATTCCGCCTGGGCCCGGCTGGATACATCTGGCTTGGACTCGTGGGTATTTTGGCGGTCATTGCAGTGATGGCCGCTGTAGTGGTGATGCGGCGAGACCGCATGGTGCGCACGCACCTGGGCGTGGAGCGTGCCAACGCCGCCCTGCGCGCGCGGCTGGGCCGCGATGCTGCGTTCTATCTGGATGCGCTCACCGTCCTGGAGCGCGCCGGCTGCGGAAAGCCGCGCTGGCGCACTCCCATGGCCCACGCGGAGTACCTGCAGGCCAAGCGCGGCGGTGCAGTGGGCGCTGCCTTCCAGGCAGTGGTGGAGCGCTTCTACCAGGTGCGGTACGCAGGGCAGCGCCCTGGCCGCCGGCGCCGCACCACCGATGCGGCATTGGTGGCCGCGCTTCGCGGTGCGCTGGCGCGTGGCTACACTTCAGCAGCGGAGTGATGGAGCGCCCCGCGGTGGTGGCGCTCCGCCATGACCGCATCCTGGAGCCGCAGTGCCCGCATCACGATCCCGAACGACTGAATGGCGCCGCACGCTGGATGAACTCTGGCACAAGGGTGGCGCTCTGGAGGTGGCGGTGGCGCGTGATGAACAGCCGGGCCATGACCTGCTCTGGCGTCTGCGCATCCTGGAGGTGACCGACACCGCCATCACCGTGGAGAACCCTGGCGCGCTGGGGCGCACCATGCCGTTCCGCACCGGCACGCAGCTGGTGGCGTTCATCGTGGTGGGGCAGAACCGCTGGCAGTTCGACACCAACGTGGTGCAGGAGATCGCCCCTGGCGCCCTGCGCGACGCGCGCTTTGGCGGCCTGCAGCTGGCCATGCCAGCCAGCGTGCGCCGCTGCATGCGCCAGCACGCACGTCATGACGTGGGCTCGCTGGCGCTTCCACCTGTGGACCTGTGGCCGCTGCTGGAACCCAAGAGCGTGGTGGCGGCCGAGCGCGCCAACGAGCTTTCGTTCGCCGCCGTGCAGGCGGGTGCTGCGCCAGAGGCCTCGGACGAGGAGGCGCTGCTGCCCAACGTGGGCCCCAAGCTGAGCGCGCACCTGGCCAACATCGGTGGAGGTGGCGCGGGCATCGTGGTGGACTCCTCGCAGTCTGGCGCCCTGAGCCGCAGCCGCGTGTTCTGGATCCGCATTCCGCTGGGAGAAAGCTGCCCTGTTCCCATTGTCTGCACGGCCAAGCTGGTGCACACGCACATGGACAGCATGCACCGCACCTACGCGGGCCTCAGCTTTGACTTCACCTTCAACCCGGGCCACCAGAAGGTGGTGGCGGCGCAGGTGGAGCGCTCCATTCGCGCGCTGGAAGCCCGCCAGCAGGTGAAGTAGCCCGCAATTCGTGGACCGTGTGCAGGAGCACCGCGGTCTTGTGCAGGCTCTCCTCGTACTCGTCGGTGGGGTCGCTCTCGGCCACGATGCCGCAGCCAGCGCTGTAGCGCAGCGTGCCGGCGCTGGCGCCCGCCGCGTCGCGATGCATGCTGATGGTGCGGATGCCCACGTTCAGCGTGCAGCCATCCGCACCGATCGCTCCCACGGCGCCGCAGTACGGTCCGCGCGCCACGGGCTCCAGCTCATCAATCACCTGCATGGCGCGCACCTTGGGCGCACCTGTCACGGAGCCTGGCGGGAAGGTGGCCCACAGCAGATCCAGGAAATCCGCGCCCGGCTTCAACGTGCCGCACACCTCCGCCACGCAGTGATGCACGGTGGCATGGCTCTCGATGCTGCGCGCATCGGTCACGCGCACGGTGCCCGGCGCGCACACGCGCCCGATGTCGTTGCGCATCAGGTCCACGATCATGTGCAGCTCTGCCGCATCCTTGCTGCTGGCCATCAGCGCCGCCGGGTCCTGGTGCAGCGCGCGCGTGCCCTTGATGGGCCGCGTGATCACGTTTCTGCCTGAATCCATGCGCAGAAACAGCTCCGGGCTCATGCTGGCCGCGGCGTGCGTGGGCGTCTCCAGATACGCGCCAAACCGCGGACGGCTGGCGGCGAAGGCCGCACGCGCCACCGCGCGCGGGCTGCCCTGCCAGCGTGCGCTGAACCTCTGCGCGATGTTGGCTTGAAAGATGTCGCCAGCCCGCACGTACTCCACGGTGCGGCGCACCCACTCTTCGAACGCCGCTCGCGGCTGATCCGCCTCCAGGCCGGTCACGGCGGCGGCGTCGGGAGCGGCGTGCGTGCGCGCGCGCTCCCTCACCAGCTGGCAGAGCGACCGATGCGCAGGCAGCGCAGCAGCGGCGCTGGGCGCTGTCCACTGCCCGCGCTGGTGGTGGTACGTGAGCGGTGCAGGGCACCAGCACAGCACCGCCAGCGGCCAGCCATCGGGCGGTGGCCTGTGCTGCGGCATGCTGGTGGGTTCGCAGAAGGCGCCCAGCTCGTAGGAGAACAGCGTGAGCCACACGCCGCCATCGGATGGATCATGCGTGGAGAGGATGGCGCGCAGCTGGTCGCGCACAGCGCCACCCGCCGGCCACGGCACCACGTGCGTCTCTGCTGGTTCGGCCAGCACGCTCTGCACACCCCACTGCGGGTGGGGCGCGCCTGTGACCAGCGCTGCAAGGCCGCGCTGCTCCGGCCACGCCTGCAGCGCCTCTGCAGGTGTGAAATCCCAGTCAAGCACGGCGTCCACGGCTGGCAAAGCGGTACGAATCGTAGGTGAACGGGTTACACTTTGCGGCCCGGCACAGGCCCTTTGGCCTGCGCCACGCCGCACCCAACAGCCGGCCGCATCCGCGCGCCGCTCCGTAGGCAGCAACCATGTCCAAGAGCAGCAAGAAGCACACGTCCGCCCCCAAGCAGATGGTCTACCTCTTTGGTCGCAAGACCGATGGCGACGGCACCATGAAGCCGCTGCTGGGCGGCAAGGGCGCCAACCTGGCGGCCATGGCTCGCATGGGCCTGCCGGTGCCGCCCGGCTTCACCATCACCACCGAGGTGTGCACCTGGTTCTACGACAACGGGCGCAAGGTGCCAGAGAAGCTGGCCAAGCAGGTGAAGGCTGGCCTGCGCTCCATCGAGAAGCAGACTGGCCGCCGCTTTGGCGACCGCCGCGACCCGCTGCTGGTCAGCGTGCGCTCTGGCGCGCGCGACAGCATGCCCGGCATGATGGACACCATCCTCAACCTGGGCCTGAACGAGGTCACGGTGGAGGCGCTGTCAAAGGCCACGGGCAATCCGCGCTTTGCATGGGACTGCTACCGCCGCTTCATCCAGATGTACGGCGACGTGGTGATGGGCGTGCAGAAGAAGCACGAGCACGACCACGAGCCCTTTGAAGAGGTGATGGACGCGCTGAAGCGCGAGGTTGGCGCCACGCTGGACACCGACCTCAATGCCGACCACCTGAAGGAGCTGGTCACCCGCTACAAGGCGCTGGTGCGCCGCTGGACGGGCAAGGTGTTCCCAGATGACCCGTACAAGCAGCTGGAAGGCGCTGTGGTGGCTGTGTTTGGCAGCTGGAACAACGACCGCGCCATCGTGTACCGCAACAAGTACCGCATTCCGCATGAATGGGGCACGGCGGTGAACGTGCAGGCCATGGTGTACGGCAACATGGGTGACGACAGCGCCACTGGCGTGGCCTTCACCCGCGACCCAGCCAGCGGCGAGAACGTCTTCTACGGCGAGTACCTGGCCAACGCCCAGGGCGAGGACGTGGTGGCTGGCGTGCGCACGCCGCTGCCTGTGGCGGAGATGGCCAAGGACAAGCACCTGGGCAAGGCGTTCAAGCAGCTGGAGAAGGTCCGCAAGACGCTGGAGAAGCGCTTTGGCGACATGCAGGACTTTGAGTTCACCATCGAGAAGCGCAAGCTGTACATGCTGCAGACGCGCAACGGCAAGCGCACCGCTCTGGCCTACGTGCGCATCGCGCACGACATGGTGAAGGAGCGGCTGATGACTCCAGAGCAGGCGCTGAAGAGCGCTGATCCGGAGACCATGAACCAGCTGCTGCAGCCGGTGTTCGACCGCACGGCCTATCAGGCGGCCAAGGACGCAGGCAAGCTGCTGACCAAGGGCCTGCCTGCAGGTCCGGGCGCTGCGTGCGGCCAGGTGGTGTTCAGCGCTTCGCGCGCAGAAGAGCTGGCCCGCCAGGGCAAGCGCGTGGTGCTGGCCCGCATCGAGACCAGCCCGGAGGACCTGCGCGGCATGATCGCCGCGGATGGCATCCTGACCACCCGTGGCGGCGTGAGCAGCCATGCGGCGCTGGTGGCCCGCCAGATGGGCAAGGTGTGCGTGGCAGGCGCTGGCGAGATCGTCATTGACTACCACGCTGGCACGCTGACCTGCCGCAACCACACCCTGCGCGAAGGCGACTTCATCTGCGTGAACGGCACCACCGGCGAGGTGCTGGCTGGCCAGATCTCCACTGCGGACAGCGAGCTGAAGCAGGTGCTGATCGCCCGCACGCTTGATCCGGAGGAGAGCCGCGTCTACAAGGACTTTGAGTTCATCATGCGCCTGGCGGACAAGCACCGCCGGCTGGGCATGCGCACCAACGCGGACACGCCAGAGCAGGTGCGCCATGCGGTGGCGTTTGGCGCGGAGGGCATCGGCCTTTGCCGCACCGAGCACATGTTCTTCGAAGGCGACCGCATTGACGCCATGCGCGAGATGATCCTGGCGCAGGACCACGACGGCCGCCAGCGCGCGCTGAACAAGCTGCTGCCGTTCCAGCGCGGCGACTTTGAGGGCATCTTCCGCGCCCTGGAAGGCAAGCCAGCGTGCATCCGCCTGCTGGATCCGCCGCTGCACGAGTTCCTGCCGCAGACCCCCGAGCAGCAGGCCTCGCTTGCCGCCAAGCTGGGCGTGCCGGCGCACGTGGTGGAGCAGCGCGTGGAGGCGCTGCACGAGTTCAACCCCATGCTGGGCTTCCGCGGCTGCCGGCTTGGCGTGGTGTTCCCAGAGATCACTGCCATGCAGGCCCGCGCCATCTTTGAGGCCGCCGCAGCCGTGCAGAAGGAGGGCGTGAAGGTCAAGCCAGAGGTCATGGTGCCGCTCATCGGCTTCGACCGCGAGCTGGACCTGCAGGCGGAGGTCATCCACCGCGTGGCCAACGAGGTCATGCAGGAGACCGGCGAGAAGCTGCACTACCACGTGGGCACCATGATCGAGATTCCGCGTGCAGCCATCACCGCGGAGAAGATCGCTGGCACGGCGCAGTTCTTCAGCTTTGGTACCAACGACCTCACGCAGACCGCGCTGGGCATGAGCCGCGACGACAGCGGCAGCTTTGTGCCGCGCTACCAGGAGCTGGAGGTGTTCAAGGAGAACCCGTTCGCCTCCATCGACGCCAAGGGCGTGGGCGAGCTGGTGCGCATGGCGTGCGAAGGCGGCCGCAAGGCGCGCCCCGACATCAAGCTGGGCATCTGCGGCGAGCACGGCGGAGACCCAGCCAGCATCAAGTTCTTTGACAGCGTTGGCCTGGAGTACGTCAGCTGCTCGCCGTTCCGCGTGCCAGTGGCGCGCTTGGCGGCCGCCAAGGCCGCAGTGGAGCTGGGCGTGAAGCCCCGCAAGCTGCCCAAGGAGTCCAAGGACACCAAGGTGTCCAAGGCGGGCAAGGGCAGCAAGAGCAAGGCCAAGCACAGCAAGGGCAAGCACAAGAAGCGCAAGTGATGAGGGCAGCCGTCATCGTGGGTGCAGCGTGGTGCAGCCTGCTGCTGGCTGGGTGCAGCAGCGCTCCACCTGCGGCTGGGCAGCCGCTGGAGCCGCCGCGCACCTATCGCGCGCCGTACGCCACCTGGCCGCCGCGCCTCATGCACGCTGGCCTCAATGCGGGCGGCTGGGAGAAGGCGCCGTTCACCCAGGACTTTGTGGACATCGAAGGCCCGGTGCGGCCAGCGCCTGCGTATCGCACGCGCGTGAAGATGATGTGGGACGACCGCAACCTGTACGTGGCCGCAGAGCTGCAGGACCCGGACGTCTGGGCCACGCTGCTCACGCACGACCAGATCATCTTCCACGACAACGACTTCGAGGTCTTCATTGATCCCGACAGCGACTGCCGCGAGTACTACGAGATCGAGGTCAACGCGCTGGGCACGGTCTTCGACCTGTTCCTGCACCAGACCTACATCGCTGGCGGCCCCGCTGTGCACGGATGGGACGCTGCGGGCCTGAAGGTGGACGTGCTGGTGAACGGGCTGCTGAACAATCCCCGCGCGCTGGACCAGGGCTGGCTGGTGCAGCTGACCATTCCATGGCGCGCGCTGCAGCCTCCGCAGGCGGCGCCGGAGCTCCGCGGCAAGGCAGGCTTTGGCGACGCCACGCGCGCCGGCGCAGCCCCAGGCGTCAACGAGGTCTGGCGCATCAACTTCAGCCGCGTGCAGTGGCGCCACAACTACGAAGTGCTGGACCAGAACAACCAGCGCGTGGGCCCGGCTTCGGACGCGCTGCGCAATCCACCACCGCTGGCCAATGGCGCGCCGGTCACGCCAGCGCCGTATGCCAAGGTCCCCAATCTGCCAGAGGACAACTGGGTTTGGAGCCCGCAGTGGGCGGTGAACATGCATCTGCCGCAGTACTGGGGACGTGTCACCTTCGTCCGGTAGCCACCGGCCGCGCTGCGCAGCCTGAACTGTCTGGACCGCACGCCGTCATGAAGGCTGCGGAGATGGCCTACGCTTGTCATCTCAGCCGTGGGTCATGAAGGAGGCCCTGTGTCCAACGCTCGTCGCTCCAATCCGCTTGTTCCGCCCTCCATTGTGAAGGGCTCGCGCCAGGTCTTTGAGGACCTGGGGCTGGATCGCGACCCAAACAGCCTCTTTCACCAGACGCTGGAGCAGATGCTTGCCGCGGCCGACCTGATGGGCCTGCCCCATGCGCAGCGCCTGATCATGGCGCAGCCCAAGAACGAGATCACGGTGCACTTCCCGGTGCTGATGGACGATGGCGAGCACCGCCTCTTCACCGGCTGGCGCGTGCAGCACAACTCGGCGCTGGGCCCGTTCAAGGGCGGGCTGCGCTTCCACCCCAGCTGCGACGCAGACACCATGCGCTCCCTGAGCATGCTGATGACGCTGAAGTGCAGCCTGCTGCGCCTGCCCTTTGGCGGCGCGTTTGGCGGAGTGCGGTGCAGCGCGCGGGAGCTCACCCGGGGAGAGCTGGAGCGCGTGACACGCCGCTACTGCTACGCCATCAGCAATCAGATTGGTCCGGACCTGGATGTGGTGGGTCCGGGCGTGGGCACTGACCCGCAGATCATGGCGTGGTTTGCAGACACCTACGCGCAGGCCGCCCCGGCGCACGTGCGCGCCGACGCCCGGCGCGTGGCCAGCGGCAAGCCCGTGGAGCTGGGAGGCTGCATCGGCCGCGTGCATGCTGGCGGCGTGGGACTGGTGGAAGTGCTGCGCGAAATGCTGCCCGACATGGGCATTGACCCAGCCTGCATGTCCGTGACCATCGCTGGCTTTGGCAACGTGGGCCGGTCCACAGCGGTGGCGCTGGCGGAGACAGGTGCACGCGTGCTGGCGGTGCTGGACCGCAACGGCGCCATCGTGAATGCACGCGGCCTCGACCCGCAGGAGCTGGCCGTCCATCTGGACCGCCACGGCACGCTGGAGGGCTTCGAGGACGGCGACTTCGTGGGCTCGGACGAGTTCTGGCGTATCCCATGCGATGTGGTGATCCCTGCGGCGCTGGAGCGCATGCTGGACGCCACCACCGCAGAGATGGTGGCGGCGCGCGTGGTGGCGGAGGTGGGCAGCGCGCCCATCACGCCGGACGCGGACGCCATCCTCCTGCAGCGCGGCGTGGAGGTGCTGCCCAGCGTGCTGTGCAACGGCGGCGGAGTGACAGTGAGCTACTTCGAGTGGCTGCAGAACCGCACCGCCACCGTGTGGACGACCACTCGCGTGGCAGAGACGCTGGCCGAGACCATGGTGGCCGCAGCGCGCCGCGTGAAGCTGGCGCGCCACCGCTACGAGTGCGACCTGCGCACCGCGGCGTACTGCGCCGCCCTGGAGCGCATCGGCCGCGTGTACGACCTGCGCGGCGTGTGGCCCTGATCAGCTGGGAGCGCGCCTCACGCCTCCATGGCTTCGCGCACGCGCGCGGCCAGCTGGGCCGCCTGCGCGTGATCCACCTTGCCGGCCTTCCAGACCAGGCCCAGGCCGCGTCCATCGGCTGTCTTTGGAATGATGTGGAAGTGCACGTGCGGCACCTCCTGATGCGCCTCCGGGCCATTGTTCTGCAGCACGTTGTAGGCGCGGGCGCCCGTGGCCTTGAGCAGCGCCGCGGCCACCCGGGGGAGCGCTGACCCCAGCGCGGCGGCGCTGGCCTGGCTCAGCTCATGCAGCAGCACCTTCTCCTCCTTGGGCACCACCAGCGCGTGCCCCGTGGAGAGCGGCCCAATGTCCAGGAACGCCAGGACGTGCTGGTCCTCGTACAGCTTGTGGCAGGGGATTTCGCCTTGGATGATGCGGGTGATGATGCTGGCCATGGAGGCGTTCTATACCATCGGCGCTGCACCCATGGAACCGCTTGCGCCGCTTGAAGACCTGCCGCTGCCCGCCCTGCTGGAGACGCTTGTGCCCACAGTGGACCTGGCAGGCGTGGTGGGCCGCGCGCTGCGCGAGGACCTGGGCGCAAGCGGCGACGTGACCTCTGCCACCATGATCGCGCCCGCCTCTGCATGCCACGCTGTGGTGCGCACGCGCGCCGCCGGCGTGGTGTGCGGCGTGCCTGTGGCGCTGGAGACACTGCGCCAGGCGGCGCCTCAGCTGCGCATCACGCAGCACATGCAGGACGGCGAGCGCGCCGAGCCCGGCGCCACCATCCTCTCCATGCATGGTCCGCAGCAGCAGGTGCTGGCTGCAGAGCGCACGCTTCTGAACTTCCTGGGCATGCTGAGCGGCGTGGCCACGCTCACCGCGCAGTACGTGGCCGCCGTGCAGGGCACGCGCGCGGTCATCTGCGCCACGCGCAAGACCACGCCGGGGCTGCGCGCGCTCCAGAAGTACGCCGTGCGGTGCGGCGGCGGAAACCTGCACAGAATGGGCCTGTACGACGCCATGCTGGTGAAGGACAACCATGTGGCCGGCCTTGGCCCCGCAGAGATGGCCGCGGCCGCGGCGCGCGCTGCCGCAGAGGCGCGCCAGCGCTGGCCGCTGCGATTCGTCATGGTGGAGTGCGACACGATGGAGCAGTTTCAGTCCCTTCTTGGCCTGCCAGCCAGCGCCGTGGATATTGCGCTGCTGGACAACATGACCACGGAGCAGCTGGCGGAGGCGGTCAACCTGCGCGACCATCTTGGCAGCCCCGTGCGGATCGAGGCCAGCGGCGGCGTGAACCTGCAGACGGTGCGGCAGATCGCAGCCACTGGCGTGGACCGCATCAGCGTGGGTGCGCTCACGCACTCCGCGCCCAGCCTGGATGTTGGCCTTGATCTGGAGCTGGCCGACGCGTGAACGCACTGTCTGGTCCAGCTGATCCGCCGCTTGAGACCTGGCCAGACGCTCTTGAGGCGGCGCTGGGGGAATGCACGCTGCTGCGCGCGGTGCGCGTGGTGCGGCAGACCGCCAGCACGCAGGACGCAGCCAGCGGCCTTCCGGCCGGCACGGCGGTGGTGGCGTGGCAGCAGACGGCAGGGCGCGGGCGCCTGGGCAGCGCGTGGGCAGACACTGGCCACGCTGGCCTGGCTGTGACCGCTGTGATTCCGCGCGCGCAGCCAGAGCACCTTGCCACCGCCAGCGCGGTGGCGGCTGCGGCGGCTGTGGCGGCGTGCGGTGGCGCTGCGGCGGACGTGCGCATCAAGTGGCCCAATGACCTGGTGCTGCACGCGCGCAAGCTGGCTGGCATCCTGGTGGAGCAGCGCGGCCAGGTGGCGCTGGTGGGCGTGGGCATCAACGTGCACCAGCAGGGCTTCGAGCCTCCGCTGCACGCGCGTGCCACCAGCCTGCGCATGGCTGGCGTGACCGCCAACCGGCTTGACCTGGCCTGCCGCCTGCTGCAGCGGCTGGATCACTGGCTGCGGCAGCCGCCAGGGGACGTGGCCGCGGCGTACCGGGCGCGGGACTGCATGGCAGGGCAGGTGGCCACCTTTGAGACACCCCATGGCCAGGTCACAGGCGCGGTTATCGCAGTGGATCCCACCCGCGGCCTGACGCTGGAAACCCCATCCGGCACGCATTTTCTGCCAGCCGCCACCACTCGCGTCGTTCCTCCGGCGCTGTGATGCCGATATGGTGTAGCGATGCGCCGCGCGCTTCAGACCTGTCTCTCCACCGCTGCTGTGGTCCTGGTGGCCACCTGCACGCAGGCGGTGGCGCAGAACGACAAGTACGAGATCGTGGATCCCGGCGTGGCCGACGTCAGCGGCGCCGCGCACCAGCTGCGCATCTTCCCGGTGGATCTCTCGCCGCACGGCTTCGAGCGCACCTACAAGGTGCCTGGCCGCAGCGACCTTCTCATGCGCACCAACGGCGCGCTGTACGCAATCTTCGACGACTCCGAGTACCGCCGCGATCCGCGCCAGAAGAAGAAGGTGGTCTACAAGCACGTGGTGCCAGCAGCCACGGTCTTCTACATCGGCAGGCCGGACTTCCACAAGATCAAGGGCACTGGCATGCGCGCTGCAAACCTGCAGCGTCAGGATGGTGATTCCGTGCCGGACCGCTCCATCCGGGAGAAGGCGAGCG
>JAXMAM010000017.1:0-63806 GCA_046350455.1 Phycisphaerales bacterium | reverse complement strand
ATCGTGTCCGCCCTGGTGGCGTCCATCAGCAAGCTGGGCAAGCAGTTTGAAGCGTGGTACGACGCTGTGGCCGCCATGGACAAGCTGGGCCACCTGGTGGACCTGCGCCTGGAGCGCACCGGTGGCGAGGTGCCGCACCTGGCGTCCGAAGGTGGCCTGCGCGTGGAGGTGCGTGATCTGGCCTACGCGCGCGTGGGTCGCAAGCCCACGTTTGAGGGGCTCACCTTCAGCGTGGCGCCTGGCGAACGCGTGGCGCTCCTGGGCTCGCGTGGATCTGGCTCCAGCCTGGTGCTGGAGGTGCTGATGGGCATGCGGCCACCCGCGGCTGGCGAGGTGAGCGTGGAGGGCATGCCCGTGCGCGCGTGGGACCTGGAGGCGCTGCGGTCGCAGGCTTGCATCCTGCGCAGCACAGACCTGATTGCTGGCAGCGTGGCGGACAACATCCGCCTGGGCAGGACGTGGATGCCTGTGGCAGACGTGCAGCGCGCGCTGGAGCAGGTGGGGCTTGCCAGCGTGGTGCGCCAGCTTCCAGAAGGCCTGAGCACGCCGCTGGTGACTGGAGGCCTGCCCCTGGCGGGCCGGCACCGCGCCCGCCTGCTGGCTGCGCGCGCGCTGGCGCACCAGCCGCGGCTCCTGCTGATTGACGAACTGCTGGACGGCCACGAGGGCACGCTGGACTCGCTGTCCCGCGTGCTGCTTGATGGGCCGCACCCGTGGACGGTCATCGTGGCCACGCGTGATCCGCGCGTGGCGGCACGGTGCGGCCGCACGGTGGAGGTGGGCTCCAGCCCAGAGGTGCTGAACCATGTCTGAGCTTCACACCACATCGCTTCCTGCCATCGCGCTGGCTGGCAACACGCGCGGTGCGCGCATTGTGTCCCGCATCCTGGGCGTGCTGGCTGTGCTGGTGGTGCTCAGCGTGGTGGTGCTGCCGTGGCAGCAGTCGGTGCGCGGCACTGGGCGGGTGATTGCGTTCAACCCGCTGGACCGGCGCGTGAACATCGAGGCGCCCGTGGAAGGCCGCGTGCGCAAGGTGCACGTGGTTGAGAACCAGGCCGTGAAGGCTGGCGACATCATTGCCGAGATCCAGGACAACGATCCAAATCTGCTGGCCAACCTTCGCCTCCAGCACGACGCCGCCATCGCCCGCAAGGCTGCGGCGCGGCAGCGCATTGACGACATCACACAGCAGGTGACTGCGTTGGAGCTGGCCAAGACGCAGGCGTTGGACGCTGCGCATCAGCGCGTGGTGGCAGAGGATCTCACCATGCAGACCAACGAGATCAACGAGCGCCGCATGGCGCAGCTGCTGCCAACAGGCGACGTCTCGCGCCGCAACTACGAGCTTGCCAAGCTGGCCCTGGACACCGCGCGTGTGAACCTGGCTGCTGCCAAGGCGGTGCTGGAGCGCACCGAGCGTGACTACCAGGCCACCATCGCCGCCACCAACGCCAGCCGCCGCACTGCAGAGGGCGACCTGGCCGCAGCAGAGCGCGACATTGCCGCCATTGACATCCAGATCAGCAAGACGCAGCAGCAGGTGGTGGTGGCGCCGCGCGACGGCATTGTGCTGAGCGTGGATGTGACTGAAGGCGTGTACATGAAGCCTGGCGCTGCCATCTGCGTGGTGATCCCAGACACAGAAGCGCGCTTTGTGGAAGCGTGGGTGGACGGCATGGACATGCCGCTGATCACGCCACGTGAGGTGCGCGCAGATGGAACGTCCACGCCCGGCAGCCTGGTGCGCCTGCAGTTTGAGGGCTGGCCAGCCGTGCAGTTTGTGGGCTGGCCCAGCGTGGCAGTGGGCACGTTTGGCGGCGAGGTCATCACGGTGGACGCCACGGACAACGGCCAGGGGCAGTTCCGCATTGTGGTGGCGCCAGACACACAGGACGCACCGTGGCCTGGCCCGCGTTTCTTGCGCCAGGGTGTGCGTGCCAAGGCGTGGGTGCTGCTGCGCACGGTGCCGCTGTGGCAGGAAGTGTGGCGCCAGCTGAACGGCTTCCCGCCCGTGGTGGCCGACAAGGAGCCAGCGTCTTCCAAGAGCAAGGACAAGGAAGAGGATGAGGACAAGTAGAGGTGAGGTAGTCGGCACGCTCGGGTAGCGTGAGGCGCATTCATGCTGCGTCGCTTCCTGCATCGCTACTGGGCCTGGGTGGCCGCTGGCACCGTGCTCATTCTTCTGATCGGCGGTTACTACTTCGTTGACCATGCTGTGCGGCAGAGCTACCGGAATCAGCTCAGCGACATTTCGACGCACGCGCAACAGAAGTGGGTGAAGGCGGTGCTGACCGCAGCGCCTGATGACGATGTGGATGCGTGCCGCGCGATCTCGCCACTCGCGACTGATTCCGTTGAGATCGAGGGATCGTCAGTCTCGGCACTTCAGTTTGCCATGATGGCGGGGAGCGCTGTTGCTGTGGACGCGCTTCTTCGGGCGGGTGCGGATCCGCAGGCACGCCTGCCAGGGCAGTTGAACGCGCTGGAGTACGCCGTTGACCGAGGCTGGCCGCAGTGGATCCCGCTGCTCTTGAAGCCGGCCACGGGTGGGCCAGAGCACTTTGACGCTGCGCGCGCTGCGCAGCCAGCGGATTGGTGCAAAGCGCTGGAGCTGCTGAAGGAAATGAACGACGCACAGTTGGTGGCCCGGCTGCGCGAGCGTGGTGGTGAACAACTGCGGGCGTGCGAGCCGCAGCCTTAGGGTGGCGTGGCTCAACGTGTCCATGATGCGGCTCACGGTGCAGGCGGTGGCCTCCAAGCCGGTGCTTCCCCAACAGGTACGCTGAAGGCACGCGAAGCCGGGACCTGTGCAGGATGCTGGAGCAATGCCAGTGCGCGAACCACAAGCGGCGACCCAATCCTCCGCCCCCATCAGCCGCGTAGCGGGGCGTGGGCGCCTCGTTCGGGAGACGGTGAAGTGGCTCGCAGTGGGGATCGGGCTGACGAGCTTGTCCGTGATGCTCGGATGGAGCATTGGCCTGGGCGCTTCTCAATCAGCAGACTTTCTACCGCTCTCACAGTGGAGGGTTTGCCACAGAACAAGCAGGCCTTCTGCTGTCTGCGTGACTGCCGTTGGACCCTTCGCCAGGGTGGTTGAAGTGCGTGACTGGACGCAAGCGGGAAGTGGCGCACTTTCCATGGAAGAGGACACTGCGCGCATTGGCAGGTCGCAACGGGAGTTGACGCTCTACGCGGAGAGTGCGTTCAACATGCCGTAGGGGCCTGACATTCGTTGGGAACTGAATGCTGATGCACCGTGGTGGTATGCCAGCCATGTTGACCCCGCGCGCGTTCAGGGCGGAGTGGATCACCCGCTCCAGGTGACGGACGGACTTGGTTGGCCTATGAGCGCCATCACTGGCACAGTGCTCTTTGGGCGGAGGATCGGCGGCGCACCGAGCTACCTCCTTGAATTGCAGGGTGGAGCAATCATGGATGATCCCGGTTTGTGGCAGCCAACATCGCCACAGGCTCCCCCCATTCCGTGGAAGCTCAAACTCGCTCCATTCCAGCCCATTTGGGCTGGCTTGTTTGTGGACACGGTGTTTTGGGGTTGCTGTGCGTTCTTCGGGTGGAACGGGTACCGATCCATTCGCCGGGCGGTCCGCAGGCGGTCCGGTGCGTGCAAAGGATGTGGGTACGCGAGAGGGAACCGCGCGGGCGCAGCGTGTCCAGAGTGCGGGAGCGTGAGTGCGGCAAAGACAAGGACACCCGAATGACTACGGTCTTCTTCAAGTGCAGTTCCGAAAGCGGTGTCAACTTGCTTGAGTACAATGTCTGCATCACGCCTACTGAGACGCGACTGCCGCGTGGGTGCGCCACGACCTGGGGGCTTCTGCGTGATATCGCCCCCAACATGCCCAAGTCAATTCGGTGGAGTTTTGTGCCCGGGAACGAGACGGGGGAGATTGTTGACCGCTAATGCGCAGCGCCAGGTGGCTCGCATGGACAAGGGTTTGTCCTGCGAGGTCATTCCATTGTTGCTGAATCGCACCTGTTGCTAGGGTGTCGCACGTGAAAGGCCTAAGAGCAATCTCCATTCTTCGCGCACTCCTCATCGGGTGCACGTTGTCTATGGGGACCGTGCTAGCAGGATGGCTCACAGCAGTCGCCCTCGTGAAATATGACTCCACACCTGCGGGTCGAGCTGAGCTCGGGCCGTGTCGAGAGTCGCTGGCTGCTGGCTGGCTCAGCGCGGACGGTAGCGCTGGATTGGACCTCGGTCTGATTGCCTATCGCAGAGTCATTCTTGCGCGAGACCCTGCTCGAGGGGTTGGAGGGCAAGACATGCTTGCCTGGGACAGGCTTCCGCATGGCGGCTATCGCAGGGACAACCAGCATCTGGAGGATGCCCTGAGGCAGGGCTACGCAGATTACGAAGCGCTCATGTACCGGGTGCACTATGTCAATGGGGTCCTGAGATATGCCTCTGGCGTGGCGAAAGAACACCCCGCAGCGGGAGCGCCGCCTCCGTGGTGCCCATCTCTCGAAGTCCCAGACGGGCGAGGCAGTGACCTAAGTATCACCGATGGGCTTGGATGGCCCCTTGCCATGGTGGCGGGTGGAATTCGGTACTCCGTAGTAGGGGAAGCGTGGCAGATGCCTTCGGTTGACATCTGGGGCGCTCGCTTCGCCTACGACGAAGTTGAGTGGTCTGGCTATCCACCGGTGCAAACCCCCGCGCCGTGGAGTGTGTCGTTGATTCCGTATCGTCCGGTGTGGGCGGGGTTGGTGGTTGACATCTGCTTCTGGAGCGGTGCGTCGGCGCTGGCGCCATGGTGCAATCGTCGAGTTCGGGGTCAAGTCCGACACTGGAAAGGCAAGTGCCGGCACTGCGGATACAGTCTGACGGAGGGGCGTCTCGATAGGTGCCCCGAATGTGGCATGAATCGATGAGGCAGTGATCAGCTGAAGGCAATGGCTGGGAGCAACACGGCTCATGTCGGCAATCGGCGCACCGCAGGCGCGCGCACGAGGTCTGTTCGCATGCACACGGGGGGCATGACGACGCGCGCTTCGAAACGATGGTGGGTCCTTCGCGCGGTGCTGGCGGGCGTCGGACTGACAATCCTGTGCTCGTGGCTGCCGTGCCTGTTCTCTTATGCTGTGTTCCCAGATTCCGCCATGCTTGGGGATGGCACAATGCAAGTGCCCTACATTGGTCGCGCAGCTGGGGTCCTTTCGAGCCGCACCGTCGCCTCGCTGAGCATGGAGGAGATTGAATCGATTGCGGACGGATTCATGTCTGAGTTGTGGCAGCATTGGGGCGCAGATGGCCGTGGGGTCGAGTCGCTCTGGCAGTCGCCTCAATATGAGGCCTTTCGCATGCGAGTGTTTCGCTCCGACCACATCATCTTTCGATACAGAAATGAAGCCACTGAGGGTGCTCGCCATGTGGAGGTTCAAACTCCGGAACTGGAAGCAGCCTTAGGTCCAGACGACATCGGCAAGGACATCAAGTCCATGGTGGTACAGGATGAAGCAGGTTGGCCCATGCGGGCGTTCTATTGCGAGTATGTGCTCTCGCCAATAGCGATTGCGCCACCGAACTACATGAAGGTGCTGCATCATGGATTCATGATCGAGGGCTTGAATGAGAGCTGGATGGGTAAGCGCGTGTGGGGCATCTGGGATCCCTGGACCCAGTTGAGGGTCCTGCCATACGGACCGAGGTGGATGGGTCTGCTGATCGACACGACATTCTGGGGCGGTGCATACTTGGCAAGCGCCTGGCTGCTCTCATCTGTGCGCAGGATGTGGCGAAGACGATGTGGCCTCTGCCCAGATTGTGGCTACTCAACTCATGGATCCGCAGGAGTCTGCCCCGAGTGCGGTGGGTGTACGACAGGCGCCTCCGCCCCGCGGTACTGGCGGATCAAATCCTCGGCCGAGTGTCTCTTGCGCGAAAGCTGAGGGTCTCCTTGGGTCTAAGGCACGGTTGGATGCCCTCACTCAACCTGGTCCAGACCTTGAATGGGAGGTCAACGCCACGGAAACGGCAGACTTAACTCGGGCCTTCGCGCGTCAACCAGGTGGAGCGCGCAGGTTCAGTCTTCCACATTCGGGGCAGGGGCGAACACCTTCAGAACTGAGTGGATAGCCGCAATGTCCGCAGCGCCCGCTTTGACGACGCTTGTTGGCGCTGGGTGGGAGTCTGAGCGCGAAGACAGTCAGAACACAGAGACAGTTCCAGGCAAAGAGGAGTGTGAACAGGGTCGTTGTGGCCAAGCACATGAGGGCTCCTGTCGGAAACAACCCTGGCCCCCGAATGAAGACATCGAAGAACACCATGGACAGCCAGCACACCAAGGTTCCTTGCAAAATTGCCAGTGCAAAGCTCTGCTTCTTGCGAGGCCTATAAAAGCAACTGAAAGCGAAAAGGCACACTGCACCTGTGCAGGCCAACGCCATGAGCCACCACAAGATCTCGGTGCCCGGATCCGCTATATCAAAGAAACTCGATTTCCAGTCGCTGTATGCCACAAGAAAGGTGGCCACTGCAGCGTTGCCGATGATGCAAGGCAACGCCAAGAAAACTGCAAGCACATGCCTCGCTGCATTTGACACGGCGATCTCCATGCTAGGTGGTGTCTCAGCGTTGCCGACGCCGTTCAGGAGCCCTCCAGCAAGGTTGCTATCCACGGAACTGCACGATGTGGCGGATCACCTTTGGAGGAGAGCAAGGCCCTTTGTGAGGCGCAGGCGTCAGGGCCCGAATGTGTGCGCTACGCACTTGGCAGCGGGTTTGGATCGAGACTCCACGTGGTTCCTGACGGTCAGAGCGCACTTCTCGCAGTCGAGGTCCGTAAGTGCCGGTTGCGCGGGCCGACGGCATTCGGGAACCCTCTTGTGAACGCCTGTAGAGTCTGTGTCATGGCACACGTGAAACTCTTGCTTTGCGTCTGCATCGTGCTGGGACTAGCCATGTCCAGCTGCCGTGACTCTTCATCCAGCCCAGCGACTGCCACGCTATCCAAGCGGCTTGCGGCGGCCAAGACGAACGCGGAGTGGGGAGAGCTTGTGTTTCGCGCCATGGAGAATCGCGAGCTGGTTCGTGACATGAAGGTGTCGGAAGTACGTGGAGTGTTTGGCCCCAAGCGGAACGGGGATGAGTGGGCAGACAATGACGCTGGGGAAGCGCAAACAGACCTCTTTGTGTTTCACGAGGCTGATGAGGACTCTCTCCGCAACCAAGAGATCAGAGCGAAGGCTGGGCGAGAATTGCACGCCCAAGCTCGACCTCCAACCGGCTGGCGGGTTGGCGTACTGCATCGCGACGGCCGAGTCGTGGAGGTCTCGCTCACGTACTACCCGGGGAAGTGATGTTCGCTTCAACGGTGATCTTGAAGTGAGTCTCTGGCCGCGTCGGCAGACTTGGCTCGAACGCAGAGTCGATGTGATCCCGCGGCTCACTGCCAAGCAGCATGGATCTGGCGGCCATCCAAGCACGCTTCGACCAGATAGCCGTACGACCCCGCGATACGCGATGGACTGAGTGTTCATCCCGCAGATGTCCGGCGGGGGCCGACCTTTGTAGCCCGACTCTCCACTCATCCGTGAGCGGGCGCCTCATTCAGAACAGTGGGCGATGGGGGACTCGAACCCTCGACCTCACGGGTGTGATCCGTGCGCTCTAGCCAGCTGAGCTAATCGCCCAAACGAGAGACGGGGAATAGTAGCGGATGAAGGCCGAGATGTGGCTGCAGGTCACTTCCCAGTTATCAAGCCGAATCTGAAACGCTGCCATCTAGCATGGTGCCCATGATCACGACCATTGCTGCTGTAACCGCGGTGATTCTCTGCACGCAACAGGACGCTCCCCAGCTGCCGCCTGGGATGACGCCCCAGATGATGGAGGACATGATGAAGGCCGCTACGCCCGGCGAGATGCACGCGTGGCTGGCCAAGGACGTTGGCACCTGGAAGGGCACCTACAAGAACTACCCAGCACCCGGCGCGCCGCCAGTGGAAGGCCCCGTGGACATGACTGTGAAGCCCATGCTGGATGGCCGCTTCATGGAGTGCAGCGTGACCATGCCAATGCCAGGGATGGGTGAGTTCCACGGCATGGGCACAGTGGGCTACGACAACGCGCAGGGCAAGTTCCAGGCCACGTGGATGGACAACATGGGCACTGGCATCATGTATGGCACGGGCGAACTGTCTGCAGACCGCAAGACATTCACCGTGACCTACAACTTCTACTGCCCCGTGCGCAAGTGCCAGTCCACCATGCGCGAAGTGCTGATCCGTGAGTCGGACAACCACCAGGTGATGAAGATGTACGGCCCAGATATGGTGAACGGCAAGGAGTACATGATGATGGAGGCCAGCTACGACCGCGTGCCAGCTGCACCGGCCGCCAAGCCAGCTGCGCCTGCAAAGACAGCCGCTCCAGCCACCAAGCCAGCTGGCCGCTGAGCGACACCCTACGGGTTCTTCTGCGCAGCGCGTGATGCCGCCGCCACGGCCATCATGCGCTGCGCTGTTTCTACGTCGCCCAAGCCTGCTGCTTGGCTCCTGGGGTCCCTGCGCCTAGGTCCCTGCGCCCAAAAACGATGGAGGCCCCCGGACGCACACGTATCCGGGGGCCCACGCACGGCCAGCCTTCGGCTGACCGGAAGTGTGGCAGAAGATGTGGGCTGAGTGGCTTGCTCAGTTGCAGGTGCCGCACGGGCCCCACGCACCCAGCAGGATGCCCAGGTCCGTGCCGTCCGTCTGGCCATCGCCGTTCAGGTCCGAGCGGCCTGGGTTGCCCCAGTTGCCCAGCAGGATGCCCAGGTCGGTGCCGTCAATGCTGCCGTCGTACGGCGTGGAGAGGTCAGCCTCGCAGCCACCGAAGGCGGCTGGCATGTACACGGCGTACATCTGGCCGCCTTCAAACAGCGGCGCAGGCAGCGAATAGTGGGCCTGCATGCAGCCGATCAGCCAGCCCTGTCCCAGCACGTCGGTGGCGTCAAAGATGCCAGAGTTCTCTTCGTCCGCACTGAACGGAGCCGTGGCAGCAATCGTCAGGTCGCCGAAGCGAGCTGGATCAGACTGCAGCACCAGGTCCAGGCTGTCGGTGTCCACCGTGTACAGCCAGGTCTTGGCGTTGTGCGCCGCGTTGCCCGAATCCTCCTGCATCACCACGCGCGCGCCGCCGCAGTGATCGTTCACCACGCACATGTTGTCCAGCATGTTCTGCCCCTCGTTGCCCGTCAGCAGGGCTTCGATGGTGCCGCCAGCCAGCACGTTGTTCACGTCGTCAAAGCGCATGCGCCACAGGCGGCTGCGGCCAATCTGCGTGCCACCTGCTTCAGTGTTGTCCAGGCGGTCGGTGGTCACAAAGTAGAAGTCGCGTGGATTTTGCGGATCCCACGCACCGTCTTCGGGACGCAGGAACGTGGTGCCCGTGTTGCCTGGCGTGATGATGAAGCGACCCGAGTAGACCGGAGACGAGCTGCCTAGGCAGTTGGTGCGGTCTTCGGAGCTGACGTTCACGCTGTTCACCTGCACCTGGATGCCGCCGATGGCTCCGTTGGTCAGGCCAGCGCGCTCCACAGGACCACCCGTGTTGGTCTTGGTGCCCTTGTACAGGTACACGCGGTTGGCGCCGCCGTCGCTGGTGCCGATGACCACGGTGTCGTCGCTCACGTAGGGACGCGCCAGCGCGTTCTCCCACGCCGCCACTGCTGGGTTGAAGGCCAGCAGCTCATAGCCGATGCGCTGCATGGAGGCCGTGGCGATCAGTCGGCCGCCGCCGCCGCCTTCTTCACCGGTCAGGTAGATGCGCTCCATCGTGCCCTTGCCCGAAGCAGGGTTGTAGTAGGCCGAAGGCGCAGCGAGATCTGCAGAGCAGAAGCGGTTGAAGGTGAACAGGCTGCCACCCGTGCCGTTGGTGGCACACACAACCTGATTCATGTAGTCGTCGCCCGACAGCACGCGCAGGAAGTTGGCGCCTGGCGTAGGGTTGACCACCCAGCGGCTGACGAACGAGCCGCCAGAGAAGCCCGTGCCCACCTGGTGAGCGCGCGTGCCAGAGGCGGCCGTGCTGCCGAACTCATGGTTGCACAGCAGCACCATGTTGCCAGCGTCATCGCGGTAGGCGCCCATGCCATCTGGGATGCCCAGCATGCGGTATCCGCCGATGATGTCGCCCACCGTCAGGATGGAGACCACCTCGACGTAGGGACCGCCAGCCACAGGGCGGACATAGGGATCAGCAGAGGACGACGGACCAGTGACCATCTGCGCACCAGCAGCGCAGGCCAGGCCCAGCGCTGCGCTGCCAGCGAACGTGTACACGTGCTTCATGACGACTTTCTCCGCGAGAGTGTGGGCCACAGCTGGCCCCAAGGTGCCCAGGCGCGAACGCCGCGCTGGAGCAGGTGCGCACTCTCCCGCCCGCGCGTAAGCAACACCCATGCGCGCCGCCAAGAAACAAAGAAGCCTCCGTCAGGAGACTGATCGGAGGCTGCGAAGGTTGGGTTGGGTCTTGACAAGGACCTGACGCGCGGTTGCGTCAGACCTTGGCGCCAGGGTTGGCCTGGTTGGCAGCCTGCTCTGCCTTCATGCGGCGGAGGGCCTCCTGCGTGGCGCGTTCGACCACTTCATCCTGGGTCAGCTGGCGGGGGGCTGCGGAGCTCACGCTGCCAGCCTGGTCCACGTCGTTGGTGACCTCGTCAGAAGCCTCCTTCAGGCCCTTCTTGAACTCGGTGATGCTCTTGCCGATGTTGCGCCCCACCGTAGGCAGGCGGGCGCCAAAAAGCAGCAGGCCGATGACCAAGATGATCACCCACTCCATGCCGCCGGGAAGGCTGAAAAAGGCGAGGGTGGATGGCAGGGCTGAGGTCATGGGGGCTCCTTGAAAGAAGCTGAATCGGTACAGTGTACCCAACGGGCGTAATTCTGGACGGGTTCGGCATTTTCTGCCGAAGAGACCTGCTGCTGAGCCGGTCCACCCGTCTGAACGCTCAGATCCCCCTGGAGGTTGCCCAGCGGCACGGAATGCCGCCCCCGGGCCCTGCAGGCGTCTTGGGAGTCCCCATTTCCCGGACTCCCCCCAACCGAAGGTCCGACCCATGCAAGGACGCACTGAACACCGCAATCTCGTTCGCGCCCGCACCGGAGCAGCCCTGACGCTTGCAGCCGCGCTCTGTGGCGCCACGGTCATCCTGGCTGGCGGCTGCGACACCGAGCCCAAGCCGGTTCCGAAGCCAGACACCACCACGCAGATCCGTGAAGGTGAGCACGGCCTGCGCAAGCTGGGCCCCAACGACCCCAAGCCAGACCTGACCCGCGCCTACGCGCAGCGTGACCCCAACCTCAACCGGGCTGTCGGCCAGAGCGTGAACTGGTTTGGCACTGGCACCAGCCTGCAGCGCTACGAGACCCCCGGCCCGCTGAACGAAGTGGCCACGCACGGTCAGGCTGCCGCCAGCGTGGTGGCCTTCCAGGAGCTGCTGGCCAAGAGCCCGGACGCCAAGAGCTTCCAGGAAGCGGTGTACGAGCAGTTCGACATCTGGCAGACCCGTGGCTACAACGAGAAGGGCACGGTGCTGTTCACGGGCTACTTCTCACCCGAGCTGAACGCCAGCGCCACGCGCACCGAGCGCTTCAAGTACCCGCTGTACCGCGCGCCGCAGGACCTGGTGCGCGACAGCTACACCGGCGAGCCGCTTGGCCGCCGCCAGTCTGACGGATCCATTGACCAGTGGCCAACCCGCAAGGAGCTGCTGGATTCCAACGCCTTTGCGGGCACGGAACTGGTGTGGCTGGAAAGCCCGCTGGACGTCTACATCGCAGAGGTCAACGGCAGCGCCAAGCTCATCATGCCCGACAATTCGGTGAAGTACGTGGGCTATGCAGGCAAGACAGGCCGTGATTACAAGGGCCTCGGCAAGAGCCTGGTGGAGGCTGGCATCATCAGCAAGGATGAGCTGAGCCTGGCCACCATCAAGCGCCTGTACAAGAAGGACCCCTCTGTGGTCCAGCGCTACATTGACGACAACCAGAACATGGTCTTCTTCCAGTACTACGACGGGAAGACCTGGCCGAGCGGTTCCATCGGCGTGCCAGTGACAGAGCATGCCACCATGGCCACTGACAAGAAGATCTTCCCTGCTGGCCTCGTGATGCTGGTAGACACCAAGAGCCCCAACTACGCCGGGCAGATGGAGCCATTCAACCGCTTCATGGTCGACCAGGACACTGGCGGCGCCATCCGCGCGGCTGGCCGTGGCGACATCTACATGGGCGTGGGCACTGGCGCTGAGCTCCTGGCTGGCGGCCAGGTGTCAGAGGGCACCTTCTACTACTTCACGCTCAAGCCGGAGTATGTGGCCAAGTATCCGCTGCCCGCGAAGTCGAAGAAGCCGCAGGCGGCGCAGGCTTCCAGCCGCGAACCTTCTGCGCCTCGGGGATCCCTGGCCCAGTAAATCCTTCGGTGATCGTCCATCGCAGGGAGCCCATGCGGAGCGGCCTCCGCATGCGCTCCCTATATGCCATTCCGGGGGTGCGGGCCTGCTCGTTCTCTGTCTCCACCACAAACGAGCGCTCGTCCAGCATGGACACTGCCAGGCCCACTGCGCAGCCAGCCAGCGCGCCTGACAACGAGAGCATGGCGGCCCGCCGCAGGCTGCGCGCCGTGAACAGGTTGCGCCGGGCGTAGGCCTGTGGGCGCATGGCGCCGCATTCCGCGCACGGCGCCTCTGGACCAGCGTGGCGCTGGTAGCCGCACGCGCCGCAGCGGTCGCGGCGCTCGCGCTGCTCAGGAATGAAGTTGCCGTACAGGTCTTCTGGGAAGTCCATGAACGGCGCCAGCACCACCACCACAGGCAGGACCAGCACCAGCGTGCCGGCCACGCCCAGCACCAGCGGCAGCAGCTCCCATCCAAAGCCGCCGATGGTGCCGCGCAGCGCCAGCGAAGCCACGGTGCCACACGCCATCAGCGCCAGGAACACGCCCCCGCGCCACGCCACGGTGAGCCAAGGCGGGGGGGTCACCTGGCCATGCTCCGCGGAGAGGGTGGAGGCTCGCGGAAGCCGTACTCGGCCCAGCGGCGGTCCACCAGCGCGCTGGTGGCGCTGTCCATGCGCACCACGGGCGGGAAGCGGCGCACCGGCAGCGCGTGGCGCTCCTCGCCCGGCAGCTTGCGGGTGGCGTCCCAGGCCATGCGCTGGCCAGCGCGGAACAGGTCGCGGCCTGCATCTGCGTTGCTGGCCATGAAGAAGAAGGTGCTGCGCCAGTCTGCTGGATCTGCATGCTGGTCCACCACGATGATGAAGTCCGCCACGCCAGGCTCTGCTGGCAGCGCGGCAAGCGCGGCCTGTGCAGCGCGCGCGCCGTCGCCAGCGCTGTGCTTGGTCACCTGCACCACGCAGAGGCGTCCGCCACCCACTGCGGGGAAGTGGCAGGGCTGCGGGAGGCGCTGCTGCGCGGCCGCCACCTCTGCAGCGCTGGGTTGGCGCGGCAGGCCCAGCGGCACGCCGTGCCAGGCTTCGCCCTCGCGCTTGGTGGTGCAGTCGAACCCCAGCTTGGTGCCCGCCCCCAGCCACGGCGCAGCGTGATCCAGGATGTCCAGCGGGCCCTGCACAGTCATGGTGTCGCGCAGGAAGTCGCAGTGCCGGAAGAGCGCGCGCATGGCGGCATCTTCGTCATGGATGGGTGCGTCGTGGTCAAACCCGCACACCATCTTGGTCCACGCCATCTGCCCAGCGCCCCACACGCTGCTCATCACGCGGCGCGCCTGCAGCGGATACGCCTTGCGGATGGCCACGAACGCCGCATTGTGGAAGCACCCAAACTGCGGCAGGTGGTAGTCGGCAATGTCGTGGACCAGCGTGCGCAGCAGCGGCAGGAACACGCGCTCGGTGGTCTTGCCCAGGTAGTAGTCCTCTTGCGGCGGCAGGCCCACGATGGTGGTGGGGTACACGGCGTTGCGGCGGTGCGTGACCGCGGTCACCTCCACCACTGGATAGCGGTCGGGCAGGCTGTAGAAGCCAGTGTGGTCTCCAAAGGGGCCTTCAAAGACAGCGCCCGGCCCCAGCGGGCTGTCGCCAGGCTCCCAGCCCACGCTGCCGCATTCGGCGCTCACCCAGCCTTCGATGACGATCTCGCTGTTGGCTGGCACCCACAGCGGCACCGTGCGCGCGCGCACCATGGGGATGCCGCGCCCGTTCAGGAAGCCGCACATCAGGAGCTCGCTGATGCCGGGTGGCAGCGGAGCGGTGGCGCCGTAGGGCAGCACGCTCTCGCCGCCCAGGCAGATGGCGATGGGCATGGGGCGGCCCAGCGCCTTCCAGCTGCGCCAGTGCGCGGCGCCATCGTGGTGCATGTGCCAGTGCATGGCCAGCGTGGTGGGGCCCAGGAGCTGGCTGCGATACATGCCGATGTTGTGGCTGGACGGATGCGTGGCCTCGCGGTCGTCCGCGTGGATGGTGTGCATGCCGGCCAGCGTGATGTAGCGGCCGCTGCCGCCCGCTGTGCCGGCCTCTGCTGCCGTCCATGGATAGCCAACCGCCGCAGGGTCGCCATCCAGCGGCCAGCACTTGATGATGGGCAGGCGCGTCAGGTCAACTTGGTTGTCCTTGGTCAGGCGCACCACCTCCTGGCATGGCGCGCTGCGCACGCGGCGCGGGCCAATGCGCAGGAGCGGCGCAAACTGGCGCGCCTTGGCCAGCGTCTCTGCCAGTCCGCGCGGTGGCGTTGGCTTGGTGAGGTTGGCGATGCGGTCTGCAATGGACTCCAGCCCGCACGGATGCTGCCCGCAGCCCAGCGCCAGCTCCATGCGCGTGTAGCTGCCGTACACATTGATGGCCAGGGGGAAGTCGCACCCCTGCACCTGCTCAAACAGCAGTGCGCGCCCGCCTTGCTGCGCCATGGCGGGATCAAACGCACGTGCACTGGTGCTGGCGTGCGGGCTGGGCATGCGGCACACCCGGTCGGCAATGTCTGCAATTTCCAGCACTGGGCTGACCGGGCAGCGAACCCGATGCAGCTCGCCTGCGTTCTCGAGGGCATGAAGGAAGCGGCCCAGGCTCTGGAACATGGAAGGATCGTAACGCTGCCACGCCTGTAGGCGCGGCTAGCATTCCAGCCCATGAATGTGGTGGACCTGCGGAACGTGGTCAAGGTGTACAAGGGCCGCATCCGCGCGTTGGATGGCGTGGACCTGCAGATCCGCAAGGGCGAGCTGTTTGGCCTCCTGGGCCCCAACGGCGCTGGCAAGAGCACGCTGGTCAAGGTGATGATGACGGTCATTCGCGCCACCCGCGCGGAAGGCACCGTGATGGGCCAGCCAGTGGGCAGCACCGCTGCGCTTGAGCGCGTGGGCTACCTGCCAGAGCACAGCCGCTTTCCTATCTACCTGACTGGACGTCAGGTGCTGGACTTCTTTGGCGCGCTGTGCAAGGTGCCGCGCGCTACCCGCCGTGTGCGCGCGGACGAGCTGCTTGGCCTGGTGGGCATGCGTGACTGGGCGGACAAGCGCGTCACGCAGTACAGCAAGGGCATGCGGCAGCGCATCGGCATTGCCGTGGCGCTGGTGAATGACCCAGCGCTGGTGGTGCTGGATGAACCAACCGACGGCGTGGACCCAGTGGGCCGGCGCGACATCCGCGAGATGCTGCTGCGCCTGCGCAACGACGGCCGCAGCGTGATGATCAACAGCCACCTGCTTGGCGAGGTTGAGATGGTGGCCGACCGCGTGGCAATCATGAGCCGCGGCAAGGTGCTGGCGCAGGGCACCATTGATGAGCTGACGCGCGACAGCCACCGGTACGAGGTGGTGGCCATGGGCGCGCCGTACACCGTGGAAACGCAGTGGGGCACGGTGCAGTGCACCATTGTGGAGACGCCAGACGGCATGCCGCCAGAGCTGGAGCAGACGGGCCCAGCGCGCATGTTCACCTTTCCAACTACCGATCCCAGCCAGGTGCAGCCGGTGATTGACCAGCTGCGCGCGCAGGGCGCCGTGGTGCTGCGCGTGTCTCGCCACCGCGAGACGCTGGAAGACCTGTTTGTGCGCAGCGTGGTGGATGAGCGCGGCGGGTATGTGCCAGGCGCGCACATGCCGGGCAGTGGCGGAGCGCCGTCGGTCAAGCCAACTCGGGAGGCGCAGCCATGACGCAAACGCTGGCCATCTTCCTGGATGCGTACCGCGACCTGAACTCCCGCAAGCTGTTTTGGCTGGCCATCATTCTGAGCGGGCTCATGGTGCTGGTGGTTGCGTGCCTGGGGGTGAACGAGCAGGGTTTCTCCATCGTGGGCTACACGGTTGAGAACCCGGTTTTCAACACCATGTTCTTTCCGCCCGCCACGTTCTACAAGCTGTTGTTTGTGGTGCTTGGTGTGCAGACGTGGTTGGCTTGGGGCAGCACCATCTTGGCGCTGGTGAGCACCGCCAGCATGGTGCCAGAGCTGGTCGCCAGCGGCAGCATTGACATGATGCTCAGCAAGCCCATCTCGCGCGCGCGGCTGGTCCTGACGCGCTGGTGCACGGGGCTGCTGTTCACGGGCATTCAGGCCACCACGTTTACCCTGGCCAGCTTTCTGGTCATTGGCATCCGCGGTGGAGCGTGGGAGCCTTCGCTGTTCTTGGCAGTTCCTGTGCTGGTGATCTTCTACAGCTATTTGTTCAGCGTGTGTGCGCTGGTGGGATTGATCACGCGCAGCACCATCGCAAGCCTCATCCTGGTGCTGATTTTCTGGGTGCTGGTGTGGGTGCTGCAGATGGGCGAATCTGTGTCGAACACCGCGTGCGTGTTCTATGACCTGGAGACCAAAGCGGTGCAGCGCGTGCGCGCGCAGCGCCTTGAGATGAACCCAGCAGCCGACGTGGACAAGCTTGACCAGCAGCTGGAGCGCGTGACGGTGCGCCAGAACGTGTGGCAGAACATCCACGCGCCCTTCTACTACGTGGTCACCTGTCTGCCCAAGACGCAGCAGACCACCGAGTGGTTGCGGCGAACGCTCATTGCCGAAGCCAACCTTGGCCGCCCGCGCGACGACGATGAACCGCTGCGCGAAATGTTCCAGTCCGAGTACGTGAAGACTGGCGCATTCCGCAAGGCCATCCAAGAAGACGCCGAGAAGAACCGCGGCGTGTGGTGGACCATGGGCACATCGCTGATCTTTGAGGCGGTGGTGCTGGGCGCCTGCGTGCTGTACTTCAAGCGCAAGGATTTCTGAGCGCGGCACACGCGCTGCGTCCGCGCAGCCGCTGCTTGCCATGCGCGCAACAGTTACTTGCCCAGCGCGCGGCCGCGGGCTTCTGCAGCGCGCAACGCGCGGGCCACGGTGTCTGCCAGACCAGCGGCCTCAAACACCTCAGTGGCAGCCTGCGTGGTGCCGCCGGGGCTGGTCACCTGGCGGCGCCATTCATCGGCCCAGGTTTCTCCCCGCGCCAGCAGCGTGGCAGCGCCCAGCAGGGTTTGCCGCACCATCTGCCGCGCCGTGGCCTGGTCAAAGCCCAGGGCCTGCCCGGCCGCAGCCTGCGCTTCGGCCAGCAGGAACAGGTACGCAGGCCCGCTGCCGCTCACAGCAGTGGCAGCTTCGATGTGATCTTCTGCCACGCGCGCCACCTTGCCCACCTGGCTAAAGAGGCGCTCGGCCAGCTGTGTGTCTGCCTCTGTGGCTGCTGCGGTGGGTGCCACAGCGGTCATGCCCAGGCCGATCTGCGCTGGCAGGTTTGGCATGGTGCGCACCACGCGCGCGCCGCCCAGCATGGCGCTGATGGTGGCGCTCCGCCAGCCAGCCATCACGCTGATGGCCAGCGTGTGCGGGCCAGCATCCAACTGCGGCGCCACCTCTGGAAAGACCTGTGGCTTGACAGCCAGGATGAGCGTGCGCGCGCCAGCTGCGGCTGCAGGCGCTGCCTCTGCGCGGGCGCCCAGCGCCGCCGCGTGCGCGCGCCGGACTTCGCTGGGGTCTACTACCAGCGTGGTGCTTGGCTGCAGCACGCCAGCCGCCAGCGCGCCGCGCAGCACCGCCATGCCCATGTTCCCGCAGCCGATGAACGCGCACTCTGCATGCTGTGCCATGCGGCGCAGCGTATGCGGGGGCGGCTACGATGTTGCCAATGGCTTCCGCCCGCTTTACTGGCACCCAGGTCCTGGACTTTGAGCAGCCTGTCGCAGAGATCGAGCGGCAGATTGATGCGCTGGAGGCGCGCCCAGACGCGGCCCAGCTGCAGGATGAGATCGCCACGCTGTACCAGACCCGGGACAGCCTGCTCAACAAGGCCTACCAGAACCTCACGCCATGGCAGACCGTGCGCGTGGCGCGGCATCCCTCGCGCCCGCAGACGCTGGACTACGTGTCCATGATCTGCCGCGACTGGTGCGAACTGCACGGCGACCGCCGCTATGGCGACGACCCTGCCATCGTGACTGGCTTTGGGCGCATCGGCAGCGTGAAGTGCCTGGTGGTGGGGCACCAGAAGGGCCGCACCACGCAGGAGCGCGTGGCGTGCCACTTTGGCTGCGCGCACCCAGAGGGCTATCGCAAGGCGCTTGCCAAGATGAAGCTGGCTGAGAAGTTCAAGCTGCCCATTGTGACGCTGGTGGACACGCCTGGCGCGTACCCCGGCATTGGCGCAGAGCAGCGCGGCCAGGCAGAGAGCATCGCTGTGAACCTGCGCGAGATGAGCCTGCTGCGCGTGCCGGTCATCTGCATTGTGATTGGAGAAGGCGGCAGCGGTGGTGCGCTGGGCATTGCGGTGGGAGACCGCGTGGCCATGCTGCAGAACAGCTGGTACAGCGTGATCAGCCCAGAAGGCTGCGCGGCCATCCTGTGGAAGGAAGCCAACGAGCGCACCAACAACCAGGCTGCCAGCGCGCTGGCGCTGACTGCTGGCGACAACCTGAAGAACGGCCTGATTGACGATGTGATTCCAGAGCCAGCGGGAGGCGCGCATCGCGACCCCAAGGGCATGGCAGAACGTATTCAGAACTATGTTGTAGATTGGGTCAAGCAATTGGAACGCGTTGACCCAGAGACCTTGGTGCGACTGCGGTTTGAGAAGTTCCGGCGCATTGGCAGCGTGACCGGCGCCTAGCCAAGCGCGGGGCAGCGCTGCCCGTGTTGACTTTTCCTGCAGTTTTTGCTACCATCCCGCGTCCTTTATCGGGGCCTTCCACCGGTGCTGCACAGGCAGCGCAACTCTCTGTGGAGCATGAACTTGGCTAAGCCTGACAAGAAGCAAGGCAACAAGAAGCCCGGGCGGACACCTCCCCGTGCCGCCAAGCCCACCACCACCAAGAAGGCTGCGCGCCCAGCGAAGCCAGCGGTGAAGCCCGCTGCCAAGCCAGCGGCCAAGCCTGTCGCCAAGGCGCCAGTCAAGCCTGCATCCAAGGCGCCCGGAAAGGCGCCTGTAGAGAAGGCGGCTGCCAAGCCCGCTGCGCCTGTCGTTATGCCAAAGATTGTGAATAGCGGCCCCAAGGAAGTCATTCCTGCCGTGGCGCCCAAGCAGGTGTGGCGCGCCAGCAATGAGCTGCCGCCGCCCAAGAAGAAGCCCGGCAAGGGCGCGCCGCCTCCCAGCATCCGCGATCCGCGCAAGGAGGCCCTGGAGGCCATGCGCGCACAGCAGGCTGCTGCAGAGCGCGCTGCTGCCAAGAACGTCAAGAAGATTGACTTCAGCAACATCCGCAGCGTGGCCAGCGTGGCCGCCACCCTGGCGCCAGACAAGAACGGCTACGTGCTGGTCAACGGCCGCCGCGTGCGCGTCATCCCCACCAAGGGGCTGAAGATCAAGAAGAAGCACACCAAGACTGTGGCTGCTGAGCGCGTAGAAGGCCCAACAGATGCGCAGATCGCGGCCATCAAGACCAAACTCACGGCCAAGGAACTGGGCGAGTACCGCCAGATCCTGCTGCAGCAGCGCAAGGAGCTCATTGCGCGCGTGACTGGCCTTGAGGACGAGGCGCTGCGAAGCTCTGGCGGCAACCTCAGCACCATGCCGCTGCACATGGCCGACATCGGCACAGACACGTTCGACCAGGACCTTGCCATCGGCATGGCCGAGAGCGAACGCGCGCTGCTGCGCGAGATTGACGATGCGCTCACCCGCATCCACAACAAGACCTACGGCGTGTGCCAGCTCACGGGCAAGCCCATTCCGAAGACCCGTTTGGAGGCCAAGCCGTGGGCCAAGTACACCATCGAGGCAGCTCGCCAGATCGAGAAGAGCGGCGCGCGGTAGGCGCTCGCGGGTTGTATGGCAGAGCAGCGCATGAGCCAGCCACACGGTGAACTCGCTTGGCGCTCGGCACGCGCATGGGCAGTGCTGGCGGTCACGTTCTCGCTGGCGTTGGCGCTGGACCTGTGGAGCAAGGACTGGGCGTTCAAGAACGTGGGGCTGGAGCCTGTGCGCTTCAGCTACCGCGAGGTGGCAGGGCACCCCGAGTATCAGATTCCGTGGCATCCCGGGGTGGAAGCCATCCCGGGGCGCATTTTGGACTTCCGCCTGGTGCTCAATCACGGTGCTGTGTTTGGATTGGGGCAGGGGCGCGGGCCGCTGTTCATCGGCTTCACTGTGCTGGCGGTCACAGCAGCCCTGTACATCTTTGGGCGCTACACGTACCGCGGCACCACGTTGGCGCACGTGGGCATTGGGCTGGTGCTGGCTGGCGGCATTGGCAACATGTACGACCGCGTCACGGTGGGGGCCGTGCGCGATTTCATGAACCTGTTTCCTCGGCGCACGCTGCCCTTTGACCTGCACTGGCCCGGCGGCAGCAACGAGTGGTTCCCCTGGGTGTTCAACGTGGCAGACACAGAGCTGATCGCCGGCATGCTCATGCTGATGCTGGCGGTGCATCTGGCAGAACGGCGCGCTCGGAAAGCCAAGCTTGCGTCAGAGGCTGCGGCACCTGCTCAAGCGGCACCGCCTGGTCAATCGTGAACAGCCCCACGGCCGTGCGCCGAATGCTGGCGCAGTGGCCGCCGGTGCCCAGCGCCTGGCCCAGTTCACGCGCCAGCGACCGCACGTACGTGCCCTTGCCACAGTGGATGGCCAGGTCAAGCCAGGGCCATTCGTAGGCGCGCAGTTCAACCGAGTGGATCGTCACGGCTTCGTTTTTTTTTTTTTTTTTGTGCGCTGGTTGCGGGCCTTGCCGGCGCGGGCTAGCGCGTAGGCGCGGCGGCCGCCCAAACCTTCACAGCGCTGAAGGCGGGCGGGCGCTGCAGGATGGTGCCAGTGAACTGCTCGCGCAGAAGCGTGGCGGATGGTGGTGGCGGCAGGGCGCGCCGAAGCGGTCCACGGAAACCTCGGTGCGCTCGCCCTCGGTGTCGTCGGTGGTGGTGAACGCGCTCAGGTCAATGCGAGTCTCGTAGCGCTTGTCTGTGGCCATCAGGCTTTCGATGCGCCGCGTGCTGGGGCCGATGGCCATCACCAGCACGCCCGTGGCCAGCGGATCCAGCGTGCCCGCGTGGCCAGTGCGCGCGCCGCCAGCGCAGCGGCGCACCACCGAGACAGCGCGCATGCTGCTGATGCCCAGCGGCTTGTCCACCGCAAAGATGCCATTCAACGGCGGCGACGGGTGCGGGCAGGGGCGCCGGCGCCTGAGCATGCGGACGCTCTGCGGCTTGGTTGCCCGGGTCCTTGCCGAAATGTGGGCTCCTACAATCGGTCCTCCCTGGATGCCAGGTGTCCGAGCGGTTGAAGGAGGCATGTCGCCGTAGCGCGGCAACTGCATCGCGGGTTCGAATCCCGCCCTGTCCGTTCCAGCGCCTGGGCGCTTCAGGCTTCAGAGTTCGGGTGACAGCACAGGTCACGGGCCAGGCGCGCCTGGTAGCGCGTTTGATCGGGGTCAAAAAGGTCGGGTTCAACCGCCAGCCCGACTCATCCCAAAGCGGAGGGCATTCGCCTCCGCTCTTCCGTTCGTCAGGCTGCGGCATCCGCGCGCCGCGCGCGTCTGTGTCCGCGGCGCCGCGGCTGGCCTCAAGGCCTCGCGGCCTGGTCCATCCACGGCACCGCGTCCGCAGCGTCATTGTGGCACCCGCCCCTGTTCGCGGCGCGGGCGGGTGTCAAATCCCGCCAGCCCGACTCAGTCCAACGTGGGGCGCGTGCGCTGAGCGGCGGCGGGGGTGGCATCCGCGCGCTGCGCGGCGCGTTCGGCAACCAGGCCGCGGTTCCCGCCTGCGGCCTTGGTCCACCCGCAGCATCATGTCCATGGCGGAAACCGCCAGGTCCTACTTGTCACGGGTCTGGCCTTGGCGCGAGCTCCTCGGCGAAGCGCTGATCACCAGGTCAATGCGCCTGAGCGCTCGTTCTCGCCTTCCAGGATGACCATCAGGCGGCCATCGGGCGCCCAGTAAGCCCTGGTCTTCAAGTCCTTGATGCTGTAGAAGACTTGCGCGCGCGGGGACCGAGGCGGAAAGGGTGGGTTCGGTCTTCACCTCCACGCTCACCACCTGCTTCTCGCCGTCCACGAACCGAAGCCTTCTGTGCCGTCTGGCCCATCCATGCGGCGCCGTCGTGCCCGTTGGTGGAAACCTGCAGGCGGCCTGACTGGGTGTCCGCTTCCAGATCCAGCGCCGGTGAAATTGCAGGCGGGCGTACTGGCGCGCCGGATTCCACAGAACAACAGCACGCCTACATCAGGCGAGAATCGCAGGGCGCTAACTGCGGGCGAACGGAGATAGGGCGAGGCCTTCCACTTCGTCCTCCGCTGCTGTGTCCTGCTCCAGCATCAGCACGTCGCTCTGCGAGATTTTTCATGTCCATCGGGACGATCGCAAGCGTCTGGCCATCAGGCGACCACGCCGACGGCAGCACATATCGCTCGGAAAGCGGCGAGTACATCTTGACCGTCTGGCCCGACCCGCTCGCTGGCCGATCCACGATCGAGAACTCGTCGTTGGCAAGGAACCGTGCGCGAAACGTTGTCCGGTTGGGGCCTTACACCAGGCCCATGACTATGCCCTGGACTGGATGCGTGAAGGTGCGACGAGCGAGGTCCGAACGAACAGCCTCGCTTCACTGCCCGGATTGATGGCTTCCATGTTCGCCAGTACACGCCCGCCATCAGGAGAGATCGCGATTTCCGAGTAGGCACGCGCAGGTCCTGGATGGATTGGCCTGCCCCTTCTCATCCAGCCAGGCAAGACGCCGCTCTGCAATCGCTGACGGGCGCGTGAACAGAGCCAACGTTCCATTGGACGAGAGGCCGAATTGCTGATTGCGCTGCCGCTCCACCCGGTGATCGGCTCACCCAGCATGCGAAGCGTGGAGAGGTCAAAGGGCACTGCGATCAGCCGCTTGTGCTGGGGTCTGGCGCCACCAGCAGATGCCCGCCGGACGTGCCATCTGAGATCAGCCTGCCCCGCCTGCATCGGAGAGCAGCGGGACCGCGTTCCCGCAGCAAGGTCCACGACTTCGACGCTCACCTTGACCCCTTTCGCCAGCCACGACAAAGTGCGTGGCCAGGATGGACCGCCGCCTTGGCAGCGGAATGAAATCAGCCCATCCTTCTCGACACCGGCAAGCGCTTCTCGTCCAGCACCACGCGAGGTTCGCCGCCTGACGCCATCACAGCGCTGATGGACTTCCCTGCAAGTCCGATGCGAATACCACCTCGCGGTCGGATGCCCAGCCAATCTGGAACCGGCTTCCCTGAGGGAGATCCATGATGAGTTCAGGCTTGGCCGAGGGACGCCCATGGTCCAGCGCAACCCGCTTTAGGCTGAATCGCGTCCCAGCGCGGTCCCTGGCGCTGGAAAACGCCACCCAACGTCCGTCCGGCGAGAGCGCAGCGTTCCTGGCGCCCTCGGAGCCCTCGATGATGGTGGTCTCGTCGCGGTCCAGGCGCCGCACCACCAGCACGCCCTGGGGCTTGGTGCTGTCTGGATCGAGTTCGGGCCAGGCGGTGTAGACCAGAAAGCTGGCATCCGGCGCGATGCCCGACAGTTCGTTCAACCGCGGCGTGCTTGGCACAGTGGTGGAGACATGGAATGTCTGCGCAGACGCCACTGGCGCTGGGCCTGCCAGCCGATGAGCTAGCATCCAACCTCCGGCCGCAGCCAGCAGCGCGATGGCGCACCCTGCGCTGACGGTGATCCACGGCTTCCGCCGGGGGCCTGCGATGGATGCCGCCGGCGCTGTCCACTCCTGCCCGCTGATCGCCCGCTCTAGCTCGATGCGCGCGTCGCCGATGTCGTGCAGCCGGTTGCGGCGATCCTTGGCCAGGCAGTTCTCCAGCAGGGCGCGCACGCGCTTGGGAGTGGCTGGCGGCAGCAGATTGAGGTCCGACTCCTTGTGCAGCGTGGCCCCGATGGCGTCGGCCACTGTCTCGCCGCCAAAGGGCGCAGCGCCAGAAAGCATCTCGTACAGCACGCAGCCAAACGAGAAGATGTCCGAGCGCTTGTCCACCTGCTTGCCGCGTGCCTGCTCGGGCGACATGTAGCCAGCCGTGCCCAGGATGGCGCCCGGAATGGTGGGCGAATGCTGGATCCGCGCTGGCGAAGTCATGGTGGGCGAGTCTGCCAGCGACGGTGTGATGGAGGACGCTGGCGCATCCTCTGCAGCGCGGGCCAGCCCAAAGTCCACCACCTTGAGCACGCCATCCGCGGTGACCATCACGTTGCTTGGCTTCAGGTCGCGGTGGATGATGCCCTTCTCATGCGCAGCCTCCAGGGCCTGCGCAATCTGCACGGCCAGCTCCAGCGCTTCGTCCAGCGGAACTGGCCCCTTGGCCAGGCGGTCCGCCAGCGTCTCGCCCGGAATGTGCTCCAGGATGAGGTAGACCTGCCCGTTGGCCTCTTCCAGTCCGAAGATGGCGCCAATGCCAGGGTGGTTGAGCGACGCCAGCACCTTGGCTTCGCGCTGGAAGCGCGCCAGCCTGTCTGGGTCTTGAGCAAGCTGTGCTGGCAGGGCCTTGATGGCCACCTGGCGGTCCAGCCGCGTGTCGGTGGCCAGGTAGACCTCTCCCATGCCGCCGCGGCCGAGTTCGCGCTCAATCCGGAACGGGCCGATGGAAGCAGGCTGCATGTGCCGGAAGTGTACGGGACGGCACGGTGGTGCCCTGGCACGGTGGTGCCCTGCTGCGGTGGCCGTCCGCGGGCAGTCGCGCGTCTCTAGGATCCGCCCTTTGCATGGCGCTCTACGACACCATCGGCCGCGGCTATGCCACGCTGCGGCGCCCTGATCCGCGGATTGCAGCGGCCATCCACGCAGCGTTGGGGCCAGCGCAGAGCGTGGTGAATGTCGGCGCAGGTGCGGGTTCCTATGAGCCCGCTGATCGCACGGTCCTTGCTGTGGAGCCATCCACGGTCATGATGCAGCAGCGCGCGCCTGGCGCAGCACCCTGTCTGCAGGGTTCTGCCGAAGCGCTTCCGATGGCGGATGCCTCGGTGGATGCAGCCATGGCCATCCTCAGTGCGCACCACTGGCCAAACATGCAACAGGGGCTGGAGGAGATGGCGCGCGTGTCGCGGCAACGCCTGGTGCTGCTCACTTGGGTGCCAGACACGGCGCCGTTCTGGCTGACAGAGGAGTACTTCCCGCAGATCCTGGCGCACGACCGCACGATCTTTCCCGCTGAAGCATCACTGGTGGCCATGCTGCAGCGCGCCATTCCAGGCGCACGCGTCACGATGGCTGCTGTGCCCATCCCTCATGACTGCATGGATGGCATGCTGTGCGCATACTGGCGGCGTCCGCACTGCTACCTGGATGCACATGTGCGCAGCGCCATCTCCAGCTTTGCGCGCATTGATTCAGCGCAGGGGCTGGCAGCGCTGGAGCGCGATCTTGCAAGCGGTGTCTGGATGGAGCGGCACCGGCATGTGATGGGGCTTCAGGAGATGGACCTTGGCTATCGCGTCGCAGTGTGTGAGCGTGTGCCTTGGCGTACGCTCCAAGCATGACCACGCCTGCCAAGAACTCCATCTGCCTCTGGTTCAACGGCGACGCAGAAGAAGCAGCCCGTTTCTACGCGCGCACGTTTCCCAACTCTGCAGTCACCTCGGTGAACCGCGCTCCGGCTGACTTTCCATCCGGCAAGAAGGGCGACGTGCTCACGGTGGAATTCACGGTGCTTGGCACGCCGTGCTTTGGCCTGAACGGCGGGCCGGCATTCACGCACAACGAAGCCTTCTCTTTCATGGTGGCCACAGACAACCAGGCAGAGACAGACCGCTACTGGAACGCCATTGTGCAGAACGGCGGCAAGGAGAGCGCGTGCGGCTGGTGCAAGGACAAGTGGGGCATCTCCTGGCAGATCACGCCTGTGGTGCTCTGGCAGGGCGTCACGCACGCAGACCCTGAGGTGGCCAAGCGCGTGTTCCAAGCCATGATGACCATGGGCAAGATTGACCACGCTGCCATTGAGGCTGCGATGCGGGGATAGCGCGCCTCACCGCTGCTGCAGGTCGAACCGGTCCAGGTCCATCACCTTGGCCCAGGCGGCCACAAAGTCGTGCACCAGCTTGGCCTGCCCGTCTGCGCTGCCGTACACCTCTGCCAGCGCGCGCAGCTGCGAGTTGGAGCCAAACACCAGGTCCACGCGCGTGGCAGTCCACTTCACCTTGCCAGTCTTCCGATCCCTGCCTTCAAAGAGCGCTGCGTCTGCGCCACCAGCAGTGCCCGGCACGCCACCACCTGCCACGGGCTTCCACTCTGTGCCCATGTCCAGCAGGTTGACAAAGAAGTCGTTGGTGAGCGCCTCTGGCCGGCTGGTGAACACGCCATGGGCGGTGCCGCCAGCGTTGGTCTTCAGCACGCGCATGCCGCCCACCAGCGCAGTCATTTCTGGCGCAGTCAGCGTGAGCAGCTGCGCCTTGTCCACCAGCAGCGCTTCTGCTGGCACGGTGTACGAGCTCTTCATGTAGTTGCGGAAGCCATCTGCAATGGGCTCTAGCACAGCGAACGACGCTGCGTCTGTCTGTTCAGCCGAGGCATCCATGCGGCCAGGGTTGAAGGGCACCGTCACCGCGTGGCCAGCGCTCTTGGCCGCCTGCTCCACGCCAGCGCAGCCGCCCAGCACAATGAGGTCTGCCAGCGAGATGCGCTTGCCGCCCGCCTGCTTGCTGTTGAAGGCGCTCTGGATGCCTTCCAGCGTCTTCAGCACCTTGGCCAGCTGTGCTGGCTGATTGACCGCCCAGTCCTTCTGTGGCGCCAGGCGGATGCGCGCGCCATTGGCGCCGCCGCGCTTGTCTGAGCCGCGGAAGGTGCTGGCGCTGGCCCAGGCTGTGCTGACCAGCTCAGACACGGTGAGCCCAGAGGCCAGGATGGTGGCCTTCAGCGCTGCGATGTCCTGCGCGTTGATCAGCGGGTGGTTCACCGCTGGAATGGGGTCCTGCCAGATCAGATCTTCTGCTGGCACCTCTGGCCCCAGGTAGCGCGCCTTGGGGCCCATGTCGCGGTGCGTCAGCTTGAACCACGCGCGCGCAAACGCATCAGCGAACTGCTCTGGATGCTCCATGAACCGCCGCGAAATCTTCTCGTACGCGGGATCAAAGCGCAGCGAAAGGTCTGTGGTCAGCATGGTCGGCACATGCTTCTTGCCAGCGGTGTGCGCGTCTGGAATGGTGGCGGTGGCGTCCTTGGCCACCCACTGATGCGCGCCAGCAGGGCTCTTGGACAGCTCCCACTCAAAGCCAAACAGGTGCTTGAAGAAGTCGTTGCTCCACCTGGTGGGCGTGGTGGTCCACGTCACTTCCAGGCCGCTGGTGATGGTGTCGCCACCCTTGCCAGTGCCATAGGTGCTGCGCCAGCCGAAGCCCTGCTCCTCCATGCCAGCTGCCTCTGGGTCTGGTCCCACGTTGGACACAGGCCCAGCGCCGTGCGTCTTGCCAAAGGTGTGGCCACCTGCGATCAGCGCCACAGTCTCCTCGTCGTTCATGGCCATGCGCGCAAACGTCTCGCGGATGTCGTGCGCAGCGGCCAGCGGATCAGGATTGCCGTTGGGGCCCTCTGGGTTCACGTAGATGAGGCCCATCTGCACAGCAGCCAGCGGGTTCTCCAGCTGCCGATTGCCGCTGTAGCGCTGGTCTCCCAGCCAGGTCTTCTCCATGCCCCAGTACACGTCCTGGTCCGGCTCCCACACATCCTCGCGGCCAGCAGCAAAGCCAAAGGTCTTGAAGCCCATGGTCTCCAGGGCCACGTTGCCGGCCAGGATCATGAGGTCAGCCCACGAAACCGCGCTGCCGTACCTCTGCTTGATGGGCCACAGCAGCCGGCGCGCCTTGTCCAGGCTCACGTTGTCTGGCCAGCTGTTGAGGGGCGCAAAGCGCTGCTGCCCGCGGCCACCGCCGCCACGGCCGTCGCCGGTGCGATAGGTGCCCGCGCTGTGCCATGCCATGCGGATGAAGAGCGGCCCGTAGTGGCCAAAGTCCGCGGGCCACCACTCCTGGCTGCTGGTCATCAGCGTGGCAAGGTCCTTCTTGAGCGCGCCGTAGTCCAGCCGCTTGAACGCAGCGGGGTAGTCGAACGCTGCGCCCATGGGATTTGACTTCTCAGAGTGCTGGTGCAGCAGCTCCAGGCGCAGCTGGCTTGGCCACCAGTCGCGGTTGGTGGTGCCGCTGGCGCTGGCTGCGTGGAAGGGGCACTTGCTCTGCGTGGGCTTGGCTTCGGTGGTGGTGGCTGGCGTGTTCATGGTGTGTGGTGTGCTCAGGTGGCTGCGTTCTTGCGGCACGCAGGACACGTGCCCCAATAGATCACTTCTGCTTCGTCAATGGAGTAGCCCTTCATGCCAGCGGCCTTCAGGCAGGGCGCTGCGCCCACCGCGCAGTCCACGTCCACGGTGGTGCTGCAGGTTCGGCAGATGAAGTGGTGGTGGTTGTCGCCCACGCGGTCCTCAAACCGCGCTGGCGACCCAGCTGGCTGAATGCGCCGGATGATCCCCTTGTCTGCCAGCACGCCCAGTGCGTCGTACACCGCCTGCCGCGAGATGGAGCCGATCTGCGAGCAGACCGCCTCCACCACCTGGTCTGCCGTGCAATGCGGGTGCTCCGACACTGCCCTCAGCACCGCCAGGCGCTGTGCAGTGACCTGCACGCCGTGGCTGCGGAGGGTGTCGGCTGGGTCAGAGGGCATCCAGCCATCGTAGGTCTTTTCTGGAACGTGTCAAGAAGTAGACACTATCCAGAAAGCCAGCATCAGGGGTTGATTCCAGTCACCTGAGCGCACTCCGTCCACACCGCAACCTGGCCCGTGGATGGGTCAATGCAGGTGCGGCCCACCATGTTCTCCTGCCCCCATGCGGCGCAGTCGCTGGAGTTCAGCGGCAAGGTGCGCCAGGTGGTGCCGCACTTGCATGCGCAGCGCGTGGACGGAGTGACTGGGTCCACGGTGTAGAGCACCGTGCCCTCGTCCAGGGTGAAGAAGTTGCCGTCGATGATGAGCGGGGCTGCGGCCGGACTCTCATTGATCATGGCGCCCACCAGCACCAGGTCGCCTGGGAGCAGCGGATCGCCTGGCTCCAGCAGCACGCCCTCCGCAAGGAGCGTGTCGGTGGCAGCCTTCATGCCGTCCACCAGAATCAGCACGGGTTCGATCGCAGGCTCATCGGCGCAGGCGATGGCTGGCGTGAGCCCCACAGCGCACGCAGCCAGTGCAACCATCGCGTGCTGCCGCAGGACAGCAGCAGCACTGTGGATGCTGGACATGCCAGGTCTTTCGTTGTTCATGTTGGACCACACACAAGAGAAGAACGCATGCAAGCTGCTGGACTCCGTGCGGCACTCTGCCGCGCGTGGCAACTGCCGTCTATGGCGAGACGGCTCGCTCGAGCAACGGCTTGGGCACGCATCGGACTGTCTGCGTGTCGGCCGTGACCTTCTTGAACGCGCCAGCGTCTGTTGCAGCCTCGATGGACTGCAGCTCCTGGACACGTTCAGCAGTGAACCACACACTGACGCCTTCTGGAATACCCAATCCCTTGGCAACCTGACCCTTTGCAGACCAGAGGAAGCCCGGTATCTCATCGTCAGAGCACTGCAGGCCGGTTGACTTGGCCCAGCTGTCCCATTGGTCCTTGGCCACCGGCATGCGGATGGAACAGGGCTTCCCAGAACTATCTGTCCACCGTCCCAGCAGGATGATGCAGGTCACCATGGGCTGGTTGAGCGGGGACTGGGAGGCTGCAATCTGCTGGCGAATGGCGCTCATGTCGGTCTGCAGCGATCGCAGCGCCACGATCCCCAGGATGACGCCGCCGACCAGCGCGGTTGCTGCACAGATCACAGCGACCACCACCATGTGCCGCAGCGCTCGCTGGCCTGCGTGCATGGTGTCCATGGCAGCCTGGAAGTGCGCTACCGCACTGCCGAAGCGCCGCTGCGCGTCTGCTGTGGCGTCTGCACCCAGGCGGCCTTCACGCCTTGCATCCTCCTCGAGCATGAGGAGGTGCGTCTCCATTTCGCGGCGAAGATCTTCAGCTTCGTCACGCGAGGCGGGCACGCAGACGTCCTTCCTCGTCGCGGATCACACACTGAATGCCGCGGGCGATTTCTTCCCAGCGGGCGACTTCTTCTGCGTGCGTCTTGCGACCCTGCGCAGTGATGGTGTACTGGCGCACCTCACGGCCGTTTGGCTGCGTCTCCCACGATGCAGTCACAGATCCGCGCTTGAGCAGGCGCTGGAGAGCTGGGTACAGCGAGCCTTCTTCAACCAGGATGCGCTCACCGCTGAGCTGCTCGATCTGGCGAGCAATGGCGTAGCCGTGCAGAGGCTTGACGCGCAGCGCCGCCAGGATCAGGAGTTCGAGAGTGCCGTACGGAGTGCCGGAAGTGTTTTCACGTCGTGCCATAGATGATCAGCCTAGTCGGTCTGGATGCAAAGTCAAACAGGGGTTGGCAGGGAATGGCCAAATCCATGCTGGGCCTCACCGTGAGGCCAACGGGAACCCGGATGCCACGCCGTGCATCCAACGGCATGACACCCGACACCCAATCGAGGACCCTATGACAACCGATACCGCCAAGTCCTTCAAGTCCCTCAAAGAGGCTTCTTTGGCTCCGTCTGCGCTGGACCTCAAGACCAAGGAGCTGATTGCCCTGGCCTGTGGCGTCACCCGCTTGTGCGAGGGGTGCATCCAGCATCATGTGAAGGCTGCCAAGGCAGCAGGAGCCACGCTGGAGGAGATCCAGGACATGCTGGATGTCTGCGTGCTGATGGGTGGTGGCCCTGCTGTGAGCTATGGAAACAAGGCAGTGGAACACTGGCGCGCCCTGGAGCGGACGCCCGCCGGGGCGTAGTCCAATAGCCGCCCGTCACGCCCGCCTGGTCGCCTACCCTGTAGGGACAAGGAGAGGCTGCATGCGCACCCACCACTGGCTCGTCTGCCTGCTGTTGCTCGCAGGTCTCGCTGGTTGCAGCGAGAAGGGTGGTCAACCCACTGCATCGCCGGCCATCCTCCGGGACACCGCCATGCAGCCCACACAGTCTGACGCCTCGTCTGGCCGCAAGATCTCTGCCGCTGGCTTCGACATCACGCCGCTGCCCAAGGCCAAGGTGGCAGAGCTGGCCTCCCACCTGAACCCCGAGTCCTACCGCGTCACCCAGAACGCCGGCACTGAGCCAGCGTTCTGCGGCAACCTGCTGGACAACAAGAAGCGCGGCACCTACGTGTGCGTGGTCTGCGGCCTGCCCCTCTTCTCCAGCGAGCACAAGTTCAACAGCGGCACAGGCTGGCCCAGCTTCTACCAGCCTGTGGACAAGGACCACATCGCCTACGTGGAGGACACCTCCCACGGCATGGTTCGCACCGAGATTGACTGCGTGCGCTGCACCGCGCACCTGGGGCACGTGTTTGACGACGGCCCCAAGCCGACCGGCCTGCGCTACTGCCTGAACAGCGCTTCTCTCACCTTTGTGGACGCTGGCGCGCTGCCAGCAGACCCATTCACCACCAACCCCACAGGGCTGGCCCGCGGCGAGGCAGCCGCTGCCGCGAGCACTGGAAAGGACCCATCCATGACCACTGCGCCCGTCACCACTCAGAAGGCTTATTTTGCAGGCGGATGCTTCTGGGGCGTCGAGCACTGGTTTGACGTCTGCCCAGGCGTCATTCAGGCGCGCAGCGGCTACATGGGTGGCCTGACCAAGGACCCGTCCTACCAGGATGTCTGCGGTGGGAACACCAATCACGCAGAGACCGTGGAGGTGGTGTTCGACCCAAGCAAGGTCTCCTACAAGCAGCTGCTGGACGGCTTCTTCCTGATGCATGACCCCACCGAGCTCAACCGCCAGGGGCCGGACGTCGGCACGCAGTACCGGTCTGCCATCTTCTGCTCCACCGACGAGCAGCTGGCAGAGGCCAAGGCTGCTGTGGCGGCGCTGGCCAAGAGCGGTGCCTACGGCGGCCGCCCAGTGGTGACAGAGGTCAAGAAGGGCGGCACCTTCTACCCAGCTGAGGACTACCACCAGGACTACCTGGTCAAGAACCCGCAGCGCTCCTGCCACGTGGTGAACCCATGGCCACAGGTGCTGGGCACCCCCGGCAAGGCCCCAGCCGCTGGAGCCGGCGCAGGGCACTGAGGCCGCGTGGGTGCGGGGCAGATGGCGCCCGGCCCGGGCAACTTGCGGGCCGCTCTTCGGTAGGTTCTCCACGTCATGCCTGTCGTTCCATGCATTGCAGCCGCGGCTGCTCTCGCTGCTGCGGGGCCTGTGCCTGTGGACACCTTTGTGCGCACCCTGAATGCGGTGCCCACGACTGCCAGCCTTGCGGCCTACCACCAGCTGCTGGGCAGCGAGCCGCACATCGCAGGCACGCCAGGCGACCAGCGGCAGATCGAGCGCCTGCGCGACGCATTTGTGGCCATGGGGTTGCAAACGGTGGTGGAGGAGTTCCAGTGCGTGCTTCCAGAGCCGCACGCCGCGCTGCTGGAGATTGTGACTGATGAAGGCGGGGACGCAGCGCCCGCACCAGCATCAGCGCCCGCACCAGCATCAGCGCCCGCACCAGCACGCCGCGGCGTGATTCCACTGGCCATCACCGAGCGCAACCTGCTGGAAGACCCAGCCTCTGCGCACCCCGGCCTCACCTACGGCTGGAACGCCTTCAGCGGCAATGGCGACATCACCGCAGAAGTGGTCTACGCCAACTACGGCACCAAGGCTGACTTTGAAGCGCTGCGCGCGCAGGGCATTGACGTCGCTGGCAAGATCGTGCTGGCGCGCTATGGCGGCAACTTCCGCGGCTACAAGTGGAAGTTTGCGCAGCAGGCTGGCGCTGCAGGGCTGCTCATCTACACCGATCCTGCAGACACTGGCAGCACGCGCGGCAAGGTGTACCCAGAGGGCGGATGGGCCAACGACACGTGCGTGCAGCGCGGATCCATCCTGGCCCTGGACTATCCCGGAGATCCGCAGACGCCGTTTGAGCCATCCACCGCAGACGCAGCGCGAACTCCGCTGGAAAAGCTGGGCCTGCCAGCGATCCCAGTGCAGCCCATCGGCTACGGCGCAGCGGCGCAGATCATGAGCCGCATGAAGGGCCAGCCAGTGAAGCCAGACAGCGGCTGGAAGGGCGGCATGCCTGTGGAGTACCGCATGACAGGCGGCCCAGACCTGAAGCTGCACCTGAGGGTGGAGCAGGACCGCGAGCGCCGCACCACCGCCAACGTGTTGGCATGGCTGCCAGGCCGCACGTGGCCAGAGCAGATGGTGATCGTGGGCTGCCACCATGACGCATGGGGCTTTGGCGCAGCAGATCCACTGGCTGGCACCATGGTGCTCATGGAGTGCGCGCGCAGCTTTGCAGCGGCTGCAGAGCGCGGGGAGCGCCCAGAGCGCACGGTGGTGTTTGCCGCGTGGGGCGCAGAGGAGTTCGGCATCTTTGGAAGCACCGAATGGGTGGAGGGCCACCGCGACCAGCTGCTGGCTGGCGCTGTGGCGTACATCAACCTGGACATGGCGGCCATGGGTCCCAACTTTGGCGCTGCCTCAAGCCCCAGCCTGCGCGAGGCCATCCTGAGCGCATGCGTGCGTGTGCCGCAGGCGCGCGGCAACGCAGGCGAGACGGTGTACGACCGCATCTCTGGCAACGGCCGCACAGAGCCCAGCTTTGGCGACCTGGGCGGCGGCTCAGATCACATCGGCTTCAACTGCCATGTGGGCGTGGCCAGCGCCAGCCTGGGGGGCAGCGGCAGCGAAGGCAACAGCTACCACAGCAACTACGACACCATCGCGTGGTATCGCAAGGTTGTTGGCGCGGACTATCAGCCAGCGCTCATGATCACGCGCATGACCAATGCGCTGGCGGGCCTGCTGGCAGCGCCGCCCGTTCCGCCGTTGAGCGCTGCGCGGCACGGGCGCGACGCTGTGCGTGTGCTGCAGGATCTCCTTGGCAAGGCGCAGGACCCCGCCATCAAGGCGCAGCTGGAGACGCTGAGCGCGCGCGCGTCCAGGCTGGCGGAACGCGGCGCGCAACTTGACGCCGCAGCCGCAACCGCAGTGGCTCAGCTCGGCTCCCAGCAGGCGCACGACCTGACGCTGGCGCTCCTGGCCATGGACCGAGCGTGGCTGGACCAGGCTGGGCTGGAAGGGCGGCCATGGTTTCGCAGCATGCTGGCTGCCAGCGACCGCGACAGCGGCTACGCATCCGTCATGCTGCCGCTCCTGACAGAAGCCGTGGCCACGGGCAACGCAGAGGCCGTGAAAGCGGCTGCTGCGCGCTACCAGGCCATCTTCGACCGCCTGGCTGAAGCACAGGACGCAGCGCAGGCTGTGGTGAAGGGCACGCCATCGGCAGCGCCAGTCCCAATACCTGCCACGCGGTGACCCGGCGCTGCAAGGTTCCACTGGTTTCCGGTCCTAGGTGGATGATGCTGCCTGCACCCCGAATCCCTGTGGGTTTCTCCTTGCTGCGTTGTCATTCTGCTGGCAACCTTCAGTTACCTGCATCGCTCCCTGGAGCGGTCGCGTATCGTCGTTCGCCCCCAAGGGCTCGGAAGCCCTGGTTGTCTGTCTAGGCATCGGTCACTGGAGACTCCCGCGTCATGTGTGTTGCCAAGTTTGCTCGTGGTCTGGCTGCGTTCGCCCTGGTTGCTGGCTTGGCTGGCGTGGACGCTGCAGAAGCAGGCACCACCATCGCCACGCAGACCATCATCCCCTCTGGGCTCACCTATCCCACCTGGATTGGCCACGCGCCTGGCGACACCAGCCGCCTCTTCGTCATCGAGAAGGCTGGCCGCATCCGCATCATTGACCTGACCACCAACACGCTGCTGCCAACAGCCTTCCTGAACATCGATCCCATCGTGACCGGCGGGTCGGCAACCACCGACGAACAGGGCCTGCTGGGCATGGCCTTTGACCCGGACTACTCCACCAACGGACAGTTCTACGTCTACTACACCAGCAACAGCAGCACAGACGTGCTGGCGCGCTACACGGTCTCTGCCAACCCCAATGTGGCGGATGCTGCCTCTGGCGTGATCATGCTGTCGTGGTCTGACCCATTCACCAACCACAACGGTGGCTGGATGGACTTTGGCCCCGATGGCAACCTGTACCTGGGCGTGGGCGATGGCGGCAGCGGCAACGACCCCGGCAACCGCGCGCAGACCATCGTCAACATGCGCCTGGGCAAGATGCTGCGCATCAAGCCCACCGTGGGCGGCACTTCGCCGTACTACACCATCCCCACTGGCAACCCTTTCGTGGGCGTGACCGGCGACGATGAGATCTGGTCCTACGGCCTGCGCAATCCGTGGCGCTGCTCCTTTGACCGCATGACGGGCGATCTGTGGATTGCCGACGTTGGACAGAACGCAGTGGAGGAGGTCAACTTTGAGCCCGCAGGCGCAGCTGGCGGCCGCAACTACGGCTGGCGCTGCACCGAAGGCACCACCTGCACCGGCCTCACCGGCTGCACGTGCAACGGATCCACGCTGACCGCCCCCATTCACACCTACACGCACGTGTCAGGCACCACCGGCGGCTTCTGCATCATCGGCGGCTACGTCTATCGCGGCTGCCGCATGCCCGACCTGGAGGGCGTGTACTTCTTTGCCGACTACAACAACAACAACGTGTGGAGCTTCCGCTACGTGAACGGCGTGAAGTCTGAGTTCACGCTGCGCAACAGCCAGATCACTCCCAGTCTGCAGGGCACGGTGGTGAACACCATCACCACCTTTGGCGAAGACGCCAATGGCGAGATCTACCTGGCAGACAACGGCGGGCAGATCTACAAGATCGTTCCATCCACGGGCGACGGTGTGTGCCCGCAGACTGTGTTCGGCGACTTGAACAACGATGGCGTGGTGGACGGCACTGATCTGGGCCTGCTCCTGGGCAACTGGGGCGCGTCTGGTGTGGGCGACCTGAACGCTGACCACACGGTGGATGGCACGGATCTGGGCCTGCTGCTGGGCGCCTGGACTTCATAAACTGCACCGAATGCATGGCATCCGAATTGGCGTAGCGCTGGCCGCCTTGACGCTGCTTGGGTCCGCCCCGTTCATGGGCGGGCTGCAGGCTGCACCACAGCAGCAGCAGATTCCTTCGCCGGTGAGCGTTGATCCGCCGCAGGTGGACTTTGGCAACGTGGCGCCTGGCGTCAAGCTGCCGGCTGCGTTCAAGATCCGCAACATCACCAGCGCGCCGCTCACCATCGCGTCTGCCAAGCCAAGCTGCAAGTGCACGGATGTCTCGCCCATCGAGGGCAAGGTGCTGCAGCCCGGCGAGACCATCGAGCTGAGCGCTGCGCTCCAGGTGCCAAAGACACCGGGCGTGAAGGACGCCAAGGTGATGATGACCTTCAAGGAGCGCCCTGGCATGGTGGTGGCAGCCATGGTGGCCAATGTCACGCTGCCCATCAGCGTGACGCCGGCCTATGTGGACGCGCTGAAGGGCGTGAACAAGGGCACGGTGGTGCTGGCATCTGTGGATGGCAAGCCGTTCCGCATCTTGACCGCAGGCGGCACCACGCCGGTCTACGTTGGCTTTGATCCAACCAAGGATGCGCCAGCCGCCACCTACACGCTGCAGTGGTCTGTGGCGGACTATGCGCCTGGCACGCTCCCGCAGTGGTGGGTGGTGGAGACAGACCGCGCAGACTGCCCGCTGGTGCCGCTGCGCATCCGGCATGAATCCACTGGCTCGCGCTTTGACATGGAGCGCATGGCGCGCTTCTGGTTCCCGCCAGAATCCGTGGTGGTTGCAGGCCGCGTGAAGGCTGGCCAGCCAGTGGAGCTGACCACCACGCTGGAGCACCTGAACCCCAGCGGCCAAGGCAAGGTGGTCAACCCCAAGTGGAACGAAGTGAAGTCCATCAAGGTGCCAGGAGGCGAAGGCACGGCAGAGCTTGTCCGCGCCACGCCGCGCCCGGGTGACTTTGTGGATGTGGTCTTCCGCTTCACGCCGCGCAAGGACCTGAAGGGCGTGGCCTATGTGCCGGTCATGATCGAGACTGGCTCTGGCGCTGGCCCAGTGTTCGTGTCCATCACGGTTGAACCTTGAACTGGAATCCCGCGACGATTGCCATGCAGGACGCAGAGGCTGTGTGCCGCCTGCTGCGCGAGGCCGCTGCCGCCATGCTGGCCTGCCCGCTGCGCCGCGGCAGCACTGTGCACCTGCCCATGCGCGGCCGCCTGCTCCTGACTGGCGACCTGCATGACAACCCCACGCACTTCCAGGCAGTGAAGCTGGCCGCGCGCCTGGAGCGCAGCACTGACAATCACGTGGTTCTGCACGAGCTCATCCACGGCGACCGCCTGGTGAACGGCGTGGACCTGAGCTACCGCATGCTCTGCCGCGTGGCGCAAATGGTGCTGGCGCATCCAGGCCAGGTGCACGTGATCCTGGCCAACCACGAGCTGGCGCAGGCCTTCCGCCAGCCAGTCAGCAAGGGCGCTGGCGACAACCTGGTCCTCTTCGACGCTGGGCTGGAGTGGGCGTTTGGCGACGCCATGAACGAGGTGGAGGAGGCCATTGACGCCTTTGTGCGCGCCATGCCGCTGGCGCTGCGCACTGCCAGCGGCGTGCAGGTGAGCCACTCGCTGCCTTCGCCGCTGGAAATGGAAGGGTTCGACCTGGGCATCCTGGACCGCGCGATGGTGGCAGACGACTATGAGCACCGCTCTGGCAGCGCCTGGCGCATGGTGTGGGGCCGCGGATGGACGCCAGACCTGCTGAAGACGCTGGCGGATGCCTGGGGCGTCAAGCTGTTTGTGCTGGGCCACGCGCACATCGAGAACGGCGTGGACGCGCCGTTTCCCAATCTGCTGGTGCTGAACACAGACCATGAGCGCGGCCGCGTGGTGCCGCTGATCCTGGACCACGCTCCGCCACCGGTCGAAGAGCTGGCGCTGCACGCCATGCCTGTGGCCAGTCTGGGGGCGGTGGATGTCTGAGGGATGGCTCGCCATCGAGATGAGCCAGCGCAGCAGCTCGGTGGCCTTTGCGCCTTCTGCTGGAGCGCCTGCGCTGGTGCGCGCGCTGGAGCCACCTACCGATGAGATAGACCCGCTGGTGCCAGCGCTGGATGCACTGCTTGCAGCTGCGGGCGTGACGCCGGCCAGCATCGGCTTTGTGGCGGTTTCCACAGGCCCCGGCGGCTTCACAGGACTCCGCGTGGCGGTGGCCACTGCCAAGGCGCTGGCGCTCTCGCTGCGCGCGCAGGTGGTGGCGGTTCCTTCTGCTCTGGTGGCTACACGCACGCTGGCACGCGCTGGACAGCTGCCAGACTGCGAGTGCGGTGTGGCGCTGGCTGCCAAGGGCGACTCTGTCTGGCTGGAGCGTGTTCAGCTGCACGGTGGCATGCCGCACCGCCGCGCTGCAGAGCTAGCGCTCCCAGAAACAGCGCTCGTCCGCGGGCTGGCCTGCGTGCTTGCAGACAACCACCTGCCAGACGCATGGAAGCACCTCCTTTCCACCGCTGGCACGCCCATCGTGGCCCCATACTGGGACGCTGCGGCATGCCTGGAGGTGGGTGCCGGACTGTTCCGCGCAGACGGCGCCACCGATCCATTCCGACTTGAGCCCATTTATCCCAGAAAGCCAGAAGCAGTTTCACTCTGGGAGGGCAGGCACGGCGCGTAGCGGGTGTTGTTGGCGTGGACCGATCGTGCGGGCGCATGTTGAGAAAGCGTTGAGGAAGCATCAACGCAGGTGAATCGCAGCCTTGGGATGCCCGATTCAAGGTGCGGAGTTCCCATGGCGCGACAGCAACACGACCACGTCCGTAGGCGGAAGGCAGTTCCAGTCGCACCCCAGCTCACGGAGGCAGAGCGCATCGCTCGCCTGAGCGGGTTGGTGCGTCAGCTGCGTGAGCGTGAGCGCAAGCTTCGCTCGCGCCTGGACTGCGCCAACCTTCAGCTGGAGATGGTGGGTGAGCAGATGGCTGCTGCGTTCATGCAGATGGACGCGCACACCGAGACCGTGGTGGCCGCTGCCGAGTTCCGCGCCCTCGCAGGCCAGGAGCTGGATGTGGAGAGCGCCATCGCGCTCCTCATTGACAGCCTGTCGCTGCGCTTTGGCGCCACCAACGTGGTGGTGTGGCTCTCCAGCAGCCGCGGCGAATACGCCACTGCTGGCTATGGCTACTACGACGTCCCGCGCACGCTTGCAGAAGCCACCCTGGGGGTGCTGGCCGATGAGGTCTGCCCAGCGCTGGGGGTGGAGGCTGTATCCCACACCTTTGACGACGGCCGAGAGGTGCTGACAGTGCCGCCTCCGGGTGGTGGCGTCCTGGAAGGCCGCAGCGTGATCCTGTGCCCCATCGCCTACCGGGGCGAGGCCCTGGGGGCCATCATGCTCTTCCGCAGCCAGCAGAACCCCTGGCCAGCAGGAGCGCCAGAGACCACAGCAGCCATTGGCGAGGCCTTTGGCGAGCAGTTGGACCGGATCATCCGGGTTGCCAACCGCACGCCAGACCGGTGGCCAGCCATGGATTCTGAGGACTGATCGGGCAATCTTGCCACTGGTGGGGCGTTTCGCATCCCAGGCCAGCCGGACAGCTGTGCCGTGGAGAGAACTATGACCAAGAAGCTGATTGCATCGTGCCTGGCAGCAGGCCTTTCGTTCGCATGCGTGACGGCCGCTGTGGCGCAGGATTCCCCGCCACCATCTGGCAAGCCCGCTGGCCAGGACACGTCCCCCAAGGGTCCGCCACCCGGTGGTGAAGGCCGTGGGCGCGGCGGCGAGCGCGGAACAGGCCGTGGTGGCCCAGGCGCTGGCGCTGTGAATTTGGAAGGCGCCATGAAGAGCATGGGCCGCGCGCTGAAGTCGCTGCAGAGCACCATTGGCGACGCCTCCAAGAAGGAAGAGAACCTGAAGCTGATCTTTGAGATGGAGCGGGCGTGCGCTGGGGCCAAGGGCGCCCAGCTCCCACCGGACATCACCAAGAACGCAGCGGACGATGCTGCCAAGGCCAAGATGACCGCAGATTTCCGAGCGGACCTGAACAAGCTGCTCCGCGCGCTGCTGGACCTGGAGCAGAGCGTCACAGACGGCAACACAGCGCAGGCCACGTCCCAGCTGGCCACCATCGCGCAGCTCCGCGATGCCAGCCACAAGCAGCTGGGCGTGAAGGACTGACCCGCACTCTGGACCGCAGCCTGCACACATTCGTGTGTGCAGTGCCTGCTCCCCGCAGCCCCAGGCGACCCCTGGGGCTGTTTCTTTAGGCCTTGGGCGCACCCAGCGTGGCCAGGATGGTTACGCCACCCTTCACGCGGTCGCCCACCTTCACGTGGGTGGTCACGTCCTGCGGGCGGGGCAGGATGAGCTCGGTGGTGCTGCCGAACTTGATCATGCCAAAGCGCTCGCCGCGGCGGGCACGGCGGCCGGGCGACAGCGGACACACAATGCGCCGCGCAATGGCGCCGCTCACCTGCCGGATGCCCAGGCGTTCGCCGCTGGCAGTCTGCAGAATGGTCAGCATGCTTTCGTTGACCTTGGCGCTTTCTTCTGTCATGGCATTCAGGTGCTTGCCGGGCGCATACACCACCTCTGCCACAGTGCCATCGCAAGGGAAGCGGTTCACGTGCACGTCCAGCACGCTGAGGAAGATGCGCACGATGACAGCAGGCCCGCCCGTGGCAGCGTGCTCTGGCACCTGCAGCACCGCAGAGACCTTGCCATCTGCGGGGCTCACCATGTCGTTTGGGGCGCTGGTGGCAGGGCGCCGGCCCCATGGATCACGGAAGAATGCCACCAGGGCCAGCCACAGGATGGCGGCCACACCCACTGCCCACCACCACTGGAAGTACCACGAAGCAGCCACCACCACCCCAGCCACAGCGGTGATGATGAACCACTCCTTGAATCCGTAGCGGGTAAGCCCCATGTGTTCAGCTGTGCCTGGAGCGCAGTGCCATGGCCCGGTTAGGCCGTGGCCTTGCCGATGCCAAAGCCGATCGCGCCAGCCACCAGCACGCCACCGCCCAGACCCATGAGCACCATGGTCCAGTTCTCGGTGATCATCTGGCCAACCTGGCTGTAGCCGCCCAGGGTCAGTTCCACCGTGGCCCAGGCCAGCGCCACCAGCGCCAGCGCTGCCACCAGCATGGCGCCTGCTGTCAGGCCGCTGAAGGCTGGGTCGCGGGCCTCTGCCAGGGCGGTGCTGCCAAAGGTCACGCCAGTGGTGCCTGCTGTGACAGGGGCGGCTTCTTCGGGGGTGGCTTGATCTCCACCGCCAAAGATGTCTGCTGCATCGCCTGGGATCGGGGCGCCTTCTGCCTCGCCACCCATGCTCTCTTCGATCATCTGGGCGCCAAAGAAGCTCTCGTCACTGGAGATGTCCAGCAAGCCGCTGCCGCTGCCCACAGTCTCCAGGTTGGCGTTGCCGCCAGTCTCCAGGCCCATGGAGTCACCAGGAGACGCGGCGCCGCTGCGGGCGGCCTCTGAAATGGAGCTGCCGCCCATGCTGTCGCCCAGCGAAATGTCGGACGTCTCACGGCTGGATGGGGGTGGGGCTGGCGCGCGCGCAGGCGCGGATGGCGCTGGGGCGCGGCTCTTGGCAGAAGAATCTGACAGGCCAATGCTGTCATCCAGGCGCAGGTCCATGTCATCCGCGCCGCTCTTGCTGGCTGGCGCTGCGGGCGCTGCTGGGGCGTCCAGGCGCAGGTCCTCGCCACCCATGCTGCTGCCGCCTAGGCGGATGTCGCTGCCGCTGGAGCCAGCGTCAAAATTGTCCAGGCTGATCTCGCCGCCATCGTCCTCTGCTGCCAGCTGGTCAATGGCCGAGCGGCGGAAGAGGATCTGGTCCTTGTCCTTCAGCTCCTGCAACTGGCCAGAACGGGCCATTGCCATCACTTCATCTGGCGACTTGTGGAGCTTCTGGGCGGCTTCTTCGAGCGTGTAGAACAGCTTGGCCATGGTGTGTGTGGAAAGTGTTGCGAGGCCGCAGAAGTGCGGAAGTCCATACGCTACCGCCGCAGCCCGTCGGGCCGCAACCGAGGCACTGTGAGTATCCGCACCACCCCGCAGGCTGGTTCCACGCCAGCAGCCCGCAGGTCCCGGCAGAAAGGGGCCCAGACAGGCCCAGAACAGGCTGCCAATGCACCCCCGGCCCTGCTGCCCGCGCCAGAACTCTCCCATCCGCAGGGCGTGGCACAGGCGCTGGAGGCATGGTTTGCAGCCCAGGCGCGGGACCTGCCATGGCGCAGAGCGCGGTCTGGGTACGCCGCGCTGGTCAGCGAGGTGATGCTCCAGCAGACCCAGGTGGCGCGGGTGGTGCCAGCCTTTGAGCGGTTCATGGCGCGCTTTCCCACCCCAGCGGCCCTGGCTGCAGCCCCAGAACAGGAGGTGCTGGCAGCCTGGCAGGGGCTGGGGTACTACCGCCGGGCCCGGCTGCTGCACGCGGCTGCCAAGGCGGTGGTGTCCCAGCACAACGGCCAGGTGCCGCACAGCGCTGCCGCGCTCCAGCAGTTGCCTGGCGTGGGGCGCTACACCGCAGGTGCTGTGGCCTCCATTGTGCATGGCGCGCGCGAACCCATTGTGGACGGAAACGTGTTCCGGGTGCTGGCGCGGCTGACAGCCCACAGCGCACAGCCAGAAGACAGGGCAGCGCAGGCGTGGGCGTGGGAACAGGCCACCCGGCTGGTGCAGGCCGCGCCAAACCCCGGCGCCACCAACGAGGCGCTCATGGAACTGGGCGCCACCGTGTGCACGCCTGGAGCCCCGCAGTGCCATGCGTGCCCGCTGCGCGCTGGCTGCAAGGCTGCTGCTGCGGGCGACCCCACGCACTGGCCAGCGCCCAAGCGCGCTGCAGCGCGGCGGGCTGTGCACTGGCACGCCGTGGTGTGCGTGCACCGCGGTGCGGTGGTGCTGGAGCAGCGCGGCAGCACTGGCCTGTGGGCGCACATGTGGCAGCCGCCAGCGCTGGAATTGGCCGGAGGCGAATCCGCCACGGCTGCAGCCGTCGCTGCCTGGTGGGGCGCACCCGTGCAGGCGCTCGGGGAGTTTGAGCACACCACCTCCCACCGCCAGGTGCGCTTTCAGGTGTGGCAGGGCCAGTGGCACCAGGCGTCGCTTGCGCCCAGCCGCGCGCTGGTGGCGTGGGACCACCTGCACACCTATCCCCTTGCCAATGCAGCGTGGCGAGTCCTGCAGTGCGCCGGTGCGCCGGTCAGCCCGCCACCTTCGGCAGGGCGGTCGACGCGCGCTGGTCGCGCAGCTCGGAGCGCTGCGACGGATAGCTGATGCGCCCGTGGTAGATGGCGTTCAGGCTCTTGATGATGGAGTCTTCCACCGCGCGCAGCTCACGGAAGGTGAGCGTGCTCTCGTCAAACTGGCCGTCCACCAGGCGGCGGTGACTCAGGTCGCGCACCAGCTGCTCGATGCGCGCAGGCGTGGGCTCGCTCAGCGTGCGGCTGGCGCTCTCCACTGCGTCGCTCAGCATGAGCACCGCGGCTTCCTTGGTCTGCGGCTTGGGACCGGGGTAGCGGAAGTCCGCTTCGTTCACTTCATCTGCGCCAGCCCTGCGCTGGGCTGCCTGATAGAAGTACTCCACCAGCGTGGTGCCATGGTGCGTCTGGATGAACTGGCGCACCTGCCGCGGCAGGCCGTATTCCGCAGCCAGCTCCAGGCCGTCCTTCACGTGGCCCACGATCACCAGCAGGCTCATGGCGGGGCTCAGACGGTCGTGGCGGTTCACGCCTGTCTGGTTCTCCACGAAGTACTCGGGCTTGTTCATCTTGCCAATGTCGTGGTACAGCGCACCCACGTACACCAGCAGTCCATCTGCGCCGATGGAGTCTGCCGCAGCTTCTGCGATGTTGGCGATCTGCAGCGAATGGTTCCACGTGCCGGGGGCCAGGCGTTGGAGTTCACGTAGGAGGGGCTGCTTGGGGTCGCGCAGCTCGCTCAGGGTCAGGCCGGTCACCGTTCCAAAGACGCGCTCGATGGTGGGCAGGAGGCCCATCAGCACAAAGCCCACGAAGAACGCCACCAGCAGCGCCCCCACAGCGTCGGTCAGGATCTGCCTCACGGCCAGGCCTCCGCCAGGCGCGGTGAAGAAGCCGTGCACAGCCATGGCCAGGCCCGCGGCCAGCGCTGCAGCCAGGCTGGCGGTGACCAGGGTGGCGCGCTGGCGGATGTCGCGCAGCCACAGCGCAAACACAGTGCAGCCAGCCACGTCCGCCACAAAGAAGCCCACGCCGTTGCCCAGAGCCAGCACCAGGAGCGCGGCCTGCAGCACCACCACCAGCAGCGCCGTGCGCACGCCATACACGATGGTGAGGATGCCCGTGGCAAACAGCGATGCGCCCACCGCTCCCAGCACGGTGGTGCGCGGGAAGAACCAGCTGGTGGGCGCAGCCAGCACAGCAGGCAGCAGCACCAGCGCAAAGATCACAGCCAGCTTGCGCCAGTCGCGGTACAGCGCGCGGTCAAACAGGCCTGCGTAGGTCAGCACCAGGAGCGCCAGCACGCTGGCCAGGCCAGCAGCGCCGCCAGCGCGCTCCAGGTAGCCAGGCATGCCGCGCCATTCTGCGTAGCGCAGCTCTTCCTGGGCATTCAGCACCACCTGCTCGTCGGTCAGCTGGTCGCCTTCCACAAAGACAGCCTCGCCGCGCGGATGCAGCTGCACCACTGGGAGCACTCCGCGGGCGGCCTCATCTGCCACGCGCTTGGTGGCTTCTGCGTTGAAGTTGATGGTGGGCTGCGGGTCGCGCAGCAGCGGCGCCACCGCCACGCGGGCCAGGGAGTCTGGGAAGCCTGCCTCGACAGCTTCCCCTACCAGGCGCGGGCGCATGGCAGCCACCGCCTCGCCGCGCACCTCGATGGCGCTGCGGCCCAGAGGGATGGCGCGAAGACCCATGGCAGAGGCCACAGGGTCTGCTGGCGTGAGCAGCACGCGCTTGACTGCCGTGCTGTACGCCTCGAAGTCGGTGTTGGCCACCAGCGGCACGCCCACTGTCAGATTGCGGAGGAGCCGCTCAGACCAGATGCGCCAGTCCACGCCGCCATCGCGGCTGGTCAGGAGCCGCAGCTCCTGGAACGTGGAGGGGGTCAGGCCGTAGCGCTCCACCACTTCGGGCTGCATCTCAGACAGGTCTGTCTTGTCGCGCACCAGCTGGGGGAGGCCGTCCAGGGCGCTGCGCACGCGCTCCACGTAGTCCACGTTCATGTCGTAGACGCGTGGAGCGGCCTTGCGGGCGTCTGCGCGGCGCTGCTCGGTGAGCGCCTCGTTCACCAGCGTGTACTCCAGCCGGTTCACCTTGCTGGCCGTGGCGATCTGGCCTGAGAATGCCCGCGGCAGATCCCGGCTCCACGCCACCAGCGCCGCACCTGCAGCCACAAAGGCCAGCGCCACCAGCAGGGCGTGGATGTTGGAGTCAACCCGCAGCCATGCCAGGCCAGCCGATGTGGGCCGGGGCAGCTTGCGCTTCAGGCGGGTGCGCCGCCCCCGTGCTGGGGAGCGGCCAAGATTGGGTCCTCGGACCATTGGGGGAAGTGGGGCTAAACCTTCCAAGTCTATCGAACCCCTCGGGGCGTTCGATGAGGCCGGCGGTTACGATCGCTGCATGGTGATGCGCACCACATGGCTACTGCACCGCTGGCCCTGCTTTTATGGAGCATGGGTGGGTGCGGTTGCACTGGGGGTAGCGCTGGTAACTGGGGCGGGGGGGTGTTCTCCAGACGCTGCGGCTACCAACAAGCCCAGCCCAGAAGACCAGTTTCCGCCCAACAAGGTGCTGACCTCCGGCGAGCAGGCACAGGTGGAGGCGGACATGCGCTCCACCACCACCGGCTACCAGCCGCGCCCGATGGTGAAGGCGCCAGAGGGCACCCGCTGGGAGGATGTCCCGGGCGCGATCCGCGCTGCAGCGGGCGCATGCTTTCTGGGCGTGGCAGATCTCAAGCAGGCAGACGACCAGGTGGACGCCACCCTGGTCATGCCAGATGGCCAGCGGGGCAAAGCAACGGTCACCCGGACGGCGGCCGGCATCCAGGCGCAGGTCACCCTGGGCGCCTTTGGCCGCCCAGATGAAGAGGCCACGTTCCTGAAGAAGTTCGACCGCGCGCTCAAGTCGCTTGGGCAGCAACGGCGTCCACAGGCGTAGGCCGCGGCGCTGGCAGCGCCTTCTCCAGCATGCGGGCGGCGCGGAGCAGCGTCTCTTCCTGGAAGACGTTGGCCTGGAGCTGCACGCCCACGGGCAGGTGGCGGCCATCACGCTCTGCGTACGCAGCTGGCATGCTCAGCCCGCAGATGCCGGCGATGTTGGCGTTCACGGTGTAGACGTCGCACAGGTACATGGCCAGTGGATCGCTGTTGGCGCCAAACTCAAACGCAGGCGTGGGCGCTGTGGGGCCAAGAAGCACGTCGCACTGGCTGAAGGCTGCGTCGAACTCCTGCTTGATGCGGCGGCGGGCCTGCAGCGCGCGCTTGTAGTACGCGTCGTAGTAGCCGCTGCTCAGCACGTACGTGCCCAGCATGATGCGGCGCTGCACCTCTGGGCCAAAGCCCTCGGCGCGGCTGCGCGCATAGAGCGTGAACAGGTCCTCGCCAGCCTTCAGCTGCGCGCGGTGGCCATAGCGGATGCCGTCGAACCTGGCCAGGTTGCTGCTGGCCTCTGCTGGCGCAATGACGTAATAGGTGCTGATGCCCACGTCGGTCAGCGGCAGGTCCACCTCCACCACCTTGGCGCCCAGCTTGGCGTAGGCATCTGCTGCGGCGCGCACAGCGGCAGTCACTTCGTGGTCGTTGGCGGCAGAGAGGTACTGCCTGGGGATGCCCACGCGCAGGTTGCGCACGGGTTCCTCGATGTGCGCTGCGATGTCCGGCACTGGCTGGTCTGCGGTGGTGGAGTCGTTGTGGTCAATTCCAGCCATGCACTGGAAGACCAGCGCTGCGTCGCGCACGCTGCGGGTCATGGGGCCGATCTGGTCCAGGCTGCTGCCGAACGCCACCAGGCCATAGCGCGACACGCGGCCGTAGGTGGGCTTGAAGCCCACGATGCCGCAGAACGAGGCGGGCTGGCGGATGCTGCCGCCAGTGTCGCTGCCCAGCGCTGCCGCGCACATGCCAGAGGCCACTGCTGCAGCGCTGCCAGCGCTGCTGCCCCCTGGCACGCGACTGGTGTCCCAAGGATTGCGCACGGGGCCCCACGCGCAGTTCTCGCCGCTGGAGCCCATGGCGAACTCATCCAGGTTGGTCTTGCCCAGCACCAGGGCGCCAGCGCCTGTCAGGCGCTGAATGCAGGTGGCGTCAAAGGGCGAGCGGTAGTGCTGCAGCATGCGGCTGCTGCACGTGGTGGTGCCCAGCCGCGTGGCGATGTTGTCCTTCACCGCAATGGGGATGCCTGCCAGCGCACCCAGCGGGCGGCCAGCGCGGGCGTCGTCGTCCACCTGCTGCGCTGCTTCCAGCGCCTGGTCTGCAAAGACCTCGTGGAAGCAGTGGAGCACAGGGTCCAGCCGGCGGATGTCGCGCAGCATGCTGGCCACCACGGTCTCTGCGCTGGTGGACTGCGTGGCGATGGCGTCACGCAGGGCGGTCAGATCTGGGCGGGGCTCTGGCTGTGCAGTGGTCATGGTCATTCCTCGTCAGCCAGCACCTTGGGCACAGCCAGGAAGCGTCCTTCCGTGGCGGGGGCGTTCAGCAGCACGTCCTCGATAGGCATGCTGGGGGCTGGCACGTCGTCCGCCAGGCGGGTGGACGCGTCGAACGGATGCGCCATGGGCTCCACCCCGGCCATGTCCACTTCGTTCAGCTTGGCAATGTGGCCCAGCACAGCAGTCAGCTGCGAGCGGTAGGTCTCCACCCGGTCTGGGCTGAGCTCCAGCCGGGCCAGCTTGGCTACGTGGGTCACTTCTGCGGGCGTCAGTTGCTGGGCAGTCACCATGCGCACACGGTATCGCACGCGCTGCGGGCGCGGGGCGTGGTTGCTGCGCGGCGTTGCGGTTGGCAGCGCCGCGTCTCGCCTGCCTTCGGGGCGCAGCGGGGGCAGGCAGGGCCGCGCCTCCGCGCGGCCCGTGCCCGCCCAGGCAGGCTGCGCCCCGTGCACACACACGGCGCGTGGCTCGGCCCCGGGGCGCACATACACGGGGCGTGGCTCGGTCACAGGTCGCCCGCGCACGGCGCGTGGCTCGGCCCCAGTGCGCCAGCACACGGCGAAGACCTTGCCGGGGAGCGTGCGCGTGGCGACGTGTGTGCGCGTGTGGCGGCATATGCCCATGGGCCACGCGGCGTGTGGGTAGACGGGATGCGACCTGTCTGGGCGTGGCATGGGCCGCGCGGAGTCGCGGCCCTGCCCGCCCCCGTCGCATCCTGCGGCCAACCGAAACGCGCGTCCCCACACTCGGCGTTCAGCAACGTGCCTCCACGCGCGCCCCGCGCGCTCCACAGCGCTGGCTATCTTCATGGCATGGCCAAGAGCGAACTTGCCGTCGGCATTGATCTGGGCGGGACCAACATGAGCGTGGGCGTGGTGGACCGCAAGGGCAAGCTGCTGGGTCGGGCCAAGAAGAAGACCAAGGCGTCCGAAGGCCGCGACACGGTGGTGGCCCGTCTGGTGTCTGCCATGGAGGAGGCCTGCGCTGATGCCACCGTGGAGCTGCGCCAGGTGAGCGTGGTGGGGATCGGCGCGCCTGGTCCTGTGGATTACGACGCTGGCGTGGTGCTGACGGCTGGCAACCTGGGCTGGAAGAACGTGCCGCTGGCAGAGCTGCTCTCCAAGCAGACTGGCATCCGCACCGTGGTGGACAACGATGCCAACGTGGCAGCCTGGGGCGAAGCCACTGTGGGCGCTGGCGAAGGCCGCCCCAGCATGCTGGCAGTCTGGGTGGGCACAGGCGTGGGCTGTGGCCTGGTGCTGGGCGACCAGCTGTGGCGCGGAGACCTGCACACGGCTGGCGAGCTTGGTCAGACCATCCTCTTCCCCAATGGGCCCATCGGCGGAAGCACGCTGGAGGAGTCGTGCAGCCGCACAGGCATGGTGCGCTCCATCACCACGCGGCTGGGGTTCTATCCAGACAGCCATTTTCACAAGGTGCTGGCACGGCAGGCCGCGGAGGGCAAGGGCGGGCCAGTGGGCAGCGGCGGGCTCGCAGAGGCCTATGAGGCGGGGGACGAACTCACCCGCCAGGTGGTGCACGCCAGTGCAGAACTGCTGGGTCTGGCCATTGCCAACTGCATCACGCTGCTCAGCGTGCGCACCGTGGTGCTGGGCGGCGGCGTGACAGAAGCACTGGGCCGCAGCTACACCGAGCGCGTGGAGAAGGCGCTGCGCGCCAACGTCTTCCCGTCCGCTATCAGCGGCAAGGTGGAGGTGCGCATGACCAAGCTGAAGGACGACGCAGGCGTCCTGGGTGCTGCCATGCTTGGCTGGTCTGCGGTGAGCACTGACTGACGATCCGCGCCGAACGCCTATCTCCGGTTTGCAGCGGCTACGCGGAAGGCAAGCTTGAGCGCTTCCAGGTAGATCCACACCAGCGTCACCATGAGGGCGAACGCGAAGTACCACTCCATGTGCTGCGGCATGCCCATGGACGTGCCTTCCTCGATCTGCTGGAAGTCAATGACCAGCCAGAGCGAGGCCAGGATGAGGATGAACACGTTGATGCCGATGCCAATCCACGCTGCGCGGCCGCCTTCCAGCGCGCTGCTCAGCGAGAGGAAGGGGATCTGAATGCTGAAGAAGGAGAGCGCGAAGCCCGCCATGTAGGTCAGCAACACGCCCATGGTCAGCACGAGCATCACAGACCGGAACGTGCGGTTGGGGCGGATCCAGCCAGCCTTGTACACCGCCAGCATGGACACGCCGATGCACAGCGTGATGATGAGCGCCTGCAGCCCCAGTCCGCCGATGGCAGCGGTGCCCGTGGCGGCCTTCAGCACGCCGTCCAGCATGGTGGCCATGCTGCCCAGCAGCGCGCCTTCAGCGATGGCGTAAACCGGAGCGCCCCACACAGCCCGGGCCGGGTTGCTGTAGATGGCGAGGTAGACCACCAGCGTGGCCACCAGGGACCCGATCAGAAACGCCCACACGGTCTGCGGGTACGCAGACGTCACTGCAGCGCCGCCAGCACCAGCGATGACCGCCATGGACATGGCCAGCGCTGTCTTGGACACAACGCCCGAGATGGTGGCAGCCGGGCCCGCAAAGGCCGGGACGCGAGATTCATCCGAGAGGACGCCGAGAGCCGGATTGCTTGACTGAAGTGACAGCATGCGCCCATTGTAGGCGCTACAGCACCTCTGCTGCCAGGCTTGCCAGTTCGCTGCGCTCTGTCTTGCTGAGCGTCACGTGGCCTGCGATGGCCTGGCCCTTCATGCGCTCGATGCAGTGCGAGAGGCCGTTGCTGGCGGCGTCCAGATAAGGGTTGTCAATCTGGCCGATGTCGCCGCAGATCACGATCTTGGTGCCGTCGCCCACGCGGCTCACGATGGTCTTCACCTCGTGAGGGCTCAGGTTCTGCGCCTCATCCACGATCATGAACTGGTGCGGAATGCTGCGGCCGCGGATGTACGTGAGCGGCTCCATCACCAGCTTGCCTGTGGCCATCAGCTGGTCCATGCGCTGCTCAGCGCTGCGGCTCTCTGCGTCGTTGTGTCCGCCGCCGCGCGTGCTGAGCAGGTAGCTCACGTTGTCAAAGATGGGCTGCATCCACATGGACAGCTTCTCATCCTTGTCGCCCGGCAGGTAGCCGATGTCGCGGCCCAGCGGCATGATGGGGCGGGCCACCAGCAGCTTGTCCAGGCGCTCTTCCTTCAGCACCTTCTGCATGCCGGCAGCGATGGCCAGCAGCGTCTTGCCTGTGCCTGCTGGGCCAATCAGCGTCACGATCTTGACGTCGTCGTCCAGCAGCAGGTCCAGCGCCATGGTCTGCTGCACGTTGCGCGCCATGATGCCGTACACCGGCTTGCGCGGGCCTGTCACTGGGATCAGATGCCCCGTGTTGCCCAGCACGCGCGCCAGGCCAGTGTGGCCAGGGTCCTGTGTATCAATCAGGATGACGAACTGGTTGGGCACCAGCTGCTCGGAGGTCACCGTCTCGCCATCAGGGCCGCGGCCCTCCACCTGGTCCAGCAGCGTGCGCGGCAGCTGGCGCTCCTGGTACAGCATGTCAATGACTTCCGCGCTCACGTGCATGGAGCAGAAGCCGCTGTAGAGCCAGTCGGCGTCCACGCGGTCGGCTTCAAAGTCCTCGCTGGGAATGCCCAGCGCATCGCACTTCACGCGCGCGTTGATGTCCTTGCTGATGAAGATGGTGCGCATGCCCTGCGCGTGCAGCTGCGAAGCCACGCCCAGGATGCGGTTGTCCGCCTTGTCCAGCTCCAGCGCAAACGAACCTGCGGGCGGCAGCATGCGATCAATGCGGATGGAGCCACCCTGCTCGTTCCACACCACGCCTTCGAACAGATGGCCAAAGCTGCGCAGCTTGTCCAGGCTGCGGATGGCCTGGCGCGCGTTGCGGCCAGTCTCATCGTTGTTCTTCTTGAACTTGTCCAGCTCCTCGATGACTGTCAGCGGGATGACAACCTCGTGCTCCTCAAACTTGAAGATGCACTGCGGGTTGTGCAGCAGCACGTTCGTGTCCAGCACGAAATGCTTGCGTACCCCGGACGCAGATTGGTCAGATGTGCGAGATGCTGGAACGGTGCCGGGCGGGAGACTGCTCAACGCCTGCTCCTCTTGTTGGGCCTGCGCCATGCATGGCGAGGCCGGCGCTGCGGGGGTCCACATCCATGCGGGCCCGTCAACCACATCTACAGGTTCCGGTGCTTTCGGGTTCGGGTCAAGGGCAAATGTCCCGAAACACCCCAAACCATCGCTACCTTGACGCCATGGCAACACCCGCCCGCCGCCGCCCCAAGGTCCCGCAGCCAGCCCGAGCCACCCGCACCCGGCGCAGCAGGCGGGCTGGACCGCCGAGCACCGTGGGCGCACTGGCAGCCGCCATGGAGGCAGTGGCTCCAGCGCGGCTGGCAGAGGAATGGGACAACGTGGGCCTGCTCTTGGGCAGCCGCGCAGCACCCTGCTCGCGGGTGCTCCTGACCACGGACTTCACCGACGGTGTGCTGGACGAGGCGCTGGATCTGCGCGCAGACGCAGTGGTGGCGTACCACCCGCCGCTGTTCGATCCGCTGCGCCGCCTGTGCGCAGACGATCCCCGCCAGCGCCTGCTGCTGGAGGCGGCGCAGGCTGGCGTGGCGCTGCTTTCACCCCACACCGCGCTGGATGCTGCCAAGGGCGGCGTGAACGACTGGCTGGCAGAGGGCGTGGCGGGCAGCCAACTGGAAGTGCAGCGCGCGCTGGCGTACGAGCCGCTGCGCAGCGCGCACAGCCTGCCGGGTGGCGAGGCCTTCAAGATCGTGGTGTTCGTGCCAGCTGCCCACGTGGACCAGGTGCGCGACGCCATGGCGCAGGCTGGCGCTGGCGTCATCGGCCGTTATGACCGTTGCAGCACTGCAGTGCCAGTCACAGGCACGTTCCGCGGCCTGCCCGGCAGCCAGCCCACGGTGGGGCAGGCTGGCAAGGTGGAGCGCGTGGAGGAAGTGCGTGTGGAGATGGTGGCCGCCCGCGAGCGCCTGGCCTGGGCGCTGGAGGCCATGCGCGCGGTCCACCCGTATGAGACGCCAGCCTTTGAGGTGCACGGACTGGCTGCGCGGCCATCGCTGGACGAAGGGCAGGGGCGACTGATCGCCCTGCGCGCGCCCGCCACAGCGGCGGAGATTGCGCGCCGCCTGCGCAAGCACCTGGGCGTGCAGCGGCTGGAGCTGGCGTCCGCAGAGCCCAGTGCGCGCCACCAACGCGTGGCAGTCTGCGCTGGCGCGGGGTTCAGCCTGGCATCCGAAGCGTGGGCGCGCGGCGCCACGCTGTTTGTCACCGGCGAGGCCCGCCATCACGACCAGATGGCCACCATGGCCCGCGGGTGCTCGCTCCTTCTGGCTGGCCACACCAACACAGAGCGCGGCTACCTGCCCAGGCTGGCAGAGCGCATGGCCGCGGGCGTGCCGGGCGTGTGGTTTGCGTGCAGCCGCGTGGACTGCCACCCGCTGCAGGATGTGTGATCATGTGGCCCGGGTCACGCACGCGTGACGCGGCCGCGCGTCAGCCGTCCCAGCGCGCGAAGATCGTGCTGGTGTTGTGGCCGCCAAAGCCAAACGAGTTGTTGATGGCGTACTGAATCTTCACTTCCTGCGCCGTGTTGGGCACGAAGTTCAGATCAAAGCCCTCGTCTGGATGCTCCAGGTTGATGGTGGGCGGCAGCACGCTGTCGCGCAGTGCCAGCACGGTGGCCACGCTCTCGATGGCGCCAGCGCCGCCCAGCGTGTGGCCGGTCATGCTCTTGGTGCTGCTCATGGCCACCTTGCGGGCGGCTGCGCCAAACAGCGCCTTCACCGCCAGCACCTCCGCGCGGTCGCCCAGCGGTGTGCTGGTGCCGTGCGCGTTGATGTAGCCAATCTGCTCTGGGTTCAGCTGCGCCTCGCGCAGCGCGAACTCCATGGCCTTCTGCGCGCCGCGGCCCTCGTCGTCTGGCGCTGCGATGTGGAACGCGTCGCCCGTCACGCCGTAGCCCACGATCTCCGCATAGATGCGGGCGCCGCGCTTCTTGGCGTGCTCCAGGTCCTCAAGCACCAGCGTGCCGGCACCCTCGGCCAGCACGAAGCCGTCGCGGTCCTTGTCAAAGGGGCGGCTGGCCTTCTGGGGGGCGTCGTTGCGGGTGCTGAGCGCCTTCATGGCAGCAAAGCTGCCCACGCACAGCGGGGTCACAGCGCCTTCGCTGCCGCCCGCCACCACCACGTCAGCGTCGCCGCGCTGGATCATGTGGTACGCAGCGCCAATGGAGTGGCTGCCAGTGGCGCACGCGGTGGCGGTGGCCACGTTGGCGCCCTTCAGGCCAAAGCGAATGCTCACATTGCCAGCCAGCGCATTCACCATCAGCTTGGGCACCACGAACGGGCTCACCGTCTTGGGGCCGCGGGAGATCAGCTTGCGCAGTCCCGCCTCGATGGTGTCAATGCCGCCGATGCCGCTGCCGATGGCCACGCCGTAGCGGTAGGGGTCGCCCTTGCTGAAGTCAATGCCAGCGTCGGCCACCGCCTCTTCTGCCGCGCACATGCCCAGCACGCAGAACCGGTCCATGCGCTGCATGGCCTTGGGGTCAATGCGTGTTTCTGGCTTCAGGTCGTGGATCTCACCCGCAAAGGTGACAGTCCACTCTGGCGTGGGCTCAAAGCTGCGGATGGGACCGATGCCAGACTTCCCCTCCACAAGGGACTTCCAGAACGTGGGCACAGTGGTGCCAACATCCGTGACGGCGCCGAGGCCCGTCACGACCACGCGTCGCAGTGTGATCGTCCGCATTGGGGAGGAAGAAAGGGGCGCCAGCGCTTACTTCTGACCGCCCAGACCCTTGGCCTGGAGCTGGTCGTGAATGAAGTCAATCGCGTTGCCAACAGTCAGGATCTTGCTGGTCTGATCGTCTGGGATCTGGATATCAAAGCGCTCTTCCAGCTCCATGACCAGTTCCACCAGGTCCAGGCTGTCCGAGTTCAGATCACTCGTAAAGTTGGTGTTCCGATTGATCTTGTCCTTATCTGCCACAAGCTTCTCGGCAACGACCGCGATCACCTGTGGTTCGATCTCGTCCTTGGTCACGGCTCTTCTCCTGGGAGAAATGGGGGCCAGCGCATGCTGGGCCCGCGAGTGAAGTGGGGCACTATAGCGAAAATCCGGACTGCAGATGCGCCCCTGAGGATGTCCTGGGGCGCGGAATATCAGCCTACATGGGCAAGCCGCCGTCCACCACCAGCACCTGGCCGGTGATGTACCCAGCGTCGTCCGAGGTCAGGTAGCTGACGGCTGCGGCAATGTCCTCTGGCTGGCCGAGCCGGCCGACCACAATGTGGCCCTCCAGCTCCTTCTTGTGCTCTGGGCCGATGAAGGCGGTCATGTCAGTCTCCACAAAGCCGGGGGCCACCAGGTTGGCGGTGATGCCCTTGGCGCCCAGCTCCTTGGCCACGCTCAGGGTCAGGCCGATGACGCCTGCCTTGGCGGCCGCGTAGTTGGCCTGGCCCTTGTTGCCCTTCACGCCAGACACGCTGCCGATGTTCACGATGCGGCCGAACCGCCCGCGCATCATGGCGCGCGACGCAGCGCGGCACGCGATGAACACGCTGCGCAGGTTGACGTTGATGACCTCGTCAAAGTCCGCGTCGCTCATGCGCATGAGCAGGCCGTCCTTGGTGATGCCAGCGTTGTTCACCAGGATGTCCAGGCGGCCGTGCTTCTCTGCCACGTCCTCCACCAGCTTCTGCACCGCAGCGCCATCTGCAAGATCGCAGGTGCGGTGCTCAGCGCTGCCACCAGCAGCCTTGATCTCTGCTTCCAGGGTGGCAAGCTGCTCCGCATTGCGGGCTACGGCCACCACGTGGCGGCCCTCCTTGGCAAGACGCTTGGCAATGGCACGGCCGATACCTCGGCTCGCGCCCGTCACGATGGCGACGCGCGTGGTCATGAAGCTCCTTCAGGTTGGACGCAGAGCGTAGTCAGTTGCCGCCCGGCTTGAAGTCCGGTGGCTTGATGGGGTCCGAGGGTGGCTTCCGGCGCATGGGAGGCGCGCCCACAGGCCCGCCGCCGCCAGCCGCCTCAGACTCCTCGGCCTCTGCCTTCTGCACGCGCTGTGGTGGCTTGATGATCTCGTCTGGCTCATCTGCCATGCGGCGTTCTGCAGCAACCAGCTTGATCCACTCTGGAATCAGGTCTGTTCCGCTGATCTTGCTCAGCACATCCACAGGCTGCACGTAGCTCTCGAACACCTGCTTGTTCACCTTGCGGCCTTCGCCGTCCACGGTGAATTCCCACAGCTGCGGCTGGAATGCGCCGCCGCTGCGGAACACCGCCATCACGTAGGGCTTGCCGCCCACGCTGCTGGTGGCCAGGTCAATGCGCTCCACGCCGTTCAGCACGCTGGCCAGCGCGCCAGCCTTGGCCATGCCTTCCAGCACCAGCAGGTCCTGTTCGGACAGGGCGCCCTTCAGGCTGTCGGGCTGGTTCTTGGCGAACGCGTCAAAGAACTTCAGCACCGCCACGCGCTCGTGCTCGGTGGTGGGAGCCTTGTCCTCTGGCAGGCGGATCTTGTCGCTGATGCCCAGCTCCTTCATGAGCTGGGAGATGGGCGTGACGGTCGGCTTGGGTGGCGGTGGCGGTGGTGGCGCCTTGACTGGCGGTGGTGGCGGCGGAGGTGGTTCCTCGCCGCAGCCAGTGATGGCCAGGCTGCTCAGCGCCAGGGCGGCGGCTGTTGCAGCGGCTGCAGTGCGGGCGGCCGTCAGGCGGCTGCGCGCGGGAATGTTGTTCGAAGTGCCAAGGTGCATGGAGGATGCTCCGTTCTTCAGGCGCTCTGGCCAGCCGCGTGTTCCACGGCGGGCGGCTGGTCATGCGTGGTGACTTCCACGCTTCTGTCAATCCGGCGCATGAGACCCTTCAGGACCGTGTTGGGCGCCAGCTCGTGGAAGACGGGCTGGCCCTGGGTCCGCACAACGGGGATCAGGTCCGCGCAGGACTGGCTCCATCGTACCGGTGAAACGATCTGGTCCACCAGCAATTTCCGCAGGGTGGCAGCCTGATCCCGGGCGTGTGGCCTGCCTGTGACATTGCTCCAGACGTCCACCTGGAGGGGGCGCAGGTCCACGTGCTCCAGCGCGCGAGCCATGCCTTCGGCAGCAGGGGCCATGAGGGGGCTGTGGAAGGCGCCCGCCACCTGCAAGCGCGTGGCGCGGAGGCCCATCTTCCCGGCCGTTTCCACAGCGCGGTCGCAGGCGGCGGAAGAACCGCTCACCACGATCTGCCCTGGAGCGTTGAAGTTTGCAGGCACCAGCACATCGCCCTGTGCTGCCTGGGAGCAGAGCTCGTTGGCCTGGGCTTCATCTGCGCCAATCAGCGCCACCATGCCGCCCTGGCTTGCCTCGGCAGCCTGCTGCATGAGCCGGCCGCGCGTAGCCACCAGCCGCAGGCCATCCGCAAAGCTGAAGGCGCCAGCGATGCACAGCGCGGTGTACTCGCCCAGCGAGAGGCCGTTGGCCGCCACCGCCACCAGTCCCGGATGCCGCTCCAGGAGCGCAGCGTGACACGCCATGCCGCAGGTGAAGAGGGCTGGCTGGCTGACATCGGTGCGGTTCAGTTCTTCCTGTGGACCACCAAAGCAGAACTCAGAGAGGCGCTTGCCCCCAGCAGAAGGAAAGCTGACCACCTCATCCGCGGTGGCAAATCGGCTGGCGGCTGCTGGGCTTGCTTCCGCCCAGGCCTTGCCCATGCCTGTGGTCTGCGCGCCCTGTCCGGGGCAGAGAAAGACAGCGTGAGTTTGCATGTGGTCTCCTTGAAGGCCCAGGCTTGAAGGCCCAGGCTCGTGGGCCCCGGTGTGGGCCTCTACATGTTCCAGACAGTGGACGCCCAGGTCACGCCAGCGCCAAACGCCACCATGACAATGGGCTTGCCTGGCGTGATGCGCCCGCCGCGGACGCATTCGTCCAGGCAGATGCCCAGGCTGGCAGAGCTGGTGTTGCCAATGCGGTCGATGTTTACGTAGACGCGCTCAGGCGGGAGGTGCAGCTTCTCCATCGCGCTCTCGATGATGCGCAGGTTGGACTGGTGGCACAGGTACTGCTGCACGTCGTTCACCTGCAGTCCGGTGCTGGTCAGGCACTCCTGGATGGCTTCCTGGAAGCGCGTGACCGCAAACTTGTAGATCTCGCGCCCGTGCATGCGCAGATGGCCCAGGCGGATGGGGTTGGCCTCGTCGCCTGGTGGAACGTCGCTCGGTGCATGCGGGTGGTAGAGCGTGCGCCACATGCGGCCGTCGCCGCGCATGGTCTGGAAGATGCAGCCCCGGTTTGGATCAGGATCTGCCACCACCACAGCCGAGCCAGCGCCATCGCCGAACAGGATGGACGTGCCGCGCTCGTCATAGTCCACGATGCGGGTAAGCAGTTCCACGCCCACCACGCCCACGCGCTCAGCGCGGCCAGAGCGGACGATGGTGTCAGCCAGGTTCAGGCCGTAGACAAAGCCGCTGCACGCAGCAGCCAGGTCAAACGCGCCCACCACGCCGCAGCCCACCGCCTCGCCGATGCGCGACGCTGTGGCGGGGCAGGTCATCTCGCCAGTGACGGTGGCCACGATCACCATGTCCAGGTCTGTGGGAGCGATGCCAGCAGACTCGATGGCGCGGCGCAGCGCTGTGGAGCCCAGCGACACGGCGGTGTCGTTTGGGCCGGCCTTGCGGCGCTCGCGGATGCCCGTGCGCTGACGGATCCACTCGTCGTTGGTGTCCATCATCGCAGCCAGGTCTGCGTTGGTCAGCCGCTGCTCAGGCAAAGCAGAACCAGTCCCCGCGATGCGTGTGCCGCGAGTAAAGGCTGGCTTCATGCCTCGACCTGTTCCATCTTCACCGTGGAGAGGCGCTGGACGATCTTGTCGTTGATGTGGCCAGCAGCGAACGCGCGGCCACGCAGGATGGCGTTCTTGATGGTGCGGTCCTTGCTGGAACCGTGGCTGATGAGCGACACGCCATTCACGCCCAGGAGCGGCGCGCCGCCGTACTCGTGGTAGTCGTACTTGGCGTAGAGGTTCTTGATGACTGGCTCCAGGCCCATCATCAGCTCTGGGTCAATCTCCATCACCTCATGGGCCAGCGCGCGGAAGATGCCGGCAGAGAGGCCTTCGGCCAGCTTCAGCATCACGTTGCCCACCACGCCGTCGGTGATCACCACGTCTGCCTCGCCGTCAAACACGCCGCGGCCTTCCACGAAGCCGGTGAAATTCAGGCCTTCAAACTGGCGTAGCAGCGCGCGCGCCTGCTGCATGTTCTCGGTGCCCTTCTGCTCCTCGCCGCCAACGTTCATGAGCGCCACGCGCGGATTGGGCACGCCCAGGATCTCACGCGCGTACACGTCGCCCATCACGCCGTATTGCGCCAGGTGGCTGGGCTTGGGCTCGATGTTGGCGCCCACGTCAATGAGCACCACCGGGCCCTTGAAGGTTGGGACTGTCACGCAGATGCCAGGACGCACCACGCCAGGAAGGCGGCGCATGTAGTACTGGCTGGCAGCCACGCAGGCGCCAGTGTTGCCCGCGGAGATCACCACGTCCAGCCGGTTGGTCAGCTTGGGCGACGCCATCTGGTTCATCACCACGATGGAGGAGTTCTTCTTGCCCTTGATGGCCTCCACCGGCGGGTCATCCATCCCGATGACTTCCGTGGTGCCAACGATCTCGATGCGCGGCTCCTTGGTGTGCCCGCGCTCGTGCAGGGTCTCACGGATGAGGGACTCGTCGCCAAAAAGGAACAGACGGTCCGACTCTTCCAGCAAGGGGACGGCCTGGAGGCAGCCCTTCAGGATCTGGTCGGGGGCGTAGTCGCCACCCATTACGTCGACGCCGATCCGCATAGGTCAGCTGTGACTCTGGTGTGTGCTGAAGCCTTAGGCCTCAGGCTGGTTGGTCTTCAGCTGCAGGCCTGGGCGCACATAGCCACAGCCCGAGCACGCAGTGTGTGGACGCTTGGTGGCGCCGCAGTTGGGGCAGGCCACGGTGTGCGCTGCCTTGATGGCGTGGTGCGAGCGGCGGCGGCGCGTACGGCCAGGAGACTGACGGAATGCAGGAGTCATGGTGAGCTCTCTTCAGGTGGTCTGGAGGCGGGAGGCCAAATGGCCTCCGGCACGCGCGGCGGTGTGCCACCCCGATGATGGGTGGACGGAAGAGGGTAGAGGGTATCCGAGATCAGGGGTGGTGCGCAACAGGGCGCACGAACACAGCAGGTGATTCCGGTAACATCCTACGCAGATGACGCAGCAGAAGCCATTTGAACTGTTCACCGATGGCGCGTGCTCTGGCAATCCGGGCCCGGGTGGCTGGGCGTACATCCTCCGTGGCGGAACGCTGAAGCACGCAGTGGAGGAGTGGGGGGCAGCGCCAGAGACCACCAACAACCGCATGGAGCTCCTGGCGGTCATCCGCGGGCTGGAGGCTGTGCCAGCTGGCAGCACGGTGGTGGTGACCACAGACAGCGAATACACCGTGAAGGGCCTGCGCGAATGGATGAAGGGCTGGAAGGCCCGCGGCTGGCGCAAGGCGGACAAGAAGCCAGTCATGAACGTGGATCTCTGGCAGCAGCTGGATGCGCTGCAGGCGGAGCGCACGGTGGAGCCGCGCTGGATTCGCGGGCACAACGAGCATCCAGAGAACGAGCGGTGCGACCAGCTGGCTGTGGCCGCCATCCGCAGCCTGACCGCAGGGCGCAGCCAGCGAGGCTGATAACGCGGGTGGACGCTGTTGCGTTGCGGGCAGGGTGGATTTCGGGTATCGTCGTCCCTCTTCTCAACCCTGTTCAGGTCCACATGCCAACCATCAATCAGCTCGTTCGGAAGCCCCGCCGTTCCCCGGCCGCCAAGTCCAAGGTCAAGGATCTTGCTGCTTGCCCGCAGAAGCGCGGCGTGTGCCTGCAGGTGAAGACAGTCACCCCCAAGAAGCCGAACTCTGCGCTCCGCAAGGTGGCGCGCGTTCGTCTCTCCAACGGCAAGGAAGTCACCGCGTACATCGGCGGCGAAGGCCACAATCTGCAGGAGCACAGCATTGTGCTCGTGCGTGGCGGCCGCGTGCGCGACCTGCCAGGCGTGCGCTACCACATCGTGCGCGGCACGCTGGACTGCCTGGGCGTTGAAGGCCGCAAGAAGGGCCGCTCCCAGTACGGCGTCAAGAAGAAGGCTGCTGCTGCCAAGGGCAAGAAGTAAGCCACACAGATCACCCCCATTGTGGGCGAGTAATCCTGCTGCCGTATCCAGAGGCGCGCGCCTCGCAGCAGGGTGAAAGACCCGGGCTCATTCGAGCGCCGGCACCGCCCAGGAGACACCCATGCCAAAGAAGTTCACTGCCAGCGAAAGTCAGCTCAAGCCCGATCCGCGCTACCAGGACAAGGTCCTCAGCAAGTTCATCAACTGCGTGATGCGCGAAGGCAAGAAGGGCCCAGCCCTCCGCGTGGTCTACCGCGCGTTCGACGAGATCCAGGCTCGCCTGGACAAGGAGAAGCCAGAAGCTCTCCCCAAGACGGCCATCGAGGTCTTCCACAAGGCGGTTGAGAACGTGCGTCCCGTGGTGGAAGTGCGCTCCAAGCGCGTGGGCGGCGCCAACTACCAGGTGCCCATGCAGCTGAACCGCCGCCGCCAGCAGAGCCTGACCTTCCGCTGGATCATCGAAGCCGCCTCGGAAGAGCGCGGCCGCCCGATGCACCTGCGCATGGCCAAGGAACTGATGGACGCCGCCAAGGGCGAAGGCAAGGCCGTGACCACCAAGGAAAACACCCACCGCATGGCAGACGCGAACAAGGCGTTCGCGCACTTCGCCTGGTGAGGAAATTGGTGCCTGGCACGCCTGTCCCTACTTTCCAATGACAACCCGCAGCGTGAGCGCCCCCCGCGCTCACGCTGCGTTGTTTCCTAGACTTGCAGCGTGGATCGGTACGCGCGGCAGATGATCCTTCCAGGCTTTGGGCGCGCAGCGCAGGAGGCGCTGGCGGGGTCGCACGCGCTGGTGGTGGGGTGCGGTGCGCTGGGCTGCGCTGCCATTGACCTGCTGGCGCGCGCTGGCGTGGGCACGCTGACGCTGGTGGACCGCGACACTGTGGAAGCCACCAACCTGCAGCGCCAGACGCTGTATACCGAGCGCGATGTGCGCGAGAGCGCTCCCAAGGCAGAGGCTGCCAAGCGCCGCGTGCGCGAAGTGAACAGCACCATCCGTGTGCATGCCTGCGTGGAGCACCTGGGCCCGGAGAACGCGCTGGAGCTGGTGCGCGACTGCACGGTGGTGGTGGATGGCCTGGACAACTATCGCACGCGCTTTGTGCTGAACGACGCAGCGGTGCAGCTGGGGCGCCCGTACATCTACGCGGGCGCTGTGGGCATGCGCGGCATGTCCATGCCCGTGCTGGCAGGCGCGGACCAGCTGGGCGCGAACCGCGCGGACCACGCCGCTGCCCCCGCGCGCATGCCGTGCCTGCGCTGCCTGTTTGGGGACGCGCCGCCTCCGGGCGAGGGAGAGACCTGCGACACAGCCGGCGTCTTTGCGCCGGTGGTGGCTGCCACAGGCGCGCTGGCTGCCTCGCAGGCGCTGAAGGTGTTGGCTGGGCTCTGGCACCTGGTGGATCGCTCGCTCTGGAGCCTGGACCTGCACGCCAACCGCGAGCACCGCACGCCGCTGGCTGGTGCTGCGCGGCCTGACTGCCCGTGCTGCGTGCACCGCACCTTTGCCTACCTGCAGCCGAACGCAGACGACCAGGTCACCATCCTGTGCGGCCGCAACGCGGTGCAGGTGACGCCCGCCCGCCATGGCCCGGCAGCAGTGCTTGACCTGCATCAGGTGGCGGCGCGCCTCCAGCCGCTGGGGCGCTTTGAGGTGCGCGACCGCCTCCTGACCGGCGCGCTGGGCGCGCAGCGCACCCCAGAGGGCGGCCCTGTGGAGCTGACGCTCTTTGCCGACGGACGTGCCATCGTGCGCGGCAGCACCAACCGTCATTTTGCAAAGAGCCTGTACGACCGCCTGGTCGGGAGCTGAGCCGCCTGCGCCTACCATGCGCGCATGAGCTTCGGCACCGCTATCGCCAATTCACTCGACCTTGCGCTCGTCTACACCGAGGCGCTGTGCAAGACCATTCCAGCTGACAAGTTTGCGCACATGCCTGGCAAGGACTTCAACAGTCCGGCCTTCAACATCGGGCACCTGTCCATCTATCCGGTGCGGCTGCTTGGGCTGCTGAACCGCGCTGAGCTGGCGCCGCTCAACCCCGCAGGCTGGGAGGACCTCTTCAAGGCTGGTTCGCCCTGCGTGGATGAGCCAGCGCGGTATCCGTCCAAGGACGCGCTGCTGGAGCACTACTACAAGGGGTACCGCGCGTGCTCGGCGGCGCTGCGCACGGTGAGCGACAGCATCCTGGCCGAACCCAACCCGGCTGAAGGACGCTTCAAGGAGATGTTCCCCACGCGTGCTGGCGCTGTGATCTTCTTGGCGGCGGGCCATCCGCAGTCGCACCTGGGCCAGATCAGCATGTGGCGCCGCGTGATGGGACTTGGCAGCGCCATGTAGGCAGCGCCATGTGGACGGCGCCGCAGCGGCCCGTCATGGCGCGCAGCGCACGCGCGAGGAGGCGCAATGGAAGCGCAGACCAACGCACGGCCGGCGGCAGCCATCCAGAAATGGATGTGGCTGGTGCTGCTGGCCTGTGCAGCGTGGATTGCGCCCCAGGCCGGCGCGCAGTGGGCTGATCCCATCGGCCCTCAGTACGACCTGAGCGACTTCCTGAAGGACCTGCAGTGCGCCAACTGCCGCCTGCCGCGTGAGCAGGCGGTGGCTGCGTTCGAGCGCTTTGTGGCTGCAGACGGCGCCCTGCGCGCGCAGCGCGTGACCGCCGCGATGTCCCTCTGGGAGGACGACGCCG
>JAXMAM010000016.1:0-64020 GCA_046350455.1 Phycisphaerales bacterium | reverse complement strand
CCACGCCCGACGCCACGCTGCTGGCAGTGGCTGCCTTCCCAGAACCCAAGCGCATCCACCTGATTGCTGGCGGCTACGACAAGAAGATTGATCTGGCCCCCATCCGGCAGCTGGCTGCAGAGCTGGCGGGCGTGTACGCCATTGGCACCACCGCGCCGCAGCTGTGCGGACCAGCTGGAACGCAGGCGTGCGGCACGCTGCCAGAGGCCATCCGCTGCGCCAAGGCGCGCGCCCAGCCTGGCGACGTGCTGCTGCTTTCTCCAGGCTGCGCAAGCTGGGACCAGTTCCCCAACTTCGAGGCCCGTGGCGAGGCGTTTTCTGAGCTTGTGAAGGGGCTGTAGGATTCGCACCCATGCGCAAGGCGGCATCGCTGGGCGCCCTGTTGGGCGCAGGACTTCTGGTCTCCCTCGGCCTCTCTGGCTGCTACACCACCTCAGGCGGGTACTACCCGCACACGGGTGGCGGCTTTACCTACATCAGCACGTCGTCGCTGCCGGTCACGGTGGCGGTGATCAACGTGTGCGAGCGCGACGAGAACCACCCCAACGGCACGCCCTTCTTCATCATGGAGATCCCGCCGGGCAAGCAGCTGACCTTCAACTTTGAGGAGTCTGGCGGCGATGACCAGGCCAAGCGCCCCTCCCGCATGATGTACTCGGTGTGGGTGGCGGACACCATGACTGGCTCGCTGGAGAACCAGCTGAGCTGCCCACCTGCAGCGTGCCGCCGCATTGACGTCAGCTACCGCCCCGCTCCAGAGGCGCCGCGCCCAGACGAGAGCTACCGGCTGCAGGTGTACGACTCCACGCAGCCAACAGCCACCGCGCAGCCACGCGCTCCTGTTCCGGCACGCACCACCGCAGACGATCGCTAGCCGCCTGCTCCATGCCTGCTGCTGCACACCACCCTGCCTTCCGAGTGGGCCATGGCTATGACCTGCACCGGCTGGAGCCGCTGGCCCCTGCAGGGGAAGGGAGCCCCTTTGTGCTGGGCGGCGTGCATGTGCCGCACGACCGAGGGCCCGTGGGACACTCCGATGGCGACGTTCTGCTGCACGCTGTGACTGATGCGCTCCTTGGGGCGCTGGGCATGCCGGACATTGGACAGCTGTTTCCAGACACAGACCCGCAGTGGAAGGGCAAGGACAGCCGCGTGTTTCTGGACGAAGCGGTGCGCCGCATGCGTCACGCTGGCTGGGACGTTGGAAACATGGACATGACGGTCATCTGCGAACGCCCCAAGATTGGGCCTGTGAAGGCGCAGATCGTGGCCCATGTGTCCAACATCTTGGGGGTGCCAGCAGACCGCCTCAACCTAAAGGGGAAGACGCACGAACGCGTGGACGCTGTGGGCGAGGGCCGCGCCATTGAAGTGCACGTGGTGGCGCTTCTGGTGCGAACGCAGAATCCAGCGTGATTTGCGCGTAGTCTGCACGGCTCACATGCGAGCCATCATCACTGGCCAGATCGGCGTGGACAAGAAGCCCTACCTGCAGGCGGTGGCCGACGCTGCTTCTGGCCGGGGCCAGCGCGTGGAGCTCTTCAACGTGGGCGACCTGATGTACCAGGAGGCGCCAGACGTGCGCCCAGGCCGCATCCTGGACCTGCCCTGGAGCCGCCTGACCAGCCTGCGCCGGGCTGCGCTCAAGGACGTGATCGCCGCCACCACGCCGCGCGACGACCACCCCAACGTCATGGTGAACACGCATGCCACCTTCCGCTGGCGGCACGGGCTGTTCAGCGCCTTTGACTTTGACCAGCTGCAGAAGCTGGAGCCGGACATGTTCATCTGCCTGGTGGACAACATCGAGGTGGTGCACCACCGGCTGCACCGCGATCATGACATTGACGCCACCCTGAAGGACTGCATGGTCTGGCGCGAGGAGGAGATCCTGGCCACCGAGCTGATGGCGCAGGCCCTGGGGTGCGGCCAGAACTTCTACATCCTGAGCCGCGGCCGCCAGCACGACACCGTGGAAACCGCACTGCGTCTGGTGACCAAGCCGGAGATGCGCAAGGTGTATCCCAGCTTCCCCATGAGCCACGTGGTGGACATGCCCGATGTGCTGGCTGAGATCGACTCGTTCCGTGCAGCGCTGGCCAAGCAGTTCATCACCTTTGACCCGGGCGACGTGGACGAGAAGCTGCTGCTGGACCGCGCGCTGGAGGCGGCCCGCCAGGGCGTGGACTTCATCGAGGTGGCCGCGCACAGCTTTGGCGGCCGCGCTGGCGGCCCGCCCATCCGCGTGCCGGTGCGCCAGGTGCTGGACATCGCAGGCGACGTGGACGGCCAGATCTACATGCGCGACTTCAAGCTGATTGACCAGAGCGACATGATCGTCAGCCTGGTGCCAGAACTGCCCAGCGGCCAGCCCGGCCTGAGCAGCGGCGTGGAGCGCGAGCTGCACCACGCGTTCGAACACACCAAGGAAGTCTATGTAGTCTGGAAGCCCCGCAAGAATCCAAGCCCCTTCATCACCGAGACGGCCACCCGCATCTTCCGGAGCGTGGATGAGGCCCTGCGGTTCTTCGAGGAGAAGGGGATGTTTGCGGCCACCAACCTGTTTGGGCACTGACCCAGCACAGGCGCGGCGCCCGCGGCGTTCTAGGCCCCTTCTCGTTCCCTTCTCGGCCCCAATCTGCCCGGCCAAAACAGGCCCGCGCTGGGTTCTTGGGCTACCCTTGTCTCCGACATGCACTCCGCAGATCGGACCCCCCTGCAGCTCCTGGCGGGCGCTGCCGCCCTGCTCCTGACCGCGGCTGGCGCCTTTGCCCAGGTCTCCACCCGGCCTGGTGTGGGCGCCATTCCCTACACCCAGGGTGCCACGCAGTACGGCGTGACGTTCCGCGTGTGGGCCCCCAACGCCACCAGCGTGAACGTGGCTGGCACCTTCAACAGCTGGAACAGCACCAGCGTGGCATCGCAGCTGTACTCCGAAGGCAACGGCTACTGGTCGCGCGACATCCTGTGGGTGCCTGCTGGCGCGCAGTACAAGTTCTTCATCAAGCGCAACGCTGTCTCTGCGTGGAAGAACGACGCCCGCGCGCGCGTGCTGACCAACAGCGTGGGCAACAGCATCGTCTACCAGCCAGGGGCGTACCAGTGGCAGACCAGCGCCTTCCAGATGGCGCCGTGGACAGAGACGGTCGCCTATGAGATGCACGTTGGCACCTTCAACGTGCCGGCTGGGCAGGGCCTGCCTGGCACCTTTGCCACAGCGGCCCAGAAGCTGGACTACCTGAAGGACCTGGGCGTCAACGCAGTCATGCTGATGCCCGTGAACGAGTTCCCGGGCGACCTGAGCTGGGGCTACAACCCCTCGCACCCGTTCAGCGTGGAGGAGTCCTACGGCGGGCCCGATGCGCTGAAGGCATTTGTGGACGCAGCGCATGCGCGCGGCATCGCAGTGATGGGCGACGTGGTCTACAACCACCTGGGGCCGTCCGACCTGGATCTGTGGCAGTACGACACGTGGAACACCGGCGGCATGGGCGGCATCTACTTCTTCCAGGATGCCCGCGCCAACACGCCATGGGGGCCGCGCCCGGACTACACGCGCGGCGAAGTGCGCAGCTACATCCGCGACAACGCCATCATGTGGCTGGATGAGTTCCGCCTGGATGGCCTGCGCTTTGACGGCACCAAGTACATCCGCAAGCAGGACCAGTTTGGCCCGGACATCCCTGAGGGCTGGAGCCTGCTCCAGTGGGTGAACAACGAGGCCGACGCGCAGTTCCCCGGCAAGCTGATGATCGCCGAGGACATGGACAGCAACGAGTGGCTCACCAAGACCACAGGCGCTGGCGGCGCTGGCTTTGACACGCAGTGGGATCCCGGCTTTGTCCACCCCATCCGCGCCGCGCTGCAGGCGGCCAACGATTCTGAGCGCGACATGGAGCAGGTGCGCTACGCCGTGACCAACGCGTACAACGGCTCCATGCAGCAGCGCATCATCTACACCGAGAGCCACGACGAGGTGGCCAACGGCAACACCCGCGTGCCCGAGGCCATCTGGCCGGGGAACGCAGGCAGCTGGTACAGCCGCAAGCGCAGCACGCTGGGCGCAGCGCTGGTGATGACTGCGCCGGGCATCCCCATGCTCTTCCAGGGGCAGGAGTTCCTGGAGGATGGGTGGTTTGCAGCAGACGATCCGCTGGACTGGTCCAAGGCCACCACCTACGCGCCCATCACCGCGCTGTACCGCGACCTGATCGCCATGCGCAAGAACGTGCACGGCAACACGCGCGGCCTGAGCGGCTGGTCCACCAACATGCACCACGTGAACAACACCAACAAGGTGGTGGGGTTCCATCGGTGGCAGAACGGCGGCCCCGGCGACGACGTGGTGGTGGTGGCCAACTTCAGCAACAGCTCCTACACCAACTATCGCATCGGCCTGCCCCGCGCTGGCCTGTGGCGGCTGCGCTTCAACAGCGACTGGAACGGCTACAGCGCGGACTACTCCAACTACCCCAGCTTTGACACCAGCGCTGCAGCTGTCCCGTGGAACGGCATGGCCTACAGCGGCGTGATCACCATGGCTCCCTACACCGCGCTGGTCTACAGCCAGACCCCGCAGAGCCCAGCGGACCTGAACGGGGACTGGACCGTGGATGGGACGGATCTGGGCATCCTGCTGGGCTCCTGGGGGGCTTCTGGCACAGCAGACCTGAACCAGGATGGCACGGTGGATGGAACAGACCTGGGAATCCTGCTGGGATCCTGGGGAATAGTCCAATAAGCGCAGAGACTCTCACCAAAGATCCTTGCTCAGACGGGGTCTGCGGACTACATTCTTGCTGTTCCCCAATGAGGTTGGAGGCTGCGGAAAGGGCGCGCGTGGCGAACCACGCTGAGATGTCCCTTTCAGGAGCTTCCTGTGATCAAGATTGCTGCTTCCGCAGGCGCGTTGATCGCCGCCACTGTCGCCCAGGCCAGCGTGGTCTACAACGACGCCACGGGTGACATGTTCGAAACTGCCCCGTCCAACCTGGACATCTCCTCTGTTGAGGTGTCCAACGACGCCACCACGCTGTACATCTCGGTCAGCACGGTGAGCTTTGAGACGTGGACCAAGTACATGATCTTCATGGACACCGCTGCGGGTGGCACTGGCTCCAACGCCTGGAACCGCCCCGTGGACCTGAACGGCCGGCAGATTGACCACTTCATCGGCTCGTGGGTTGACCAGAACAGCAACAACTCCCAGTTCGTGGACTGGACTGGCAGCAACTGGAACTGGGGCAGCGAGCTGACCTTCACCAACAGCGCCTCCGGCAACACGGTGACCTGGGCCATCAGCCTGGCCGCGCTGGGTCTTGGCGTGGGTGACACCATGTACTTCGACGTGGCCACCTCAGGTGGTGGCGGCGGCGACTCTGGCATTGACCACCTGAGCCGCAGCACCATGGCCACCGACTGGTGGAGCAACACATCGGTTGCCGGCGACTTCCTTGCCTATCAGATCGTCCCAGGCCCGGGCGCCCTTACGCTCCTGGCCGCAGCAGGTCTCTCAGCCTCCCGGCGCCGCCGGAGCTGAGCCTGCTTGACTCCCCTTGTTCGTTTGGTTCCCTCTCCCTTTGCAGAAAGTTGTTCTATGAAGCTGATCCTTGTTCCCACCGCTGCCCTGCTGGCCTGCGCCAGCCTGGCCACTGCTGACACCACCAACCTCCTGTACAACGGCGTGACCGCTGGCCAGGTGGTGACCATCACCTCGCCCGGCTACAACGGCCAGGTGAACGCCGGCTCCATGTCTGTGACGCTCAGCGGCGGCACGGGCGCTGGCGCTGCGTTTGATGGCAGCTGGCTGGTGTATTGCGTGGACTACTACCAGACCACCAACACGGGCCCCAATGTCTATGACTTCACGTCGGTGGCATCGCTGCCCACCTCTGCTCCCATGGGCGCAGCTGCAGCCCAGGCTGTGGCGGACCTGTACGCCGCTGCTGGCGGCCTGCAGTACGGCGGCGATGGCGAGTTCAACTGCGCCTTCCAGCTGGCTCTGTGGGAAGTCATCGGCGATGCTGGCGGCTCCTACGACCTGGGTGTGGGCAACTTTGCAGCCACTGGGCTGACGGCCAACACCCTGGCCTATGCAGTGTCCCTGCTGGCCAGTGTGGGTTCGAACAGCAACGCCAATCTGATCGGCCTTGGCAACGAGACCTACCAGGACTTCGTGCTCGAAGTTCCAGGCCCTGGCGCCCTGGCGCTGATCGGCGTGGCTGGACTGGTGGGCGCTCGCCGCCGTCGTTGAGGCCTCCAAGGGAGGTGAAAAGTGATCCGAAGCGTTCTCCTGACAGCGACCTCAGCACTCTTCGTGGCGCCCGCCCTTGCGGCGGGCGCCACGATTGCTGATTCCACCTTCCTGGATTCCAACTGGTCGCTCACCACGTTCAGCTACGGCCAAAATGGTGGCTCGGGGAGCGCTGTGCAAGCCACGCTGGGTGTGACCAACGCGGTGCGGCAGGTGACCAACACCTGCGGCGCCAGCTTCAGCGGCGCTGTGAACTTCAGCATCTTTGAGCAGCAGGGGTACGACCCTGGCGTGAGCGGCGCCGTGACCAGCCTGGCCTTCGCCATGGATGCGCGGTACGTGGATGGCCTGTCCTCCTTTGGCTTTGCAGTGGAGCAGGACGGCCAGTTCTGGATGATCGGCTACTTCCTGAACACGTCGGCGTGGCGGACCTATTCGCTGGTGCCCACGCTGGTGGACTACACGCCCGTGGGTGAAGCCAACCCCCTGGGGCCCAACTTCAGCACCAGCGGCAGCGTGCTGCACTTTGGCTTCTGGACCTCCAACAGCAGCGCTGGCGGCAGCGGCTACTCGCACACCGGCCAGTACGACAACTTTGCCGTGGTGGTGCCTGGGCCTGGCGCGCTGGCCGTGCTGGGTGCAGCAGCGGTCAGTTGGGGCGGCGGGCGACGCCGTCGTGATGGGCGGGCAGGTAGCCCCAGCGCAGGTATTCGCCAACCATCCGGTCGGTGTTGAACACTGCTGGAACGCTGACCACGCTGCGCAGCGCGCGCGTGATCCAACGTGCTGGCAGGCCATCTGAGCCTCGGTCGTAGAACTCCGGGATCACCTGCTCTTCCAGCAGCGTGTACAGGCTCTCTGCATCCGCTGCGTTCTGCACTTCGTGGTCGGGGTTCTCTGTGCCGTCGCCGATGGCCCAGCCGTTGGTGGTGTCGTAGCTCTCGGGCCACCAGCCATCCAGCACGCTCAGGTTGAGGCCGCCATGGAGCGGCGGCTTCATGCCGCTGGTGCCGCTGGCCTCGTAGGGGCGCAGGGGGTTGTTCAGCCACACGTCGCAGCCGCTGGTGAGCATGCGGCCCACCTCCATGTCATATTCCTCCACCAGCGCCACGCGGCCAGCAAAGCCAGCGTCGTGGGCAAAGCGCCAGATCATCTGCGCGTACTCCTGGCCGCCCTGGTCGCGCGGGTGCGCCTTGCCTGCAAAGACAATCTGCACCGGGCGATCTGGGTTGCCCAGGATGCGCATGATGCGCTCCACGTCGTGGAAGATCAGCGGCGCGCGCTTGTAGGTGGCAAAGCGGCGCGCAAAGCCGATGGTGAGCGCGTCGTAGCGGAAGGCGTTGCCTTCGCAGAGGACCTCGCTGGGGCTCTCACCGCGGCAGATGGCCTGGCGCTGCAGACGCTGCCGGATGAAGTCCACCAGCCGGCGGCGCAGCGCGCCGCGCATGGCCCAGAAGTCCGCGTGGCCCACGTTCTTGGCCGCCTGCCACGGGTCTGCGTCTGGCGTGTGCCGGCTGAAGTCCATGTCCACCGAGCGCGACCAGAAGTCACGGGCCTCTGGCGCCAGCCATGTGGGCACGTGCACGCCATTGGTCACGCTGCCGATGGGCACCTCTGCCTCTGGCACGCCGTACACGTCCTTCCACATCTCGCGCGAGACGCGCCCGTGGAGCTTGCTCACCCCGTTCACGTGGCCAGCCATGCGGAGGGCCAGCACCGTCATGCAGATGGGGCCGTGCCCTGGGTGCTCGCGGCCAAAGTCGGCAAAGCTCTCGCTGTCAAAGCCAGCGCCTCGCAGCATGCGGCGCAGCGCCTTCCAGCTCAGGTCCACGTCGTAGCGGTCGTGGCCGGCAGGCACAGGCGTGTGGGTGGTGAAGACGGTGGTGCGGCGGACGTGCTCCACGGCCTGCTGCAGCGTCAGCCCGCGCTGCACCAGCGTGGCCAGACGGCGCAGGCCTGCAAAGGCGGCGTGGCCCTCGTTCAGGTGGTAGACGGTGGGCTTCTCCTTCAGCGCGCGCAGGGCCAGCACGCCACCCACGCCCAGCAGCACCTGCTGGCGCAGGCGCAGCTCTGGGTCGCCCTGGTACAGCGCCTGGGTCAGCGCGCGGTCGCGCCGGCGGTTCTCTGGAATGTCGGTGTCCAGCAGGTACAAGGGCACGCGGCCCACCTGCACCTTCCACACCTTGGCGCGGACGGTCTTGCTGCCGATGGGACAGTCCACCTTCACGCGGGTGTCCTCCAGCGGCCAGTTGTCGTAGTCGTAGTGCGGATGCAGCACGCGGGTGGTGCCGTCGCCGCGCAGCTCCTGCACGTAGTAGCCAGTGCGGTACAGCAGGCCCACGCCGCACAGCGGAATTCCCAGGTCGCTGGCGCTCTTCAGGTGGTCGCCTGCCAGCACGCCCAAGCCTCCGGCGTACTGCTGCATGCTCTCGTGCAGCGCAAACTCGCTGCAGAAGTAGGCCACGCGCATCTCCGGGCGGAGCTCGGCGTAGTGCTCCTCGTACCACGGCAGCGTGGCGTAGTAGCGGCGGCGGGCGTCGTCTGCGTCGGCCACCAGGCTGCGGTAGCGCTCATCTGCGATCTTGGCCTCCAGCACGCTGGGGTCAATGCGGCGCAGCATGGCAGTGGGAGAGTGGCGCGTGGCCTCCCACAGGCGCGGGTCCAGCGCAGCAAAGGGGCGCTGACCGTTCTCGTTCCACGACCACCACAGGTCCGACGCCAGCGTCCGCAGAAGATCGAGGGTTCCGAAGGGATCTGAGATGCGCAGCTTGGCGATGCGGGCAGCCATGTGGGCGGTTCATCCATGGCCGCTGGCAGGCCTGACCGTCAGGCTCGCGCCGCGGCGCAGGCGAGAGCGCGAATGCTAGCCGGATCCAGCGTGCCAAGGGCCGCTGGCGCCATCCGCCACCGCCATTGGCGGCTGGCACGGCCTGGGAGGTTCATGCGGGCATCTGAGCCATGGCCAAGGTAGTCCTGCATGGGCACGATGGCGGTCTGTGCAGGCGACTGAAGCGTGGCTCGGATCATGGCCTGCGGCACTGCGGCAGCGCGGCGCTCGCCGGTGTAGGCGGTGAAGCGCTGGCGCGCGTGACGCGGCAGCGTGCGCCACCAGCCAGCGGTGGTGTCGTTGTCGTGCGTGCCTGGGTAGGTCACGCACGTGCGCGCATGCAGCGGCGGCAGGTCCTGGCTGCTGGGGCCGTAGAACGCGTTCTGCACCAGGCGCATGCCCGGCAGGCCAAAGCGTTCGCGCAGCGCAGTGACCGCGGGTGTGACCGCGCCCAGATCTTCTGCCACCAGCGGCAGGCGGCCGCACGACCGCTCCAGCGCGGCCAGCAGGGCCGCTCCGGGCGTGGGCCGCCACTCGCCGTGGCGCGCAGTGCGCGCGCGGCCTGGGATCTCATACGCGTGCACCAGGCCCACAAAGTGGTCAATGCGCAGGGCGTCAAAGCGCTCCAGCGCAGCGCGGACGCGCGCGATCCACCATGCAAATCCTGTGCGCGCATGCTGGCTCCAGCGGTAGTGCGGGTGGCCCCACAGCTGGCCCGTGCGGCTGAACAAGTCTGGCGGCACGCCCGTGAGCACCGTGGGCCGGCCAGAGCTGTCCAGGCGGAACAGCTCTGGATGATCCTGCACGTCTGCGGACTCCAGCGGCACAAAGATGGGGACGTCGCCCAAGAGCAGCACGCCGTGGGTGCGGCACGTGGCCCTCAGCGCCCTCCACTGCTGGTGGAACTGCCACTGCAGGAACGCGTGGTACAGCGGCTCTGCCAGCGGGCCGCGGGCGGCCCTGCCTTTGCAAACGCGCACCAGCCCGGAAGCCACGCCTGCGCGCGGCGCTGCCACGCATGGAACGCAGCAGCCTGGTGGCCCTTGCCGTGCAGCCATGCCTGGTACGCGTGCACCAGGCGTGGCCGCTTGAAGGCGCGCGCTGCGGCGTACTGCGCTGGCCCACCAGTGGCCGGCTGGCGCTCACCCCGCGCTGGGCGGAGCGCTGCGCGCGGCAGCAGTCCCTGCTGAACCAGCACCTCCAGGCTGATGAAGAGCGGCTCGCCAGCAAAGCTGCTGGTGCTGGCATACGGGCTGTCGCCAGGGCCCACAGGCCCCACAGGCAGCATCTGCCACACGCTCTGCCCTGCTGCACCGCACCACGCTGCAAAGGCGTGCGCAGCCGGGCCCAGGTCGCCAATGCCATGCCCACCCGGCAGGCTGCTCACGTGCAGCAGCACGCCAGCGCGGCGCTGCGCAAAGATCGCTGGTGCGCGGGGCGGCATGCGCTACTTGGCCCACACGCGGCCAGACACAGGCGGCACGGTGACCGTGGCGCTGCCAGGCGCGCCACCCGCGTCGCCGCCGTGGAGAGACTTCCAGCCACTGCCCAGGCTGCTCAGGTCAATGGTGGCGGGCTTGCTGCTGGCGTTCAGCGCCACCAGCACCTGCTGCGTGGCGTCCTGGCGCAGGAAGACCCACACGTCCTGCGCGTCGTCCACCAGCACCGGGGCAGTTCTGCTCCAGCAACGCGGAATTGGCGCGGCGCATGGCGATGATGCCCTTGTAGTACGCCAGCAGGTCGGTGTTCACTGCGTCCTGTGCATTCTGGTAGGGCTGAAGATCCTGCCACAGCATGGGCTTGCGGTTGTTGGGATCGCTGGCGCCCCACATGCCCACCTCGTCGCCGTAGTAGATCATGGGCGCCCACATAGGTCATCTGCAGGAGCGCCAGCAGCTTCTGCTTGGCGTAGTCCTCTGCCGTGGGCTTGCTGGCGTCGTACGGGTCGTTGTCCTGAAGCCGGTTCTTCTCGTTGAACTTGCGGTCCGGGTTGCGGATCATGCTGGACACGCGATCGGTGTCGTGGCTGTCCAGCAGGTTCATCATGGCGTAGTGCGCTTCGGCTGGATAGGCCAGGCGCAGCGCAGCCAGGCGCTTGTCCAGCTCCAGACGCGGTGATCTTCTGCTTCTGGTTGGCCACCCACTGCACCGCTGGCTTGGCGAACTCGTAGTTCATCACGCCGTCGAAGGCGCGGCCATCCAGGTACGCCTCGGCGCGATCCCAGATCTCGCCAGAGATGTATGCGTTGGGGTTGATCTTCTTCACCAGGGTGCGCCACTCCCACCAGAAGGGCAGCGGCACTTCGTTGGGCACGTCCAGGCGCCAGCCATCCACGCCGTCGCTGGGATCGCCGTCGCCGTTGGGGTCCATCCACCGCTGGGTGACGGCAAAGATGTGCTCGCGCGCTGTCTTGGATGCCAGCCCCTTCTCTGGATCCTTCTTGAACACAGGCAGCTCGCTGAAGCCCCACCACGCGTCGTAGGTGAACGGCTCCCACGTCTTGATGTCGAACCAGTCTGCAAACCGGCTGGTGCGGCCATGCGCCTTCACATCCTGGAACGCGGGGTGGCCAGTGCCCACATGGTTGAACACGCCGTCAATCACCACGTGGAAGCCCTGCTTCTTGGCTTCTGCCAGGAATCGATGAACTGCTTGTCCGTGGGGGTGAAGGTCCACGTGCGCGGATTCAGCAGGTCCTCCTTCTCGGCGGCCTCGGCGTAGTCGCCGCTCTGCCCAAAATGCTCGTCCACGTGCAAGTAGTTGGTGGTGTTGTATTTGTGCGGCGTGCTGGCCTGGAACACTGGCATCAGGTACAGCGCGTTCACGCCCAGCTCCTTCAGGTACGGCAGCTTGGCGCGCAGGCCAGCCAGGTCGCCGCCAAAGAAGCGGTCGAACACAAAGTGCCGGTAGAAGCTCTGGCCATCCTTGCCTTCGTGTGCGGCAGGCTTGTCCCAGTCCTGCGTCCACGGCAGCGTGTTGGGGCGGTCGCTGGCTGGGTCGCCGTTGCGGAAGCGGTCCACCATGACCTGGTACCACACAGCATCCTTGGCCCAGTCTGGCGTGCGGAAGCCACCAGCCGCAGCTGGATCGAGCGAATACACAGAAGGGTCGCGCACGGTCTTGGAACCATCCTTCACAAGAAAGGTGTAGGCGATGGGTGCTGTGCCAGCAGGCAGCAGCGCCTCCCACACGTCGTAGGGGCCCTGCTGCGCCACGCGGCGCATGGAGTCGGTGCGCGAAGGCTGCCCCGCTGGGCCAGCGCGCCACGCCAGCTCCACAGCCTGCACGTCCCCCGCCAGCGTGCGGTAGCGCACCATCCAGCCCTGGCCCAGGCGCTGGCGATCGTTGGGGCTGCCGGGATCGTGCGCCAGGCCAGTGGCCTCGATGACGCTGTCACCCGCCTTGGCCTTGCTGGGGTCCAGCCAGGACTCTGGCCCCAGGAGCAGCACGCTGTTGCGGCCGCCCTGGCCGTCGTCCTCAGAGACTGTGTTGGCTGGGTCGGGGATCCAGGTGGAGTCGTTGACCACGAACTTGTAGAGGTGGCGCCCGCCTGGCAGCGTGGTGGTGGCTGTCCAGCGGCCGTCGCGCTGCTGCTTCATGGAGAGCGCTTGCCCGCGCCAGCCAGTGCTGCCAGCCAGCAGCACGCTGGTGGCCTTTCCGGCAGCGGACCCATCCAGCGCAAAGGTCACGCGCCAGCGGCCGTCGTTGGTCTGCACAGCAGAGATGCTGGACGGCCCGCGGAAGGCTGGCGCCTTGCCCTGCGCCACCGGCGCATTGGGCGGAAAGGACGTGTCCAGCGGAGCGAGCCCCAGGGCGGCGCTCAGCGACAGACCCACAAGCTGTGCTGCTATTCTTGGGTTCATGCTGCGTCAGGGCACTGCGGCTGGAGCTGCAAGGATAGGCGTTTCTGCAGTTCGCTGGGCCCTCGGCGTGGCTGCAGTGGCGCTGGTGGTGTGGTCGTTTGCCCGGGTGGGCTGGCGGCAGCTGAACGCCCAGCTGGCTCCCAAGGCTGGCGTGGAGATCACAGTGCTCCACTGGTCTGGCGAAGGCGGCCCAGAAGAGGACGCCATCGTCAACGAGAGCCTGCGGCAGTTCCAGGAGGCCAACCCTCGGGGTGCGGGTGCGCCGCATCAACCCTGGCGACAGCGCCAGCTTCTACACCAAGCTGCAGACCATGATGGCGTCTGGCGATCCGCCAGATGTCTTCTACGTGGGCAATGAGCGCATCCCCAGCTTTGGCGCCATGGGCCTGCTGGAGCCGCTGGAGCCCTACCTGGAGCGCGACGCCGCCGCGCACGACCCGCGCGCGCTGCACCTGGAGGACTTCTACCCGCAGGTGGTGGACGCCTTCCGGTGGGACGGCGCGCAGATGGGCAAGGGCGCGCTCCTTGGCATCCCCAAGGACTTCACCACGGTTGGCTTCTACTACAACAAGGATCTGTTCCGGAAGGCGGGCGTGCCCTTCCCTGCGCCAGACTGGACGTGGGACGACTACATCAGCGCCGCGCGCAAGATTGGCGCGCTGACCGACGAGCACGGCGAGCACTACACCGGCAGCGAGTTTGTGACCTGGGCCGCCATGGTGCGCGCCTACCTCTACACGTGGGGCGTGGACGTGAAGGGCGCCAGCTTTGACGAGGTCACTCTGGAGGATCCGCGCGCCATGGAGGCGCTGGAGCGGCTGCGCTCCTGGCGCCACGACGAGGAGCACACGCTGACCAGTGGCCGCAGCAAGATCGCCACTGGCGCTGCGGTGTTCAGCACGGGCCGGGTGGGCATGGCCGGGCCGTTTGGCCGCTGGGTGGTGCCGGAGTACGCGCGCATCACCAGCTTTGACTGGGACTTTGCGCCGCTGCCGCGCGGATCAGAGCGGGCCAACATCCTGCTCACTGTGGCGTGGGCCATCAGCAGCCAGAGCAAGCACAAGGACGAAAGCTGGAAGCTGGTGCGCTGGCTGACCGACGTGGACGCGCAGCGCGCGCAGGCGCGACTTGGCCTGGCCATTCCCAGCAACCGCAAGGCCGCGGAGAGCGACGCCTTTGTGAACCCAGCAGTGAAGCCCGCCAACGACCAGGGCTTCCTGGACGCCATCCAGGTGGCGCGCTGGGTGGACTGGCCAGTGAGCCCCAAGTTTGAGTCGCGCCTGGCGCTGAACATGGATGAGGGCCTGAAAACAGGCAGCATTCCGGTGAAGGAAGCTGTGGAGCGATTCAGGCAGCAGTGGAAGGACATCCGCACCAGCCCGCTGGGGCGCACGGACTTCCCGCGCATGCCGTGGGGCATGGTGGCTGTGTGCGCCGCGGCAGTGGTGCTGCTGGCTGGCGTGGCGGTTGTCGCGCTGCGTGCGCGCACGCGCCTGCCCGCGCACGCGCTGCGCGAGGAGCGCACGGGGTATGTCTTTGCGTCGCCGTGGGTGCTTGGCTTCTGCATCTTCATGGCGTTCCCCATCGTCATGAGCCTCCTGCTGAGCATGACGCGCTGGAACGGCATGGGCACGCTGGACGAGGCGCAGTGGGTGGGCCTGCGCAACTACCAGCAGCTGCTGAGCGCAGACGAGACCTTCCCGGTCAGCGTGCGCGTCACGATGTACTACGCGCTCATCGCTGTGCCTGGCGGCCAGGTGCTGGCGCTGCTTGCGGCGCTCCTGATGAACCAGAAGGTGCGCGGCGTGCCGCTGTTCCGCGCTGCGTGGTACCTGCCCACCGTGCTGGCCGGCGTGGGCGTGGCCGTGCTGTGGCGCTGGGTGTTCGACGGCGACGCTGGCCTGATGAACGAGGTGCTGCGCCCCGCCATCAACGGCGTGAACCATGTGCTGGCCGCGATGGGCAGCTCGGCGGCCATCCCTGGCCCGCCGCAGTGGTTTGGCAAGGACGCAGCAGTGTTTGGCGCGCCGGCGTTTGCCGTCATGAGCATGTGGATGGTGGGCGGCGGCATGATGATCTACCTGGCTGGCCTGCAGAACATCCCAGAAGATCTGCACGAAGCCGCAGGCGTGGATGGCGTGGGCGCAGTGCGGCGGTTTGTGGGCATCACGCTGCCCATGCTCAGCCCGGTCATTCTGTTCAACACGCTCATGGCGGTCATCGGCAGCTTCCAGGTGTTCACGCAGGCGTTCGTGATGACCGGCGGCGAGCCTGGCGACCTGACGCGCTTCTACGTGCTGTACCTGTTCGACCAGGGCTTCCAGTTCTACGAGATGGGCTACGCCAGCGCCATGGCGTGGCTGCTGCTGCTGGTCACGCTGGGCGTCACGCTGCTCATCCTGCGCACCAGCGCGCGGCTGGTCTACTACGAGGCCCTGCAGAAGTGAAGCGCGCACCCGTCATCCTGCTGACCTACCTGCTGCTGCTGGCTGGCACGGTGGCGTTCATCTTTCCGCTGTGGTGGATGGTGGTGGTCAGCCTGAAGACGCCAGAGGCTGCGCAGGCGGCCACCGTGCGCGGCGGGCTGGCTGGCGTGTGGACGGCAGACCCGCAGTGGCACAACTACCCAGAGGCGCTGGCGCAGATGGGCACGGTGCGCTGGAACGGCTTCCTGGATGCGCTGGCCAACTCGGTGGTCATCACTGTGCTGGTCACCGTGGGCACGGCGCTCAGCAGCAGCCTGGTGGCTACCGCGTTTGCGCGCATGCGCTTCCGCGGGCGGCAGCCGCTCTTCATCGTCATGCTGGCCACGCTCATGCTGCCAGCGCAGGTGACCATGATTCCGCTGTTCATCCTGTTCCGCAACCTGGGCTGGGTGGACACGCCGCTGCCGCTCATCGTGCCGGCCTTCTTTGGCAACGCGTTCTTCATCTTCATGTACCGGCAGTTCATTGCGCAGATCCCAGAGGCGCTGCTGGATGCTGCGCGGCTGGACGGCTGCGGCTGGTGGCGCATGTGGTGGCATCTCATCCTGCCGCTCACGCGCCCGGTGACCGCCATCACCGCGGTGTTCACCTTCATCTACACGTGGAACGACTTCCTGGCCCCGCTCATCTACCTGCAGAGCAACGAGCAGGCCACGCTGAGCGTGGCACTGAACAGCTTCCGCAACCAGTACGGCGGCATCAACAAGGTGCATCTGCTGATGGCGGCCAGCCTGGTCACCATGCTGCCCTGCATCCTGCTGTTTGTGGCAGCGCAGAAGCAGTTCATCGAAGGTCTTGGCAAGGGAGCGGTGAAGGGGTGATGCGCAGCACGCATCAGAGAGCACGCAACGGAGAGCATGCATGGCCACAGTGACACTCAGCAGCGTTGGCAAGACCTATCCAGGCGGGGTGACCGCCGTGCAGGACGCCACGCTGGACTTCAAGGATGGCGAGTTCATCGTGCTGGTGGGGCCCTCTGGTTGCGGCAAGAGCACGTTGCTGCGCATGATCGCGGGCCTGGAGAGCATCACCAGCGGTGAGGTGCGCATTGGCGGCCAGGTGGTGAACAACATGCAGGCCAAGGATCGCGACGTGGCCATGGTGTTCCAGAACTACGCGCTCTACCCGCACATGACCGTGCGGCGCAACATGAGCTTTGGGCTCATGCAGCGGCGCACGCACGGCGGGCTGCTGGCCACGCTGCTGCGCAGCAGCGCGCGAGCGGAGGAGCTGCGCCAGATCGCGCAGCGCGTGGAGGACACAGCGCGCAGCCTGGACATCCAGGCGCTGCTGGACCGGTATCCGCGCCAGCTGAGCGGCGGGCAGCGGCAGCGCGTGGCGCTGGGCCGCGCTCTGGTGCGCCAGCCGCGCGTGTTCCTGTTCGACGAGCCGCTCAGCAACCTGGACGCCCGCCTGCGCATCGAGATGCGGGCGGAGCTGCGCACGCTGCACAGGCGCACGCGCGGCACCATGATCTATGTGACGCACGACCAGGAGGAGGCCATGACCCTGGCCGACCGCATGGTGGTGATGCGCAACGGCCAGGTGCAGCAGTTTGGCACGCCCGACGAGGTGTACGCCCGCCCTGCCAACCGCTTTGTGGCTGCGTTTGTGGGCGTGCCGGTGATGAACTTCTTTGAGGGCGCAGTGGAGGGCGGCGTGTTCCGAGCGCAGGGCCTTTCGCTGCAATTGCCAGAGGGGCGCTGGCCTGCGGCGCTGCACGGCCCCTTTGTGCTGGGCGTTCGACCAGACCAGATCAGCGTGGGCGCGGACCTGAGCGCCCCTGGCTGCCTGCGCGCGCGGCTGGACGCCGTGGAGCAGCTGGGCGACCGCACCGACCTAGTGCTGGCCCTGGGCAGCCACCGCGTGGTGGCGCGCACAGCGCCGCAGCGCGGGCTGGCCGAAGGCAGCGACGTGTGCGTGCACCTGAACCTGCGCCACGCGCACCTGTTCCACCCCGGCGAGACTGGCGCGCGGCTGGTGTGACGCCAGCGGGCAACGTCCGAGGCCATCGCGAAAAACACAGCGGGCCCGGCGTGGTGCCGGGCCCGCTGGAAGGTCTTGCATGCGTGCGCTGCGCAGGCAGCGCTGTGATCAGCCGCAGTTGCCCCAGCCGCCCAGGAGCAGGCCCAGGTCGGTGCCATCCACCGTGCCATCCTGGTTGATGTCTGCTGGGCTGCCAAAGACGCCCCAGTCACCCAGCAGGAGGCCCAGGTCGGTGCCGTCCACCACGCCGTCGCTGTTCAGGTCAGCTGGGCATGGAGCAGCGTCGGTGCCTGGCACCACAAACCACTGGTCGCCCGCCACGTTGTTGAAGTTGACCGTGCGTGGCTCGCCCAGGAAGTCCTGGCCAGCGCCGCAGCCGCCCAGCACCTGGTTGCTCACGAAGTCATGGCCGCCACCGTTGATGATGGCGCACACGCGGATCGGGCCACCGGTGTAGCCCAGCACGCTGACGGGAATCTTGAACTCCACGCCTGTGGTCACGCCCTTGCCGCTGGCAGCATCGGTGCCGTAGGGCACGCCGCCAATGTTCGAGTTGTTCAGGGCAATCTCGATGCCGTTGCCAGCCACCATGGCCACTCCAGCGCCTGCAGCGCCCAGGTAGCCGCCTGCGCCTTCGCCACCGTCGGTCAGCAGTTCTGAGCAGTTGGAGTACACGGTGAAGGTGGGACCGCCACAGGTCACGCCCAGCCAGTAGTCCGCGGCAAAGCCCTCGTCAAAGGTCAGGCCGTTCGCGCTGCCATCGTCGCCCATGCGGTTCAGGCCGTTGTAGTCCACGTCGCGGTTGTCGCCGCGCAGACGGTTCTGGCCGCCAGCCTTGCAGTCAATGAAGACCTCCAGCTTGTTGTAGTTGCTCTCCAGGTTGCCACCCAGGAACAGGTACAGGTAGCCGCCCGACACAAAGGCGTGGCCCACGTCCAGCTCGCTGCCGTTGGCCCAGTCAATGACACCCAGGTCAGAGTTGCCAAAGTCGGTGCCCACATTCTGGACAGAGGCTGGTGGGCCGTACTCCACGTCAACCGTGCCATCAATGGTCTGTGCAAAGGCGCTGGCCGACAGGCACAGTGCGCCGAAGGCTGCAATGCTGGGTCTCATGATGTGTGTTTCTCCCGCAATCGTTGAAAAGGTGCAAAAACCCATGACACAAGCGTGTCCGGACGCCCAATCGTAAAGCGGCCGCAGTGGAAGTCCAACACAGTTCAGCAGTTTCATGCGGTTTGAGGACCCAGAGAATGGGTCTCGCGTGGTCCGTAACCGGTGTGGACCTTGGTGGGTTTCTATCCTCTCCGCATGCCCTGCACCCGCCTGCTGGTGGCCTACGACGGCACCGACTTCCACGGCTGGCAGCGCCAGGAGCCTCCTGGCCGCGATCCGCTGCGGACTGTGCAGGGCGTGCTCACCGAGGCCCTGGTGCAGGTGGTGCGCCGCCCTGTGGACCTGACCGGCGCCAGCCGGACCGACGCTGGCGTCCACGCCAAGGGGCAGGTGGCGGCCTTTACCGGGGAGCACGGGGTGCCGCTCGACCGGCTGCCCATGGCGCTGAACGCCCGGCTGCCGGAGGACGTGCGCGTGCTGCAGGCGGGCGCAGCGCCAGAAGGGTTCGACCCCATCAGCTGGGCCACCAGCAAGTGCTATCGGTACCACCTGGCCTTTGGAGCACGGCAAGCAGAGGTGCCGCTGCTGTTTGAGCGCCGCACCGTGTGGCAGACCTGGCACCAGCTGGACGTGCCGCGCATGCAGGCTGCAGCGGCGCTCCTGGTGGGCACGCATGACTTTGCTGGATTCGCGCATGCCACGCACACGCGGCCCAGCACGGTGCGCAGCATCCACGGCTGCACGCTGTGGGAGACTGGGCCAGGCCGGGCGGTCCTGGAGATCGCTGGCTCTGGGTTCCTCTACAACATGGTGCGGATCATCGCGGGCACGCTGGTGGAGGTGGGGCGCGGCGCGTGTCCGCCTGAGGTGGTGCTGGAGGTGCTGCGCGAACGCAATCGCGAGCTGGCTGGCCCGACCCTGCCACCGCATGGCCTCTGTCTGGAATGGATTGCATACGACGGCCCCCCGCGTACGGATGGTGGGGCAGCCCCTGCAGATGAAGGCGGACCTGATGAAGAGCGCCAGACCTAGCCCGCACGGTGCGTGGTGCGCGTGGCGCGCGGCATGGCACGCGTGGACAGCAGCGTGGTGCGCGGCACCGCGCGCGCCGCAGTGCGCTGCAGTCTTCACCACGTGCGCAGCGCTGCTGGCTGCGTCACCCGCTGTGGGTGCGTCCGCTGGCGATGCCGCCTCACGCAGCGCGGCTGCAGATCCGCCTGCAAGGAAGGCGCCAGACAAGCAGCCCACGCTGCAGCTGGACGCACCTCCGGTGGCGCCGCCGCTGGGGCGCGACAACGCGGTGGCGCAGCTGGCGCGCACCATCAAGGCAGAGGTCGAGAGCCTGGAGCGCAGCGCGCAGGCGGCCACGCTGCCTGTGCAGGCGCAACTGGCGTACCGGCGCGTGGTGTTTGACCTGCTGTTTCACGGGCTGGGAGCAGAGCCGCAGGCGCTGGCCGTGGCGGGGCTGCGCCTGGCAGATGTGCGAGCGGCGTTCGACCAGCTGACGCAGCGGCAGCTGCCAGAGGAGCACGGCGGTGCTGCCGCGCGCGTGGTGCTGCAGGAGTTTGTGGAGGAGTGCCGCAACGGCCTGAAGAACGTGCCGGATGCAGCTGCGCCAGAGCGCGTGCTGGTGATGGAGCTGGCCACGCTGCGGAAGGCAGTCTCGCTGCTGGAGACGCGCGAGCTGCCCGGCGCGCCGGACGCGTGGCCCACGCCAGCAGCGATGGCAGCGCCAGCAGGCGGCGCCCCCGCAGGCACGCCACCCGCGAGCACCCCACCTGCAGGCGCAGACCACGATGCAGCAGCCATGGCAGTGGCCAACGCAGGGTGGCTAAGCCAGGGCGACCGCGATGCGCTGGCCACTGCGCTGCGTGGCGGCCGCTTCAATCCAGAGGGCAAGGCAGCGCTGGCTGAGGCGCTCGCCATTGCACCAGCGCTCATGCGCGGGGAGGGCGCGTGGGACACCGAGCGGCTGCGCGCTGCCTTCCGCGAGGTGCCGCTCAACCCGTCCGGCGTGGTGGCGCTGGCACGCGCGCTGAATGCTGCGCAGCGGGTTCGAACAGTGGACCCTGGCAAGCTGCCACCAGCCGTGCGCGGCCCAGCGCGGGAGATCCAGACCCAGGCGCGGCGCAGCGCAGTGAAGCTGGCTGAGACGCTGCCGCAGCTGGTGCGCTCGCCCTCTGTGGCGGCCGACCCTGCGCTGGACAGCGCAGTGGGAACACAGGTGAATGCAGCGCAGGACCTGCGGCGGCTGCAGGAGGCAGGCGCATGGCCCGACCAGCTGGCGGGCGTGCGCGCTGGCACGCGCGACGCGTTTGCAGCGGTGGTGAAGGCGTGGGCAGCAGCGCTGTTGCAGGGTTCGCAGCGCCCGGCCACGCGGGCCAAGATGGACGCCTTTGCGCAGCAGCTGGCTGCTTTCGCGCCCGTGCGGCTGGAGGCGCGGCTGCGCGCCAAGGATGAGGTGGCGCAGGAGGCCGCCGCTGGCTTGTCCGATCGCCTGCTGCAGTGCATTGATCAGCGGCGCGACGCGTGGGCTGCTGCCTGGGCCAAGGGCGATGGCGGTCAGGCTGCGGTGGCCATGAGCCGTGCAGCGCGGGTGATGCAAGCGCTGGCGGCGGTCGCAGCGCTGCCAGATCAGGCTGCCCAGGACCGGTCGCTGGCGCGATGGGGCGGATTCGCGTGGCCGCCCGGTGGGCTGGGCACGCACCCCAAGGCGCTGCGCGCGCGGGCGCAGGTGGCAGCAGAGGCGCTGGTGACGGACCGGGATGCTGAAGTGGACACGCAGCTGGAGGCGCTTGCTCGAGACCTGCCTGTCACCTGGCTCGCGGCGCACTGCATGGAGCGGCTGCAGGAGTGGATCGCCCAGCGGCGAGGTGTGCTGGCGCAGCTGGACGCGGCGTGCAGCGGGCCTGCGGCTGGATCGTGGATGGGCGCGGACCGTGCTGCGCTGATGTCGTTCGCCCGCTATGCGCGGGAAGAGTCCGAGCTGCGCGATCACCGAGACCCGGACGCCACGCAGGCCATCCGGGCGTACCTGGCCAGCCTGGCCGCCACGCTGGTGCAGCACATGGAAGGCGCGCCGGCTGCGCGCGGCAGCGATACGCTTCGGCCATGAACATCCTGGTCATCGGCGCACACCCGGACGATCAAGAGCTGGGCATGGGCGGCACCATCGCGCGGCTGGTGCAGCAGGGGCATCGCGTCATGCTGCTGGACCTGACCAACGGCGAGCCCACGCCGCACGGCAGCGTGCCCGTGCGCGCAGCCGAGGCGGCGCGGGCGGCGGCGGCACTGGGCGCAGAGCGCACCACGCTTGACCTGCCCAACCGCAGCGTGCAGAACACGCTGGAGGCACGGCGCAAGGTGGCGGCCGTCATCCGCACGTTTCAGGCGCAGGTGCTCTTCATGTCGCACCCGGACGATGCGCACCCTGATCACGTAGCGGGCGCGGCCATCGTGCGCGATGCACGGTTCGAGGCCAAGCTCACGCAGACAGACCTGCCCGGCCAGCCGATCTACCCGATGTGGCTCTACCACTACTACGCCACGCACCTGCGCACCGTGCCGCAGCCGCAGTTCATCTTTGACACCAGCGGGTTCCACGCGCAGAAGCGCGCTGCGATCCTGGCGTACGAGAGCCAGTTTGTGGTCAACCAGCGCAACCGCCGCGTGGTGGAGTGGCTGGACGCCGCGGCTGTCTTCTACGGCAGCCGAATCGGCGCCGAGACAGGCGAGCCGTTCACGTCCCCCGAGCCGCTGGCGCTCAGCGCGCTCCCGTAGCCCGGAGACAGTCACCAGTTTCAGCGTTCGCCAGGGAAGGGGCGGGTCTTGACGGGCTGGCCACTGCGCACCGCGTCGGAGACTTCCTTGCGGCGCGCGTCCTGGTTGGCCTGGGCCGCTGCCAGCTCATGCCGCAGGTTGTCCATCTGCTGGGAGAGCACCAGCAGCTCCTGCGCGCGAGCCTTCAGGTCCAGATCAACCTGGCGCGTGACCTTCTGGTCAATCTGCGCGCCCAGCGCCTCCATGGCAGCCTTGTCGCCGTCGGCCTGGGCCTTCATGAACTGCTCGCCCAGCACGCGCAGCTCAAGCTGCACGCGGAGCTCCTCCACACGAGTCTTGTACAGCTCTGGATTGCGTTCCTTGAGCACCGCCAGGCCAATCAGCCGGCGTGTGTTCTGCCGCATGGCCTGCGACAATTCCTCGGGCGAAGCATTCCGCTTCTCGCGAATGAGCTTGCCCAGCTCGGGCGACACATCGTCCGCCACCTCGATGATGCGGTCCACCATCTCGGGCGACATGGGCCCCCTGCGGCCGCCTTCGCCGCGTGCGCCATCGCCGCGTGCGCCGTCTGGCCGCGCTCCGTCCGGCCGCGCGCCTTCTGGCCGGGGCGGGCGATCCCCCTGCCTGGGCGTGTTGTCCTGCTTGGGCTTGTCGCCCTGCGGTGGCGCGCCATTGCTGGCAGGCGGCGTCGCAGCCAGCAAGATTGCCACCGCGACTGCTGTTGCAGCGGCACCGGCTGCCGACACCCGGCTCACTTCACGCCTCCGCGGCTGGCCAGGAATTCAAGTTCGTTGCGTACATCGTCCGCGGATCCGCGCGTGGTCAGGACCGAAGTCTCGCCCTCGCCTGCGGACGGATCCACTGCATCGAGCGCTGCATCGCGATCAAACAGCGCCACCACCAGCCGCTCGGATGCGCCTGCGGGCGCAAGCACGTCGCTCTGCCGGAAGCCGACTGTCTGAATGCCAGCGCTGCCGCTGCGGCCTGTGTTGCCGCCGCTCTCGCCGCTGCGCATGACCAGCATGGGCACGCCAACCGCCAGCGCAAGCGCAGCGGCGGCCGCCACCCAGCGCAGGCTGCGCGCAAAGCCGATGCGCCCGGCCACAGCAGGTTCACGCTGACTGCCCAGCTCAACAGCCGATGCCTGGAAGATTCGATCGCTCAGTCCACGCGCCTCGCGCGCAAACTGCTGCTGCTGCGCGCCGCCGTGCGCGTCCAACTGCGCGAGCAGCCGCTGCAGCGACGCATCGCCACCAGCGCCCGCGCTTGCGTAGCCGCTGGTGTCGTCATGCGGAGGCTGAGGATGGAAGTGCAAACGGTTCATGATGACGACCCTCCTTCAGCGCCGCTGGGTTGACCCACGCAGGCTGAACGTTCCCTGGATCGGAGCGACCAGCGCTCACTCATCCAACGGTCAGAACAGCGCCTGATTGCGGTTCTTCTGCCATTTTTGGCCCAATAACTCATGACGGGTCTCCAGCTGTGCCTTCCAGATAGCCGCGAAGCTTCTGCAGCGCCCGGTGATGCCGCGCCAACAGCGTCCCCAGCGGCTCCCCCAGCACGTCGGACATCTGCTTGAAGCTCAGCCCTCCCACATGGCGCAGATCCACCACCTGGCGGTCAGCGGGCGACAGCCGGTCCATGGCCGCTCGCAGGGCCGCAGACTCCTCTGCGGACAGGCCGCCAAACCCGCCCCCGTCGCCCCCGCTGCCCGGGCCACCCCCACCACCCGACCCGCCGCTCCCCCGCCCAGGCGCAGCCCGGTCTGCCATGGCATCCAGCGCTTCCAGGTCACCCACAGACCGGGCATGCCGACGCCGACGCCTGGCGTCATCGCGCAGCCGGTTCATGGCAATGCGGAACAGCCAGCTCTCGAAATGCCCCTGCTCCACGTAGGTGGCCAGCTTGGAGGCCACGGTGCAGAACACGCTCTGCGTGATCTCCTCTGCGCGCTCTGGGTCTGCTCCCTGCGCGCGCAGCACCCCGTACACGCGGCCTGAATACTGGTCCACCAGCACGCGCCACGCCTGCTGATCGCCACGCGCGGCGCGCGCCAGAAGCTGATCCAGCGCTGGCTCTTCCGCGCCCATGGGGGCCGCAGTCTAGCAGCCGCTAGACAGGCAGATCCACCACGTCCTCGCGGTCGCTCACGCCGCCGTACTCCACGCCAGCCGCCATGCCGCGGTCGGCCATGTTGCGGAACGCCGTGCTGCGGGAATCCCAGACCAGCCGCACTGTCCCCGTGGGGCCGTTGCGCTGCTTGGCCACGATCACCTCCGCCACGTTGCGCTTGTCCGGATTGGCGTCGCCCCAGGCTGGATCGCCCAGGTGGTAGTACTCCTCGCGGTGCAGCATCAGCACCACGTCGGCGTCCTGCTCGATGCTGCCAGACTCGCGCAGATCGCTCATGCGCGGGCGGTGGCCTTCGCGGCCTTCGGTGGCGCGGTTCAGCTGGCTCAGGCAGATGACCGGCACGTCCAGCTCGCGCGCCATGGCCTTCACGCCGCGGCTGATCTCGCTCACCTCCACCTGGCGGCTCTCCGAACGCGTGCCGCTGCTCATCAGCTGCAGGTAGTCGATGACCACCATGTCAATCTTCTCGCGCTCGCGCAGACGGCGCGCCTTGCTGCGCAGCTGCAGCAGCGTGAGGCCTGGGGTGTCGTCAATGAAGATGGGCGCCTTGGCCAGCGCGCCGCAGGCGTCGTGCAGGCGCTGGTAGTCCTCCTTGCGCAGCATGCCGCTGCGCAGCCGCTGGCCGTCCAGCCCAGCCTTGGCGCACAAGAGGCGCTGCACCAGCTGCTGCTTGCCCATTTCCAGGCTGAACATGGCCACAGGGAAGCCAGCGGTTGCCACAGCCTCCAGGATGTTCAGGCTCATGGCCGTCTTGCCCATGGAGGGGCGCGCAGCCAGGATGATCATCTCGCCGCGCTGCATGCCGCTCAGCATGGTGTCCAGCTCGTCAAAGCCGCAGGGCACGCCTGTGACATGCTGGCCATCCGAAGCCTCGATGCGCTTCAGGGTGGCCTCCAGCAGCTCCTCCAGCCGCTCGGCCGAACGCGTCTCGCGGTGCTGCGCGATCTCAAAGATGCGCTGCTCCGCCTGCTCCAGCACGATGGCCGAATCCTGCCGCGCCTGATGCGCCTCCACCAGGATCTCGCCTGCTGCGCGGATCAGCTCGCGCAGCGTGGCCTTCTCGCGCACCACGCGCGCGTACTCCACGGCGTTGGCCGCGCTGGGCACGCCCTCCGCCAGCGTGGTCAGGTACGAGTCGCCCCCCACATCCTCAAGCACTCCGTGGTCCTTCAGGTGCTGCCACAGCGTCACGATGTCCAGGTTGCCGTTGCGGTCGTACAGCTGCACCATGGCGCTGAAGATGGTGCCGTGCGCTGGCACGGAGAAATCGTCCGCATGGCGGATGACGCCCAGCACGTCGGGCAGCATGCGCGGCTCCACCAGCATGGCGCCCAGCACGCTCTGCTCTGCTTCGGGCGACGCTGGAGGCAGCGCGCTGAAGAGACGCGAGACCTCCGCGGGGTCCGCCATGGCCTTGCGGACCGCTGCCGCCCGGCCTCCACCCTCCCTGCCGTTGCGTTGTCCGTTGCGCGCTCCGCTGGAGCCGCTGCGCTGCTGCTCGTCCATGGCACCTCACCTCGCGGGCGCCTGCCCGCGCGCTTGCTGCAATCCTTGCGTCCGTGCGTCAGTCGTCGCGATGATCCGCGCTGTGCGCGCCACCTGTCAGCGTGAACAGGTCCTGGCCCTCGTCCACGCACGCCTCCATCAGGCGCCCCACCTTGAACTTCACCGTGCGCTTGGCAGGCACCATCACCGGGTCCAGCGTCTTGGGGTTCTGCGCGGTGCGCGCCGCGCGCTCCTTGACCTCGAACACGCCAAAGTCGCGAAACTCAAGCCGGTTGCCCTTGGCCAGCTCGTTGATCATCTCGTCAAGGAAGGACTGCACCACGCGCTTCACATCCACGCGCTTCACCTCGGTGTTCTTGGCGATGCGGTCAATCAGGTCCTTCTTGGTGGTCGTTGCCATGTGGGTGCCTTTCGTTACCCGGTCCCCCCAAGAACAACCGGGACCGCGGGAACCGAGTATGCGCTGCCGGGCCCAGTCCGGTCAAGTCCGGACCTGCCTCAAAGTGTTCAGGCGAAAGGACTTGCAAGGTGCCATAAAGACAGGTCGCCCCCAGCCCGTCCACCGGCTGTCAACGGCGGGCCGTGGCCACCGCCTTGGCCAGACTCGCCTCGATTTCGTGCTGTCCTGCAAGAAAACCAATCTGCACGCGGGGCACTACCACGGTCACTTCTCCACCAGACGAATCCTGGCTGAGCGCGTGCCCCAGCTTGGTCCAGTCTTTCCACGTGGTGGCAATCCACGACTGGTGCTGCGCAGCCAGCTGCCGGAGCGCAGCCGCCTCTGCTGGTCCGTAGGGCGCGTGGTCGCGGCGCACCCGCTCTGCGCGCACGCGGGCGCCAGACTCGCGCAGCGCATCCAGGAAGGGCTGCGGATTGCCAAGCGCTGCGGCAGCCACCACGGGCCGGCCGCGCAGCGCTGCCAGCGGCTCGCTGCGGTGCACAGGCTGCTGCCCGGGCGCGCACGTGAACACATCCAGCTGGCTCCACGTGTGCGTGCACCACGCAGCAGGCGGCCGTCCGTGCCAGCGCTCGATGAGCGCAGAGAGCGCTGGATCCACCGCACGCGCGCGCGTGACCACCACCACGCCAGCGCGCTGCAGGCCAGACGCTGGCTCGCGCAGCCAGCCCGCAGGCAGCAGCGGCCCTTCCAGACCAGGACGCGTGGCGTCCACCAGCACGATGTCCAGCTCGCGCGCCAGACGCCGATGCTGGAAGGCGTCGTCCAGCACAGCGCAGTTCACCTGCGGGTGCGTGGCCAGCGCCGCCTGGATGCTCTCGGCGCGATTTGGGCCCACGGCCACAGGCACGCCTGGCAGCAGCGCCTGGTACTCCATGGCTTCATCGGACTGCCCGTGCCGCGCGCGGTAGCCGCGGAGGGCCACCACCGGGTGAAGCCCGCGATCTACAAGCCACTGCGCGCACCAGCGCACCACTGGGGTCTTGCCCGTGCCGCCAGCCGTGATGTTGCCCACGGCAATCACAGGAATCGGCGCGCACAGCGAGGGCGATGTGCGCGCCATGCCACGCACCGCCGCGCCATACGCCACGGCGGCCACGCGGGCCATGGGTGACATCCACCGCGGGAGCGGACCGTGCGGCCGCAGACTCACGCGACCGTGCTCCCAGGCCTGGCCCCCACGCCCATGGCTGGAAGCACCAGGCGCGTCGGCAGCCCCATGATGGTCTGCGGATCGCCCAGGCAGCGCAACGGCCAGCCTGCAGCCAGGCGGTCCTCGTAGTTGTAGCCGCCCGCCTTGCCCTGCCATTCGCCTGAGGCCACGTACCGCTCCAGCTCGTGCGGATCCATCTCGCCAAGCGTCACTGCAGCAGAGTCAAAGAACAGGCGCCGGGCGCCGTTCTGGCGGTCCACCAGGCACACGCCGGTGATCACTTCATGCTCGCGGCCGTCAACGGAGCGCAGCATGCTGCGCGCCTCGTCCGCAGTGGTGGGCTTGCCACGCACGCGTCCGTCCTGCACGCACACCGTGTCGGCCGCCACCAGCCACCGTGGCAGGTCTGCTGGCACATCCCGGTTGGCTGCGATCTGCGACAGCACGATGCGCGCCTTGAACCACGCCAGGCTCATCACCAGCGCGCAGGGATCCTGCGCGGCCAGCGGGACATCCGCGTCGTCCAGGCGCGGCACCATGATGACCGGCTCCACCCCCGCTGCCAGCAGGATGGTGCGGCGGCGTGGCGACCCACTGGCCAAGATGGCGCGGACTCCTTCGGTCATGCCTGCTCCAGCGCCAGGCGAACCTTCTGGGCGACCTGCTCCACAGCCACGCGCCGCATCAGTCGGTCACCCAGACGCTGATCACGGTAGTGCAAAGGCGGTTCGCATTCAGCAAAATCCCCCTTCACAACCCATTCTTTGCCGCCGTACGGGCCGTTTTCCGCAGGATCCGTGGGTCCAAAGAGCGCCACATACGGCCTGGCGAACCCAACCGCCATGTGCAGCGCTGCGCTGTCGTTGGCCACCACCAGTCCAGCGCCGCGGATGACCGCCATCAGCCCACCCACCGAGGTCTTGCCGCACAGGTCCACGCAGCGCGCCGCCAGCGCCGGGTCCTGCGGCATGGCAGCGCGCACCGCAGCTGCTTCGGCGGGCGCACCCACGTACACGATGTGCTGGATGCCGCCCTGCGCCGCAGCTCTGTCTGCCGAGCCTGCCTGCGCTCCACCGCCCAGCACGTGCTGCGCCAGCGCGGCCCAGCGCTCCGCTGGCCACTGCTTGCTGGGCCAGCGCGTGGTGGGCGCAAAGACGGCGTATGTCCCCGCAGGTCGCTCGGCTGCAGCGTTCCACCAGGCCTCTGCCTCAGGTGGCGCGTAGAGGCGCATGTCGCGGACAGCGGGAATGCCCTCGCATTCCAGGAGATGGAGCATCCGATCCACCACGTGGAGCGAATCTCCACGGGGGTGACGGGCTGTGTAACCCAGCCAGGCGCGCTCCGCTGCGTGGCGGCTCCCCACCCGGCGCGGAGCACGCGTCCACCAGGCAAAGAGACCGCTGCGGGCAAGACCTTGGCAATCCACCACCAGCTCATAGCGTGGCGCACGCAGCGCCTGGTTCATCCAGCGGATGGCGCGCGCTGCCACTGCCGGGTTCCAGAACGGCTGCAATTCCCGGCGTGGGAAGAGCACCACGTTGGACAGCGCTGGATGCGCGCGCACCGCGTCGGCAAAGGCCTCCTGCACCAGCCAGTCAATCTGAGCCCGCGGAAAGGCCAAGCGCAGCGAGACCAGCACTGGAACAGTGCGGCATACATCGCCCAGCGCGCTGGGGCGGATGATGAGTATTCGAGTGGGTATGGCTCCCATGCGTGCCGTGCGTGCTGACATCGCGGGCGCGGCAAGTATAGTTCGCAGACTTCGCGGCCCTGCGCGCGGGCAGCATTCGGCAGATCGTCACTGTGGCACCTGAGAACAGCAGCAACACTCCCAAGCCCGCCGATCAGCAGCCTCCTGCTGATCCAGCACAGCTGGGCACCACGTCCGTGGGTGGCTCGCTGGCCGGCAAGCACTCGGTGGAGACGCTCATCGCCCGCACCGCGGTGGAACGCGGCATGGCCTCGCGCGACGAAGTGCTGGCCGCCTTCGAGATGCTGAAGCAGATGCCCAAGGAGCAGCGCGCGCTGCGGTTCGAGGCGGTGTTCGTGGCGCGCGGCATCCTGACGGCCGCGCAGCTGGCCCGCCTGCGCCAGGAGATCACCGAGGGCAGCGCTGCAGGCGTGGACGACGCCAAGGGCGACAGCAAGGCCGGCGCGCAGAGCGGCGAGTTCATTCCGGGGTACAAGTTCATCAAGAAGCTGGGCGCCGGCGCCATGGGCACTGTGGTGCTGGCGCGCCAGGTGAGCCTGGACCGCCCAGTGGCCATCAAGCTGCTGCCGCGCAAGTTTGCTGCAGACCCGCAGTTCGTGGAGCGCTTCTACAAGGAAGGCCGCGCTGCAGCCAAGCTGAACGACCCCAACATCGTGGCGGCCTACGACGTGGGCAAGGCTGGCGAGCACTACTTCTTCGTCATGGAGTTCATTGACGGAGACACGGTGTACGACCGCATCCAGGCGCAGCGCCGCATCCCTGAACGCGAGGCGCTCCGCTACGTGCGCCAGGCCGCCAGCGCGCTCAGCCACGCGCATGAGCGCGGCTTCATCCACCGCGATGTGAAGCCCAAGAACCTGATGATCACCAAGTCCGGCGCAGTCAAGCTGGCCGACCTGGGCCTGGCGCGCGCCGACAACGACGAAGGCGCTGCTGCCCAGGAGCAGGGCAAGATCTTCGGCACGCCGTACTACATCTCGCCAGAGCAGATCCGCTCGCGGCCAGTTTCGCCCGCCACGGACCTGTATGGGCTGGGCGCCACCTTCTATCACATGGTCACAGGCCGGGTGCCCTTTGAGGCCACCAGCGCGCGCGAGGTGATGCAGAAGCACCTGAAGGAGCCGCTCACGCCGCCAGACCACCTGGTGCCGGATCTCTCCAATGGCAGTTCCATGATCATCGAGATGCTCATGGCCAAGGATCCGCGGGACCGCTACCAGACGGCCGAGGAGCTCATCGAGGACCTGGACCGCGTGGCGGCAGGCGAAGCGCCGGTGCACGCGCGCCCCAAGCTGGACGCCTTCAGTGCTGGCGCGAATGCTGCTCCAGAGCAGGAGCTGGAGGCCAGCCAGCTGCAGTCAGCAGCGCCAACCAGCGGCCTGCTGGGTGGCAAGCTTGGGCTGGTCCTGCTCATCCTGCTGGCCATCAGCCTGGCAGCCAACCTCATCCTGGTAGCCATGCTGGCCCGGGCTGGCAGGCACTAGCGCACTTCAACCAGCAGTTCGATCTCCACCGACGCGCCCAGCGGGAGCGCGTTGGTTCCCACCGCAGCGCGGGCGTGCCGTCCTGCCTCGCCAAAGAGCTGCTGCAACAGCTCGCTGCCGCCGTTGGCCACCTTGGGCTGATCGGTGAAGCCGTTGTCGCTGCACACAAATGCGCCCACGCGCACCACGCGCACCACGCGGCTGAAGTCGCCGCCGATCTGGTCGCCCAGCACAGCCAGGCCGTTCAGGATGCACTGCCGCGCAGCCGCCTGCGCTGCTTCCACGCTGGTGGCGCTTGGCACAGGGCCTGTGGCCATGAGTGCGCCATCCTTGAAGGGAAGCTGGCCGGAGATGTAGACCAGGTTGCCGCTCTTCACAGCGGGGATATAGGACGCCACTGGCTTGGGTGCCTGGGGGAGGGTCAGACCGAGCGATGCCAAGTTGTTCTGAAAGCTGGACATGCGCGCATGATGACCGATTTGTGAAAATCGTGTGGAATGTTGCCTTGACGGAGGCCACATGATCCGTATGTTTATGACGGTCAGACTGCGGGCCTATCTCTGCCCGGACGCGGGTCTCCCGCCTCCTTCGGCAACCATGCCCTGATGTCGGTTGTGCGTGTTCAACACACCGCAGATTGACCGACAACTCGCCGCGCCCATTCAGTGCCAGCTTGCTGGCGGGCTTCTGCATCGCGCCTCGTGCGCAGTGCGGATTGCTTTCTGATGTGCGCTGCCCCGTTCGGGCCCTGGCCTGGACGCGCTGGCGGCGCAGGCGCACCCAAAGCACTGCTTTGTTTCGCAGCGCGTGGCTGCCTTTTCAGGCCGGCTCGTTGCCGATCTGGGCTTCCACGTGATGCGCAGAGGGCGGTCCGTCATCCGTGACGGCCGTCGGCGCTCCCGCGTGTGCGGGGCGCTGGTTGATGCTCCGATTCGCACTCATGCATAAGAGGAGAAACATTTCCATGATCCGGAAGCCGAACAACCGAGGCTTCACCCTGGTCGAGCTGCTGGTGGTGGTCGCCATCATCGCGCTGCTCGTCGGTCTGCTGCTGCCAGCCCTGGCCAAGGCCATGGCTTCAGCCAAGACGGTGAAGGACTCCAACCAGATCAAGAACATCCACACGGCCATGATCGCCAAGGCCAATGAGACCAAGGGTGGCAAGATGCCAACCCCAGGCCTCATCAACCGCATTGGCGCTGATCCAGGCTCGGGTGTGGAGGACTACGCCCAGAACAAGACGCAGAACCTGTACTCCGCCTGCGTGGCGCAGAACATGTTCAACACCGACATCCTGATTGGGCCCACGGAAGTGAACCCACAGGTCGTCGAGTACAAGGCGTACAACTACGACATGTACCGTCCAGCCAACGACACGTACTGGGACACTGGCTTCAACGCCAAGGTCGACGGTACCGCTGGCTCGACCAACTACAGCAACACCTCGTATTCGCACCTGATGCTGGTGGGCTTCCGCAAGGACAACCAGTGGCGCAACACGCTGGACTCCACCAAGCCGCACCTGTGCACGCGTGGTGTCAAGAACGGCGTGACGACGGGTCCGGACTACGAGAACAGCCCCACCCTCCGTCTGCACGGCGCTCCCAAGAGCTGGGAGGGCAACTGCTGCTTCGCCGACACGCACATGGAGTTCATCGAGTCGTTCAAGCCAGAAAACGTCACCTGGGAGTGCGACAGCCTGAACCTGCAGAAGGACAACATCTTCGCTGCAGAATTCACGCAGGGCACCTGCGTGCCGAAGAACGCTGGCGGTGCACCGCAGATCTTTGCAGGTGGCGACACCTGGATCGGCATCCACCCCAACGCCACCACCCAGTACGTGACTGTCCCCGTGTACGACTCGGTTGCTCAGTAACCGCAGCGCCCACAGGACATCATTCACACGCATTCTCACCTCTTTGGAGAACATGAACATGAACCGCAAGAAGGGTTTCACCCTCATCGAGCTGCTGGTCGTGATGGCGATCATCGCGCTGCTGCTCGGCCTCCTGCTGCCTGCGCTGGCCAAGGCCCGCGCCACAGCGCGTCAGGTCAAGGACTCCACGCAGCTTCAGCAGGTCCACAAGGCCATGCTGACCGCTGCTGTGAACCGTGGCGGCAACTACCCCATGCCTGGCGAGATCAACCGCGGCGCCGACCCATCGGCCGGCAACGCCCAGATTCCAGGCCGTGGTCCGATTGACGAAGCTCGCAACGATCATGACTCGCTCTACTCGGCCATGATCGCCGGCAACTTCCTGTCGCCCCAGATCCTGTACTGCCCTGCAGAGTCCAACGCTCGCGTTGCCATCTGCAGCAACTACAACTTCAACAGCTACAACCCAGCGCTGGACAAGTACTGGGACGAGACCAACTTCACAGCTGACCTGGGCACAAAGAGCAACGTGTCGTACGGCACGATGCCGCTGGATGCCACCGCTCGTCGCAAGACCGAGTGGCGCAACACCGGCAACTCGCGCTTTGTGGTCATTGGCAATCGTGGTGTGAAGGGCGGCGCGCTTACGGGGACTGACTACACCAACTCCAAGACCTTGGACATCCACGGCAACAAGGCGGAGTGGTGGGGCAACATGTGCTACAACGACAGCCACGTGACGTTCGACCGCACGTTCTTCCCCGAGTCCATCGCCAAGCTGCCAACCGCAGCCGCTGGCGCCCAGGGCACGGCTGACAACGTGTTCAAGAACGACACGAACGGTCTGCCAGCGCAGAACCAGCTGCGCAACAGCGACGTCTTCCTGGTCATCCAGAAGGACGCTGCTGCAGCCAACAACTTCATCACGGAGACTGGTTCGCAGGTGACCTGGGACTAATCCTCCCGCGCAGACGAGCCGCAAGGCTCCATCTGAATCCTCCAGCCGCGGCCGGCCCTCCGGCCGCGGCTGCCTTTTTGGAAACTCGTGCCAGGCACGGGTGTCCCGGGTTTCGGAAACTCGTGCCTGGCACGGGTGTCCCGGGTTTTTGGGCTGTTCGAGATGGGTGTGCGGGGCGCGGCGCGGGGCGCGGGGAGCGGAGCGCGGAGCGCGGAGCGCGATTCGCCGGGTGCAACACGCGTCGCGCGATGCGCGGCCAACGGTGTGCCGTGTGCTGCGGGCTGTGCCTCGCGTGCCGGGCGTCGTGTGCCGCGTGCCAGGCGCCGCGTCCTGTGTGCCGAGTGCCGGCGCTGCATGCCGTGTGCCGCGCGCCTTGCCCGATGCACCGCTTGCGTGCCGCACATCCCCGCCCGCAGCGGCCGGAGCGCGGGGCCGGGGGCGCGGCGTAGCGGCGTTGAGCGGAGCGAGGCAGGCTGTGTGGGTTCCCCGATTCGCGGGCCGCTCCACCTGCCGAGCGCACGCGAAGCCCAGGCGAGGCGGAACCTGGTGGAGCCGAGCCGTCCGCGGCCGCGCCCCCCGGACCGCGCGGAGGCCGCGACACGCGGGGCGCGCGGACTCGCCCGCGGACTCGCCCGCGGTGAGGCGCTGGGGCCAGCGCGCACCTCACAGCGGTCCTCGGAAAGTAGGGACACCCGTGCCAGGCACCAATATCCGTACACTCGCGGGACATGCGTGTCATCCTTGCGGCACTCGTAGCGTGCGCCGCACTCATCGTGGGTGCTGCGCCAGCGTCCGCCGCTCCGCCGGCAGCGCCCCACACTCCCCCTGCAGTGCCCGCCTGGCGCGCTGCCAGCCGCGTGGCAGTGGTCACGCAGCGCGGCGCGATTGATGACATCTCGCGCTCCAGCATCCTGCGCCGCATCCGGCAGGCCGAAGCAGAGGGCGCCAAGGCCATCGTCCTGGAGCTGGACACCCCAGGCGGCGAGCTCGGCCCCACCCTGGAGCTCTGCCTGGCCATCAAGGACGACATCCGCACCCCGGTCTACGCCTGGATCCGCCCGCGCGCCTACAGCGCTGGCACCATCCTGGCCCTGGCCTGCCGCGGCATCCTGGTGAGCCCCGGCAGCTCCTTTGGCGACGCCGCCCCCATTCAGGCTGTGCCCGGCATGGGGCTCATCCCCCTGCCCGGCACTGAGCGCGCCAAGATCGAAGCCCCCGTCCTGGCCGAAGTGGTGGACAGCGCCCGCCGCAACCACTACGACGAGATGCTGGTCCGCACCTTTGTGACCGCGCCGGATGAGGTCTGGCTGCTGGAGGACACTCGCACGGGCAAGCGCGTGTTTGTGGCCCGCCGCGAGTACCGCGACATCTTTGGCGCTGAGCCGCCAGAGCAGCGCGGCCCAGGCAACCGCGACACCCTGGGCAGCAACTTCGAGGTCGAGCCACGCTTTGACGACCGCTTCCGCCAGCCAGCAGGCGCCGAGGCAGGCAACCCACCGGGCACGCCCCCCACCGACTCCCCCACCGCAGCCGACATCGCCGAACGCGAGAAGCAGGTGGAGTTCCTGCAAGTGCGCCGCCCCACCCGCGCCCCCCTCACTGCCGCGGACGCAGACCACCTGAAGCTGGTGGCGCAGGTGGACGGCCCAGACGAGCTGCTGGTGGTCTACGCCCCCGAAGCCCGCGCCTATGGCCTGGCTGACGCAGAAGTCGCTGACGACCGCCAGCTGGCTGACTACTTTGGCGCCACGCAGCTGGTTCGCATGGATGAACACGCTGGCGACTCCATCGTGCGCTTCCTCACCAGCTGGCCGGTGCGCGCGCTCCTCATCATCGTGCTGCTGGTGGGCTTCTTTGTGGAAGTGGCCGCCCCCGGCGTGGGCTGGTTTGGCGCTGCGGCGGCCTGCGCGCTGGCGCTCCTCCTGGGCGCTCCCATCCTGGGCGGCCTGCAGAGCTGGTGGCCCGTGGTGCTGGTGGCGGTGGGCATCGTGCTCCTGCTGCTTGAGATCTTCGTCATCCCTGGCTTTGGCATCACAGGCATCCTGGGCGCAGGCTGCGTGATCGTGGGACTGCTGGCAACCTTTGTGGATCAGCCGCTGAGCAGCGCAGAGGGCCAGGTGCAACTGGCCAATGCGCTGGCGCTCATGGTGGGGGCTGGCATCCTGTCTGTGTTCCTCACCTGGTGGGCGCTCCGCCTGCTGCCGCAGACTGCCGTAGGCCGCGCGGTCATCCTGCACGCCACATCTGATGACTCTGCCCCGGGCGACCGCGCGCTGCGCCAGCCGCATCTGCAGATCCGCCTGGGCCAGGTGGGCGTGGCGGTCACGCCGCTGCGCCCCGTGGGCAAGGTGGACTTCGACGGCACGCTGGTGGAGGTGCAGAGCCCCGCCGGCTACGTGGAGGAAGGCCGCCGCGTGGTGGTGACCAGCGCCACCGCCTACGCTGTGGAGGTGGAGGAACTCCCCGCGTGACGCTCCCGCTGATCCTGATGCTGCAGGAGGCCGCCGATACCGCGGCGTCCGCAGCCACCAGCGCACCTGCTTCGTCAGCCACCTCTGCAGCTGCCAGCGCTGCCGCAACCAGCGCTGCGTACGGCAGCTCTGCGTGGCTGGCTGCAGCGCTCATCCTGCTGGTGGTGGGTCTTGGCATTGCGGCGCTCGAGCTCTTCATTCCAAGCGCTGGCGCGCTGGGACTGGCGGCTGGCACAGCGCTGGTGGCTTCGCTGGTCTGCCTCTTCTACTACAACACCGCGTGGGGCTTTGCAGGCCTGGCGCTGTATGCAGCAGGCGCGCCCATCGCGCTGCTGGTGGGGCTCAAGCTGTGGACCCACACGCCGCTCGCCCAGCGCCTGGTGCTGGGCGGCACCGATGACGAGGAGTCCACCGCCGCTCCCGCGCCCGCAGACGTGCAGGCTGCAGCACAGCTGGTCGGCCGCCGCGGCACAGCCCTCACCACCATGCGCCCTGTTGGCTTCATCCGCGTGGACCAGCAGCGCATGGAGGCCCACGCAGAATCCGGCATGATCGAGCCAGGCACTGCAGTGCAGATCGTGGAGTGCACTGGCACGCGCGTGGTGGTGCGGCCCGTGCGCTGAGGGCGCGGGGTAGCATTCGCCGCTGAGGAGATATGACCATGGACTTTCTTGCACAGACCCTGGCGGTGGCGGGCGGCGGTGGTGGCGCGGGTGGCGCTGGCGGCGGCGCTGGCTGGACCGTCATCTTCTGGGTGGGCGCTGCGGTTGCCGGCCTCATCGGCTTCATTGTGCTCATCATCATCAGCCAGTTCCTGCAGCTGTGGCTGCAGGCATGGCTGTCCGGCGCACCTGTGGGCCTGAGCAGCCTGGTGATGATGCGGCTGCGCAAGGTCTCTCCCTCGCTGGTGGTGCTCAACCGCATCAGCGCCAAGAAGGCTGGACTGGAGCTGGGCGCAGACCTGCTGGAGAGCCACTACCTGGCCGGCGGCAACGTGGAGCGCGTGGTGCGCGCCATGATCGCCGCAGACAAGGCCAAGATCAACCTGGGCTGGAAGGACGCCACTGCCATTGACCTGGCCGGCCGCGACATCCTGGACGCCGTGCGCACCTCGGTGGACCCCAAGGTGATCGACTGCCCCAACCCCGCCACCGGCAAGACCACCGTGGACGCCGTGGCGCAGGACGGCATCCAGCTGCGCACGCGCGCGCGCGTGACGGTGCGCACCAACATCGCCCGCCTGGTGGGCGGCGCCACAGAAGAGACCATCATCGCGCGCGTGGGCGAAGGCATCATCGCCACCATCGGCGCCAGCGAGAACCACAAGGCCGTGCTGGAGCACCCCGACAAGATCAGCAAGACCGTGCTGGCCAAGGGGCTGGACAGCGGCACCGCCTTCGAGATCCTCTCCATTGACATCGCGGAGATTGACGTGGGCGAGAACATCGGCGCAAACCTGCAGACCGCGCAGGCAGAGGCCGACACCAAGCGCTTCCAGGCGCAGGCCGAGCAGCGCCGCGCGCTGGCCATCGCGCAGGAGGCCGAATACCAGGCCGAAGCGCAGAAGAACCGCGCGCTGGTGGTGCTGGCCGAGGCAGAGGTGCCCAAGGCCATCTCGCACGCGCTGCAGAGCGGCAACTTTGGCATCATGGACTATTACCGCATGCAGAACCTGATGGCAGACACCAGCATGCGCAAGTCCATCAGCAAGCCGGAGGCGCAGGGCTGACGGCGTGCCGACGCTGCATGTGGTCATGCCCGTCTTCAACGAAGGCGACACGCTGCGAGAGATCCTGCGGCGTGTGCTGGCAGCGCCGTTGCCGTCCGGCTGGCACAGCACCGTGACCATGGTGGACGACGGCAGCCGCGAGCAGGCTGCGCAGGTGGCGCGCCAGGTGGCGGCGGAGCAGTCCGCTACAGATCGCGTGACGCTGGTGGTGCATCCAGCCAACCGGGGCAAGGGCGCAGCGCTCATGACGGGATTCGACCACGTGCTGGCGCGCGCAGCACCCAGCGACGCTGTGCTGGTGCAGGACGCAGACCTGGAGTACGACCCCGCGGACTACCCCGCCCTGCTGGCAGCGCTGCACCCCGATGGCCGCACCGCGGTGTTCGGCAACCGCTGGGCTGGCGATGTGCACACGCGCTCCACCTACCGCCGCGTGCACTCCACCGCCAACAAGATGCTCACGCTGTGCAGCAACGCGCTCACCGGCCTGGCTGTGGACGACATGGAGTGCTGCTACAAGCTCATTCCCGTGCCGCTCCTGCGCCAGATCCGCCCGTGGCTGAGCGAGGAGCGGTTTGGCATCGAGCCGCAGATCGCGGCGGCGCTGGCGCGGCTAAACGCGCGCGTGGCGCAGGTGCCCGTGAAATACGAGCCGCGCACCATGGCGGAAGGCAAGAAGATCCGCTGGAAGGATGGCGTGCGCGCATTCTGGGTGATGGCCCGCGAGCGCGTGCGCCGCCTGCCGCCACCGCTGCCGCTCAGCCAGGCCAGCGCACCGCCCGCAGCCCCTGCAGAACACGCTGCGCGCAGCGCCGCCAGCAGCGCTCCAGGCGCTGCCGCTGCTGCGCGAAAGGCCAGCCCGTGAGCAGCGGCCTGCTGCACGACCTGTCCCAGGGCATCCGCCGCAACATCTCCGGCCGCAAGGCGCTGGTGCAGGGCCTGGGCTTTGCGCTGGGCCTGGCATTGGTGGCGTGGGTGCTGCTGGGCGCCCTGCGCGCAGCAGACGACCCCAGCCGCGCTGGCATCCTGCAAAGCCTGCGCCAGGCGTGGAGCGACCGTCCACTCCTGGTGCTTGGCCTGGCCGCCACCACGCTTGGCAGCCTCATCATTGACGGCGCGCTCTTCTGGCTGGTGCTGCTGCCCGTGCGGCGCCTGGGCTTCATGGAGATCCAGTGGCTGACGTTCGTGGCTGCGCTCAGCAACTTCTTCCCAGTGCGGCTGGGCGTGCCCATGCGCTACGCGTACCACCTGCGCGCCAACCGAATGACCTTCTGGCAGGCCACCGCGTGGTTTGTGGCGGTCACGCTGGTCATCCTGGCTGCGCTCGGCGCGGTGATCGTTGGTACCGTGGTGGAGGCGCACCCTGATTGGCTGTGGTGCGGCACGGTGCTGGCAGCGCTGGCTGCGGCAGGACTGGCGCTGCGCTGGGTGGTCACGCTGGGGCCGCTCCGCACCCGCCTGCACGGCTGGGAGCGCATGCTGACAACACCGCGCACGTACTGGGCTGGCGCGCTCATCCGCGTGGTGGAGATCGGCCTGTGGATCGTGCGCATGTGGTGCGCCGCAGAGATCCTGAACCTGGGCCTGAGCTTTGCCACAGTGACCATCCTGGGCGTGGCCGCCATCACCGTGATGCTGAACCCGCTGGGCCGGCTTGGCTTCCGCGAAGCCACCACCGTGCTGGTGGCTGGCTGGCTGGCTGGCAAGGGCGCAGATCTGGCGCATCTGGATGGAGGCTTCAAGCAGCTGGCGCTCCTGGAGAGCCTGGGCGAGATGCTCACCACCATCCCGCTCGGCCTTGTGGCGCTGCCCATGCTGGCGCGCTGGTACCGCCGCCGCATGAACGAGTGGCGCAGCGCGTCAGGCGCGCAGGATCCTGCGTAGTCCGTCATCCATGGCCAGGTAGCGCAGGCGGAGCGCCTCGGGGCGGCTGCCCAGCCACGGCGCGCGGCCGCACGCGCGGTCCACGCGGCTGAGCGCTGCGCGCATGTCAGCCAGCGCGACCACTGGTGGACTGCCAGCGGCAGCGGCCGATGCCGCCGACGCAGCCGCATGCGCACGTGCCAGCCACAGCGCGCACGCTGCGTTCAGCGCCAGCGCCTGCATGCCCTGCACCATGGGCCAGCCGTAGTAGCCGCTGCCCCACGCGCGGCCACCCAGCACGGTGGCGCGCAGCCAGCGCGTGAGAAGTTCGTCCACCTCGGGCAGCGCTGGTCCGTTCAGCGCGTGCGGCACAGCGGCCACACCTTCAAAGGTGGCGCCCACTGGCCAACGCGCGCCCATGGCTGGAAGCGCGCTCCGCCCCTTGGAAAACGCCCGGCTCCGCAAGTACTGTCCCAGCACGCCGCGCAGCCGGCCGGTGGCGCGCATGCTGCCGATCTTGGGGTCCTCCAGCCGGAAGAATGCAGCCTGCCGCAGCGTGGCGCACTGTGCGCTGGTGGCAGGTTCAACCGGATGGAGCGGCAGCTCATCTGGCAGCGCTGTCACCAGGAGGTCAAGCAGTTCACGCAGACGGTCGCCGCGCACCTTGGTGAAGTCTGCGCGTCCCAGCTGCTGCGCCAGCCACGCCAGGCCGTCCAGCCGCACTGCCAGCGGCACGCTCTCTGCGCTCAGCCAGCGGTCCAGCGCGCGCGTCACGCTGGCCACTTCCTTGGGATCCGCCTCCATGCCGCGCACCAGCAGCACGCGCGTGGGCACCAGCTCAGGCACCTGCTCGGCCATGCGGCGCACGTCTGCCAGATGGCTGGTCATGCCAGCACCCTTGTTGCCCAGCACGCTCTGGCAGGCGAAGGAGATGCCCACCTGCACGCGGTCCTCCTGCGGGGCCAGCACCCACGGGAACATCTGGCACGCCAGCGGCTTGGCCTCCAGCCCATGTTCTGCATGGATGCGGCACCGGCCATCCTCCTGCAGGAACACGCACGCGCCGTCTGGGCGCTGCCGCAGGTACGTCTGGCCGCGGAACTCCACGGTCACGCGCTGGCCAAGGAGCTCCTCCCAGCGCTGCTCCGCAAGCCGCGCCAGGTCTGCAGGGCGCAGCTGCACAGTGAAGTCGCGGCAGCAGTCGCCGCAGCCGTGGCAGCTGTACCGCTGCTGCCCCAGCGGCAGCACAGTGAGTGGAATGTCAGCGCTGGGTGCCATGGGCGCTGGGCCTACCACGCAATCTGCTTGTGACGGATGAGGTACGCCAACTGCCGCACCGCGCGCCCGCGATGGCTCACTGCGTTCTTCTGCTCTGGCTCCAGCTCTGCGCTGGTCTTGCCGTGCTCTGGCAGGAAGAGGTGCGGGTCGTAGCCAAAGCCGTGCTCGCCGCGCGGCTCGTCCACCACCACGCCCTCGAACTCGCCGCGCGTCTCCACCAGCACGGTGCCGTCCGGCGTGGCCACGCACATGGTGCACACAAAGCGCGCGCGCCGCTGGTCTGCTGGCACGCCGCGCAGCGCCTGCACCAGCTTGGCGTTGTTGCGCGCGTCGCGCTCGGCGCGCGTGCCCTGGTGGCCCGCCCAGTGTGCGCTGTGCACGCCAGGCGCGCCCTGCAGCGCGTCCACCTCCAGCCCGCTGTCGTCCGCAAGAACCGTGTGCCCCAGCGCAGCGGCGTAGTAGCGCGCCTTCAGCCGCGCGTTCTCCTCGAACGTGGCTCCCGGCTCTTCTGGCTCTGGCGGCACAGGCACGCCCAGCTCTGGAAGCGCCACCACAGCGAACCCCAGCGGCGCCAGCACTGCGCGGATCTCCTCCACCTTGTGCGGGTTTCCAGTGGCGATCACAATGCGCACAGGCCGCCTCCTGCCTAGGTCTGCAGCACGCCCGTGCGGTACGGGCCTTCCACGGGCGCCTGGTACGCCACGCGCATGGCGGCCACCAGTTCGGCGCGCGTGTGCGCTGGGTCAATGATGCGGTCCACCCAGCCGCGGCTGGCGGCGTAGCGGATGTCCTGCTGTTCGCTGTAGCTGGCGGTGATGGCCTCCAGCAGCTGCTTGCGCATGGCTTCGTCCACCTTCTCGCCCTTGCGCTCGCGCGCGGCCAGGTCAATCTGCAGCAGCGTGCCGGCGGCCTGCGCGGCGCCCATCACGCTGCACTTGGCGCCAGGCCACGCCAGCGTCAGCAGCGGGTCGAACGCGCGGCCGCACATGGCGTAGTTGCCAGCGCCGTAGCTGCCGCCCACGATCAGCACCACCTTGGGCACCACGCAGTTGCTCATGGCGTTCACCATCTTGGCGCCAGAGCGGATGATGCCGCCCTGCTCGCTGTCGCGGCCCACCATGAAGCCCGTGGTGTCGTGCACAAACAGCAGCGGGATGCGCCGCTGGTTGCAGTCCATGATGAAGCGCGCGGCCTTGTCGGCGCTGTCGTCGTAGATGACCGCTGGCATGTTGGCCGCGGTGCTGGGGCCAACCTTGCCGCCGGGCTGCTTGCGCTGGGTCAGCTTCTTCTGGTTGGCCACGATGCCCACCGGATAGCCGCCGATGCGCGCGTACGCGCACACCAGGCTGGCGCCGTACTCGGCGCGGTACTCGTCCAGCGAGCCCTTGTCCACCATGCACTTCAAGAGGTCCACTGCGTCGTACTGCTGGCCTGGCTCGCTGCGGAAGACGGTGAACACATCGTCTGCGGGCCGCTCTGGCTCTGCGGCCTGCACGGGTGGCTGCGGAGCCAGCGGCGCCGAGCGGTTGGCCTGCATCAGGTGGCGCAGGCGCTGCAGGCACGCAGGGTCGTCCTTCTCGCGGAAGTCGATGGTGCCGCTGATCTGCGCATGCATCTGCGCGCCGCCCAGGTCCTCGCTGCTCACATCCTGCCCGATGGCCGCCTTCACCAGCGCTGGACCAGCCAGGTAGAGGCCGCTTCCTTCGGTCATCAGCAGCGTGTCGCACAGCACAGGCAGGTAGCCGCCGCCGGCCACGCAGTTGCCCATGATGGCCGCGTACTGGGGAATGCCCTTGGCGCTGAACACCGCGTTGTTGCGGAAGATGCGCCCAAAGTCGTCGGTGTCTGGGAAGACATCCTCCTGCAGTGGCAGGAACACGCCAGCGCTGTCCACTAGGTAGATCAGCGGCAGGCGCGCGCGCTCCGCCACCACCTGCGCGCGGATGATCTTCTTGCACGTCATGGGGAAGAACGCGCCGGCCTTCACCGTGGCGTCGTTGGCAATCACCATGCACTGGCGGCCATCCACCATGCCGATGCCCGTCACCACGCCAGCCGCTGGCGCGCCGCCGTACTCGCGGTACATGTTCCAGGCGGCAAAGAGCCCCAGCTCTGTGAACGCGCTGCCGGGATCCACCAGCTTGGCGATGCGCTCGCGCGCGGTCAGGCGCCCATGCCGATGCTGGCGCTCGATTCCAGAGGGGCCGCCCCCCTGCTCGATGCGGGCTGCGTCTGCCAAAAACTGCGCTGCTGCGGCCCGGAGGCCCGTGGCAGCGGCTGCGGGTGCGTGCACAGTCATCGCCGCGAAGGATACGCAGCAAACGCCACTGGCCAATAACGCCATAGACCACCCAGCCCGCTTGAGGGTTTCAAGGCTTCCATTACACTGTGTGGCTCAAACAATTCGAAGTCCACGCTTCGGCAGAAAGAAGAACAGAACCCAATGTCCATCTCAGCCAGCAAGAAGGCCGCAGTGATCAGCGGCAGCCGCATTCATGCCAAGGACTCTGGCTCTCCAGAGGTCCAGGTTGCCGTCATCAGCGAGCGCATCGCCACCCTGCAGGATCACTTCAAGGCGAATCCAAAGGACCACCACAGCCGCCGCGGGCTGCTGCTCATGGTGGGCCGTCGCAACCGCCTTCTGACCTACCTGGCGCGCACGGATCGCGAGCGCTACAACACCCTCATCAAGCGTCTGGGCCTGCGCAAGTAAGCCGCGCGCCCTCCGCCGCCCATGGGCGGCAGTAGGCAACGCGCAGCAGGCCACACACCTGGATCATCGCTGCGCCTTGGCTTCTGCCCCTCAGGCGGCGGGTCTTCGTCCATTTCATCAGACCCCCTCTGGAGCAGAGCAAAACATGACATCTCACACCACTTCCGGCAGCAAGCCGGCCGTCGCCGTCGAGCGCGAAATCGGCGGGCGCATCCTGCGCTTTGAAACCGGCCGCGTGGCCAAGCTGGCCAACGGCGCCATCGTGGCCACCTACGGCGACACCTGCCTTCTGGCCACCTGCGTGCGCGCCAACCCGCGCCCAGGCATCGACTTCTTCCCGCTCACCTGCGACTACCGCGAGCGCACCAGCGCTGGCGGCAAGTTCCCTGGCGGCTTCCGCAAGCGCGAAGGCCCGCCAAGCGAGAAGGAAATCCTGACCATGCGCATGATGGATCGCCCGATCCGTCCGCTGTTCCCAGAGGGCTTCATTGACGAGATCCAGCTGCAGGCGCTGGTGATGAGTCACGACGGCCAGAACGACAGCGACGTGCTTGCCTGCACCGCTGCGTCGGCCGCCCTCAGCCTGACCGACGCGCCCTTCCTGGGCCCGGTGGCCACGGTGCGCGTGGGCCGCGTCATCACGGACAACGGCCCCACCTTTGTGATCAACCCCACGGTTGCACAGCTGGACTACAGCGACGTTGACCTGGTGCTGTCTGGCCACAAGGACGGCATCAACATGATCGAGGTGGGCGCTGCTGAGATTGACGAAGCAGCCATGCTGGAGGCCATCCGCTTTGGCGTGGAGCACGGCATCAAGCCCATCCTGGCCATGATCGAGGAGCTGCGCCAGAAGTGCGGCGCGCCAGCCCCAGTCATGGGCGAGCCAGTCCTGCCCTCCAAGGAGGTCATGGCCCTGGTGAAGGAGAAGGCGTACGACGCCATGAAGACCGCCCGCCAGATCCCTGGCAAGGCGGCGCGCAACGCCAAGGTGGACGAGATCAAGAAGTTCGTGCTGGACACGCACTTCGCCTTGCCCGCTGCTGGCGCCAGCTTCTCTGACTGGCAGGCCGCTGACAAGCGCGCCAAGGAAGCCAAGGAAGCCTTGCGCATCCTGGAGAAGAAGATCACGCACGACCTGGTGGCCAACCACGGCATCCGTCCGGATGGCCGCGACGGCCGCACCATCCGTCCGCTGGACATGGCGGTCAGCGTGTTCCCCCGCACGCACGGCAGCGCGTTCTTCCAGCGCGGTGAGACCCAGAGCCTGGTCAGCTGCACGCTTGGCACCATCAAGGACGAGCAGATCGTGGATGGTCTGCTGCCTGAGTACGCCAAGAAGTTCTACCTGCACTACAACTTCCCGCCCTTCTGCACTGGCGAAGCTGGCCGCATCACTGGCCCAGGCCGCCGCGAGATCGGTCACGGCGCCCTGGCAGAGCGCAGCCTCCGCGCCATCCTGCCGGACCCCGAGCAGTTCCCCTACACCATCCGACTGGTGAGCGACATCACCGAGAGCAATGGCTCCAGCAGCATGGCCAGCGTGTGCGGCGGCTGCCTGGCGCTCATGGACGCAGGCGTGCCCATCAAGGCCACCTGCGCCGGCATCAGCGTGGGCCGCTTCACCAGCAGCGAAGGCAAGGTGGGCCACGTCATTGACATCATTGGTGAAGAGGACTTCTTTGGCGAGATGGACTTCAAGGTGAGCGGCACCCGCGAGGGCATCACCGGCATCCAGCTCGACCTGAAGGCCCGCGGTCTGAGCATCGAGGAGATCGAGACGATCTTCCAGATCGCGAAGACCGGCCGTCTGCAGCTGATTGACGCCATGGAGGCGGTCATCCCCGCCCCGCGCGCGGACATCAGCAAGTGGGCGCCCCGCATCATCACGGTCAAGATTGATCCAGAGAAGATCGGCAAGCTCATCGGCCCAGGCGGCAAGACCATCCGCGGCATCCAGGAGCGCACAGGCGCTCAGATCGACGTGGAAGAGGATGGAACGGTCTTCATCGCCTGCTCGGACTCCGAGAAGGCAGCACAGGCCCGCGCAGAAGTCGAGGCGCTGGGCGCCGAGATCAAGCTGGGCAGCGTGTTCGACGGCAAGGTGGTCAGCATCAAGGACTTCGGCTGCTTTGTGGAGCTGGTCCCGGGCACCGATGGCATGGTGCACGTCAGCGAGCTGGCGCACGGCTTCGTGAAGAACGTGGGCGATGTGGTGAAGATTGGCGACCCCATCCGCGTGAAGGTCATCAATGTGGATGACACGGGCCGCATCAAGCTGAGCCGCAAGGCGCTGCTTGAACCACCACCACAGCGCGACGGCCAGGGTGGCCGCGAAGGCCACGGCGGCAGAGATGGCCACGGTGGCCGCGAAGGCCATGGCGGCCCGAGCCGCGAGCGCAGCCACGCGCAGTGATGCATCGTCTTGTCAAGTAAGGACTTCCACGCGGGCGCTGGGTCAAACCAGCGCCCGCGTGTGTTTTGGACCCGAACGGCTCCCGATCTGCAAAGGTTCCAAACTTCCACGCGTCTTCAGAGGAATTCCTCTTGCATAAGTCCGGAAACCGGGCCAGAATACGCGCGGTCTCAGGCTGTTCGGGGCCAGTTCAGAAACGCACAAGACACGCTGCAACGACCCTTCTGGTCGGCGGAGCCCACGAATGGCGAACAACGCGCTCGAGAATGTCGAAGGCCAGGTGAAGTGGTTCGATCCCCGCAAGGGCTTCGGATTCATCATTGGGCCCCAGGGGCAGGACATCTTCGTGCACTTCTCTGTCATTGAACAGGAGGGCGGCTTCCGCACCCTCAATGACGGCGAGATGGTCACCTACTCCGCACAGCAGGGTCCCAAGGGCTGGGCAGCCACCAAGGCCCGGTCGCTCACGCGCATTCCTACGGCCGGCAGCGGCACCTGACATTGTGGACGGTCCTTGGATTTGTCCTGGCGGACGTCGCAGTCCTGTCTGTTGTGGCGTGGCTGCTGCTCCGGCAGCGGGACCAGCGCATCCAGGACGCTGAACGCTCGGCTGCAGAGGCCGCCCGCAATGCAGAAGTGGCCGCCATGACGCGCGGGCTGGCCCACGAAATCAAGAACCCGCTTTCCACGGTGGTGCTCAATGCGCAGCTGCTGCGCGAAGAGATCATGGACGCCGACCTGCCCGCTGCGGACAACGACCGCATGCTGCGCCGGGTGGACGCCCTGGCCCGGGAAGCCAACCGCCTGAGCGACGTGCTGAACGACTTCCTGCGCTACGCCGGTCGGCTGCAGCTGGACCCCCGCCGGACAGACCTGCGGGATGTGGTGCATGAGCTGGCGGACTTCTTTGCCCCCCAGGCAGAGCAGGCAGGCGTGGCCCTGCAGGTGGAGGTGCCGCCGCAGCCGGTGGAGGCGGTGGTGGACCCCAGCCTGGTGAAGCAGGTGCTCCTGAACCTGATGATCAACGCCGTGCAGGCCATGCAGCGGCCGGGGCAGGCTGCAGCTGGACAGGCTGCCGCGCCCGAGCCATCTGCCATGCGCCTGACCATCAGCGTGCTTCCTCCGGATCCGCGCGCACGCAAGGAGCGGCCCTACGCCACCCTGCGCGTGGCAGACACTGGTCCCGGCGTGCCAGCCCAGGTGCGCAGCCGGATCTTCGACCCGTATGTGACCACCCGGCCCGGCGGCAACGGCCTGGGGCTGTCCACCGCGCGGCGCATCGTGGAGGCCCACGGCGGGCGCATTGCGCTGCTAGACCGACCCGGCGCTGTCTTTGAGGTCACGCTGCCCCTGGAGGGGCCGCCGCCTACTCCAACCAGTCCTTCTTCTTGAGGCGCTCTGGCACGTACGTCTCCGTGACGTAGGAGATGTCCTTGGTGATCAAGGACTCCACCTCCATCTTGAAGCCGCTCTTCAGCAGCGCGTCAATCTCCCGCTGCCAGCCCTTGTGGTCCTTGAACCACGGGTAGGCGCGGATCTCGTTGGCGCGCTTGATGTCGTTTTCGGTCAGGTCGATCTTCACTGCGTCGTCCAGGCTGCACTCGCGGAAGTCCTTGGCGCGGATGCCCAGGAACTTGGCCTCTGGAATGGCCAGGCGGCTGCTCTCGAACGCCAGCGAGATGGAGCCCTGCTTGATCACGCTGTAGATGTAGTGCCCCCACGGATCTGCGTCCAGCACGCAGATGATGGGCAGCTTGAGCTCCTGATGCAGACGCTGCAGCAGGCGGCGGCACCCGCGCGGCGGCTGGCCAGCGCCATGCGTCAGGATGCAGTTGTGCTTCTCCCAGAAGCGGTCTTCGTTGAAGCGATTCCAGACCGTGCCCTTCTCAACATGCAGCACGAACTTGGCCTCGCACTTCTTGAACTGGATGACATCCGGCTCCACGATGCTGGGCAGCGCATAGCCACCTGAGCCCATGCGGCGGCAGTCAATCTCGTCGCCCTTGTCCACGATGGTGATGTTCCCCACCATGGATCCGCGGTTCTCTGCAAAGATGTGCAGCTCCTCGCGCAGCGCGCCCAGCGCCACCTCCAGATCCTCCAGGATGGGATCGCTTTCGTCCTGCGTGTCAAAGGTGTTCTCGCGCGTGCCAGCCACCGTGTGCTTGGCCTTGTAGAAGACACCGCGGAGGCTGCTGGTCTTCTGCGCCTCGATCAGGTCCTTGATGGTGGACGAATGCAGCATGGTCTGCATGAACTGCTTGGCGGTCTTCAGGTCGAAGAGCGGCCGAGCGGCGGTGCCGTCGCCCATCTCCAGGATGCCGCGCTTCTTGTTCCAGAGCGTGTTGCTCTTGGTGCGCGTGGGGATCTCAAGCTGCGGCTCCTTGCCGGCCAGAGCGGTGCGCGAGACCTGGGTGACCAGCTCGACGATCTTCTTGGTGGTGGCTGCGTCGCGCTCCTTCATGGAGCGTGAGGGCGTGCGTGCGGTGCTGCGCTTGGCCATGGTGGGAAATGCCTCGTAATGCCAGAGTGATCAGAAGAGCTTGGGGCCGTCCTTGGAGCCGGCCTTGGAGCCAGCCTTGGTGCCTGACTTGGCGCCTGACTTGGCGCCCGCTGAGCGGCGCTTCTTGCCAGCAGGTGCAGCGGCTGCCGGAGCTGCGCTGGGCGGCGCGCCACCCGTGAGCAGCGCTGGGACCGCATCAGGCACCACGATCACGCCCTCTTCATCCATGGGTTCGTCCTTGACCACCTTGCCGTCCTCGTCCAGCAGCTGGTCTGCCACAGCGGTGCGCGCCTTGGCCTGCTTGTGCAGGGCGTCGAACAGCTTCTTGGCGTCTGTGCCGTTGATGGCGTTGATGGCCTTGGCGATCTCGCCGATGTACCGCTCGAACACGTCGCGGCGCTCGCTCTCGCGGCGCATCTTCAGGCGCTTGCGGAGGTACGTGCCCAGCTTGCGGCCGCACTCCATGAGCGCCAGCTTCATCTCCTTGCGGATCTCGTCGTAGTCGGCGATGGCTTCCTTGCTCTCGCTGGTGAAGGGCACCCACACGCTGGCCATGTGGATCATGATCACCAGCGGCCCCACCGGAAGGCTGCCGCGCGGCTGCGCCAGGTTGTAGTTCTTCCAGCTGGTCTCCACCACCGCCTTGAAGCTGCTGCACGCGCTCTGCTGGAAGAGCAGCGGCACGCGGTTGGCAAAGCGGATCACGCGCGCTGGCTCGTCTGCGCCCAGCTCGCCACCAAAGGCGATGGCCGCTTCAATCTGGAAGGGCCGGCCGCGGTAGACCTCTGCCTGGCGGCTGCTGGCTGCGTAGAACTCCGCGCGCACGCCCTTCAGCATGCCGGCCAGGAGCTGGCGCACGCCGATGGGCGCCAGGCAGTCTGTGGGTGGTGGCGCCAGCTTGGCTTCCTGGAACTGCTGGTAGAGCTTCTCTGCCACCGGTGGCTCCACGTCCCGCACCTTGGTGCGGCTGGTCACGCCCACCGCCTGGCACATGCTGCCTGCAGTGGCCGCCGACACGCGGCAGAACCGCTCCTGCAGGAAGGTGTAGAGCGTGCCACCAGGCTCTGCCAGCTCGTAGTCCTTCAGCATCTGCAGCAGGATGCCCAGCTCGATGCCCTTGGGGTGTGGCTGGATCTCACGCGTCTCTGGTGGAAGCTCCTGCACGGCGCGCGGGAACACGATGACGCCGTTGGTCTCGGTGGTCACCGTGGCGGCCGCAGCGGCCTGCGCTTCGGCCTCGGCCAGGACGGGCGCGTCGCCGTCGTCATCCGCAGACACCCGGGTGGGCGGCACGAACACGATCTTGGCGTGCGGATTGGCGATGGCCGTCAGCTCCAGGAACTCATCCACCGAGCCGCGGCCCTTCTGGTACCGGCCATCCAGCTCGATGGTCACGCTGGTGCCGGTGACAAAGACCTCGGCGCACAGGAACCCGCCCTCGCCTGCCAGCGCGCGCGTGCCAGCGCTGAGCTTGCGGAAGCGCTCTGGTGGGAAGTCCTTGGTCTCCTTGTCCACCGTGACCTCTGCACGGTTGGTCTTGGTGTTCATGGCCAGCTCGATGTGGTGAGCGGCCACCTTGGGACCAGGCTTGGTGTGGATGATCATGGGCCGACCGGTGGTGATCAGCCCGTACATGCCTGCTGCGCTGATGCCGATGCCCTGCTGCCCGCGGCTCATCTTCAGCCGGTGGAACTTGCTGCCGTAGAGCAGGCGTCCAAAGATGTTCTCCACCTGCTTGCGCACGATGCCTGGGCCGTTGTCCACCACCGTCACGCGGTAGCGACTGCTCTTGGCCGTGGCTGGGCGATCTGGCTGCAGGTCCTCGATGATGACCGCCAGCTCTGGCAGGATGCCGGCTTCCTCGCACGCATCAAGCGAGTTGTCCACCGCCTCCTTCACGGTGGTCAGCAGCGCCTTGCGCGGGTTGTCAAAGCCCAGCAGGTGGCGGTTCTTGGCAAAGAACTCGCTGACGCTGATGTCGCGCTGCCGGGTGGCCATCTGCTCTGCAGTGGCCGCTTGCCTGGCTGGCTTCTTGGCGTTGGCGGGCTTCTTGGCAGGCATCTCCAGCAGGGCAGCGTCCTTGGCAGCCATGGGTTCCTCGTACGGCTCGGGGACCAGCCTTCCCGGACCAACGGGTGCGGGGAGGAGGGGGGAGCACTCTAGCGCAACATCGAAAAACCCCACGCATTTCATGCAGATTCGCTACCATCTTGCCCCTTCACCCCCCTTGGAGCACTGCGATGGAAACCACCCTGATCATCCTGAAGCCAGACGCCGTTCAGCGCGGACTCATGGGCCGCATCCTGTCCCGCTTTGAGGACAAGGGCCTCCAGGTGGTGGGCTGCAAGCTCATGCAGATCAGCCAGGAACTGGCTGCCCAGCACTACAAGGACCACGTTTCCAAGCCTTTCTACCCCGGTCTGGTGCGCTTCATGACCAGCGCCCCGGTGCTGGTGCTGGCCGTCCGCGGGATCGGCGCCATCACCATCTGCCGCAACATGATGGGCGCTACCTTTGGCAGCAAGGCTGCAGCCGGCACCATCCGCGGTGACTTTGGCGTCAGCAACAGCTTCAACCTCATCCACGGCTCGGACGGCCCAGAAGCAGCGGCCCGCGAACTGAGCCTGTTCTTCAAGGCTGGCGAAGTCCTGGACTTCCCTCGCGCGGTGGACACCTGGGTGTACGACCGCTCCAGCGGCACCCCTGAGTAAACCGCAGGACCTGCCCAGGCTGCCGGCAACACGCCGGGCCCCAGAATGTCCAATAATACACACACCCGCCTCGTTCGGCGGGTGCTGTCTTTCGCGGAGCGTCCACATCGCTGAATTCTTGTCGCCCGTTTCAATCTTCTTTGAACGAATATCGGTCGGCTGGCGTATAGCGGGGTGCGATGGGCCCGTTGGGGTTCTCCGCGAAGTCGGAACCCCCAGCGGGCCCTCAGGACTCCTACCCCTCCAGGAGACGCCATGAGCGGCTTTGCCAACAATCTCATCGGACGAGATTCCCCCCTAGACCGGGTGAAGCGCCGCCTGAATCCAGCGGTGCGCGCGGTCCAGATGGAGTCCAAGCCAGACACTCGGACAGAGGCCGGCCACGGCCCTGTGCGCGTGCTGTTCACGCCGTTTGAGGAGCAGCTGCTGGCCGAGATCATGGCTGGCCCAGTGGACTACATGCCACATGAGGACTTCGCCCGCCCTGGCGCGGAGCGGCGCATCTACGACCAGGCCCCGCCTGTGCGGCGGCCCGACGTCACGTGGTATCGCCCGCTGATGGATGACTTTGGCAGCAAGAACGGCACCGCGCGCAAGCACGACAGCGTGCTCCTGACCGCCGCGGAAGAGCGGGTGCTGTTCATGCAGTACAACTTTGCCCGCTACCGCGTGCGCACGCTGCAGGACCAGCTGGGCGGCCGCACGCCAGATGAAGGCACTGCGCGCGAGATGCTGCGCTGGTACCGCACGGCCCGCCGCTACCGCGAGCAGATCGCAGAGACCAACCTGGCGCTGGTGCTGGCCATGGCCAAGCGCGTGCGCCTGAACGAGAGCGATTTTGGCGACCTGATCAGCGAGGGCAACATGGCCCTCATGCGCAGCGTGGACAAGTTTGACTGCGCGCGCGGATTCAAGTTCAGCACCTATGCGTGCCGCGCCATCCTGAAGGCGTTCAGCCGCCACGGCCTGAAGCTGGCCAAGCACCGGCAGCGCTTCCCAGCGGAGTTCGACCCCGCCATGGAGAAGAGCAACCATCTGGAGACGGTGCGCGAGCAGCACGCCAAGGAGAGCGCTGCAGAGGTTCGGCACATTGTGGAAAGCAACCGCGCAGAGCTGAACGACATCGAGCGCGCTGTGATTGTGCACCGTTTTGGGCTGGATCAGCCCCAGGACGCCCCGCAGCTGACGCTGGAGCAGGTGGGTCAGCTCATCGGCGTGACCAAGGAGCGGGTGCGCCAGATCCAGAACCGCGCGCTTGAGAAGATCAAGCTGGCGCTGGAAGGCGTGCACCACCCTGGCCAGGCTGTGGACGAGCGCCTGGGCGTGGCCAGCGTCAACTGAGCCTGCGCACTCACCTGAGCGCGCGCGCTGCAGCACGGCCTGCAAGCCGCTGCCGCCACGCCAACGCAGCCAGCGTGGCGGTGATGGCCGCGTGGCCCAGCGCAAACACCACGATCACACGCGCGTATTGCGCAAAGGTGGGCTCGGCTTCGTCGCCAGCGCTCAGCATGACGATGCTGAGCGTGGTGCCGGCAAAGAAGCCCAGGTCTCCAGAGGCGCGGAACGCGCCCAGGCCCACAGCGCCCCGCCCTGCCTGCGCGGCCAGCGCCAGCGAGCTGGCGAACATGACCGAACCGCTCAGGCCCACGGCCACCATGACCACCGCCAGCCACCCGTGCGCAGACCCTGCCAGCGGAATGGCTGCGAACGCCCCTGCGTACAGCAGCCCTGCCACCAAGCGCAGGCGCAGCGAGCCCCAGCGGTCGCACAGCGCGCCAGCCGGACCAGTGCCCACCGCCATGAGGAGGAGCGGCAGCCCCAGCAGCCAGCCGCGCTCCTGCCGCGTGTAGCCCAGCACCTGCGCCAGCACCAGCGGCAACGTGCCGGTGATCAGCCCACCTGTGGCCCGGTCAGAGAACGCCATGGCGCAGCTCCACGCCAGCGGGCGTGGCCGGTCGCCCAGCGCACCCGCTGCAGCCGGCGAGGCGGGCTCCACCGGGGGCGCCTCTGGCCCAAGCCGGCTGAGCGGCCCCCACGCCACCGCTGCCAGGAGCGCCACCAGTCCACTGAACGCAGCGCTGGCGCCAAAGACTGCGTAGGCCACCTGGTTGGCATCGCCTTCCATGCGGCCAGCCGCCACGCCACCCAGCACAGCGCCTGCACCCAGGCCCAGGAGGAGCGGCGTGCTGGCCATGCCCATGCCGCGGGCCGCATGGGTGCCGCTGGCCCGCCGCACGATGTCAAACAGCATGGCAAAGACCATGACGTCTGTGACTCCCTCCATGGCTCGCAGCACCAGCGAGGCTGTGAACCCCACCGGTGCTGCCAGAAGCAGGAGGAGCGCTGTGTCTGCCAGCGAAGCCGCCACCAGCAGTCCCACGGCGCTGAATCGGGGCCGGGCCCAGATCAGCAGCGGCACAGCAGCCGCTGCACCCACCAGGTTGATGGCCATGAACACCTGCGCACCCTGCGGCCGCACGCCGTAGCGCTCCACCAGCAGCTCCCGCAGCACTGGCACCGCCATGGTGTCAGGCACTGCGGTCAGCAGCAGCAAAAGGGCCAGAAAGAGGGCGCGCGTGCGGGGTGACACAGAGGATGAAGGCTACGCGCCTGCCCGTACACTGCGCGGCCCATGAGTGTGGACAAGGTCTACCGAACAGCCCAGGACGCCCTGCAAGGCCTCACCTTTGACGGCATGACCGTGGCCGTGGGCGGCTTTGGCCTCTGCGGCATTCCAGACGCCCTCATCCAAGCCCTGCGCGACACCGGCGTGCGCAACCTCACCTGCGTGAGCAACAACGCTGGCGTGGATGACTGGGGCCTTGGCCTCTTGCTGGCCACGCGCCAGATCCGCAAGATGGTCTCCAGCTACGTGGGTGAGAACGCAGAGTTTGAGCGGCAGTTCATGAGCGGCGAGCTGGTGGTGGAGTTCTCGCCGCAGGGCACGCTGGCCGAGCGCATGCGCGCTGGTGGCGCTGGAATTGCTGGCTTCTACACCAAGACGGGTGTTGGGACCACGGTGGCTGAAGGCAAGCCCCACGCAGAGTTTGACGGCGAGACCTACGTCATGGAGCGCGGAATCCGCGCGGATCTGGCGCTGGTGCACGCCTGGAAGGCGGACCGCGCTGGCAACCTGATCTTCCGCCACACCGCGCGCAACTTCAATCCCATGGCCGCCACCTGTGGCAAGGTCACCGTGGCCCAGGTGGAGGAACTGGTGGAGGTGGGCCAGCTGGACCCAGACGCCATTCACACCCCGGGCATCTTTGTGCAACGCCTGGTGGTGGCCAAGCCAGAGAAGCGGATCGAGAAGCGGACCACACGCCCGGGCTGAGCCGCGCACAGCCCGTCTGGGCTGGGACGAGCGGCGCGCAACTGGCGCCCGCCAGACCACCCCCCTTCATGCCGCATCAACAGTCTGAGCGGTGGTCCAGAAAGAGTTATCAGGCATGGATCACACGAACTGCTGGGGTTCGTTCGCGTCCCATCCGATTGCCTGCGATAGTTCACGCTTTCGTGCGTTGGAATAGGACCCCTGCGCGCGCCCAGCGCTGCATTCTGGAGTTGCCATGACCACCCCATCCCTCTTCGCCCGCGCCTTCCACCGCCCGCTTCGTTCGCTGCTTGCAGCCGCGGCGCTGGCGGCCTCTGTGGGGCTCACCCAGGCCGCCCATGCGCAGCTTGGCAGCCGCACTGCGTTTGGCGAGTCGTTTCAGCCGGACATCATGCAGCGCGATCTGACGCTCATCACGCAGATCCTGCAGCTGGAGGAGTGGCAGCGCCCCATCGTGGAAGCGCTGGTGGAGGACTACTCCACCGCCTTCATGAGCGGCGCTGAGGCCACCAAGGAGCGCATGAAGCAGGCTGCCATCGAGGCGGCCAAGTCCGGCAACGCCAGCGGCCCTGGCGACGTGGTGCTGGCCAAGGTCATGGAGAAGCACGCGCAGTGGCGCCAGGAGAAGCAGCAGATCTTCGAGCGCTTTGTGGCCAGCCTGAAGAGCCAGCTGGGCCCGCAGCAGCAGGAGCTGTGGCCCAAGTTCGAGCGCGCGCTGCGCCGCGAACGCCAGCTCCATGAAGGCGAGCTGAGCGGCGAGAGCGTGGATGTGTGGCTCCTGATGAACCGCATGCAGCTTTCGCCAGCAGAGCAGGACGCAGTGCGGCCCGTGCTGGACACCTACGAGGTGGCGCTGGACCAGGCGCTGGTCAACCGCATGTCCAACATCGCTCGCCTGGAGGGCGATGTCAGCAATGCCCTGCAAACACAGGACTTCAGCAAGGCCCAGGACATCCAGGACAGCATCATGCAGCTGCGCATCCTGGTGCGCAACACCAACGAAGAAGGCGTGGCCAACATCGCCCAGGCGCTGGGCGGCGAACGCGGCGAGGAGTTCCGCCGGCTGGCCATGGAGACGGGCTACAAGGACGCATTCCGCCCGCACCCGGTGCTCACGCTGATTGACCAGGCGCTGCAGATCGAGACGCTCACCCCAGAGCAGATCACCCAGATCAAGGAGCTGCGCGCCGATCTGGAGAAGGCCTCCGACGACTACAACCAGCGCTTCTATCAGATGCTGCGCGACGAGGAGCCAAAGATCCCGCGCCGCAAGCTGCAGTGGACCATGGAGAAGAAGGCCAACGGTGGCCAGCGCCCACAGCCCACCCCGCAGTCTGCCAACAACGCAGACCCCATCGTGAAGATGCGCGCCGAGCGCGAGCAAATGGGCGAGCCATACCGTGTGCGGCTGATGGCCATCCTGACCCCCGAGCAGCAGCCCATGCTGCCAGGTGGCGCCAAGCTGGATCCGTCTGCTGTTCGCCCCAAGGATCCGGACGCCAAGAACCAGCCCACCTTTGGCCAGGAGCAGGTGAGCACTGCAGCGCCCTCCAACTCCACGCGCGATGGCGCCCGTGGCAAGGGCCGCGCACCCCGCGAGGGACGGCGCGATCCGCGTGGCGCTGCAGGCGGTGCTCCAAGCGGTGCTCCGGGCGGCGGCCAGTCTGGCAACCAGCCCGCCCCGCCAGCCAACGGTGGTGGCAGCACGGGTGGCGGTTCTGGCGGCGGCGGCAGCGGCAAGTGACGCTGGCCGAGCTGTAGGACCGATGGAATGGCAGACATGAGCATTGGAGGCTGACGCGATGGATCAGGACGTGCAGGCAACCCCTTCGGCAGCAGACGGCTTTGCAGCCGCCTCGGCCGACGCCCCGCTGCGCGAGCGCTGCAAGGCGCTTGGCATCGCGTGGTCTGACCAGGTGCCTGAGTCTGATGCCGCCGCTGCGCAGCGCGTGGCGCCGGACATGGCCGTGCGCCTGCGCGTGGTGCCGCTGCGCGTGGAGCGCGGACGCCTGCACGTGGCCATGGTGGACCCGCTGGATTTTGCAGCGGTGGACGAGACCGCCATGCTGGCCGGCATGCCAGTGGTGCGCCTGGGGCTTGAACCCCAGATGTTCAGCGAGCTGATGCGCCGCGTGTATGGCACCACCGCTGCGCGCATGGCTGAAAGCCTGGCAGAAGACAGCGAGCTCAAGGGCGGCGAGATCGAGCACAATCTGGACGCCATCGAGGCGGACGACGTCCACCGGATGGCCGAGCAGCCCACGCTGATCAACCTGGTGAACCTGATCATCCTGGAGGCCATCCAGAACCGTACCAGCGACATCCACCTGGAGCCCTTCGAGACAGAGCTGAAGGTGAAGTACCGCATTGACGGCGTGCTGGTGGAGCAGCCGTCGCCGCCCAAGCATCTGCAGCCTGCGCTCATCGGCCGCGTGAAGATCATGGCGCACATGAACATCGCAGAGCGCTATGTGCCGCAGGACGGCCACATCACGCTGCGGTTTGAAGGGCGCAAGGTGGACATCCGCGTGAGCACCGTGCCAACCGTGTACGGCGAAAGCGTGGTGATGCGCATCCTGGACAAGAGCGCGCTGCCGCTGGACCTGGTGAGCCTGGGCATGAACGAGCGCATGCGCGGCACCATGGACAAGCTGATCCAGAAGCCGCACGGCATGGTGCTGGTGACGGGCCCAACTGGTAGCGGCAAGACCACCACGCTGTACGCGTGCCTCAACAAGCTGTACGACCCGCGCAAGAAGATCATCACCATCGAGGATCCCGTCGAGTACGAGCTCAGCGGCATCAACCAGATTCCGGTGAATCCCAAGCGCGGCCTGACCTTTGCCACCGGCCTGCGCAGCATCCTGCGCCAGGACCCGGATGTGATCTTCGTGGGCGAAATTCGCGACAACGAGACAGTGGACATCGCCATCCGCAGCGCGCTCACCGGCCACCTGCTGTTCAGCACGCTGCACACCAACGACTCCATCTCGTCCGTGGGACGCCTGGTGGACATGGGCGCAGAGCCGTTCCTGATCGCCAGCGTGCTGGAAGGCCTGCTGGCGCAGCGCCTGGGCCGCCGCGTGTGCAAGGAGTGCGCGCACAAGGTGCCCATGGAAGAGGACGTGGCTGTGCGCATCACGCCCGAGGAGCGCGAGCGCTTCGGCGGCATGGTGACGCGCGGCGCTGGCTGCGAGAAGTGCAACGGGAGCGGATTCCGCGGCCGAATGGGCTTCTACGAGATCGCCCGCATCAACGCACGCCTGCGCGACGGCATCAGCAAGAACCTGAACTCGCTGGAGCTGCGCAAGCTGGTGGAGTCGGACTTCACCACCATGCGCGACGACGGCATGAACAAGGCCATCGCTGGAATGACCACGGTGGAGGAAGTGCTGCGCGCCACGCAGGACATTGACGACGGGTGATCTGAGCCGTGCCCAGCTACAAGCATCAGTCCATTGACCGCCAGGGAAGCACGTCAGTTGGCGTGCTGGTGGCGCCTGACCGCGCTTCTGCGCTGCGCACCCTGCAGGCGCGCGGGCTGGTGCCAGTGGCGCTGGACCAGACTGTGGACGAGACAGAGGCCCGCCCCAGCGCTGGCGAATCCGCGCGCGCACGCGCCGCCACCAGCGGACTGGTGGCCGGCACCGGCGGCAACCCCAGCATCAGCGACGACTTTGGCGGCTGGTTCCGCGTGACGGTCATGCGCAGCACGGGCCGCCCCAGCATCCCGCGCACGGAGCTGGCCAACCTGGTGCGAGAATTGGCCACCGCACTGGAAGCAGGCCTGCCGCTCCTGAACGCGCTCAAGACCACGCGTCGGCAGGCCAGCGGCAGCGCGCAGCCTGTCATCCTGGACTTCCTCATCGACCGCGTGGAGGCGGGCCGCCCGCTGCACGAAGCCATGGAGGAGTACGGCAAGCCCTTCGACGAGATGATCGTGGGCATGGTGCGCGCGGCAGACGCCAGCGGCCGCACCAGCGAGGTGATGCACCAGCTGGCAGATCTGCTGGACCGCAGCGTGGAGCTGCGCCGCGAGCTGATCGGCGCCACGGTCTATCCCATGATTGTGGCCGGGTTCATCGGCGCCAGCATCATCGTGCTGGTCACCTTCCTGCTGCCCAAGCTGCTGGCGCCGGTCATGGGCCAGGCCAACATGGAGCTGCCCTTCCCCACCAAGGTGCTGCTTGCCTTTGCTGGCTTCATGGGCTCCTGGTGGTGGGCTGTGCTGGTGGTTGGAACCGTGGGCTTCATCATGTTCCGGCAGTGGGCGGATGTGCCCTCCAACCGCCGCAAGATTGACCTGGTGCTGCTGCGCACCCCCTTCCTGGGCCCGCTGCTGCGCGACGTGGCCGTGGCCCGCTTCACCCGCACCCTGGGCACGCTGGTGTCTGCTGGCCTGCCCATCCTGCAGGCCCTGCGCATCGTGCGCGACACCCTGGGCAACACCATCCTGATGGACGCTGTGGACGGCGTGCAGGAGAAGGTGACCACTGGCCAGAGCCTGGCTGAGCCCCTGGAACGGTGCGGATTCTTCCCGCCGCTCCTGGTGCAGATTGTGAACATTGGCGAAAAGAGCGGCCGCCTGGAGACCATGCTGCTCCACGCAGCGGGCGCCTTCGACCGGCAGGTGAACAATTCGCTCAAGATCTTCACCAAGGCGCTGCCCCCCATCCTGCTGGTGATCATGGCGCTGGCGGCTGCGTTTGTGCTCATGGGAATCCTGCTGCCCCTCCTGGACATGCAGAAGGCCCTGGGCGGCGGCTAATCCGCAGAAGAACGCCAGTTCCGATAGCCAGAACCGGGCAGAGCCGATACAAATTGCTGTCCCCAGCAGGCAGTCAGACCCAAGGCTGCGCGTTGTAGATGGGGGCGAACCCCGCCACTTCCGGACTCGTCACAAGGAAAGCCAAGATGAAGAAGACGCAGACCACACACCTCCGCCGCAACCTCCGCAGGGCATTCAGCCTCATTGAGCTCATCGTCGCTGTGACCATCATGGCCATCCTGGCTGCGCTGGTGGTGCCGCGCGTGACGCACTGGATCGGCTTCTCCAAGGTGCGCGTGGCCAAGAGCGACACCGAGACCATCGCCCAGCAGGTGCGCATGTACATGACCCGCGAGGGCTGGGACACGCTGCCCAGCGACTTCCAGCTGTCGCAGTTGACCGAGGGCTCCGACGCGCTGCTGAACCAGAGCCAGCTGAACGACCCGTGGGGCAACCCCTACCAGATCCGCGTGCCAGGCGAAGTGAACGCCGACTTCGATGTCTACAGCTTTGGCGCTGATGGCCAGGGCGGCGGCGAAGCCGACAACGCAGACATCGTGGCCGGCGCTAGGAAGTGAACCACCTGTGCGCACCCGCGGCTTCACCATCATCGAACTGCTCGTGGTGATGGTGGTGCTTGCCATCGCCGCGGTGGCGGTGGTGCCGCGCTTCATGAGCACGGCGCGGCAGGAGGCGGACATCGCCGTGGACCGCGTGGCGGAGATCATGCGCCTGTTCGCCTACCGTGAGTCCATGAGCAGCCAGCAGGTGGGCATCTGGCGCGACCCCGCCACAGGCCGCATCCAGCTGCTGGTGATGGACATCAATCCATCTGAGCCGGATGCAGCGCCAGACTGGCGCCCTGACCGTTTTGCAGCGCCCGTGGTGCTGCCCGACGAGGTGAGCGTGGTGGATGTGCGCGTGAACGACCAGCCGCGCCGCACCGACGAGTTCATGATCGCCAGCGTGCCCGGCGCGCAGCGGCCAAAGATCGAGATGCACCTGGTGGGCAGCGGCGTGGATGCCACGCTCATCCTGCCGCCTGGCAGCCCCAGCGTGGTGCGCGCGGATGCAGATCGCGAGGCGCCCCTGGTGCGTGGACCCATTGACCTGGACCGCGCCGGAAGGGATCAGGAGCCATGGTGACGCGCGCGCCGTTTGTCCGTGGTCCAGCGCGCCTGCGCAGGGCGGTGGCAGTTCGCCGCGGCTGGGCGCTGCTGGACGTGATCGTGGGCGGCACCATCCTGGGCATTGGTCTGGCAGCCATCATCAGCCTGGCAGAGCGATCGCTGGCCATGCAGCAGCGCGCAGAGCGCGAAGTGGTGGCGGCCACCCTGCTGGACGGACTGCTGAACGAAGTGCTGAGCGTGGGGCCCGTGGACTGGCAGACCACGCGCGCATCCGATGGCCACTTTGACGTCCCGTTCGAGCGCTGGTCGTGGCGCGTGGATGTGACCAAGCAGGGCCTGGGTGATCCGTATCGCGTGGTGGCCACAGTGCTGGACGATCGAGAGCACGCCTACGTGATTGACACGCTGATGGCGCCGCGCCTCACCGACGACGAGGAGCCAGACCGCGCACCAACAACCCCCATTGATCGGCAGAAGCGCTATGAAGACCAGCGGCAGTGACATCCCCATGGCACGCCAGCGCCGCGCGTTCACGCTCATCGAGTTGGTGATCGCGGGCATCATCGCAGCCATGGTGCTGGCCGCTGTGACGATGGCGCTCAGCCAGCTTGGCAAGGCGCGCAACCTGTCGCGCGACCGCGTGGAGGCGTACCAGCGTGCAGCCACGGCCATCGAGGCGGTGCGCACCGACTTGGCCAGCACGCTGCGCAGCGACGATCTCTTTGACTGCCGCTTCCTGCTCACGCAGCGCAACACCCGGTCGCGCGGCTACGACCGCAGCGAGCTGCTGGTGTTCAACTCTTCGCTGCGGCCTATCCGCACCATCGAGTACCAGGGCGAGGGGCTGGAGTACGAGACGGCGTATCGCGTGGAGGATGACGAGCTGGGCGCAGCGCTGTGGCGCCGGCGCGATCCCGTTCCAGACGACGTGCCCGATGGTGGCGGCATGGCCGAGCCCGTGGCGGATGGGATCGTCGGACTGCGCATCGAGGCCAGCAAGGGCGATGGCGCCTGGATGGAGGAGTGGGACTCGGACTACGACGGCATACCCAAGCTGGTGCGCGTGACGGTGACAGCCACCGGCGCGCCGCTGGGTGGCGAACCAACTCGGATGACGCCGGAAGTCACGCTCTCCACCATGGTGGCGCTGGACCGCGTGGTGCCACCCAAGTCGGAAGAACCCAAGGATGACGGCACCGGCGCTGCAACAGACGGCAGCGGAGCTGTGAGCAACGGCGCGGTTCCAGGCGCTGGGTTGTCTGGCGGTGGTGGTGTCAACGTTGGCAATCCATCCGTCGGCGGCGGCGGCGTGACCGTGCCTGGTGGCCCAGCTACAGGCGGCCAGGGTGGTGGGCGGCCCGGCGGTGGTGGCCCTGGCGCGTCGGGCGGCAGAGGTTCGATGCCACCGCCCGCAGCAGGTGGCGGACGCACCGGAGGCCGCCGATGAGCAACCGCCGCGGCAGCGTCATTGTGGTGGTCATCTGGGCTGTGGCGATCGCTGCGGTGCTGGTGGCAGCCACGCAGATTGTGACGTTCCGCCAGGCGGTGCTGGGGCGCGAAGCGCTGGCCCGCGTGGAGGCGCGCTGGGCGGCCCGCGCTGGGCTGGAGCAGATGATCTCCATCATGGAGTACTACCATGAGTACCCCAACGTGGATGATCCCATGGCCGTGGTGCGCGACATGGAGTCGTACGCCTCGGGCGAGACGGAATCTGGATCCTGGGACATCCGCCACTACAACGATGGCGTGGAGTGGGCAGGCCCGCGCGACGAGGCCGCCAAGCTGAACATCAACCGCGCCAACAAGGCGCAGCTGCTGACGCTGGACCACATGACGCCAGACGTGGTGGACGCCATCTTTGACTGGAAGGACTCCAACAACGAGGTGGAGGGCCTGGGCGCCGAGCGCGACTACTACGACAACCGCGCTGCTGGATACCACCCGCGCAACGCCAACTTCCGCAGCTTTGCAGAGCTGGAGCTGGTGGCTGGCGCGTGGCCTGAGTATGCGCGCGGCGAGGACTGGAACCTGAATGGCCGCCTGGACCCAAACGAGGACGATGGCAGCCGCACCCCACCCGACGACAAGCCAGACGGCAAGCTGGATGCAGGCTGGTCGCAGTACCTGACCGCCAGCAGCAAGCAGAGCAAGTTCTCACTGAGCGGCCAGGAGCGCCTGCGGCTGCAGAGCGCCACGCTGGAGGACCTGATCAATCGCACTGGCGTGGACGAGGCGCAGGCCAAGGCGCTTCAGCAGTTTGGCAGGCAGAGCAACGTCCGGGTGGAGAACCTCCTGGTGACTCCCCTCAGCCAGGTGAGCGGCGGCACTTCCGGCCAGCAGTCGCAGCAGGGCAGCAGCAAGGGAAGCTCCAACCAGAACCGCGGCTCCACGAGCGGCCGGTCCAGCGCAGGCAGCTCTGGGAGCGCTGGCAACTCCAGCACGGTGAAGGACCTGACCCCCCAGCAGCTGCGGGCGGTGCTCCGGGAGACCACCACCGAGGACTACAGCCAGCCCATGCCTGGCCGGATCAACCTGAACACCGCCTCTGCCCCCCTCCTCAAGGAGATCCTGAACATCGACAGCCGGCTGGCAGATGCCATCATCAGCCGCCGGAAGGCCAAGCAGGAGGGCATCACCAGCCTGGCGGACCTGGCAGGCATCAGCGGCATGAACAATGCCACGCTGGCAGCCCTGGCACAGCAATTTGATGTCACCAGCAGCGTCTATACCGTGAACTCTCGCGGCCGATCCCGGAGCACTGGCGCAGAAGTTGAAATCGAAGCGGTGGTGGATCGTTCTGAACTGCCCGCCCGCATCCTGTCCTACCGCGAGCAATAACGCCGAAAAGGTGTCACGACGTGATCCGCAGCAGCACGCGAGCCAACCGAAACGCCAACCGCCCCGCAGCCGATCCCCGGGTGGTGGCTGTGTTCTGCCCAGATCAAGAGGGCTACCAGTGCCTGGTGGCCAAGAAGTCCATGCAGGGACTGGAGGTGCTGGCCACCCGGCACTTCAGCACGTCTGAGGGCGGTGCGTCCGCGTGGACCGACGAGCTCCTGGCAGCCCGCCGCGTGGTGGTGCTGCCATCCTCCGGCGTCGTCGTGCGCGCGGTGCACCTGCCGCCTGCGCCAGAAGACAAGCTCTTGAGCGCGCTGGGGCTGAACTCCACCACCTTTGTCCTGGGGCGCACCCCCGCCCACCGGGTGGCGTGCGGCCTGCTGGCTGGCGAGCGCGGCGAGGAGCGCATGCGCACCGGCCTGGTGGCAGAGTGGCCCGTGGAGCAGGAGATGCCTGCGCTGCCCATGGGCATCACCGAGCGCGACAACCTGTCCTTTGCTCCCGAGGCTGCTGCCTTGGCAGCCCTGGTGGCCAGCAGCCAGCACCCCATGCTGGCGGTGGATGCCGACCGCGGCGCTGTGACTGTGGCCGCTCCCACCACCAAGGGCGTGCTGGTGCGCGTGGTGCGGGCCAGCGCGGAAGAAGGCGCGGTGGACGCGGACGAGATTGCCTTTGCTGT